>JAIRVH010000089.1 GCA_031253985.1 Sphingobacterium sp.
TCTGTACGTTGAAGTTCATCCATCGATAATTTTTGCATGTCGCAAATATACTAAACCTAAAAAATAAAATAGATTTTGAATATTGAAAATAAGGTGTTATTTTTGCAGTCCGAATTACAAGAAAAAATTGAATAAAAATTAGCTAAAAAAAATGGCAAATCATAAATCAGCGATCAAAAGAATTAGAGCAAACGCTACTAAACGTTTAAGAAACCGTTACCAAGCAAAAACTACACGTAACGCAATCAAAAAATTACGTCACACTACTTCTGCAGAAGAAGCAAAAACATTATTACCACGCGTAATTTCTATGCTTGATCGTTTGGCAAAGAAAAATGTGATCCACAAGAAAAAAGCTTCTAACAACAAATCTAAGTTAACTAAATTTGTTAACGGTTTAGCGTAAGCTTTTCGTATAGATATAGAGGGGTACAGCTCGCTGTATCCCTTTTCTTTATGTTATATACTTTGGATTTCTCTTTCCAAGCGAGTAGTCAATAAAAAAGCATCGATTTTCGATGCTTTTTTATTGATGATTTATTTTATAAGTCAGAAAGAATCTTCAGCTTGCTTTCATCACTATTGATGTTTCCAAAGGCATGAAGGTTTTATTTTAAATCTTCCCGCGCTATAATCTTATTGCTGCAAATTTGGAAGTAACTCTGCGATCACCTTTTTCAATTTATTGGGATCCTTCATATAAGGTTCCAAGTCATAAAGCTCAACCTTTTTGAAATCAATCGGATGACTTTCACTTTGGAGTGAAATTGTACCTTTATTTAAAAGCTGACCATCTTTTTTAACTTTAGGGTCGAAATCGGTTACATTTCCACCTCCAATTTGAGGTTTGTTATATTGCAGAACAACCTTATTCTCGAGGATATGTTGGACCAAGGAGTCTCCCAATACCAAGAAATCTGCTGTTACCCATTGATCACCAGCGTAAGTTTTTGATGTTGAACTAATACAATGTGGCGTAAAGAGTTTATTGTCGATTACGACGTTTGTGCCAGGTGTGCAAAGATTACTTGTCGTCCGTTCATCTTTACCATTGCCACCCAAAAGCTGTCCTTCGATCGAAATTGGGAAGTCTTGATCTACACCCATTGTATGAGGATCCTGTCCATGCAGCATAGCTCCGCTATTACGCCAGGCCCAACCTTCACCACCATTTACCTGTTCACCAACAAATCGATAAGTGACCCGTAATAAATAAGCAGAAAATTCTTTATTATAGAATAGATGGCCATACTGAAAATTAAAATTATCATAACCATCGTATCTTACTTTGAGTAAACCGTCTTCTACACGAAAAGTATTTTTATAATTATCCCCAACTTGGTGGTTTCTGATTTTTGGAGTCCAGTTCTTCAAATCTTTCCCATTAAATAACTGAATGGGTTTGGGTTTCTTATCTTGAGATTTGGCAAATAAAGAAGTGCTAAGCAATAAAATTCCAGCACTATAAATGATATGTTTGAATTTCATCCTGAATTAGGTTTATTGACCTAAATTAGGTAAACATTTTTAAATAAGCAATTCTTTTTGTTTGACATATTCGCTTGGACGAATACCTACTACCTTATTGAATGTATTACTGAAAGTAGGGAGGCTATTGTATCCAACTTTGAGCGCAACCTCATTTACACTCAATTTTTCGTCCAAAAGAAGCTTAAGAGCGGTCAACATCCGCAGGATCGTGTAGTATTGGATAAAAGACATATTTAATTCCTTTTGAAATAGTCTGGCCAATGTACGTTCACTAATATTAAATAATCCAGCAAGTTTCTTGAAACTGACATTTTCCTCAATATTCTCTTCCAGGTAAGTGACGATATCCTTTAATTTTTGATGATTTGGATAGGGTAAAGCTAAGGGAAGCTCGTGCAGCGATAATTCAGGCAGAATAAGTTTAAATGCTGTAGCAATACTATATTTAGGTTCTTCAACTGGAAATATATTGCCATTCCAGCGATTTGTAAACATGATCAGCTCTATCAAAAGATCGTTGACAGGATAAATTCCCATTTTACTGTAAAATGGTGCGTCATTATTGGTTTTTGGAAAGTACAAATTACGCATAACGACCTCCGGCGTACTGGGATGAATACTATGTTTTACGCCAGCTGGAATCCACAAATAATGACGGGCAGGTAGAAAATATGATTTCTCCTCCGTTTTGATAAATACAACACCACCTTCTGTATATAAAAATTGATCTTTGTCGTGGCAATGCTCGGAAATATGGTTCTCTGCTATAATAGCGTGGTGACAGTAAATGCTATCTTCAAACGAGTCGACCTCCGTCATGTAATAACGGTTGACATATTTCGCATCTGTCGTTATATCTTGTGTATTCATTTTGACCTATAATACTATGCAGCAAAGGTAGGATTTTTTTACTAGACAGCGTCTTTACTTCTTGAAAGTGAGTGTATGCTTACATTAAAATTGCAATTAATCGGCTAGAGAGTTAGTATTTACTTACTTTAGTTTTGCTTTTATTATTGTAAGTTATTTGTTTTCAGTGTGATATATATTATCAATCAGTGTGATAGAAAATATTTTTTTATTAGGATTTGTTGTATATTTTTGATTTGTAGCGAGTTGTCTATTTTAAGTCGCGTTTGGATAACTTTGTGTCGAATGATAATAAATATCCAGTTGAAAAAAAAGCTAAAATTGTTTGGTTAAGAGGTTGGAAAATATACCAGAGAACTTTTCAAATAAGGGAAATATATAGGTTTCAATTTCTTAAGTTTACAATAATGGAATAAAATCAAATTATAACAATATGGCTTACGAAAGAATAAAAGTTCAAAGCTTACATGATAAAGTGATTACAGCGGAAGAGGCTGCTAAACTATTTCAAAACGGAATGGTCGTTGGTTCAAGCGGTTTTACCAAGGCTGGAGACAGTAAGGTGGTGTTACCCGCCTTGGCTGAACGTGCAAAAGTGGATCCATTGAAAATAACCTTAATTACTGGAGCTTCGCTAGGGCATGGAACAGATGGTAAATTAGCGGAAGCAGGGGCGCTAGCCAAACGGATGCCTTTCCAGGTTGATCGTATTCTACGTAATAAAATTAATGCTGGTGATGTATTGTTCATAGATCAGCATTTAAGTGAAACTGCGGAGCTTCTTCATAATAAGAATTTACCGCAGGTAGACATTGCCGTTCTGGAAGTTGCTGCCATAGAATCGGATGGGAGTATCGTGCCAACGACTTCTGTGGGAAATTCGGCGACTTTTGCTGCTTTGGCTAAACATGTTATTTTAGAAGTAAACACAGCAATACCGACTAATATCAAGGGGATACACGATATCTATCAGGCAGAGGATTACCCACGTCGTAATGTAATTCCTATTGTAGCGCCAGAAAATAAGATTGGACGGAAGACTATCCCCTTAGATACGAGTAAGGTAGTGGGGATTGTTTTTACAAATGAGCTTGATAGTCCTGCTGATATTGCTGAGCCGGATACTAAAACAACCGCGATAGCCAAGCATATCTTACAATTCTTTGAGAATGAAGTAGAATTAGGTCATTTGACAGAAAGTCTAATGCCACTTCAAGCGGGTATTGGTAAGGTTGCTAATGCTGTTTTGACTGGGTTCATACATAGTAAATTCCGTAACTTGACCATGTTTTCGGAGGTATTGCAAGATAGCACCTTTGATTTAATTGATGCCGGAAAATTAGATTTTGCTTCTGCATCATCAATCACTGTCTCAGAAGAGTGTTATTCAAGAGTATTCGATCATTTGGATCGGTACCGTGATAAAATTGTATTACGGCCACAGAACATTTCCAATACACCTGGATTGATCAAACGTTTGGGCATCATCGCGATCAATACAGCCATAGAGTTCGATATTTATGGAAACGTAAATTCCACCCATACTTCAGGAACGAATATTATGAACGGTATCGGTGGGTCTGGTGATTTTGCCCGTAATGCTTATTTGAGCATTTTTGTCACGCAGGCTGCATCCAAAGGGGATGCAATTTCTCACATTGTTCCCATGGTTTCACATGTGGATCATACCGAACACGATGTTGATATTTTGGTAACAGATTATGGCTTGGCCGATTTACGTGGCTTAGCCCCTCGTGAGCGAGCGAAAGTGATTATTGAAAACTGTGTACATCCTGATTATAAAGAACAGCTTTTGGACTATTATAGTCGCGCGTGTAAAAGAGGAGGTCATACACCACATTTGTTGGAGGAAGCTTTTAGCTGGCATATCAATCTTCGTGAAAAAGGAACAATGAAAAAAGACCAATAGTCTAGGGCTAGCATGTCGATTGACCAAAGGCATAAAAAAGCGGAGTTTAATTTTAAACTCCGCTTTTTTTATCTCATGGCTAGCCGATGTAATTTTTTTGATCCAGCGAATTTTGATTTTCTATTGAATCACGACCGGTATAAGGTGATACTTAGCGTAACTTATTTGCAATAAATAGAAAGTATTATTCATATTTTCTATATTTATTTTATATTTTTTTGCAGTATATATCGCAATTGCAGAAAGGTTTAGCTTTTTCGCATGTGAGCGAGATACCAATAGAAGATTCAATAGCTGCTTTGGCGGAATTGAATGAACCAATATAAATTAGTATGATAAAAGTAAGACACTGTATTCTTTCTCTAATGACCATGTTGTTTATCAACATGGGATATGCACAAGTTAATTATTTACAGGAATCCAAAAAGGATTTCGACAAGCGGATGCATTGGTTTAGAGAGGCAAAGTATGGACTGTTTATTCATTTTGGGCTTTATAGTCAACTCGGTGGAATTTATAAAGGGAATTCAACCAAAGGATATGCTGAATGGATACAATCGGAAATGAATATTCCGAAGGATGCGTATTCGGAACTGATCAGGACATGGAACCCCAAAGACTTCAATGCCGACAGTATCGTTCGATTGGCTCAGGATGCTGGCATGAAATATATTGTCCTGACGACTAAACACCATGAGGGATTTTGCCTGTGGGATTCTCCCTATACAGATTACGATATTGCTTCGACACCAATGAGAGGAAGAGATCTAGTGCAGGAATTATCTACGGCCTGTAAGAAAGCTGGAATCAGATTTGGTACCTACTATAGCATTATCGATTGGCATCACGATTCACAATATGTCGATCCTAATGGTAAAAATGATTGGGGGCAGATCCTGATGAAGCCAGAGCAGAAGGCTGCTTATATCCAATATATGAAAAATCAATTGAAAGAATTGGTTGTTAACTATGATACAGATATCCTTTGGTTTGACGGAGACTGGGTGAATTGGTGGGATATGGCTGATGGGGAAGATCTTTATCAATATCTACGCAAATTAAAGCCCTCTCTTATCATAAATAACCGTGTTGCAAAACGCGATCAATTTAAGCGTGATTTTGGAACGCCTGAACAAGAGCACCCTGGAACAGCATTGGATTACGATTGGGAAGCCTGTTATACCCTAAACAATTCTTGGGGATACAAAAAGTCAGACAATAATTGGAAATCTCCTACAGATGTAAATACCAAGCTGCGCGAAATCAATGAAAAAGGTGGAAATCTATTGCTGAATATCGGACCTGATGCGAATGGAAATGTACCCATAGCCAGTAGGGAAATTTTGTTAAAAGCAGCCGCAGAGCGGAAGAAGAATTAGGCTATATACTAATCGCTGTTTATCGATTTTTGACAAAGGTTCCAGGGAAAAGAACGTTATTTAATCTTACTTATCAACAGCTATGAAAACAAAACTCATTTTAGTTGTGGTGCTGATCACCATGTTATTTGGATTTCAGTACCCTGTAAAGGCAGATCCTCCTTTTCATAAAAAAGGGATGATCAAGGTCTCGATTTTTTATCCAAATGGGCCCGGAAAGACATTTGATTGGAGCTATTATATTCCTAAACATATTGCGCTTGTCAAACAAGTTTACGGTAAAGCATTGAAAGGTGTAACTATTGATAAGGGACTTTCGGGACGTAGTTCTGAAGCAGGGCCAACGTATTTAGCAATTTGTCATTTATACTTTGATTCGATAGGAGCCTATCGGGATCCTTTGAAAGAAAATGGGAAAAAATTTGCCGAAGATTTTCCAAAATATACGAATATTACTCCAGAGATACAGATCAGTGAAGTCATTCAATAGAACTTGGATTGGCCGGATGAAATACAATAGATCTATCTGAAATACAATAGATCCATCTATTGTATGGATACACGAACAGAAAAAGTCGTTTGTGAATCGCAAACGACTTTATTTTTATGACCTTAACCGCTTTGCTATACGCCGTTTATACCCGATATAGTCGAGCTAGAAATTAAAATGGACGACTAAAATTATGAAGAGATATCTCATGCTATTCCCTAAACTATTATTTATTGGCTTAACCTGTGCCGTTTCGCTTGGTGTGTATGGGCAAAAGTCTGGCCCAGTCAAACGCATTTATATCAGCACAAAAGGAAACGATCGAAACCGGGGGACTATGGATAGTCCCTATGCCACAACCGAGGCTGCGCTGCGTTCGGTAGAAAAATATAAACGCGGAAAAAATGCCTCAGCCATCGAAATTATCTTTATTGCTGGGACTTATCAGCTGGACAAGCCGATCCAGCTGTCTGCTGTGGTATCTGGGACGAGAAAACAACCTTTGCGGATCAAAGCCGCGGATGGAGCAAAGGTTATACTGAGTGGAGCCAAATCTCTTGACCTCAAATGGCAAGAAGGTAATCAGGGTATATGGGCAGCGAAGGTCCCCAGAGGAACAAACTTCCAAAGTCTATATGCTAATGATGAGCATCTTGTCCGGGCACGTTATCCAAACTATGATCCCACTGTCTTGCCATTTCAAGGTTACGCCGCAGATGCTTTAAGTCCTGAACGGGTGGCAACCTGGAAAAATCCCAAAGGTGGAATTGTACATGCTTTGCATGCTGGCCGCTGGGGGGGATTCCATTATCAGATTATGGGAAAAGATGGTTCATCGACGGTGAAGCTTGAAGGTGGCCAGCAAAATAATCGTCCTAGCAAAATGCACGAGACCTATCGCTTTGTAGAAAATATTTTTGAAGAGCTTGATACCTTTCAGGAGTGGTATCTGGACGAGCAGGAAGCAACATTATATTATATGCCGGCCAAAGGAATTAATCCGAATCAACTGAAGTTTGTGGCTCCGCAATTGGAAAATCTGATCAGCCTTTCCGGATCATCTTCCAATCCAATACACGATATTGAAGTTAGTGGCCTTCGCTTTATGTATACTGCTCCAACCTTTATGAAAACAGCAGAACCCTTATTACGCAGTGACTGGACAATCTACCGACAAGGGGCCTTGATGATTGAAGGTGCTGAAAACTGTACTTTCCGTTCGAACGATTTTATTGAATTGGGCGGGAATGCAATTTTCGTTAATAATTACAACCGAGGTGTAAAGATTGAAGGCAACCGGATCGAACAGATCGGCGCTGGAGCAATCAACTTTGTAGGAGATCCGGAGGCCGTTCGTTCACCTTCATTTCGTTATGAAAAGTTTGTTCCGTTGAACCAAATGGATACTATAAGAGGCCCAAAGAGCGCTGATTATCCCATGGACTGTGAGGCCAGCGACAATCTGATTCATAGCATTGGATTGATCGAAAAACAAGTTGCGGGCGTACAGGTTTCCATGGCTGAATCTTTACGGATTTTGCACAATACCATTTACAATGTGCCCCGTGCTGGTATCAATGTAGGCGATGGCACCTGGGGAGGTCACGAAATAGCCTATAACGATGTCTTTAATACGGTCTTGGAAACTAGTGATCATGGCGCTTTCAATTCCTGGGGACGCGACCGATTTTGGCATCCCAATCGTAAAGAGATGGATGAACTGACGACGAAACATCCGGATTTAATATTGCTGGATGCCATCAAAACAACCAAAATTCATGATAATAGATTTCGATGTGATCACGGTTGGGATATTGATTTGGATGACGGATCTTCCAATTATGAGATCTACAACAATCTCTGTTTAAGCGGAGGGTTAAAGCTTAGGGAAGGATTTTATCGCAAAGTATATAACAATGTGATGATCAACAATGGTTTCCATCCACATGTCTGGTTTCAGCATAGTCATGATATCTTCCGTGATAATATCGTAATGCAGTCCCATCAGGATATTCAGGTCAGGTATTGGGGCGAAGAGGTAGACCATAATATCTACGGATTGCAGGGTGACTTAGACAAAGATCAGGCGAAGGGTATTGAAAAACATGGCCGTGTTGTCGAATTGAACTTTATGAACCCAGCTCTTGGTGATTTCCGATTGAAGAACTGGAAAGATCAAGGTTTTAAAAATTTTGATATGTTGCATTTTGGAGTCACGAGTAAAAGACTGCAGGCGCTAGCAGCAGCTCCTGAAATACCGCAGCCGATTCAATCCCAAGCAAAGGAACAGGATGTCAGGTGGACCTGGAAGTCGGGGCTGTTTAAATCTGTGGAGACCTTAGGGGAACAGTCAGCTGCAGGATTGCCATCAATAGCCGGTGTGTTGCTGCTGCAATTAGATGAAAAAAGTAATCTTTATAAAAGTGGCCTGCATATAGGAGATGTCATACTGAATTATCAAGGGGAGAAAATAGACAAATTAATAGACCTGCAGCAAGCTATTAAAAAGCATGTACACACTGACCAGCCGAAGTTGTCTATTTTTAGAAACCAGCAACAGCAGGAATTAACCCTGCAGCTGTAGTAAATTTTCTATGGGCTGATTGAAATATAGCAGTGTACTTTGGTTTGTTGACATGCGATATAGCTATTGTGATGATTTAGGATTAAACCAAGGTAGTTATGATCGATCGTCTTATAACGATACTTTTTTGTTTATAATTTCTTAAACTGGTTTAAGTTTAAACTGTCTTTGCGCTCTTAAATTTGGTTGATATAATTTATCTCATGTATAGTCAACTTTTTTTACGTCTAGCTGTGTCGACAGCATTTTTATCTGCTGTGGCAGATCGTTTGGGCTTTTGGGGAGAACCTGGGGCACCCCATGTTTCCTGGGGAAATTGGGCCAATTTTGTGGCCTATTCCAATACGCTTAATTTTTTTGTGCCTGGATCTTTCGGGAATGTACTTGCTATCGGTGCAACATTCTTAGAAGTTATTTTAGCAATTTTGCTGCTGGTTGGCTATAAGCTGCGTTTTAGTACATTAATTGCTGGTATCCTGTTGATTAGTTTTGCGATGGCAATGAGTCTATCCTTAGGGATTAAATCGACTTTTGATTATTCGGTGTGGGTAGGAGCAGGAGCCTGTTTTCTGCTGCGTAGCGCTGATAGCTTTCCGTTTAGTATAGACCGTTATATCGAACTTCGAAAAAAGTAAAGGGCAGACAGAGAATGGAACGATGATTTTCTCGTGTTTAAATGCATGTATAAGTACCAAAAAAAGCCGCTAAACCAGTTCGTTTTAGCGGCTTTTTTTGGACTACATTTCCTTTAAATTTACCTCTTTTTTTTCGCCATCTCTGTCAATAGTGACATGTTTTTCAATATTAGCCTTGTCGACATAAGACGACCTGGCCGTACCATAATTTGTCGTCGAACCTGTATAGCCCCAATAGTTATAATAATTGGTATAGCCCGATACATAGGAATAGTTGTACGAATTGGTGAAATCGAAACTGGCCATAATAATGTAGGCACCAGGCATGAGATCTGCAAACTCGAAATGGCCCTCATCATCATATACCTTGGCTTTTTTAACAGCATAACCAAAATCAGGATCTAATGGGACTTCCTGGACCTTTTTCTGTTTTCGGATCTTTTTATTGACCTCCAGCCATTCTTCATAATAGGCAGAATTGGCAAAAAGAGTAATTTCTGTTCCTTTTGGAGCATACTGCTTTTTGGCAGTATTCACGAGTCCGCCAAGTTTTTTTCCGGAGCTGGATCGTGCGTATGCAGTTCCGATAATAACACTGTTCCCCTGGGAAATCTGCTGGGCGGCTTGTTCTTTGTTGAATCTATTTTTAATAGGTTGATAGTCCAGTTCCTCATTTACCGTAATTTCCCACTTGCCGTTTCCCATAGACATTTCCCTTTGCCATAATCGGCGATCTTTCTTATCGATGACGTAATTATAGATTGCCCCGGTACTTTCTTCTAAAAGGGTGACCAGCCAGCTATCATGCTTGCCAGTTTTTGGCGATCCATAGCTGTAGCTCTTTACTTCCTTGATAGTATAGTCTTCGACAAAAATGTCTGAATCACTGTTGTAATAAAATTGCGGGATGCGCGCTTTATAACCAACGTCTAAAGGCAGGGCTGAAATCATGTGGTCGGTCCAGTTAAAATCGACAAATGATCTAGTTGGTTTTAAGTTGATCTTTTTTTCCTTCTTGGTTTTCTTCGAATAATAATTACCTGTAATTGTTTCTCCAAAGTTGAGGTTCACTTTTGTTTCCTTTCCATCGCTAGAATAGCTGATAGATTGAAGTGTTTTTGCATCAGCAACAGTCGTACGGATCGAGGTCCAGGCATTATCCTTTGGGATATAGGTATTGGTTAAAGTCAGTTGATTGTTGGTAGCTACAATATCGTAGGTCAATGATCCTTGTTTGTCCCAGGCGTTATCTTTGACATAATAGACCGTATACAGTGATTTTTCTGGTTTTATATAGTTGGTATTGATATCGCCGCTACCTGGGCTGATGGTCTTTTGACACAATCCTGCAGCAGGAAATAGGCCTATTCCCAAAACAAAGGCATATAATTTCATATATGTGAACTATAGTTAATGAAAAAACAAGTTGTTTTCTTGTTCGATTTATTTATCTAAGGTAATAAAAAAGATTTTTATTTTTTGCTGGGATTGCTTCATCGAATGGTTTTATGCTTATCAGAAATTTGAGTTTATAACCTTTTGGAGTTTGTTCGAATACTCGTGTTATACTGAAGAGGAGAATAAAACGGAGGTAATTTATATTTCATCAGGTAATCATTTTTTCAGCGATTGAAAGGCAAATGAGCTTGAAATGGTTAGATGTTACAATAAGAGGAAATTTATTCCTCTTATTGTAAGTTAAAGCGGTATTATTCTATTTTTTGTTCACCGTATTTATTTCTACTTCTGATTTTCCTTTTAAGACGATTCTTACAGGTTTTTCTTCCTGTAACTGCAGGTCTTGATTCGAATTGACATTCGCATTTGCAGAAACATTGATCCGTCTTGGTTCCCGTGGTTGAATATTTTCGACCCTTACTTCTTCGACTATCGGTGAAACATTTTTTGATGGAGCAGGCTCTTTTTGAGGCTCCGTAAATTTGATTCGTTCAACACGTACCGCATCGATTATTTTCGGTGATTTTTGAGGTGGGGCAGATTTTTTCCCAGGTGCCCGGAATCGTATTTTAGCTTCTTGCTGATAAGCAGCGCTAGGCTGGGATTTCATTGGAGCTGCAATATCTTTTTTCGGCGGACTAGGCCGGGTTTCGTTAGCTTTGGGAGCACCTGGTTGCCTTGAGGCTGGCGGAGCTGTTAAAGGTTTAGCAGGTGCCTCTTTTTCTGTTTTAGCCGGCGTTGGTTTCTGCGCCTCCACATGTGTTGAAAACAAGATAGAAATGGCTGCTGTCAGTAATAAGGTAAGCCCAGGAATTAGCAAGAGCCTACCTTTGGTTGTTCTTTTTTGTAACATAATTAATCGTTTTTTTGTTGTTAAGAAATTAAAATTACTGGCCGGTAATGCGTTTATATCAGGGGTGGACATACTCCACTCGATAATCAAATGTTGGTATCTCAATTTTTCATGAACTTGGACGACTGCATGATCTGCAAGGTATTCATGCGTTTGTCGAATCGATTTTTGGATAAGATAGATGAAGGGATTGAACCAAAGAAGTATACACGATAGCTGCATGAAAAGTACATCGACAGAATGGTATTGATCCGCATGCGCTTGTTCATGGGCTATAATTGACTGATCAATAATTCCTTGTTGATAGGGTTCTTTGGGGACATAAATTTTTTGAAAAAATGAAAATGGCGTTTTTAAACCTGTTATAACATAAATTGACTGATCATTGCTTGGTGCAGCAGCATGAATATAAGCCAAGAATTTGCGATATAATAATAGCTGTTTCAGTAGTAATGCTAGGGCGATAACTGCATAAATCAGCAGAACAAAGCTGTACCAATCGGTAGGACCGTAATGGGGAATTGCTGAATCCGTTGTCTGCTGCATATTGACTGCTGTAATGGAGTGGGTAGTATTGTTTCCGTTATTGAATACGTTTGGAACATCAAATGGGACAACAATCTTGATCAAAGGAATGATGACAGACAAAGGAATAATCCCAAGTAAATAAAAGCGGTTAAATACGAGCAGCTTCTGATTGCGTAGTACCGACCAATAGATAAGATAGAGTAAACCCGAACAGGTTATCAGTTTTCCAATGTATAGGATCATGTCTCTTTGTTTTTAATTTCAGAATCAATTATATTTTTCAGCTCTTCCAATTGCTCCTTGCTTAATTGTGATTGTTTTGTGAAAAAAGAAGCAAACTTTAATGCTGAATTGTCGAAGTAGGTTTCTACGATATCATTGACATGTGCTAAATAATAGTTGTCTTTATCGATTAATGGATAATACTCTCTCGAATTTCCATAAAGCACATAGGATATTGCCCCTTTTTCAGTCATTCGCTTCAATAATGTAGCAACAGTTGTCGGAGCAGGTTTGGGTTCGGAATAAGCTTCCATAATATCTTTCATAAACGCTTTTTTCATCTCCCAAATGTAGCCCATCAATTGTTCTTCTGTAGCTGATAATTTATTCATACTACAAATATAGAATTCATTCTACATGTTGTAGAATTAAAATATGTTAAATAATTATTTTTGATTTTATTTAACTGATTTTTAGTGTGTTAATTTGTTTCTTACTGAAGGTAAATAAGGTTTTAGCAACAAGGTTCTTCTTTTTGTTTTGAACATCAACGCTAAGTATATACAAATAGTAATAGGGAGGGATATGTTCATATAGCTTTTTGGGATAAAGAATCTGTCATTGCATCTGGATAAGCTGCGGATAAAAACTTTAGACGTTTCAGCGCGTGCGAAGGGGTATAAATAAAACAAAACTGAAGATATTGTTATTATATACCTGTGTAAGGACACAGCGTGACCTTATCTCTTTGTAGGAAAATTGTTTTTTTGGATCGATTCATCCATTAAAGCAGCAATAGACAAACTTGAAATAAATAATGGCAAAACTTTTTTTAGTTCGGCATGGGCAGTCGCAATGGAATTTAGAAAATCGCTTTACGGGCTGGCAAGATATTGATATTACCGAATTAGGACAGCAGGAAGCGCGAAAGGCTGGTGTGGCCTTAGCACACGAACCAATTGATATTGCTTATACTTCAACACTTATAAGAGCGCAGCATACATTAAAGATTATTTTGGACGAAATGGGAAATCCTCCCATTCCGATTGTGATAGATGCGGCATTGAATGAGCGGGGCTATGGAAAACTTGAGGGGTTGAACAAGGACGAAACAGCAGAAAAATATGGGGCTGAGCAAGTGCATATCTGGCGTAGGTCTTTTGATGTTCCGCCACCAGGAGGGGAAAGCTTAAAAAATACCTACGAGCGTGTTATACCCTACTATGAACATGTTATCGCTCCACAGCTGAAAGTCGGTAAGAATGTGCTTATTGTTGCACACGGTAATAGCTTAAGGGCGCTGATTATGTATTTGGAACACCTTTCTCCAGAACAGATATTGGAACGGGAGATTGCTACCGGACAACCGATCACCTATCAAATCGATGGATAAGTATTATATATTCAAATACCAATTTTTGCAATTTGTTATTCGATTTGTTGGGATCTTATCAATAGCATTTTTTGAGAATCTACGTCAACATTAGAGGGCTATTGACTTATAGTTAGCTTAGTGATAAGCTCAAGATTGTGGTTGTTAAAAATCCTGCCATACGGATGATGTGCAGGATTTTATTGCTTATATCTCTTTATTCTATTTCAAAACGAATTTAAATCCTAGAGAAAAACGCGATGGCTCGAAATTAGATCCATGAGAAAGATTCCACCAAGGTTTCCAGTCGAAATGCATTGCCAACGGGGCAGAAGGAATTCTGAACTCTAAACCTAAGGCTGGACGGATTGCAAAGTCCGTATGTGTTTTTCCATCTTTCCAGTGGTAATCATCATGCCATTTGCCATAATCAATAAAGGATACCTGTGGACCAACACCAATATACCAAGAAAGACCGCGGGATCCCGGAATACGTTTGTTGTATGAATAATCGACGCCGATAACAGTAATATTGTCTCCAAATAATACTTGTGCGTTCCCAGCATCATTTCCACCGAAATTATGTTTAATCTGTGGACCGAAAAGTGTTTGACCGTCGCCAACGTCTATTCCTAGACCAATAGCTGTGCGATAAGGTGTTTGTGCATTTACTTGTTGATGAGCAACAAATAGTAGCGTAAAAAGTGTTAGAAAAGGTAGAATTACTTTTTTCATGATAAATTAAAAAAAATTGAGTATTGAGTTTTCGTCCGAAAACTTTCGCTGCTGAAACAAATAGTTTGCCAAATATTTTTTCTAATATTTTGATAAACAATAAATGATCTGTAACTGCTTATCTGTTAATGTGTTTTTTTTATGGATAATTTAAAATAGTGCCAACTATCTAGACAATGGTATTGTTCAAATTGAGAAGTGACTGCTTTCCATAGCTAATCAGTGGTAGGACTGTTCTGCGTCACTGAACTGTTATAATATTTCGCAAAGGAGGAAAAGATGGAGAAAATACAAATCAGCAAGAGAAAAATTGAAGACTGGATAAAGCAGGGCTACGATGTGCTACAAGATGGGAAATTAATTAAAATTGAAGGTGATTTACAGGAATTTCTACAGCAATTTGCACATGATACGGCAGATACTGTACCAAAGACTTACTTATTAAAGGAGCTGCTAACTTGGCCGGAAGAAGAACTTGAAAAATTATAATACGCATTATGGAACAAATGAAAATAGCTACGGATAAAATTGTACCGCTTGATTTTGAATCGGAGGAATTGCCTGTTGAAATTAGAGCGCTTCGTCCAGTCGTATTTAGAGAGGAAACTTCCTATTGGTGTTTACTGGGGCCAGATCCTCATCGGGGCATTTTCGGAAACGGTGAAACCGTTATGGATGCCTTAGCCGACTGGTTAGAAAATTTACGTGTGCGTTTAGAGACTGTAGATGAGGACGATGAAGTAGCGAATTATGCCAGGGAAACCTTGCAGGCATCCAATCGGGACGTATGGTGAAAGCTGGTACGTTTCATGAAAGGCTATCTGAAATGGATTTAGTTTCCATTCGGTGACTTGTCAAACGATTGACCCGCAGTAGGAGTTCTTCTGGGCTAAAAGGCTTCACCATAAAATCTGAGGCGCCGAGGTCAAATGCTTCAATCATCACTTCTTCTTGTCCCATGTTCGAAAGTACAATAACGGGAATTTTTTTCTCGAGCTTCTTAATGGAATAAAGAACTTCTATTCCGGAAGCAAATGGCATCATGATGTCAGTGATGATCAGATCCAGCTCCAGTGTGTTGATCTTTTCAATAGCTTCTTTTCCATTTGTAGTGACTATGACCTCATGACCTGCTTTCGTCAGTTTATATTCTATCGTCCGTAATATCAGCTCATTGTCTTCTGCAATTAAGATTACCATTTTATTTCGTTATTAATATACTATTATGGAAGCCATGGCAAGTTCATATTCTATTCCATATCCGAAAGGTGTAGAAATATTTTACAATATATGGTTAGTTTGCAGCTTCTGTATGTGTTTATGCAAGCTGAAAACATAGGTAGCAAAGAAGGACTTCAATAGCGAGAAGCTGTCTTGGCATTATGGAAAAATGATCGTAAAATCGCGTTTGGCTAATATGAAATTCAAAGTCCCCAAGTGAATTTCTGCGCAAATATATCATTGTATTAGAAATATTCAAGAAAAGAAAAGTATGAGTAGATAAATTTTATGCTAATTTGCTTTCAGTGAGCGAGGTATCCTCTGTTTTTTATAGAAAAGAAAGGTTGAGAATGGAAGATTGTAACATCTTGTTTCGTATAAGAAGGCTTTATTCCCGATTGATGATTTAACTGGTAATATACAAGAATTATTCATTATATTTAGTTACCTAGTTCATTCGATATGTCATATAATATTCCTGATAATCTGAAAGGTCTTTCTGCAGCTGAGGTGAATGCTTCCAGATCTAAACATGGCTGGAATCAATTGAGAGACGATCACAAGAGTACCTGGTATGAACTGCTTGTGGATATCTTAAAGGATCCTATGCTGATTCTGTTAATTATTATCTCCATCATATATGTCCTTGTAGGAAATTATGGTGAGGCGGTATTTATGTTTGTCGCTATTATTGCTGTTACGGCAATTTCTTTTTATCAGGACAACCGCAGTAAAAAGGCTCTTGAGGAGTTGGAAAAGCTGAATGAACCGTTAAGTACTGTCATTCGAAGTGGTAAAGTAATTGAAATTCCCACGCACGAAATTGTTGTCGGCGACCTCTGTATTACCGAAGAGGGACGAATTATAAACGCCGATGGCCATATTTTGCACAGCAACGATTTTTCCGTCAATGAATCTTCGCTCACGGGAGAGAGTTTTTCTGTCTTTAAGGATAGTAAATCCGAAGATAATCTGGTCTACAGCGGGACGGTTACAGTCTCTGGACTTGCTGTATTCGAAGTAACAAAAATCGGTAAAGAGACGCGTGTTGGGAAGATAGGTGAATCAATTAAAAACATCAAAGAAGAGATCTCTCCATTGCAAGTGCAGATCCAAAAGTTTGTAAAGGCAATGGCAATTGTCGGCATCATCATTTTTTTATTGGTATGTCTATACAGTTTTATTGATAGTGGCGATTTAGTTGCCAGTCTACTTAATGGGCTTACTTTGGCCATGTCTGTATTGCCAGAAGAGATTCCGGTTGCATTCACGACTTTTATGGCACTTGGCGCATGGAAACTCATGCGTGAAGGGATCATTATCAAAAGAAGTAGTATTGTAGAAACTTTAGGAAGCACGACAGTGATTTGTACAGATAAAACCGGAACCATTACGGAGAATTCGATGCAATTAAAATACCTGTACGATTATGCTACTGACACATCCTATGAACAGGAAAGGTTTGATGAGGCGAATTTAAGTGAACTTATCGATTATGCGATGTGGAGCAGTGAGCCTGTACCTTTTGATCCTATGGAAATCACCCTGCATAAAATATATGAAAAAACACAAAAGCAGGATGTCAGAAAAGAATATCGGCTATTTCACGAATATCCTTTGGAAGGCAAGCCCCCCATGATGACCCATCTTTTTGAAAACATGGAAAAAGATCGGATTATTGCCGCCAAGGGGGCACCTGAGGCAATTCTTAGTGTATCCAAGCTCTCTGATCATGAAAAAGATAAAATTAAAGCTATTATTAAGTCCTATGGGCAGGAAGGTTTTCGTCTATTGGGCGTGGGCAAAGCGAAATTCGAAGGAAATAATTTCCCTGCAAATCAACAGGATTTTGAATTCCAGTTTTTGGGATTGACGGTATTTTATGATCCGCCCAAAAAAGGTATTCATGAAGTGTTCCAGCAAATTTACGCGGCGGGTATTAAAGTCAAGGTAATAACGGGCGACAACGCTGATACGACCAAGGCAATCGCAGCTCAGGCTGGAATTCGTGTTTTGGCACCACCGGTCAACGGCAGTGAAATCGTAAGCCGATCTGAGGAAGAAATCATGGCTATCGCAGAGGAAACAACACTATTTACCAGAATGTTCCCTGACGCCAAATTGGCTGTCGTAAATGCGCTGAAAAAGAAAGGCGAGGTCGTTGCGATGCTGGGTGATGGGGTAAATGATGGCCCAGCGTTAAAAGCCGCCCATATCGGTGTTGCTATGGGCAATAAAGGTACTGAAATAGCAAAATCAGCTGCCGCACTGATTATTACAAATGACGATTTACAAAAGCTTATCATAGGTATAGCAGCCGGAAGAAGAATTTATGCAAACATCAAGAAGGCGGTTCAATATATCATTTCTATTCATATCCCCATCATTTTGACCGTATCTCTGCCACTGTTTTTAGGCTGGGTATTTCCGCAGATTTTTAGTCCTGTGCACGTGATCTTTCTTGAATTGGTCATGGGGCCCACCTGCTCGATCGTATATGAAAATGAACCTATTGAAAAGAATATGATGAAGCGCCCCCCCAGGGCTATGAGCGATACATTTTTGAGTATAAATGAGCTTGGGATAAGCATTGTTCAAGGTGTGATCATCACCATAGGGATTTTATTTGTCTATCAGTTTGCAGTACAGCAGGGAGGAACGGAGGAAAAAACGAGGGCAATGGTGTTCGCTACGTTAATCTTTGCTAATATTTTGTTGAGTTACGCCAATCGGTCTTTCTACTACAGTATCATTGAAAGTTTTAAAAATCGAAACTTACTGCTTGTGGGGATTTCGATAGCTGTGCTGCTATTTTTAGCAATGATACTCTATGTACCGCCAGTTGCCCAATTCTTTGACGTAATGGCACTGAGTGGGTATGAATTGGGAATTGCACTCGCAGTCGCTGCGGTATCCGTTTTATGGTTCGAGATCTATAAATTGGTCAAAAGGATTGTAGCAAAAAGAACGTCTGATGAACCTTAATTTATTTGATGATTTAAAATCTATACGGGCACCGAATAGCTTAGGTAAGAATTTTATCCAAGCAAAGGGATCATTGGAAGATCTCAGGATAGGATGCCCATATGTGTCATATGCGCTCACTTGATGATTAACATGCCGCAGCGATTTCTATATTGATTCGGATGAAAAAAATTGTAGGAGCCTTATTGAATAAATTTCGAAGTAATCCCTCTTTTCTTGATATAGAAATTCAGCGCTCGTCCTGCCTCGGTAGGTCTATCCGTACTCAATATGTCTGCTCCGCGGTCAATAAATCCAGCATAGACTTGGAATCCTTTTTTGTCAGCCTGTTTGTCCAGATTACCTAGTGTACCCAATATACACATGATGCCATGATCGTGCAATATCTTTGTCAATTGAGGGTTTGCTTCCCGTGTTCCAACGAAGGCCAATAAACGATTGTCTGGAATGTCCTTTTCATTAATTCTAGCCAGATCATTTATCGTATTGATAGAAGCCGAAATCATTAAGTCTCCGGCAAGACTATGGACTTTGGCCGCCTGGTTAGCACTGTAGGTAATGATGACTACACTAGATTCTGCGCGTTGTTTACGGATAGCATTGATAACAGCTTCATAAGGTACATCGTTCTTGATGTCTAACGTGAAAATTACCTTTCCTTTTCCCCAGGATAAGGCTTCTTCCAGTGTCGGGATCTTATAGGGCGTTATTTTTTTGTTGTTGTCCAATAAACGGAGTTGCTTCAGTTCCGACAAAGTGCTGGCACTGACAGGTCCTCTGCCTGTGGTTGTACGGTTTAATGTATTGTCATGCATCAGCACCAATGCTGAATCTTTGCTGATGCGGACATCGCACTCAACAAGAACAGGCTGCAGACTCGCGTTATAAGAAAAGGTTTCGATCGCATTCTCAGGGTATCCGGATGCCGGGCCACCGCGATGCAAACTGACCAAAGGATAGCGATTATCGTCGTAGGTCAGAAACTGATATAATTCCTCTACATTCTGTAGCTGTATACGTTTACCCACTGGCAATCCATCTGTATTGGCTCCATTACGAAAGCAGCTGCTTGCCACAAAGCAGATCAATAAAAGGAAGTAGTGTCGTATACGGAAATTCATCATCTATTTGTTGTGCTGATTAATTAGATCGGCTAATGTCTCCAGGCTTGTATTTAACTGGTCGATGGTCAGATGTGCCTGTGTGTAGTAGGGTTCCCTCTCGGTCAACTTTTCTTCGATAAATACGCGGAGTTCCTCAGGAGATTTTCCGATCAGAATAGGCCTCTTGTGTAATTTTGATTGAGAAAGACGGTCAAAAAGTGCTTTGGGTGACATCTGTAAATAGACGGTATAACCATTCGCCTTTATCCATTCCATGTTATCAAAGAAACAGGGGGCACCACCACCGGTAGATATTACGGCTGCATTCTCAGCAAATTTGCGCAATTGTTCGCGTTCTAAAGCCCGGAATGCGTCTTCACCATGTTGACCAAAATATTCGGTAATGCTCATGCCAATTTGTTTTACGATCTCCTCATCTGTGTCAATGAAAGGGAGTTCAAGTTTGGCGGCAAGTTTCTTACCTAGGGTAGTTTTTCCACTTCCCATATAACCAATCAAAAATATAGGTTTAGGCATGTTTGTTATTTGTCTTTACTTAGAAATTTATCTTCAATGGTTTTGGCATCCGGAAAATTATTGTAATGCCATTTTCCCACAACATTGCCTCCCTTTAGCAGAAGTACGCCAGGATTTGCTCGGACCATGCTTTTCAAAGGAATGAGATCGGCATAGAAAATCTCCGCAATTAATTGCATTTTATCACTCAGATATTGAGCGTCTTTGGATGCAGATGCAGTCAATAGAACTACGCGCAGTCCATTGTAATCTTTTGTTAATTGGATGGCTGCCTGGTTGATCTTTTGGATAGCGTCAATATTGGTTGAAGAAAGATCTTTTGCGACGATCACCAGATTATAATACGGGTTGGCAATGATTTCCTGTGTATGATCTGCACCATCAGCGTCTGTAATTAAGAGATCAGGAATAGGGATGTCATATCCTTTTTTTACTAATCTACTCTCAGGCTCACCTATAATTTCCCATGATTCATCTTCCCATAGTTTATCAGCCATATAGACTTTGTCATTGACCTTTTTTGTCTCGCCCGTCTTTTTATTTTTCATGGTATAGATTTGCTCAAACACATCACCTTGTTTGCCTTCAGGTAATACCATTAATGAAGGTAAGTTGTTGCCAACTTTGTAGGGTAAGAAATCAATAAAGGGAAGGTAGTTTACGGTGTAAACACCAATACCTAAGGAGATGATCGCAGTAATCAAAGTAGCAACGAATTGATTGCCTGATCCTTTGATAATTGATCGTAATTGTTTTCGATTAAAAAATATAATAAGAATCAACGCCAAGAGCACCAGATCTTTAGAAAATGATTGCCAAGGTGTGAGTGGGATGGCGTCTCCAAAACAGCCGCATGAAGTTACGACTTCAAAAAATGCCGAATAGAAGGTTAAAAAGGTGAAAAACAGGATAAGCAGCAACAGGCCCCATGCGACAGCATTTGCATAGACCCCCAGTAACAGCAGTGCTCCTAACAAAATTTCAAAGCCACAGATTACCACAGCGATGGCAGTAGCATATTCGTTAAAAGCTGTGAGGTGAAAGACCTCAAAGTATTCCTGAAGCTTATAGCCAAACCCTGTCGGGTCATTTGCTTTAATAAAACCAGAGAATATGAAAAGAAGTCCCGTAAAAATCCGGCAAAATCCTAAAAGATAATTTGTTGTGGTACGCTGCTGTGTAGCTATCATAATCCGATTATTGTTGTGCGATTCCTAATTTAATTAATGCAAAAACTGCGTAATTGAGCATATCTTGATAGTTGGCATGAATGCCTTCGGAGACAAGGGTTTGTCCGTCATTATCTTCAATTTGTTTAACGCGGTGTATTTTCATCAGAATAAGATCCGTCATGGAAGAAACACGCATATCGCGCCATGCCTCACCGTAATCGTGGTTTTTGGCAAGCATAAGGTCTCTGGTCTCGGTAACCTTTTCGGTATATTTCTGATTCACAAAGGTGGGATCCAAATTTTCTTCGCCATCTTCACCCAAATCAATCTGAATCATAGCCATGACACAGTAATTGATAATACCGATATATTCGTCAACAATTCCTTCGCCTACTTTGGAAACCTTTTTGATTTCTAGCGTGCGTATACGTTGTGCTTTGATGTAAATCTGATCCGTAATGGAAGAAAGACGCATAATCCGCCATGCCGTTCCATAATCTTTTGTTTTTTTAATAAATAAATCCTGACAATGTTTGATAACACTGTTATATTCCTGAATGGTATCCATATCGTTGATTGAAGAAACTTGATGAGACAAGTTGTGATTACA
>JAIRVH010000123.1 GCA_031253985.1 Sphingobacterium sp.
CAGATGCGACGTGCACGTGGAGGTGCTGCAGCAAACCAAAAACCCTGGATTACAGGAGCAAATGATACCGGAATCGGTGCCGTAGTCAATCCTATATACGCTGGCGAGGATAATGTAAAGCAAGCAAATGTTGATATTACCTCTCTTAGTGGTCCAATGGGGAAAATTTCAGCAAATGCAGCTACACAATCTTTTGATGAACCACTTTCTGCAGAGGCTGTACTTAATATTGCAGGTTTATTTATAAAATCCTAACAAAAGACGTAGTTTACCTGTTTTAGAATGTCCTGAACAGTTAATGCTGTCAGGGCATTTTTTAAATACTTCCCATCACACAAAGCGCGCTAAGCGTCGGCGCATCTTTACCACCCACATCTTCTAAGGTAATTGCAAAAGCTTGCGCAGTTGGAATGTCCAGCATTTTACTTGCAATATCTTCATTCGCGTCCAAGGGAAAAACACCCGCATTTACGGGTTTTCCATCTACCATTGCCCACAGCTGATATTGTTTTCCTTTAGGTGCAACAGGCATATGCTCAATACTAAGATAGACTGCCTTTGACGCTTGATCCCAAAATACGAGAGCACGGTAATCCGGTTTATTGTCTACTCCTTTGAGCGGAATTGTTTTGATCGCTGGATTCTGAACAAGATTCCATTTATCCTGTAAAACAGCTAGTTTCGATTGCTGTTTATGCAACAGACTGACCTGCTGGTCTAATTGACTCTGATTATCGCCATTACGCTGATACATGAATATATTGGCGCCAACACTAATTGCTAACAATAGGCTGGCCGCGATGGCCCAACGATAAGATTTGAGCGGAACAATTGCATTATTGCGTTTAATAGAAATCTGCTCATTAATGTCATCCGACGGTATTTCGCGATATTTTGTGCTTTCTATATCTTGGTTAGGAACTAGATTTTCGGCATTCAGTTTATCCCAAATATTTTGCTTTAATTGCATAGGCATCTCCATCGCCTGGCTATCTGCCAATTCTTCGAGCGCAATTTCTGCTTCGGCGATGGCTTGCTCCACTTCGATATTATTTTTTCGAATACAATTTAGAATACTCACTTCCTCTTCAGAAGCAAGACCTAAAACGTACGATTCAATAATCCCCGACGATATGTATGCTTTAATATCCAAAACTAACGATACTCCTTTAATAACTGTTGTAACTGTAAAAATGCAGCTCTAGTCCTTGTCTTTACCGTTCCTAGAGGGACTGCAAGTTGCTCGGCAATTTCTTGTTGTGTATATCCCTCATAGTAGGCCATTTCAATCAAGATGCGCCATTCGGGCTTTAAGTTATCCAAAATATTCTTGAATCCAATAAAATCTGCTTTTGTATGTTGCTCGTTTTGACTTTGATCTTGCTCTTCCTCCCTATTTACGATATTTGAAAGCGGCTGGTTTTTCTTTTCGTTGATTATAGCTTTTGATTTTCGATGATCAAGGGCGGTATTGCGGGCTATATTAATCATCCAGGTATATAGACGGCCCTTTTCTGTATCAAAAAGATCGATATGCCGCCAGATTTTAACAAATACATCCTGAATGACTTCTTCAGCATGTTCACTTGAATCGACTATGCGGCAAATCACCCCAAAGAGTGCACTGGCATAGTGATCGTAGAGATAACTAAATGCTTGTTGATTCTTTTTTTTCAATAAAAGAATTAATGTCTCCTCAGAAAGATTATGTAATGGACTCAAATCTTATGTTTATAATAAGCTAAAGATGAATATTAAAAATTAGAAAAAAAAGCTGTAAAAGTAAAACAAGTTAAAGTACCTACAAAAAAAGTTAAAATACTTACTTCAAAAATCGCTAACTTGAGCGAAGAATTTCCGAGCGAATTGGATTTATCAACAACATATCACATGTCGCTAGATAAAATTCATCAATTAACTGAATAATCAAATCGTTCTTTTCACTATCGACAGTTAATCCAACCCAATTCCTAGAAGGAAGATATTTACTTCGCATCCATTGAAGAGACTGTTCATTTTGTTTTTCTGAACGTAGCCATTCTAATCCACTATCATTGAAATAGATCTTTTCATTCGACAAATCCATCACAATAAAAGGTCTTTTCTTAAAATAGAAAACACTCATATTAAGGTCCGCAATTACATTCAGTCGGATATGTTTTTTGAGGTGCATGTGTGCATTTAGCTGATTCAGTATTGACATCTATTTAGTATTGGTTATAAAATTCACATTAACCTCCCTAAACAACCAGGCCGAGCTAAATTGTCCTTCAGAGGTGAAATCAAATTTATTCCAATGAACAAAGTAAGTGGGGGTAGATTTTGGTCTAATAGGTGGAAAAAGATGTATAGCTTTAAAATTGAAGCAAATGGCGACCTATCAAGTAATCAAATTTTAAATTTGCCGAGATTTAACATAGACGCAAAACAAGTACATCGCACATTGCTTTGGCAACACGAATTGTAAACTCTCTACACGGATTGTAAATACGGCAATTAAATCTGCAGTTCAATGATTTAACTTTGATAAAAGACAAAAAGGTATGATTAGAAAATATAGAAGCACATCAGGATTTATTAAACTTCTAGTCTTCATCAGTATTATCCTGATGAAAAAAAATAGTATGGCACAGCAAATCACACACTATCTTCCAAACGACAAAGATAGAGCAAAAAAAATCAGCGGACAGTACGGAGATAACAGCGGAATCTGTCTTTTTGAAGATGGTAAATTTATGCTATTTGGTTATGCAACATTAGTTTTTGGATCTTATGTCTTCGAAAAAGATTATCTACTTTTCTATCCAGACGAGATACCGCTCTTTCAATTGTATGCATATCGAAACCCACGTTTAACAGACAGTATTCGTATCGATTTTATAGGCTTTGAACAAGAAAAAACATTTGTCCAATTTGAAAATAACAGTCCAAATCAAGTATTCAATGATAAGGCCAATTGTTTCAGTCCACCTTTTATATATCAAGAGCCGAAAATATTTCAGTCCCTTAAGTTCGCTGCACTGAGGCAAAACGTAGATCAAGACACTACATATCAAGTCTTTCAATATACAAACGAAGGAAAATTCAATGACTTCTTAGCCATCTACAATAAACCACAACGTGCTCGTCAAAATTTCAGTGCTTATCTATACTTAGCTGAAGATAAAAAACTAGCTATAAGGCTTTCCAACTATGGCGGTGAAAAAGGATTTTTAAGGGAAAATCAGGCAGACCGAACGCAAGAATATTGGAGTGAGAAACTGCACATGAAACAAGAATATGAACGTGCTGGTGCTATTGAACCTCTGGAGATATATTGCAATCCACATTATACCATATTTTATCCTGATCTTAGTGAATACGTGTTAGATTCTGTCAAACAACAATATATCATTACATCAGCCAAGGATAACGAAGACTACTTTACGGAAAACCCAACGCAAGATGATCGTTATTTAATGAAATATACCCGCCAGAATTTACGCTATAAACAGCCTAATTCATTCGACGTATCAAAACGTTCAGATACCAGCTTATTTTTTTCCAGCTGCGAGGAACATGAAAAATCATACAAATATCGAAAAGGACGAATACACTAATCGTCTGTATGATGCTCAATTATTTTTCTATTAAAGCATGAAGTTTTTTTCAATATGGCTTAGTTTTGGCTAATAAAAAAAAATGACACGATATAAAACTCTTATTTTTAGCTTAATGATTTTTACTCTGGCAAGCTGTATTTCTAAAAAGGATGCCCAGTCGGATGCGAAAGCCCCCGAAACCATATACCTCAACGAAGGACAGAAGAAATCATTAAAAGAATTTCCGATAGCTATTAAATTTAAAGGTATTTCAGAGGATAGCCGCTGCCCGGAAGGAGCCAACTGTATTTGGGCAGGGGTTGCTGTTGCAGCAATTGAAATTATGGAAAAATCGACCAAACCAGTTCAATTGAATCTTGCCACAATGGATATGCAGGAAAGAGGCTATCAGAAGTCAGCTAATTTCAACGGATACACGATCTCATTGCAAAATGTGTTACCCTATCCAAACGCAGATCACGGAACTCAAGGATTAAAAGGTAGCTATAAAATAGCCATTATGGTCAAGAAAACAAGTAATTAAAGACAAATTTAATAAAGGTGAAATCAAGACTGTTTGGTGAAAATATTGCACCGGCACAAACAACTTATGCAACAGACGATTTTTTCAATATGTCTTTTTATTAAGAAATTCAAAGGCATTAACAAAACTTAATTAGGATAGCAAATATCCAGTCGTAAGAAATAGGCCAAAAAATCCGCTAGTAGATCACATAGTAAAAGCAAGGATGCGAAAAATATCCTGTTCATAAACAGGATGATCCATATTTAAAACAGGGAATATGGTCTATTCACTTGCAAGATACCACTTTGGTTCATATATTTGCCACATCATAAGAAATCCTAATGCGGAAGTGGCGTAATTGGTAGCCGCACCAGACTTAGGATCTGGCGCCGCGAGGCGTGGGGGTTCGAGTCCCTTCTTCCGCACTTAAAACTCCCGAGATTTTAAATCTCGGGAGTTTTTTTTTCTTCTATCCTATTTTAGTTAAACCGACCAATCGAATGGTTTTGTACAGGGATCACATTCAAATTTCAATACCTTACCCAAGCTTTTTGCCTTTTTTCCTTTTTTCACAAACACATAAGCTAGGTCCACATATTCTTCTACTTCAGTTCCACTTTCATCTCTACCTTTTACAATAACTGAATAATACTTTCCGTCTGGATATTTCTTGAAATAAACCTCGTTAACAGTAATCTTTTTAGCGGGTTGGTTATCGCAACAGCTACACCACAAAATAACAACAGGCTCTTTTTTAAGATATGCAACAGCAGTTTCTGCTTGCTTTTGTGTTAGGGCCTGAAGCTGGTCTGCTTTTGAAAATAAAGTGGTACATAGCAACAAAAGAAGAAAAATAGTCTTTTTCATATAAATAGTTTTAAGTTTAAAAGAATCTAACAGCAAAGATTATGCCTTTAGGAGGGTACAAAATGACGACTGGTCATCTAAAGGATGAATAGTAGATTATTTGTTACCAGATGATGGAGAATCGATTCAACTTGCCAAGCATCTTGGGAATAGCGTGATAGCCTCGCAAACTGAATAATTCGCTCTCCGGATACAAGCAATTTCGCTATAGAAATTACTTGTATCCGGAGAGCGAATGAATACTTCATTTTTCCCAAACCAATGCACTTGCGCCAAGAATAGCAGCATCGGCCTCTTCTAATTCACTAAAGACCAGTTTCACTTTGTTTCTAAACAAAGGAAAAAGGTTTCTTTCCATATGTAATTTTGCTGGTTTTAAAATAAAATCTCCAGCCTTGATGACTCCGCCAAAAAGCAGTATGGCTTCCGGAGAGGAAAACATCACAAAATTTGCCAAAGCTTCACCTAGTTTTTGACCTGTATACCGAAATACTTCAATCGCTATTGCATCACCTTGAAGTGCACATTCATGAACTGTCTTCGAATTGATAGCATCTTCAGGATACTGATTTAACATCGATTCTGGAAATTCAGCCCTCATTTTCTTGGCGGTAATTGTGATCCCTGTGGCAGACGCATAAGCTTCCAAGCTTCCTTCGGAACCCGTGCTCCAATGTTTTCTTCCTCCAGGTTTAACAATGGTGTGTCCTAACTCTCCGGCAAATCCATCGTGTCCATAAATGAGTTTTCCACCAGCGACAATACCACTTCCCACACCGGTCCCCAAGGTGATCATAATAAAATCTTTCATCCCTCGCGCTGCACCAAAGAGCATCTCACCATAAGCAGCAGCATTCGCATCGTTGGTAATGGTGCAGGGAATATTAAACCTAGCAGTCATTAACTCGCTAAATCGGATCACACCTTTCCAGGGAAGATTGGGGGCGTGGTCTATTGTTCCAGTATAATAATTTGCATCAGGGGCACCAACACCAATTCCATCAAAACTTTTTTCACCACCAAACATTTGAATTAATGGATAAGCCTTTTCATACAAAGCATCGATAAATTTTTCTACGGTCTCATAATCATCCGTTCTTATACTTCCTTTTTCAAGCACCTCTCCCCGATGATTGACCACGCCGAATTTAGTATTGGTCCCACCGATATCTACGCCTAACGCAACGCGTTTTGATAAATCTATTAATGACATCTCTATTCCTTGTTTCTAAGTTCTAAAATTATTAAAAGATAATATTTTATGGGGAATAGACAAAATATTATTGACGATTAATTACCCGGTTGCGTCTCTTAGGGCCGCAGCTATTTTATAGTCCAAGCACCACAAATCAGGAAAAGCTATGTAACTTTAAGGGAGTGATACATATTGTTTGCTATATTAGGAAGGATAAAGGTACGTTTATGAATAAAATACTGAGATTTTTCGACCTGCATCAAGGCGAAGATAAAAAGGAAACTGTGCTAGAAAATGTTGTCTCCAATATTTCCTTTCGCGGCGCCAACGCTTGGATCCTTGCCTGTGCGATCGTGGTTGCCTCTGTCGGACTAAATGTCAATTCTACAGCTGTCATTATCGGTGCGATGCTGATATCGCCATTAATGGGACCAATTGTAGGAGCTGGCTTCGCACTCGGAACCTTCGATTTCCAATTACTTAAAAAATCTATAAAAAACCTATTGATAGCCACACTGATCAGTCTGGTCGTTTCTTTTGTTTACTTTCTTTTAAGCCCTTTCAAAGAAGCGCAGTCGGAATTGTTGGCACGTACATCTCCCAATATCTACGATGTAATGATTGCCATTTTTGGAGGGTTAGTAGGTGTCATTGCCATTACGAGGGTTGATAAAGGTAACCCAATTCCTGGTGTTGCAATTGCAACGGCTCTCATGCCTCCCCTTTGTACCGCCGGGTATGGATTGGCAATAGGCAATATCAGCTATTTTGCTGGCGCACTATTTCTATATATCATAAACTGTGTTTTTATCTGTATTTCCACTTTTATTATTGTCAAATATTTGCGTTACCCTAAAAAACACTATATCGATCAACAACGTGAAAAAAGAATTACACAAAGCATCACGATCATAACCATTATACTCGTGCTGCCAAGTGTCTATTTTGCTTACAATATGCTCCAAAAGAAGAAATACACAAACAAAATAAATCAATTTGTTCAACAGGAGCTTAGCAATAAGGGCTATACTGTGATCTACGAAAAGCTTGAAATGAATAGTAAACCAAAGAAACTGGAGCTTGCTTTTCTATCAAAAAAATTTAGCAGTGAGGAAGTCAAATCACTGCAACAGACAATGGAGACTTTTGGAATTACAAATACCACTCTCGTTATCCATCAAGACAGTCTGGATTTAAAATCGAGTATTCTTAATGAAATAGACAGACGGACGGCCGTAGTGAGTGAAAAGGATCTCACCATACGGGCTCTCAGCAATGAGCTCACTAAATATCAGTTGGCCAATCCCCAACTCGATCGAGATATCTCAGTATTGTTTCCCGAACTGAGCTCCTACAGTATTGGTACACAACAATATTATGTAAAAACAGATAGCGTTGCCAATCTTGTCGCATTTATTTATACGACGAAAACTCCATTCCCCTTAACTCAACAAGAAAAATTAACACGATGGCTGCAGAATCATTTCCCGAAAGACAGTGTCGCGATTATAAGTAAGTAAACATTTAAAGTTAATCAATTAGCAGCCGAAAGGCTGTAAAAATCGATTCTTGTTTCAATACACAGCACACTGGAATCAGCTTTTACTTTTTAATACCGACCGTCATCACGATCACGTTAAAAAGCAAAAAACATGGTATTTATTACTTCTAAGCAGTCTTTCTTTAATTATAGATTGCCAGGCTGTTTAACAAAAATGCAAATCCGATTATTCTTTCTCATCCAGGAATACTATACGTTAGCCCGGGAGGACTGGATTAGGCTCTCCCTTATGCTGCCATCGTCGTTAACGACAATGGCAAGCCATTATTTTTGAAAAAAAATTTTGCAAGAAATTCTATATATGATGTGTCTCATAAATTTTATAGATAATCATCAAATTTACTTGTTGCTGAAATAGAATTTTCCGTCATTTGTGTAAATGTTTTTTTTGCGGCAGTAAAAAAATCATCGCTTATTATTAACATGGTTGACACTAATTGAATTATTCAGGACAAATGATACGACGTTTCCTGTTTGTAACATGCATATTTCATTAGTGTATTATAAAGGAAAATTCACACAACATTAAAACAACGATGAAAAAATTAACACTTGCCCTGATTTTATTGGCTGGAGTCTCCACACAGCAGGCAATGGCACAAACAGGAGGATCTGGGTCCGATAACGGGATCGACTTAAGCTTAATGGACAAATCAGTACGTCCACAAGATGACTTTTACAACTATGTAAGTGGAACCTGGATGAAAACGGCTAAAATTCCTTCGGATAAACCTACCTGGGGAAGCTTCAATAAATTGGCAGAAGACACGGATAACAATTCAATGAAAATCTTGAACTCCCTGCTGAAGGAAAAATTTACGGAAGGTAGTGAAGGTAAAAAAATACAAGATTTATATGCCTCCTATATGAACCTGCAGAAAAGAAATGCTGATGGTATCAAACCTATACAGAAAAATATCAGTAAAATAGACGCCATTAAAAACTTAAAAGATCTTCAGAGTTATTTAATCTCTGTAACAAAAGAGGGCGAAAATAACTTCTATGGCTGGGGCGTATATGCAGATTTGAAAGACTCCAAAATGAATGCTGTCTATTTAGGAGATGCTTCTTTGGGCTTGGGAAGGGATTATTACCAAAAAGAAAATGAAAAGAATACAGAGGCTATAGCTGAATACCAAAAATATGTAGCTTCTATGTTAAAGGAGCTGGGTTACAAAAATGCTGATGCTACAGCAAAAGGGATCGTAGACTACGAAAAAAGCATTGCAAAGACCTATCTAACGAATGAACAAAGCCGTGATAACACCTTGCAGTACAACCCACAGACGATGGCTGAACTATCCGCTTTAGTGAAAAATGTGAATTTACCTGAATACCTCAAACAAGTAGGTGTTGATACAAAAAAAGTAATTATTGGTGAGTTAGGTTATTACAAAAACTTTGACAATTTAGTCAATGAAGCACATCTTCCTGTCATCAAGGATTACTTAAAATTCCACTTGATTAACGGTAGTGCATCTTATCTAAGTGAGAAATTAGGCGAAATGAAATTTGCTTTTTATGGCAAATATTTAAGAGGTCAACAAGAACAGAGAGCATTAAATAAAAGAGGATTTGAACTTATTAACTCCACTTTAGGAGAAGCTTTTGGAAAATTATATGTTGAAAAATATTTCCCTGCTGAAGCCAAGGCACAGATGGTAGAGTTGATCGACTATTTAAAGAAGAGTTTTGCAGTTCATATCAACGATCTGACCTGGATGTCTGCTGTTACGAAAGGTAAAGCGCTGGAGAAACTAAACAAATTCACCGTAAAAGTAGCTTATCCTGATAAATGGAAAGATTATTCTAAATTGAATATCTTAGCGGAGAGCAAAGGCGGAAATCTGTATGCTAACCTTCAAAATATTACGACGTGGCGATATGATAAGGATCTCGCTAAAATTGGAAAACCAGTTGATAAATCGGAATGGGGAATGACTCCGCAGACTGTTAACGCATATTACAATCCTGTGAACAACGAGATCGTATTCCCTGCAGCTATTCTTCAACCTCCATTTTTTAATCCAAAGGCCGATGCAGCAGTCAACTTCGGCGGCATAGGAGCTGTTATTGGCCATGAAATGAGCCATGGATTTGACGATTCTGGCGCTCAATTTGACGCTGATGGCAACTTGGTAGACTGGTGGACACCAGAAGACAAAGCTAATTTTGAAAAAGCAACGAAAACTCTTGCTGCCCAATACGATAAATATGAACCTGTAAAAGGAACTTTCGTCAACGGAACATTTACCAATGGTGAAAATATCGCCGATCTCGGCGGGGTAAACATTGCTTATGATGCACTTCAACTGTATTTGAAAGACAAAGGAAACCCTGGTGAAATAAGTGGATACACACAAGATCAACGCTTTTTCCTTAGCTGGGCGACCGTCTGGAGAACTTTATCCAGTGAAAAATATATGGTCAATCAAGTTAAAACCGACCCGCATTCTCCCGGATATTTCAGAAGTTTCGGTCCATTGATCAACGTCGACGCTTTTTACAAAGCTTTTGATGTAAAACAGGGTGACAAACTGTACAAAACTCCAGAAGAAAGAATCAAAATCTGGTAACAAAGTATATTTAAGGAGCTATCTCAATGTGCAGTACCCCTAAAAGTTGGACACTTTCTCGGTACATCCCACAAAAGGTTAGCTCCTTTTATTGCCTTGATTTTAATTCCTTCCTATGTGCTGGAGAGACCTCAAAAATAGCCTACTCCCCTATCGGATATAAATTCCGGCATCTTACTTAAGATTTACTGAGAGCTTTTCATCTATGCTTAACTAAATCAATTTAGTATATTTATATTCATCTAAGAATAAACCAAGAAATATACGATGATAAGAACCAAAACCTTAATTTTTGTAATACTTCTGCTCTCTTTAAGCTGGCTTAGTGCAATTGCACAACATGCACAGCTTCCGACACCCTGGACGGAAATAGCCAAGCAGACAGAAGTACCACTCGCAGAATATCCCCGTCCTCAACTGGAAAGAAAAGAATGGCAATGTCTTAATGGTACATGGGATTATATTGGCGGAAAAGATGCTCCGGATGCCCTAAATCCATCGACATCAATTTCTTTTGATCACGCTAAAGAAAACATTCTTGTTCCCTACTGCCCGGAGTCTTACTTGTCCGGCATACAACGCAAACAAGAAATTAATATGTGGTACAGTAAAAAATTTGAGCTGCCCAAACAATGGAGAAATAAAGATATTATACTCCATTTTGGCGCTGTCGATCACAACGCCACCATATTTATAAACAATAAGAAAGTAGGAGCCCATGCAGGTGGCTATCATTCCTTTTGGTTCAACATCACGCCATTTTTAAATACGGGCCAGAATACACTTGTCGTTGCTGCACACGACAGCAACGATGGAAGATATCCTTCAGGTAAAAACGGCCCTCGGGGAGACTACACCTTTTCTTCCGGTATCTGGCAGACTGTATGGATCGAGCCTGTAAATAAGAACCATATCCAAAGCATAAAATTACTCCCGCAGCTTGTCGAGAAACAGCTAAAAGTACAGGTCAACAGCATCAGTAAAGCTAAGGTTACAGCGATCGTTTCTGCTGAAGGAAAACAGATTGCAAAGATGGTCTCACAGTCTGGCGCCGACTTTACCATTCCAATAGAAAATCCAAAACTTTGGTCTCCTGACTCCCCCTTTTTATATGATTTACAATTATACATTCATGACGGAAATGGTGAAGTCATCGACGAAGTCAAGAGCTATTTTGGGATGCGTGATGTGAAATTGGGCAATGTGAACGGGATCATGAGGCCACTATTAAATGGACAATTCGTGATGCAGCTTGGTTTATTAGATCAGGGCTACTGGCCGGATGGCATTTTAACAGCACCTACTGAAGAAGCCCTCAAGCATGATATCGAATTCACCAAGAACGCCGGATATAATCTGATTCGTAAACACATGAAAACGGAACCACAACGGTTTTATTACTGGGCAGATAAAATGGGACTACTGGTCTGGCAGGACATGCCCTGCCTCTGGTATCCGGATGAAGATACTACAGTTTATCGAAAAGCCTTTCGCGATGAATATAAGGCTATCATTGATGAACATTACAATTCGCCTTCCGTTATTGCCTGGGTCCCTTTTAACGAAAACTGGGGTGCTTTCGATGTGAAGAACATAACCAACTGGACCAAACAGTATGATCCATCAAGGTTAGTAAACGGAAATTCCGGATTCAACAACAACCCGTCCTACCAAAAAGCCTATGGTGATCCCGGAAATGGGGACTTTGTTGATACACATATTTATGTTGGACCAAATGGAGCATCAGTACCAGATCAAAAACGGGCCGCCTCGCTCGGTGAGTTTGGTGGCGTTGGACTATTTGTCCGGGACCATATGTGGCCTGTAGAAAACAATGCTTATGCTTACGAGCCAACAGTAGAAGCGCTCACTGATCGTTATATATTTCTAATGGACAATGTCAAGCAACTGGTTCGATACAAAGGACTGAGCGTAGCAATTTACACACAAACAACAGATGTGGAGCATGAAGTCAATGGTCTATTAACCTACGACCGCAAAATACAGAAAATGGTACTGAATAAGATTAGAGCAGTCAATCAGGCCGTTATTAAAGCTGGGAGCTCTTTAAATGTACAAAACAAGGAAAATAACCCTTTGAAGTAAATAATTTTCAAACTATTCCGCATTTATAGCTGTTCTTTTTTCATTAAGAATCCAATGAAAGCGTATTATAATCCCAGATTATTATGGCAAAATATTCAGAAAAAGCATCAGAGAAAGTCGAAAAAACGATGCATGAAATGAAAGAGGGAAAGTTAAAATCCGGTAGCGGAAAAAAGGTCACTTCAAAAAAACAGGCTATAGCCATTGGTTTATCCGAGGCTAGAAAAGAAGGCGCTAAAGTCCCTAAAAAGAAATCCTAGCAAGTAAGCACTTGCTAGGATTTCTTTTTAGGGACTGAAGAAGTTCATTCAGTATCTTCGATTTACAACAAAGACTCTTTCTCGTTCTTTTGGTCGTAGGGATCTGACAATACGTTTTGGTCCTCTCCTTCTATATAATTTTGATTGATATCCAATGGGGTATAAATATTAACGCTGCTGCCATTTCTCTTTTTAAGATAATACTGAATCTTAGTCGTATCGATATTGCTCACATCCGAAGCAGTCCAAATCATTTGATGCCCCACGGCATCGATAGTTATTACGGTGTCGTTACCATGTGCTATGATTTTTTGCAGCCCTAATTCACTTTTTCGATCACCTTCTCTGGTTAATAAATGTATATTTCCTTCTTTATCAACCATCCGAATCTGTTGATTATTATTACATCCAACTAAGAGGATGAAGCTAAACAGTGTAAATGGAAGGGCCGTCAGTATTATTTTCATATCGTCTATTTTCTAACATATTGTATGTGTAATGACGAGATACAAAGATACTGCCAAAATATCTTCCATCATTTTGATAATCTACACTATTTTAGATTAGACTTATACAGTACCTAATAGAGTTCCGAATATATATTCGCTTTTCATTTGGTAAATAGTGTTTTTTTCTGAACAAACCTCCGAATAAGCCGTGTGAAATAAACATTAAATTTATATCTTATTTTATTTTCGATTTTATTGCTAACCGACCAGCACTCTCTGCGGCGATCATCATTGCTGCCGCCAACATAATGATATCTTTCACCACCAACCTACCGGCGGCGGATAAATAAGGAAAACCGTAATTTGGCGAAGGGAAATCACCATCCAATTTGGGCACAAGTGCTTCTGGTGTTGTAATTAGAAAAGAAAGCGTGACGAATGACATCATTACCGTCAATAAAGCTCCTAAAATCCCGATTTTAGGAAACCAGATACCAAGCAATGTCATCAAACCGATCACAATAATCACAAGGCCCAGCAGATACGAAAACAAATATGTTCCATTTTTTTGGTGCCAGGCAATATTTTCACGAACAACCTTGCCTTCCGGATTTTTGAAGATCTGGTATTCTGGCACCAGCTTTCCATTATTATCGAAAGCTTGTTTTCCGGCATTGTGATAAAAGAAATTCATTACTGGACTATTGATCACAAAAGGAACAATACCATCGGCTTCATATTGAAACGCCTTCAATCCTCCAATCCATGCCATCACAATAAAGATTGAAATTCTCATAAAGTTAGTCAAGGTATACTGTGACTGGGCTAATGTGCTTATTATTTTTTCCATAATATATCGCTTTGTTTAATACAAAACAAAACTAACCAATGAGATAAACGGGCAACATGGACAAATACCTCTATAACATAGACTTTTTGGCTACAATAGATAAACCGACTTGTTTTCGAAATTCCTTAGGAGATACACCGACCATCTTCTTGAAAAACCGGCTGAAGTAAAATTCATCTTTATACTGCAACGCAGCAGCTATTTCTTTAATACTTCTGGAGCTCAGATGGAGCAGTCTTTTGCTTTCCAGAACAAGACGTTCCTGAATCAGTTTTGACGGCGATTTACCCCATTTCAATCTTACCTTTTTAGCAAACACCGCTGGACTTAAGCTGTAGTTTTCAGCATAAAATGTAACCTCTTTATGTGCTATATAATTTTTTTCCAGAAGCTGCTCAAAGTCATCAATAACATCTCTATAAGCCGACCTAGACAGTTGCAGATCATTTACAACCATTTTTTGCTTGCTTGCCAGGGCTAAAATAAGCTGCAGGTAGGTTTTTAACAGTGACTGATCATAGGATGCCGGAGACATTTTTAGCCGATCTATTTTCTCCATAATAGCCATTATCTCCTCATAGAGTTCTGCTGTAAGCGCTACATTGGGTACCTGATATATATTGTTGAATAAAATACCATTGCAGGCCACTTCGTTTTTATGATATTCTATACAATAAAAATCTCCATGGAATTTTAGTATGTTGATGGTACGAGGTGAAGTCATCTCCAACGTAAACAATTGATAAGGGGACAAAAACAAAATATCTTTCGGATTAGCATGATAGGGAATTAGATCTACAGAAAAATGAGTTTCCTCTTCAAACAAAAGAATACAATACAACGGCTCACTGATCTCGAACTTCTCGACAAATAATACTAGTTTTTCAAGTAGGATAAAGGAAGAGTCCATATTATTAATTGAAGATATAAATTTTATTCATCGTGTCTCAAACTTCGTTTCAGATGATAAAACCTGAGTAGAATACTATCATACCATAAAGCGAACAGCAGCATGATCGCCGGTAATAGCAATGTTTTCAATACAAAATATTGAAATACAAAGCCTCCAATAATTCCACCGATAAAAAAACCACTAATAATCATTAACTTAAGAAAAATACTTTTGTGCAATTTCATTTTCTCAGCAATTTCCCGATAAAAAAACAACTGTGAAAACTCTATACCAAGGTCAGTAAACAATCCCGTCAAATGTGTTGTTCTAACAACTGATTGGGAAACCTTCGTGACTAAGGCATTTTGAAGTCCCATAGCAAAAAGAAGGGCGAATGAAATTAATGTTGAAAATGACCGCCCTATTTCGACAAAAGTAGGCAGCAGTCCCACGATAATTAAAATCATGGACTCTATACAAATTGGAACAACATAGGCGTTATGCGATTTCTTTTTTGAAGCCAATTCGACGATAAAACCTGAAAGGAATGCTCCCATTAAAAAGAAAGCAATATACAAGAGATAAATCAACGCCATTTTATAATTTAATAAAATCAATTGCTCTGAAAAAAAAGCAAAATGGCCTGTAACATTCGTCGTTAAGGTATTAACGGCAAGAACGCCTGTGATATTAACCAGCCCCGCAACACAGGATAAAATAGAAGCTAACTTTAAGTTGTGCGCATAATTCCTTCCTCTCCCTTGGTGCCTAAACATTTGAATCGATCTTTATAAATTAGAGAAAACAGCTGAAAATATTAGCCTACTAAGGGTTCAATAAATTATATACCCTAACATAGTCAACTTGCATCGTCGCGGGAAATGCAGTAACGTCCACGCCTTTTGCTCCGCCCCAGTCGCCGCCAATAGCCAGATTAAGCAACAGATGAAATCTTTTATCAAATGGCCACACAGCACTACCTTTACCCTCTTTAGGAAAATCATAAATTTGAACATCATCCACAAAACCGCGGATATATTCGGGCGTCCAGTCAATCCGATACTCGTGAAAAGCGGTGGTGGCATGTTCAATTCGCTTCATAGCTCCTTTTTGTGTTCCAATGGTATGATTATAGTCTTTGGTATGAACTGTAATATGTATCGCATCCTCATCATAACCTACATGTTCCATGATGTCTATTTCACCCGAATGAGGCCAATTTCCATACACCCAATCTGTAGGTAACATCCAGGCTGCAGCCCAGGTACCTCTTCCTCTGGGAACTTTGGCACGGACTACAAATCGACCATAAAGAAAATCGCCTCTGTCCTTGCTAACCAATCGTGCCGAAGTATAGTTCAACCCTTCATGCTGTTCTTTTATTGCTGTTATGTTTAAAATGCCATCCGCTACATACGCATTTTTCAAATTCGCATCTGTATAGTATTGAAGTTCATGATTTCCCCAGCCATTATACTTTGCCCCCACATCGTATCCCCATTTCTCGGAATCGGGCAGACCATCTTTGTCAAATTCGTCACGCCAAATAGGTGTTGCAGCAAACTTATATGCTCTGATTTGTGTACTATCCGGGTTTACCGATAGTATTGAAATCAAAGGAAGTATCCAAAAGCTCATCATATCTAGTTTATTCTTGTCTTTATAAAAATATGAAAAATCACCAAACGGGGCTAGCTACTAGTCTAAAAAATATAGCCAATTCCGGTCACGAACTTTTGAAGAAGGTAGGGACAGCTAGATTTCGATAAATTGCTTTTGTAAGGTTCCGTGAGAATATACTTTTAAAAAAACTTTTAGGACTATAAGAGACCAGCAAAAGATCAATCCCCCCTGTTTCGACCATATAATCTATACAACGTGGTATAGGCATGTTATAATCTAATCTATTGACCGCATTTTTTTCTAAATATTCGATCTGATCAAACGAAAATTTACTTGACAGTTTTTGTTTCCATTCCGCAATATCTTCCTGTTTTGGTGAAATATATTTTTGAGTGACATGCAACAGACTCAACTTAAAATTAGTCGATAATCGGCTTGTAAAACTACCCAATAAATCAGATTCAGATTCCTTAAAATTACTCAACAAGCCCACATTTAATAATTGAAACTTTGTGAAAGTAATGGGTATTGCCAATACACCAATTGGGCTTTTCTTTATCAATGCGAAGGTATTACTTCCCAAAAACGCTTTTTTTATCATCCCTTTGCCTTTAGCGCCCATTACGATAAAGGTGTATTCATTTATTTTCAATAAATCCAGTACGATTTTTATCAATCCTCCAGGTAAACAGATCATTTCACAGCTCAGGTTTGGAAATGCATTGTCTAAACGTGTACGCCATTCCTCAAGCAGACTTTCGGCCCGCTCCTTCTGGGAAATAAACGCTGGATTTTCAAGCTGGATGTTGATATTGTCTTTAATTGTACTTGAATAGGTATGCAGAAGCTGGACTCTCCAATTAAATTCCTTTGCCAAATATGAGGCATAGGTAATAGCAGTCCATGAATTTTCAGAAAAATCAGTTAGTACGAGAATTGTCTTATTCATAAATGTTTGCAGATAAATCAGCGAGATTGTTTCTTCAAAAAACAACGATAAGAATCAGAAGTTTTTTAAATGACAATTTTAGCAGGATCAAAGTATAATTTCGCTAAGTTGACGGCAAGTAGATTGAAAACAGCTCCATAGGCTGAAAACCCATTGTAGATGCAGTTTTTCAACAATCATAAAATAAAAAAGGTTTTCAAACGGGGAGAATGAAAACCTTAAATAACCAATTATAAACCTAAATTATGATACTACAAATATAGGCATCAAAAAATAAAAAACAAAATAAACTACCAAAAAAGTAGACTTTTTTTTCAGGGAATGAGGACAGCCCTTCCTTTGATCTTGCCATTTCGCATTCGATCATAAACCTCATTAGCCTGATCAAGTTTAAATTGTTCGATTTCGATGTGAATTTTCTTCTGTCTAGCCAATCCAACGACTTCCATAAGCTCCACACGAGACCCCCAATACGGGTTTGTCATACTCACACCGAATGGAAGTCCAGCCATATTATATTGGTAATGACCCCCACCTAATCCGACTATTGTTAAATCACCATCCAAACCCACCACCTTTGTTCCCAGTTCAATGGTTGATGTTGCTCCCACAAAATCAAGAACAACTTTTGCCTTTTTTATACCGGTTATTGTGTTTATCTGAGTGGCTGCGTTGTCATCCTTAGAGTTGATTACGTGAGTAGCCCCCAGTTCCTTCGCGAAAGCTAATTTAGCATCAGTGACATCACATGCGATAATTGTACTCGCACTTACCTCATTTAATATTTGAAGAGCGACGTGCCCCAATCCACCCACACCAATCACAACAACATACTCATCTGCAGTTAATTTACCGATCGACCTTTTAATAGCGGAATAAGGTGTCAGTGCTGCGTCGGTCAATGGAGCGGCAACAACTGGATCAAGATCGTAAATCGGCACCAATAAACGCGAGGATGGGACCAACATATATTCAGCCATGCCCCCATCTAGGCCCAGCCCTCCTCCATAAGCCATCTCAGACTGATGATCACAATAATTTTCCTTCGATTGCTGACAAGGTTTACAATGACCGCATCCCCAAGGACCATAAACTAACACTGCATCTCCTTTCTTATACCCTTTTACATCAGAGCCCACTTCTTCTATCCAGCCTGCATTTTCATGTCCTAGCGTAAATACCGTACCAACAACAGTCCCCTCATCTATAATGTGAAGATCGGAATGGCAAACACCAGCCCCGCCAATTTTTAGTAATACTTCATCGCCTTTAGGAATAGGCTTCTCTAGATCATTGACAACACGGACGTCCTTATGTCCGAAAAATCGTACTGCTTTCATAATAAAAAAAATTAGTTGACTAATAGAAATACAAACAAGACAGATATATGTTTGAACGACCAAGCTTCCAACCAGGTTCAACTTTCCAAACCAATTAATAGTCACAAAGGTTCCAGGCAAAAGATATTTATGTATTTTTATGCAGAAAACATTAAAGTAAAAGACCATGCTAAAAAAAGGTGAACATATTGAAGGAGTGCCAACAGAACTTCAGCAACTTTTGGATAGAGACGAACAAGCCAATGCTTTTTTTGAAACACTTTCTAAATCATATAAACAGGGGTACTGTGATTGGGTAGGCTCAGCCAAACAGGAACAAACCAGAAAGACAAGAGCAGAAAAGGCAATGCAGATGCTAAGAAATAATCAGAAAACACTTAAAACTGTTTAAAAACAGACGGTTAATAAATTCTGAAAAATGGGTAAAGGACGATCAAAAAGCAAACTTAGTAAGCAAAGATGTTTAGAACTGAATTCCAGCTTTTTTATATCACATAAACATTTAAATCACATAGACAGCCATTTTTCAATAATTGTAACAATATTAGATAAATTTTAAAAATTCCACACCTAAATTGCTTGTATCATTTTTAAAGTTTAATTACATTTGCTTCAAGGATGCAAGGAAAATTCCATCAATATTTGTTCGGCGTATTGTGCGCAATACTTGTCAGTTTTGGCTGGTACTGCGCTTCAACACCAAATAATTATAATCCGTCCTATAGTCTTCATGCGGTTAAGCACTTCGATAGACAGGTAAAAAGTGGGTATGATGAAATCGAGGTCATTCGTAAAGGTAAACGTCATCCACATGAAAAACTAAGGGCTTATTTTTCAGAAAATGATAATGAAAATGATGATGCAGGAAGCGATTCCAATAGCCCGAATTTATTCGCACTAAGCGGAAATGATTTTGGAAATCTAATTTCCTACATCCATCCCGAATTTCACAATACGCGCACAGCTATTTCGCTTGCGAATTCCAACCAACTTACTTCACGAAAAAACGCACTCTATATCCATTACAGTGTCTTTAGGCTGTGATTTTTAACTAATTTTTTAAAAAAACATCAAAAATAGCTTTCAAAGCTTTTGAAAGCTAGTCACACTATTGTTCAATTTTTCGAAAAAATTATTAAAAAAACGATTATCATGGTCATGAAAAGCTTCATGTATATAAGCCTGTGCCTTATTATTCTATCTACGAGCTGCCAGTCAGAGAAAAATGACAAAAAAGAAGCCGCAGTTTTTAACGTTACTTCCCCCTTAGTCAAAGATACATTGGTCAACAAAGACTATGTTGCGCAGATCCGTTCAATCAATCATATTGAATTACGTGCACAAGAAAAAGGGTACATTCAATCTATATTTGTCGATGAGGGGCAATTTGTTCAAAAAGGACAACCTTTATTTAAAATAATGCCCAACCTTTATGAATCTGATGTTAACCGGGCAAAAGCCGAGGTCAAATATGCAGAGATCGAATACCAAAACACCAAAAATCTTTCAGAAAAGGATATTGTAGCTCCTCAGGAAACTGAAATGGCGAAAGCAAAATATGAAAAAGCCAAAGCAGAACTTGCATCCATGAATACACACCTCAGATTTACCGATATCGTGGCACCATTTTCAGGTATCGTCGGTAAACTGCATGTCCGTAAAGGTAGTCTTGTTGATGAAGGTGAATTGATTACTGAACTTTCCGATAATAGCAAAATGTGGGTTTACTTCAATGTACCAGAGGCAGAATACCTCAATCAGATGGAAGCCAAAAAAGACAACAGTCCAATGCACGTTCGATTAAATATGGCTAATGGGAAGGAATTTAATCAAGATGGTATTGTTGAAACAATTGAATCAGACTTCAATAACGAAACTGGGAATATTGCCTATAGAGCGACATTTCCGAACCCAAAAGGATTGCTTCGCTATGGAGAAACAGGAAATATTGTTATTACATCGCCCTATACCAATGCCCTTATGATACCACAGAAGGCCACATTTGAGGAGCTGGAAAAGAAATATGTATATGTCATCACAAAAGATAATAAAGTAAAAGCAAGAGAAATAAAAGTTGCTGCCGAGCTGCCACACATCTATGTTGTTTCTTCGGGGTTGAATAAAGACGAAAAAATTCTGCTGAATGGACTTCGTATGGTACAAGAAAACCAGACAATCGAATCAAAGTACCAAACTCCCGAAAAAGTAATGTCAAATCTAGATCTGTATGCAGAGTAATTAAAAAGCAACGTTATGTTTAAAAAAGTAATACATCGACCGGTATTTGCTATTGTCATATCGGTTGTCATCCTATTTATCGGCGGCCTAGCGATAAAACAGCTTCCGACCGAACAATTTCCAAAAATTGCACCAACGACTGTTGCAGTTTCCATTGCCTATCCGGGGGCAAGTGCTGACGTGCTTGTCAAATCTTCCCTGATTACCTTAGAAAATGCGATCAATGGCGTCCAGGGCATGCGCTATATAGCGACAGATGCAACCAGTGCCGGTGAGGCAACCGTCAACGTTATCTTTGATCCCGGAACTGACCCCAACGATGCCGTCGTACTGGTGAAGACCAGAGTAGATCAGGTTATGCCCCTCTTACCCGAGCTCGTACAAAAAGAAGGGGTCGTTGTAAATCCCATTCAGCCCAGTATGCTGATGTATGTCAACCTTTACAGCACCAATAAAAGCATGGATGAGAAGTTTCTGTACAATTATGCTACAGTAAACATTATTCCCGAAATCAATCGTATCCATGGAATCGCCAAATCGCAAATCCTAGGTAGCCGGAGATATGCCATGCGCGTCTGGCTGAATCCTGACCGCATGCGTGCATACAGCCTATCGGTTGATGAAGTGATGAAAGCGATCAGTGAGCAAAGCATTATCGGGCGGCCCGGACGTTTGGGACAGAGCTCAGGTATCGCCGCACAATCACTTGAATATGTGCTAACCTATAAAGGGCAATATAACAAACCGGAGGAGTACGAAAACATCATCATCCGCGCAAATGCTGATGGAGAAAACATTAAGCTGAAAGACGTTGCCAAAATCGAACTGGGCAGTGAGTTTTTTGATATATACTCCAACTTGGACGGACATCCTTCGGCATCTATTGTCTTAAAACAAAACTACGGCAGTAATGCAAATGACGTCATCAAAGATGTAAAAGCAAAACTAGCTGAAATGAAAGGCAACTTCCCTCCCGGCATAGACTACAAAATCAGCTATGACGTATCCCAATTCTTGGATGCATCGATCGAACAGGTGATGCACACCTTACGGGATGCCTTTATCCTGGTTGCCATTGTCGTTTTTATTTTCCTTGGCGACTGGCGTTCAACATTAATCCCCATCATTGCCGTTCCCGTATCCCTAATCGGTACATTCTTTGTCATCCAATGGTTCGGTATGTCGATCAACCTGGTCACACTCTTTGCATTGGTCCTCGCTATCGGGATTGTGGTAGACAATGCCATCGTCGTGATTGAAGCCGTACACGCTAAGATGGAAGAAAGTGCAATATCCCCCTATAATGCAGTGAAGGAAGTAATGGCCGAAATTGCGGGCGCTATTATCGCTATTACCGCGGTTATGGTGGCTGTATTTATCCCTATTTCGTTTATGACGGGCCCCGTTGGAACTTTTTATCGTCAGTTTTCGATTACCATGGCGAGTTCCATTGTAATTTCTGCCATAGTAGCACTTACGCTCACGCCCGTGCTTGCCGCAATGTTACTTAAGAACAACCATGGAAAACCAAAAAAATCAACTATATTCACCAGGTCACTCGATCTTTTTAACAACACTTTCGATAAGATAACAGGTAAATATGCCAGCTTCCTTCGAAAAATCGCGAGCCGTAGAGTGATCACATGGAGCATCTTAATAGCTTTCTGTGCGGGGATTTTCGTGATCAACAAAACACTTCCCGGAGGTTTCATTCCAAGTGAAGACCAGGGAACAATATATGCCATCATCCAGACTCCTCCGGGATCCACCTTGGAACAGACCAATAAACTCTCTCGGGAACTTCAGAAGATCTGTCAGGGCGTAGATGGTGTAGAATCTGTCTCTTCGTTGGCTGGCTATGAAATCATGACTGAAGGGCGGGGTTCAAATGCAGGAACATGCCTTATCAACCTAAAGACCTGGGGTGAGCGGGAGCACTCTGTTAAAGAAATCATGGAAGAACTTGAAGAAAAATCAAAAAACCTAGGTGCTACGGTTGAGTTCTTTGAGCCACCTGCTGTTCCCGGATTTGGATCCTCTGGTGGTTTCTCCATGCGCTTGTTGGACCTCAATAGAACGACGGACTACCAGGACTTTGATAAGGTCAATAAAGCTTTTATTGCTAATCTCAAGAAACGCAAGGAACTAACCGGAGTCTTCACCTTCTTCGCGGCCAATTATCCGCAATATGAGTTGGTATTTGACAATAATGCTGCCATGCAAAAAGGAGTTTCCATTGGCAAAGCGATGGACAACCTCAACATCCTCATCGGGAGTACTTACGAACAAGGCTTCATCCGCTTTGGGCAGTTCTTTAAGGTATATGTACAATCATCGCCTGAATTCAGAAGATTGCCTTCCGATATCATGAATCTCTATGTCAAAAACGACCACGATCAGATGGTCCCTTATTCGGCCTTTATGAGCTTGAAAAAAACACAGGGACCAAATGAGATTACACGCTACAACATGTATAACTCGGCTGCCATCCGTGGTCTTCCGGCAAATGGTTATACAACAGCAGATGCCATCCAAGCGATCAATGAAACAGCGCTCAAAACCTTACCGCATGGCTATAAAGTTGCATGGGAAGGCCTTTCTTATGATGAGGCTCAACGTGGAAATGAAGCCATTTATGTTTTCTTGGTCGTATTGGTATTCGTATATCTCGTACTCGCCGCACAATACGAAAGTTTTATCATTCCTTTTGCAGTGCTCCTCTCGCTACCCGTCGGCGTATTTGGATCATTTTTCTTATTAAAAGCAATGGGCCTTGAAAATGACATCTATGCACAGGTAGGTTTGATTATGATTATTGGCTTACTTGGTAAAAATGCCGTGCTTATTGTAGAATTTGCGGTTAAGCGGCGCCAGGCCGGAGATAGCATATTAGAGGCGGCAATAGAGGGCTCACGTGCTCGTTTCAGACCGATACTGATGACTTCCTTTGCCTTTATAGCGGGACTTGTACCCCTCGTTTTTGCTAGCGGTGCAGGTGCGATCGGAAACCATACCATAGGTGCCTCCGCTTTGGGCGGTATGCTGGTCGGAACAATTTTTGGCGTCATCGTCATTCCGGGACTCTATTACATTTTTGCAAAATTGGCCGATGGAAGAAAAATGATCCAGGCCGAAGACGACTCACCTTTAAGCGAAGACATGATACATTATGAATAAGAATAGATTATATCACTATACAGGTTTCGCACTTTTCTTACTTAGTTTGGCATCCTGCAAACCCTTAGAAATAAAACAGCGTACTGAAAATAGAGCCGTACCCGAAAAATATGGCTATACTGACAGCGACACAGCAAATACAGGAAAAATAAAATGGAACAACTATTTCAATGATCCTAACTTACAGACATTGATAGGCCAGGCCTTGGCCAATAATCAGGAGCTTCATATTATCCTTCAAGAAATTGAAATTGCCAAAAATGAGGTCAATGCCAAGAAAGGTGAATATTTACCTTCCGTAGGTGTAAAGGTTGGTGCTGGTGTCGATAAATTGAGCCGATACACCAATATTGGAGCAATGGAAAAGAATACCGAGATCGAACCTGGACGGGAAATGCCTGAACCCTTATTTGATTTTGGCGTTGGTCTACAAGCACAATGGGAAACAGATATCTGGGGTAAACTGCACAACGCCACTAAGGCTCAACTGCAGCGATATTTAGCCAGCGTGGAAGGTAAAAATTTCATGGTAACACACCTGATCTCCGAAATCGCGGATTCTTATTATGAACTGCTGGCACTAGACAATGAACTGCTGGTCATCAATGAAAATGTAAAGATTCAAAACGATGCCTTGGTTGTTGTGAATGACCTGAAAAAAAATGCGCGTTCCAATAAGCTAGCAGTCAAAAGATTCGAAGCGCAGATTTTGAAAACACAAGGTATGCAATATGATATTAAGCAGAAAATCACGGAGACAGAAAATAAAATCAATTACCTTGTAGGTAGGTTTCCGCAGCCAGTTCAAAGAGACCAAGCCTCCTTTGACAAGCTTGTTCCTCAAACCGTCTACACAGGTATTCCCTCGGAGCTATTAGAAAACAGACCCGATATTAAACAGGCGGAGTATGAACTCGCAGCTTCCAAGCTGGATATAAAATCGGCTAAGGCCCGCTTTTACCCCTCACTAGATATTGCTGCTGGTGTAGGATTTCAAGCCTTTGATCCAACTTACCTCATTAAGCCGGAATCATTTCTGTCTTCGCTCGTTGGAGAACTCACTGCACCCCTGATCAATAAACGAGCAATCAAAGCGGCTTATTATAACGCCAACGCACGACAGGTACAAGCTGTCTACCATTATGAGCAAACAATACTGGGAGCATATATTGAAGTGGCAAACCAACTTTCCAAAATTAAAAATCTGGAAAATGGCCTGGATATTAAGACCAAAGAGGTCGATGCATTAAATGAATCTATTGGTATTTCTAATGATCTATTTAAATATGCACGTGCCGATTATATGGAAGTGCTGTTAACGCAACGTGATGCATTGGAGTCCAAATTTGAGCTCGTTGAAAAGAAAGTCAATCAACTCAAAGCAAGTGTAGCGATATACCGATCGCTAGGCGGTGGATGGGACCATCAGTAATATGCTTTTAATTTTAGTTTTTATATGTTGGGGACTTATCATGTGATAAGTCCCTTTTTATTTTAACAATATACCTATTCCACCACAATCTCTTTAATTTTCTCATTTCCATAGAATATTGGAAAATACATCAATTCAGCTTTTGCTGGATTGACCGTATAGGTTCCTGTAAATCGAGGTAAGAGTTCTATTTCAAAGGTATGCGTACCTTTTCCTAATTTATTGCAGAAAATGACAACACGATCTTTGAAATGTTCACGGTGTGCCTCCATCCTAAAGTATCCATTTGCTTTGCTCTCATAAGAACAGCCTGCCGGGATAGGGACTTCTATCTGTACGTACTCAGCTTCACCAGTCAATGTTACCGTTGCTTCAAGTTTTACTGGTTTCCCTTCTTTCAGTGTTGCTGCTGTAGCTCCATTCTCTTTGAATCGAGTTTCAACGACAAGTCCCTTTTCTTTTTCTACAGCTGGATTTGGATTCCAAAAATTTTGATAAGCCGTCACAAAAGCTGGCCCCGTCCCTTCTTTCCTTACCTTAATTTGTTCATCGGACGTAAAATTCTGTGTGTATGGAAATTTAGTAATCCGTTTGCCATTGATGACCATCACAGGTTGCTGGAAAGATTCTCCAGCTTTCAATAAATCAGGTAAAATACACCGTATAATACGGGAAGATTCATAAATGTTGCTCCAACGATTGTTTTGACGCTGCGCAAAGAAGTAATTGCGAATGTTCTCCAGATCCGCTTCATGTCCTCCGATTGATTTTAGAACACTATAAGCCAGTAATGTATTTTCTGTATTCGTTTCTGTAGGACGTGCAAATAACACTTCTTTTTCTGCGATGACACCCGAGGTCCAATACAATCCGCCTAAAATTGTTTTTGAAGCGTATTTCAGCACGCTGTCAGCAGCATGTACATCAGCAATTCCAAGTTTAGAAATCAAAAGATACCGCAGCAATTTATCCTTAGTAGATTTGCTCTTCAGCTTGGCATCAATTTCATTGAAATAATGTCTATAATCGGCCTTCGGGTCCAAACGGTTTAAGAAAACAAGGGAGCCAAACAGATTCTCTTTAGCCGTTTGAAGTTTATCTTTATCCAACAGAAGATCTAAAGAAGCAAGGCTATTTTTTAATAGTGCCTGTTCACGTTCGGTATAGTATGCTTTATCGAGCACCACCTGGTAACCTGCCTCCTCGGCATCAAGCAGTACGCTTACAACATAGTTACTAATCCACGACACCGTTTCACTCTTATCCCACCATCCCCAGCCTTGGGCAGTATTTTTGTTCTTTTGAAGTTCTTTTAAAAGACTGATGATCTTTTTATCTTCTTCAAAAGGTTTCCCAACTAATTTGGCCAGCTCTTTCTTTGAAAGGAGGGCACTCAATTTCGAAGCCATCTGTTCATTACAGAGATATTTATAACGATCGATGGATTCTATTTCACGTTGTAAAAATTCGAGTGAACTTGCCTCGGCATGCACCGTAATTTCGCCTAATGCCGGTGAAGTTTTTAACAGGTATTCGGCTGTACTATTGAGTACTTTAAAATCACCTTCATGTTGTTCAAGTCCTTTTTCGAAGATCGGAATACTCCGTTTTTCACCATCAAAATACCCATTGGAAAGACCTATCGAATAGGAAAGCTGAAGGCTGTCCCCCTGATTGGCTAGCACCGCTATCGGATCCCGATATGATTTAGCGATTCTCAAAGATGCTTCTTGCGACGCCAATCCATTGTTTATGGTTCGTGCGACTTGCAAACTATCGCCTAGGTAGTTGACAATGCGTCCCATAGCCGTAAATTGATCGCCACGGACAGCAAAGCGTGGCGTTGCAAGATGTGCCGAAACAGCCTTAAAAGATTTAATACTTAATTCCTTGGTGTCTGCAAAATTTTTCGCTCCTTTGGCTATAAAAAACGTCCGCCAATTGGTAATATCATCCGGATAGGTCGCTTCAAAACTAGCTTTCCCCTCAGCATCAGTCGTCAGTTTAGGTTGCCAAAAAGCATCGTCGTGAAAGTTTACACGCATGGTATTTCCAGCTTCTAAATAGGGCATCTCAACTGCACCTTTTGCCCCAACAGAAGTTCCTGATTTGGTCTGTATCATAATCACTCCATTGGCAGCCCGCGATCCGTACAAGGAGAGCATGGATTGATCTTTTATTGTATTTAAAGATACAATCGTAGATGGATCCAAGCTCGTGATATCCCCTTCAAAGGGAACTCCATCCACTAAAATCAGAGGTTTTGCATTCGCGGTTGTGCTAACAGCTCCCCGGATAGTAACTCCTGGAACTGCTCCCTGCAACAGGGATACTGTTCTCATGTCCATATTAGCACTGATAGATTTCGTTGAGAGAGTCAACGATTTCTTTCGCTGTACCCCATAACCTACGACAACAACCTCATCCAATTGGTTTTCGGAAGGCTTTAATTCCACGAAATAATCATTTCCTCTTGAAACCTCGATCGCTGCTGTATTATATCCCAAAGCAGCTATTTCCAACCGTGTATTTCTATCGCCAGATAGCTCAAATTCTACACTGCCGTCAAAACTAGCGAAATACTGTTTTTTCGAACTCAGATCAACAATTTTAGCTCCGATTAATGGTGTATCACCATCATAAATCAAAAGTCTGGTGTGCCAATCATCCCTTCTTTTCGTCCTAAAATCGACTTTGTCTATTTTTTTGACACGCAGAGCCAGCTCCTGCTCATGCTGAACAGAATCTCGCAATGGATTATCAACCGTACGTACAATAATTTCATCCCGCACTAGTTTGTAAGCTAATCTCGCTGCATTCGATGTTCTGTTCCACTGGATGGAGTCCAGTCTAAGGTAATTCATCCCATTTGCTTTTAGCTTCATAGGTAAACTAAAGGCAGTCGAATCATTTTTTACAATATGTAAAATAACATCGTCGACAGGAAGATCACCGAAATTACGTTGTCCACCATAAAACAAACGGAAATACATTCTATCTTCCGCTTTGGTCGGTTCAATAAAGATCAATGTGGGAAGAATGGCTTGACCAGCGATATCTTTGCCTAAGTTTACGCTTAGTTTAAATACCGGAGCTTTTAACTCTTTTTTGACTGTGGCAAATTGGGCCGTCCCGCTACTATTTTGCATTGCTTCCCTAAATCTACTCTCCACATTTTCTTTGATATCCGTCAATGACAACACTTTCGCATTAAAATCTAAATTCGGTATAAAATCATACAGATCCTGCCGAATAAAATTAGCGTCCCAACTTTTCTGCTTCTGATAATTTTTATAAAGCGTGTACTGATAACCGCCTTCAATCTCAAATCGTCCAATTTTTGTAGTATCAACCGTTAAAGTCGCTATTTTCGGTACTCCATTATACATTTCTGTCCGAGGAAATGGTCCCACCAATACAGGGACAGGAACCTGTGTCCGTAATCGACTATCGTAAGTTGATCTTTTCACCGGATTTAAGTAATAAAGATCTCCGGCTGTCTGTATATAGGCCGGCAATTCAACCAATGCACCGTTATTTGGCAGCTGCCATGCACCAAAATTATTCGTTACCGAAATTAACTGACGATTCAACTCAGCCACTTCTGTATCGTAGAGCTTTCCAACCTCTTTTTTAGGCAACACACGAGTCAAAATCTGTCCCTTCCTGAGGGTTTTATCTGCATAAGTAAAACCTATGGTATCCTGTGATGCATTAAAAGAAACAATTATTTTTTTTCCTTTCTCCACAAAATACCCACGCACATGAATATCTCTGTCCTTTGTCCTAAATCGAAGATCGTGCCGTCCGGGATAAACCTCAAAAATATTATTTTCATTTTGCTGGCCTTGCTTTGCGTAATTCAACACACCATCTACCCATACTAAATGTACCCCCTGAACCGCACCATTGACAACGATATAGGGTGATATCTGACTTCTGACATCATCAAGAGGCAAAGACTCCTGATAATAATCTTTCGGGAACAAAAACCGATAAAAAGCCATCGTGTCCAATTGCATTACTTTCGACCATTTCGCCCAATTTTGGAAAGCGCTCTGATGAGATTTACTATCGTCGTCCAGCTCAAAATTGAGATTTTGTACCACCTTTGCACTCCGCATTAGCCCACCAATAGGAATATTGGGTGCATTAGCCGATTTAAACTTGGATGTAAAACCATATGCTGTGATATCGACATCTTTCAATGGTTTACCGTTTTTATCGGTAACGGAAAGCTCCACAGGAGTCTTTTGTCCAGGATATACGGTCGTTGCTGTATTGACGGCTAAGTTTAGATTTTTCTCTATGAAAGGTAGTTCTTCACGAATAACTTTCGAACGCCCTCCAAAAAGATAGCTGAGTTCCAGACTGTATCCTTCTTTTCCTCGCGCTAAAAATGCGTGGCTCAATTTGGTATCATATCCCGAAGCGACTATACGATTAGCCCTATAGACCCGATACCAAAATGGAATCGCAGCAGGATTATTGACATGTAATATGACAGAATCTACTGTTCGATAAAATCGATAATTCAATTGTGCTTGCTGCTCCTCTTTTAAATAAGTCACTTTAGTCAAGCCATTCGACTTAACGACGATTTCTGACGCTTGCCAAGAGACTGGTATTACATGCGGCAAACTCAAATGTTCAGTTTTCAGTACCTCATCATTTTCACCCAATAGCTGAATTTGCGCATCACTGCCTTTCTCGATCCCCCTTTCAAAATACTTCAACTCAGCCTGACCATCCCGAACTGCAATACGAATTTCCTTTTCACTATTTAAGACATTAAGATGAAGCCGCCGCTCATGTCTTTCATTATCCGAACTTAGATAAGTACCAATCACTTGAAAAGATAATCCAATATCTGCCGGAAAAATTGAATCCGGCAACACAATCTCTTTTTCGGCCACATCGGCAAGGGATACCGTAGTTTGCCACAGTGTATCGGGGATAAAATTTACCCGATTGGCTTTCATGCTAGGGTCAAAAAGCGGACTTGTCACAACACGCAAATCTACTTTACCGTCATAAATCGGCATTTCATTTTCGTTGACAGCTTTTAGCTTTAGCCTTATGCTGTCACCCTTTGCATAATCCGTATTCCCCGACGTCATGCTAAAAGTAAGACTTTTGAGTTCATAGTCTTCATAACGAAAATTCTGTTGATAAAGAACCTCTTTACTTTTTGTAGACTCGAATGAAATGTTATAATGTCTATCCAGAATAAGTCCAAGGCCTTTCAGATCGAAAGCAAAATTGTACATCCCGGGACGATAGGGAGCCAGTTTTGTTAAGATGGTATCTTTTGCATAACCATATCCACCCCTTAAACGTACTGCTACAGAATCACGGTACGGTTTTCCCTGCTCTTTCTCAAGGTAAGCTTTGAATTTTACGTTCTCATTCGGTTTATACATAGGTTTGCTAAAAACCATAAAGCTCTCCGTATTCCGACGCTCCTTTTTATGGAAGATCCTTTTGATCTTAAATTTGGTCCGGAGCCAGTTATTTTTTAGTCTTTTCCATAACGAAGTTTTCTCGCTGTATGGCCATCTTCTCTCCACGCTCAAGTAGTGATATACTCCCTTATGCGCTATGCTGACAATATCTTCATCACGTGCATTCGATGCCTTATAATAATGCAGTTTCTTATCGTATGACATTTTGTGACCGTTCACTGTTAGCCGGGCATCACTGATAATTGTTCCCAATGAATCGTATAAACAAATGGCAAACATTTCTGTCGGAATACTTTTGACATAAAGATTGTCAATAACCAATTCTTGGTAAATGAGTTCACTTCCCCTAGCTACGACCCGAACGTAATTACCACGCGGTAATGCGGGCTGCGGATCGCCTACTTTATAGCTGAGAAAAAGTTCACTAAGCATCGTTTCATCAAATTTCCCCCCTTCCAGGTGAATTTTTCTCAAAACTTCTGGGCTCAACTTATAAATATAATATTCCGAAGATCCACGCTGGCTGTTGAGTAACGTTGATTGCCCAAAAAGAGTTACTGAATAAATAAGAGCTAAAACACTAACAATAATTGACTTCCATTTCATAACTAAGATACTGGCTAAATTCATTTAAAAATAGATAAATTTACTTAAAGCCAAGCACTACATTTCTTTCGCACAGCACTTCAACTTTCATGCATGGATGCGAAAAATATCAAAATTCCATAACCGAAAAAAGAAAAAAAATCACAATTTCAAACGGCCTTTGATCGAATTGATTACAGCTGTATCAGATGGAAAATCGCCGGCGCCAGAACCAGTTGAACGATTGACCAAAGGTGGTTCTTCCCCATATAACGTATCACGGGCAACAATTACTTTCTTATCAAGATCAACATAGCTAACGATATAGTTTCGTTGATAAGCTTTATCTTTCTGTCCGATCTTGTTGACATACTCCCCTTTTTCCTTCATATCCATCGCAATCATAACAATGCCTTTCACATTCTCGCCCGGATAATTATCAGCTGTCCCCAGTGCCTCATTCCATTTACTTTTATAAGTTATCCCTAAATCGCCTGCACCACCATTTTCCAACACTAAACAATTCGTTCCCCAATCTAAGGCAGCTAATTGAACGGGATATTTATTAATAGCGGTATGATCGCTAAAGCCAGCTAAGATTTTGGAAGATAATTGCTCTGTTTTTGATTGATCCTCTTCCATATCACCTAAGACACGCTTCGCCCAAATACCAATAGCAATTGTTGCAACTAATACGAGTCCAACAAAAGTGAATATTGCTTTTTTATGTTTCATATCCTAATATTATTTAATTAACTATCAACCAAATATACATAGGCTATCTGCTCAGTTCTTTACCATTTACAATTCGCCCGACATGCTTTATTATTTGCTTTAACTGTCTCAATAACCGCAATCTGATCTAACGGAAAGCGCAACTGATGGACAGTGGACAGTTGATGGAAACAGAATCCATCTCGCATCTATTTTTAATCATAAACGAATGAACCTTTCCATAAATACTGACAAACGGCTGTCACTAACCAATATTATCTTTGTTAAACCTGAACAGGAAAGGGAATAATAAACGGGAAAACAATTCTATAGCAAAAGCTATTAGTAGGATAACAAATCGAATTTTAAACCATTATCAACATAAAAAACATGGATACGTTACAACAATTAAAATCAGAGCTGGCGAATGAGTATCAAATTACAAAAAACTTTATTGCGCTTTTTCCCGAAGGCAAAAACGAGTATGCCCCTCATGAAAAAAGCATGAAAATGATGCGTCTAGCAACTCACTTAGTCGAAGTTTTCGAATGGCCAAGTACCATTTTAAAAACTTCCGAACTTGATTTTGCAAAAGGAGGTTATGTGCCGACAAACCTATCGACAAGAGATGACCTATTAAAAAAACTCGATGAAGATTATGAAGCTGGAAAAACAGCTTTAGAAGGAGCTAAGGAAGAAGACTTGATCCCAAGTTGGACCATCAAAAATGATGGTCATGAATTAGCGAGTTGGAGCAAATATGAAGCTATTCGCCATTCGCTAAATCAGATTACACACCATAGGGCACAACTGGGTGTTTATTATAGACTCAATGAAATTCCCCTACCGGCAAGTTATGGACCTTCTGCCGATTCACAGAATTTCTAAAAGACTAGCTGCCCGAATGAAAATACGACATCTAAATGTCGTATTTTCATCTTACTCTGGACGATATGTATGCGCGATAACACCGCCAGGAAAAACCTTCGCATCCACAAGCTTCAGCTCACAGGGTCTGGAAAGACTGTCAAATATGGGCAGTCCAGTCCCTAATGCAATTGGATGGGTGATCAAATTATATTCGTCAATTAATCCGGTTTCAATTAAACTTCGCATAAATTCAGCACCGCCATGAGCAACGATAGGGCTCCCGGACTCTGCCTTGAGTTCCTTTATCCCGCTCAAGAGATCTCCATCAAAAACTCTGGCGCCCGCCCAAGAGGAGCTCAGCGGTTCGGTTTTCAATTTATTAGCAAAGCCTTTGACTGTAGGATCATACCCCTTACGCGTAAAGACAGCCTTGGGGATTTCGTTCATTGCTCCCGCGAAAGGGTTGGTCGCAGTAGGCCAATAAGAAGCCATCACTTCAAAGGTCTTTCGCCCCATTATATGAAGACCAGCAGACGCACAAATATTTAAAACCCAAGATCTAGAATGATCATCACCACTTTTGAACATCCATCCCGTCTCACCATTGATGTCGGCAACAAAACCATCAACCGAAATAGACATTTTCATTATTAATTTCCGCATAACAAAACAGGTTAGTTTTTAATAAAACAATTCCAATTAAAAATTGGAATACTGTCTGTCAAAAATAAACTATTTCAATCGACGCACAGCGGGGGCAAACCGTCAATATCGCAGGGCACTTACGACAGTTCTTTTTTCTGTTCCTTGCCTTCTTCAAGAATAAGCATAAAATTCAAATGGTGTTTTTTCTTCGCGAAATGCTGGTCATCCGATAACTTTTTATAGACCGATATGGCATTAAAAAAGATTTGATCCCCTGGCTATCAGCCAAGCATGCAAAATAATCATGAATCTGCTGGTTATAGTGAATAATTATATGTTCCGTAGCGGCAATAATATCTTCAATTTTTTTAGTAATTCAATGGCATCTGCAGTACGATATTTTATACCGTCATAGTCAAAGGACTTTAATTTTAATTCTCCCTTGCTGATTGCTTCAACAACATATTTGTCATTTTTCAAACTATTAAGTTCATATAATGTATCGACTCTACTATCGGCAAATAATTCATCAAAAGTCGGGCTTCTAATAACCTTTCTTTAAGGAAACTTCATTGAGCAAAGCTCGACCGTCAGTCATTCTTCGATAATTATCCACCACTTGTAAGACGGAAGAGCCAATATTTGTCCTACTTGCAACATGTGGAGTTATCACAATAGGTGGGCAATCCCAAAATGGATGATCTTGCGGTAATGGTTCTTGATGAAATACATCAAGGTAAGCTTCGGCAATTTGTTTTTCAGCAATTGCATCCAACAAATCATTTTCTACAAGATGTTCCCCTCGACCAACGTTAACGAGTACAGCTTCTTCTCGACACATATTGAATAGGCTATGATTTAAAATTCCTTTTGTTGCATCTGTCAATGGTAGGACATTAACAACAAAATCTGTGTCTTCTACAGCGGCGCTAAGTTCGTCCATTCCAGTAAACGAGCTGACACCTTGCAGATTTTTAGGCGAACTAGACCATCCGTTTACGTTAAATCCCAACTGAGCTAACCGTTCCGCCACATAACCGCCAATTTCGCCTAAACCTAAAATAGTAACCTTAGTTTCTCCAATTGACTTGTATAACAGGGGACGCCAATGTTTCTTTTCTTGTCCCTTTATATACGCCGAAAACTTCTTCATTGAATGCATCAAGCAAGTCAAAACGTGTTCAAACATGTCGCTTTTCAACATGGGATCGATAATCCGACAAATATGGAGATGTGATGGAATATCTTTGGGAAATAGGTGGTCAATTCCGGCTCCCCCCGACTGGATAACTTTTAAGTTAGGGAAATGAGTATAATAATCTATTTCAGGTTTCCAACAAAGCGCAAATTCGACCGTATCATAATTTTCAATTTCAGGGAAGATCTCCACCTTTATTTCAGGTAAATATTTATTAATTTCGACCTTCCACTCCTCAGCCCTGGCTCTATTCAGTATCAATGCTATACTCATATTTTGTTCGTTTAGACGAAAATAACATTTTATGCCAATCTTTCGTTTGCTTTCTTGGGTATTCTGAGTCTTAACGTATTCACAAAATCATGATAATTCCCTTTTTTAAACAAAGCAGCGCGTTAGCTATCTGCCCAAATTAATTAGAAAAACGGATTCTATTAAAAAACAAAGCTTGAGAAGTATTTTTATCGTAAATTGGTAGATGAAATCCCTAAACAAAGATTAAGATGTCCCTTAGAAACCGAATTCTACTCATCAGTTTAATCCTTTTTAAATTCATCATTCAATACCAATTGATTAGTCCGACCTATGAACTGCAACGTGATGAATTTTTGCATTTAGATCAAGCTAACCATCTTGCCTGGGGATACCTTTCTGTTCCGCCGCTAACATCGTGGATCTCCTATCTGATTAAAATATTAGGCAACTCTGTTTTTTGGATAAAGTTTTTTCCAGCCCTTTTTGGGGCCCTCACGATTCTTATCGTCTGGAAAACAATAGAAGCGCTCAAAGGGAATCTCTTCGCACTGATCTTTGGAAGTTCTTGCGTGATATTTTCAGTCCTATTTCGCTTAAATGGTTTGTATCAACCCAATTCTTTTGATGTCCTCTGCTGGACTTTCATGTACTACCTCATCATAAAATATTTAAACAACAAACGACCCAAGTGGCTATTTTATATAGCCTTTGTATTTGCGTTTGGGTTTTTGAATAAATACAACATCCTATTTTTGATCTTCGGTCTTATCCCTGCTCTCGCTTTGGTCCCGGAGCGAAAAGTCTTTGCAGAAAAAAAATTGTACTATGCGATACTTACTGCTCTACTGATTATTCTTCCTAATTTAATATGGCAGTACCGCAATAACTTCCCCGTATTTGTTCATTTCAAGGAACTTCAAGATACACAGCTCGTGCATGTCAATAGATGGAGCTTTATGCGATCTCAATTTCTATTTTTCTTTGGAACCTTTCCTGTTGTGATTCTTGGACTGTATGCACTGCGGAAATACCCTGCATTTAAAGCATACCGCCTATTCTTCTATTCTTTCTTCATTACCCTTGGAATTTTCCTATTGCTGAGAGCAAAAGATTATTATGCAATAGGTCTCTATCCAATCTATTTTGCTTTTGGAGCAGTCTATATTTCATCACTGCTGGAAAATAAAACCGGTCAAATTTTAAAACCTATTTTGATCGCTTTAACGGCTATCCTTTTTCTTCCGATCTACAATATTGCATTCCCCAATAGAAATCCAGCATATTTTGTGAACCATCCCGATAAATACAGGAAATATGGTATGTTAACATGGGAAGATGGTAAAGAGCACCCACTCCCACAGGATTTTGCAGATATGCTGGGATGGAAAGAACTTGCCCAAAAAGTCGATAGTGTGTATGACCAAATACCTAAATCGGAAAACACCCTTGTACTTTGCGACAATTATGGTCAGGCCGGCGCGATCAACTATTATTCCAAACGTGGAATAAAGGCTGTTTCATTCAACGCTGACTACATCAATTGGTTTGATTTGAATAAGGCTTACAACAATTTGATTCGAATTAAAGACCGCTGGGAACGAGAAAGAGAACTTACAATAACAAGTCCTTTCTTCAGCAAATCAATGTTGGCTGACTCCATCACAAATCGTTACGCCAGAGAATATGGTACAGTCATCTTCACCTTTATTCATGCAAAAATCAATATCAATGAACGTATCTCCCAAGAAATTGCGTCAGAAAAAAAGGCCAAGAAACTTCCTTTGTAAATAATTCATTTTTCACGCAATTTAGGCTATAGCAGTCTATTTTTTTTCAATAAAAAATTAGTATATTTAGTTTAATAGCCAAATGCTTCCGGCGTAAATGATACTTGTCGCATATCTTCTAGTATCATCACTATGCATGGAACTTAATGCCAAATTAACAGGATGATTATGCGCTTTTTGAATTTCTTGAAAGGACAAAGCAATTTGAAACAGATTGACGTTAGTGAGGACGACGATTTTGTAGATTTACAACTGACGGTCACCAAATATTGGAAAGACGATGATGAAAATCATATTGTCCAAGCTAAAGGGCTTTGGGGTAGAGAGACGGTCGGATTGGCAATTGCCTTTCGTCCCGACATGAAATTGGGTATTGTCAATACTGAGGTCGATAAACAAAGGTTTTATCGCGAAGGAATTAACTTCTATTCGATTGGAAAGTTAAGTGACAATTTTACTAAAGCCCTGAATAGTCTCTTTAAAATCGAAGGTGCATCCGCTAAAATGCACGATACTATTGGATCGACGGCATTTATTGTCAGTGGACAACCCGAATATTTTGATGAGGAATATATTAAAGCCAAAGTTTTCTTTGACGACGCAAATGAAAAACATCATTATGCAGAGTGGTATGTCAATATAGATTTAAAACATAATATCCTCGAACTTCGAGAAAAAGACCCGGAATATAGAAAAAACATCATTAACATCTTGACAAATGTTTAAATTTGAGAGCGTATTCATCAGCCCCTAAAAAAACACGACCCAGAAAAATATTTCGACAAAATTGACAGCAGCAATCCAATGCTAATATTAGCAAATACAGGTATTTATACGAATGCCCTTCCCTATCCCCATAAAATTTACAATTTTGAAAAATTGAACAGAAAAACCCCAACTAACTTCTTTGACTGGTGCAAAAAATCTAATTTGTTTTATTAGAAGAAGATAAACACAACTAGACCATTAAATATCAGAATATGCTGTAGGATGCAATAACAGCGTAACATTCTTCGATACATTATTCTGATATTGCGGTAAATCTTGCATTGGCTTGTATAAAGGTCCAAAATCTTTCCAGTGTATATTCCGATCTTCCATACTTTCGAAGGTCGTCATATACATCAAGTTAGGCATCGTACCACCGGCAATCACCTGTCCATAAAAAACAGCATTAAAATTCAGTTTTTTGAAAATATCAATTTCTCCATTGTTAAACATCGCTATCTTATTTGCAGACAGTTGCTCCGTTGCGGCCTCATAACTTCGTAATTCATAAATGCGTTTAGTTTTTTCAGCGGATAATTTAGGAAGCGCTGATTTGGGCATTCTTTCAAATGCTTTCATCCATATTGTCTCCAATCTCTTGAAAGGAGGATTACTATAACTTGCCTCCATATATGCCTTACCTGCCTCTAGGTATTTTTGATCGTCGGCCAGCCGCCGATCCAAATTGACCAGTAAATTGAGATCAGAAACACTGATGAATACATAAACCAACCTATCTTGGCCAGCAACATTTTCTAAAGGTTTGAATACCCCGACATCTTTAAATCCCAATTTATGCAATGCCGGTAGGTAAGCTAGCTCAAGATACTTATCGATGACTTTCTCCTGTTCATCGCTCTCATAATGATATACTTTCAGTTGAAAATAAGCATGTTTCGATTTCTCAAAAGCGAAGAGGCAATTTCCTACCATAATTAATGACAGAAGCAATACGAGATGCCAGTTGGGAATAAAGTTGTATTTTTTCATTATAATTCGGGAAAAATTGGGTATTGATTAAAAAATAAAGATAATACTAATTTTGAAAGTTCAAATTAGAATACTCTACATATTTGCTGTCTTTTTCAGTTTTCTACATCCAAAATAGGGGTTTATACTTATTAGAATCGGTATTTTAACCATATTGTCTCGATGGCTTTTTATTTAATTTAGCTCCACCTTTTTTAAAGCTGCAACATGTCAAACAAAACAATACTTATGTTGGACGATGATAAACATGTCCTTGAAATATGTACAATAATACTCGAAACAAATGGCTATAACATGGCCGTCTCTGAAACTTCTCATGATATTATCGAAAAAGTAGAAGAGGTACGTCCTGATTTAATTTTGATGGACAATTGGATACCCAAAATAGGCGGTGTAGAAGCCACACGCCTGCTCAAAAATCATCCCTTATATCGTAATATCCCTGTCATCTATCTATCCGCTAATACCGACATCGAAACGCTAGCCCAGCAAGCCGGAGCAGACAGTTATCTCGCCAAACCTTTCGACCTAGAAGATTTAGAAAATAGAATAGCTGAACTGCTGTAATTCTATTCTTATATTTCAGCACCGTTGACCGAGCCGCTACGAATGAAGTTTCTGTTCCGATACTTTATTGGCGCATCCGGCCAAATGACAGCGAATATATTCACGCATATTTTAATGATAGCGTGGCTTATTTGATTGTAAGTATATATTGTTCAAATTCTTGCAGCATACTCACGGGTATCAACAATTGGAAATGAATACAATACTACGTTTGAAGTCCAGATAATAATATATACTTTCGCATTATAAAATGAGAATTAATCATTAAGACAGTATCAATACTCCATGTCAGCATCCGTTTTAAAATTTAAATCTGGTTCATTCCATATACGCCAGCTGGCAGAGAGCGAATCTGCACTTTATAAAGCAATGCGTATCGAGTCAATTCAAACCGAACCTACACTTTTTCGACAGAGTTTCCCTCCTGAAAAAGAACTCTCTGATAGGGATTGGGCAGAACGCATACGATACCCACGCATCGTTTTTGGTCTTTTTGAAAACGAAAAAATGATTGGGATAACGAGTATGCTGTTGCTGAATAAAGAAGAAGCCTATTTTGGTCAGTCTTTCATACAGCCTCAGTATAGAAAATTAGGTCTATCGAGTCTTTTGTATAAAATAAGAATGGTCTGGGCCACAAGAAATCATTTGAGAAAACTGACTATAAGCCATCGCGAAATAAATATGATTTCAAAAGCCGCTATCGAGAGAGCCGGTTTTCATTATAGTCATAAAGAACTGGTACAATGGCTCGACGGAACAACTGGCTACTCGATGTACTATAGTCTGTTCCTATAGTCAAAAGGCAAACTAACTTGGCTGTTAACCAATCCCGAGAGACTAAGATATGTTAAATAATAGCTTTCCATCTTGAATGCATATATTGAATCGATTTATAATTCACTTCATAACATATTTATACCGGATGAAAAAACTAATCTTGAGCATATTCTTTTTAAGCAGTTTAGCCTTATATGGCCAGCAAAAAACAACAAAAGACAGTTTCACAGTAAAAATTCAAGAGTTAGAAGGGGATATAAATCATGATGGTTATCCAGATAAAATTGTTCTTACCATGGACACTGCAAATACGGAAACACCGATTAAAACGCAGGTATTTCTGTCCAAACCCAATGGAAAGCTACGGTTGGCTCTCTCCTCAACGACAATGGTCGAACCCCATTTCCCGCTACCCAACTTTGCTATTGAAAATGGGCAGATTCATATTTTAGCCGATATCGCAGGTGGTCATGCCGATTATAAATTTCGTTGCAGAAATGGAAATTTCGAATTGATCTACCTCGAAAAAGGAACCTGGGATGGCAAAAATACAACGACAGAAACCCAATTCAACTTATTGACCGGAGTCAAAACTGAACAGGTAAAAGCACTTGGATCCGAAGAGAGTATCCAAGAGAGAAAAACTACGATAAAAATCAATCCCTTACCGCTACTGCAAGAACTCAATCAATTTGATGCCCCTTCATTTAGGCTCAATAAAGCTCCTTAGTCAAGCAGAAAAAAAAAAGAATGCTAAAAGAGATGCCTCATAAGCCCCTTATTGGCTTTCGAGACTTTCCATAAATGCAATAATGTCATTCTTCTCCCTTTCAGTCAGATGCAAGTTTTCATCTGACAGTGTCTGATTGGGTAATTTGATCCCCAGTCCCGCCCCGCCGCCATTATTGTAAAACTCCATGACTTCATCCAAGGTCTGATAAATTCCGTTATGCATATAAGGTGCCGTCTTTTTCACATTTCGGACGGAAGGAATCTTAAAAGCATATTTATATGAATCAACACCAATAATAGCATAATATCCTAAATCAGTATCAAGAACGGAATCTTTTTTGGAACTGGGCACGCCCAACACCTCCACCTCACTCTGCATAAATTTGGGCGGCGTAACACCATTGAATAATGGAAGAAAATGACAGGTTGCACACTTTCCTTTACCCATAAATAAATTAAAGCCATCCACCTCCGAAGCAGATAAAGCAGTTCGGTCTCCGCGCATATATACATCAAATCGACTATTGATTTTAGTTAGACTACGGATATAAGAAGCAAGTGCATTGGTTATTTGATCGGCAGAGACAGGTTGGCATTCTGTAGCAAAAGCCCTATTAAACAACGATTGATAAATTTCATCTGATGAAACGTATTGCACAATAGTTGTCATTGAGCCATCCATCTCTTGCTTATTTCCAATAACATCTTGTATCTGGTCTTCCAGTGTCAATGACCGCATATCATAGAAATAATTGGATTGTAAAGCCGCATTTAATAAAGTAGGAGTATTCCGTTTCAATAACCGTCCTGAGGTATGAATATCTTCTTGCAGCACCATTCCATCAGTAAAAGCAAGGTTGGGATTGTGGCAGGAAGCACAACTTCGGGTATGGGTACCAGACAAAGCCACATCATAAAATAATTTTTCGCCTAATACAATCTTTTCATCTGATAAATGAAATTTCGGCCCGGGAGAAAAAGCGTCCGCATTAAATGCATCCAGATCAAACATGGTATTTACACCCTGCCTCAGCATTCTATTATACTTAATTTTAGGTCCAGTTTGATTTCGTTCTAAAGCCGCTATTTCTGTACTGATTTCATTCGCAAATTGCGTAATGAATAGTGCTCTGTCAAAAGAATTAAAGTCAGTATTACCCTGAAGATAATTAATCGCTTTAGTTAGTGTTAAAAATAGCCTTTCTTTGCGTGTGCCATAATGAAGAAGTATGTTTTGCAAGCTTCCTAGAGCAACTGACGCTTCCATCATACTGTTTTGAAAGAGTGGATTATCAAATCCGGTGATCCCCAAAGATATAATCCGAAATACTTCAAGTTTCGAAGCATCCAAAATGCGCCAATCCTCCAATTGATGATCTTTGAAATAGGAAATCAAATAATCCGTATTTGTGGTTAAATGTTCAATTTCACGAATTAGCTTTTGCCTATTGTTGGCATCGAATGTGGGATAGATAAGCTCTTCGATCACTTGCAATCCCACCGGCTCCACCCCTCTGGCTAAAGACGGATCCAATAAATCCGCATTTTCCACTTCCTCCACCGGCGGCCCGTTCAACCTTTTGGATAGATCCGCAGTAAAATATTCCGAAGCCCATTCAAATCTTTTAAAAAGCATTCTGGTTTTCAAAAATGCCTGTCGCATCCCCACAGCATCTATTTCTTCTTTGTGAACCTCAACAGCAAGCGTATCTTTAATATAGGCCTTAAAAGACAGCATCTGACCCAGAACTTCTTTCTGAATCAGATGCTCACGAGCAGAGGTTCCTCTTTTTTTTGTATAAGCTGATTGTCCTGCCGTAAATCCTACGATAAATACAATCGTCAACATGAGGATTATAACTACAATCTTCTTATACATATCTCAATTTCCTATCGATCGAAAGATAGCCTACTTGAAAACGAGCGCATTTCTGAAAGGATTTGCTTTTCTATCTCTATCAGCCAGGGGTTCTATTCCCCAACGTTGCTCTATCAATGAAAGAATACTGACGGTCTCATACTGTGTATGGTCGACGACTCCACGTTTAGCGAATGGTCCAATAACAATTGCCGGGATCCGGCTTCCAGGTCCCCAGCGATCTATGATCGGCGGGTTAACATGATCAAAGAAGCCTCCAAATTCATCGTACGTTAAAATCACTAAGGCATCTTTTGCATTGGGGCCTTCCAGTACAGCGTTGATCAGATTAACAGCAAGTTGCTCTGAGGAATAAACGGCCGAACTTCCGGGATGCTCATCATTGCCCCCACCTGGTTTAACAAAAGATACACTAGGAAGCGTTCCCTCTTTGGCAGCCTTGATAAAATCATTTTGGTCCTTCATGTGTTTTCGTCCTTCTTTGCCTTCTTCAAAATTGGCAAAATATAGGAAAGGCTCATGATTATAGGCAAAGTTATTTTTACGTTCGGCAACAGCATCATCCCAGCCTTCTGAATACCAGGCCCAGCTAACATTCTTTTCAGTCAGGCGATCGCCAATTGTAGGCATCGTCTGAGATGGCAATAATTTTGATGTATCGGATTTGGCAGGATAAGGTTTATTTCGGGACAGTACATGATTGATGGCATAGCCATCAGGAGTAACGACACCATCTTTTATCATCTTACCATTTGCATCGAGCTTAGCCACCATCGAACTAGGCGCATTGGGCCAAACCGGAACCGCCGCTGAAATCATATAAATGTGATTTAAATAGGATCCGCCAAATACGCTCTGAAAGAAATTATCACATAATGTATAATCTTTGGCAAATGGATAGAGTGGCAATTTATCCGTATTATAATACCCCATCGCCAATCCTTTGGAATCATTATATAGTGCAAATTTATCCATTTTCCCACCGTTAATCTGCAATTGGTTATGATAGAAGCGGTGTGTAACATCCGGCGTTGCCTTGTCGGAAGGAACATATTGATCTATATTAAAAAACTGATTGGGGAGATTGGTTGGAAAAGAGTTATTACGGGGGATTTCAGGTAGATATTGATAAACTTTCCCATTTTCATCCACCTGCAAAAATTCACCCTTTTTGACATTCGCTATGCCGTTGGCGCCCTTAAATTCGCCATAAAGATTATCAAAACTATGATTTTCCATATAGATAACAACCACATGGTTAATCTTTTTGATACCTTCATCAAAGGGGAGCTCTTGGCGCTGGGCTTTTTTGGTAACTGCGCAACTGCTTATACTCAAAATTCCAAGAGATAAATACAATAATCGTTGTAACCGCATCCTGTCTTCTTTTTAGTAGATTAGACTGTAAATTCTATAACAAACTTACAATTATTATAGTTTTTCAATCTATAATCAACCGAATTTGCGTTCAACGTATCAGGTTCTTTACAGGTAATTCTGCAAATCTTCCAGAGAACAGGGAATTTATACTATTAGTTCATGGCAACTTCAGTCTCATTTTTGGTATAGAGTTTACTTCTGTAGGTAATTCCCCATTTGGCAATTTCATCGATAATAGGGCCTAGGGTTTTGCCACATGCTGTCAGTTCGTACTCCACCGTTAAAGGTTTGGTGTTCAACACTGTCCTTTTAATCAACTGATTCATTTCCAAATCCTGAAGTTCTTTAGACAGCATTTTTGCACCGATACCGTCTACTTCACGTAAAAGTTCCATGAAACGTAATTTTTCAACAAGCATCAATGTGCCAATAATGTGAAATTTCCATTTTCCTGCCAAGATCTCCATGGTATCATTAATGGCCAGTATACGTGTTTTGCAGGCGCCCGAAGATGTTAAAGTTGCTTCTTTTTTCATTTTATGATTCTTTATCGATCTCTCACCGTCTTCATTGATTATCCTAATATCTGTAAAATTGAAAACTGCGATTTTACGATGATGATTTTTAATACCTACAAAAATACAGATTTATAAAGTTACAGCCCACTATCTTTTTGGAAAGTAGTTTCTTTAAGGAAACTGATACCAAAAATAAACTATCTATCATCTACCTTTGTATCGGCAACATAAGAAGGTGCGAATTGGCACAGTTGATGCTGTCAGAATTTAAGGTGTAAATAACATATAAAAATAAAACGATTAAAAATGAAAAAGCAATTGATCTCGGGTTTAGCCCTTATCCTGTTATTGGCTTCTTGTCAAAATACAAACGGTGACAAAGCCACAACAACAACTGCACAAGAAGTAACTGAACAAAAAGGACAGACTTATACAGTTGAAGCAGATAAAAGCTCATTAAAATGGACTGGTTACCATAAAGGTGGTTTAAACCCAAGATATGGTATTTTGAAAAGTGAAGGTACACTTTCAGCTGAAAATAACGCTGTTACTGGTGGTTCTTTCACCATTGATGTCAACTCCATTCTGACAGACACAGCCTCAGTAGACCCTGCAACATCTGGTGGCAAAAAATCTTCAGACCTAGATGCACATTTAAAAAGCGCTGATTTCTTTGACACGGCAAAATATCCAACTGCAAAATTCGAAATCACTAAAGTTGGACCATTCGATGCAACGCAAGGAAAAAGTGTTGTTGCCGATGCAACAAATACTGTTAGTGGTAATTTAACAATTAAAGATAAAACAGTGAATGTAACGTTCCCTGCAAAAATAACTTTCAATGGTGACGAAGTGACTTTCTATTCTAAATTTACGATCCAAAGACAAGACTGGGGGCTTACTTATGGTACAGAAGGTAATCCTCAAGACTGGATGATTGCACAAAATGTAGACATTGAACTTAACGTGACTGCAAAAAACGCAAAATAGATCTTCAATAGCGTTTAATCAGCTATAATATTAATCAAGTGGGCTTCTGTACCCACTTGATTAATCCATATGATTTAAATACCCTCCAAATAGCAGGTCATCCTCATTCAAAGCCTGAATCAAAAGTGAAACCCTACGAATTTAAATTGATTTATTCTTGCGTTTGCTCCAATTTTTTCTTTAGCCGTTGTTTTGCTTTACGCACTGCTTCGACCGATACACAAAGAAGTTCACTCATACTGGCATTACTTAGGTCCAATTTGAGCAATGCCAATATTTTGAGGTCGTTCTCTGTGACTTTTGGATAGGTTTGCCTCATTTGTGTCAGATAAGCTGGATAAACTTTATTAAAAACCTGTTTGAACTTTTGCCAGCGTTCATCAGTCATAATGTGATACTGCAAAAGTGCATTCAAATTATCTGTGACTTGCGTCATATAGGCTGGGTCAGTTTCGGAGATCTTTACAAGCTCTTCCCTGAGCTGCTGAATAGTAACATCATTCTGACGGATCGTATCCGTAGATTCATTAAGTGAGTTTCTGAGCATCAGTAGTTCCTGGTCCAGCAATTGTTTTTCGTAAGCAAGTGCAAGTTGATCTCTCTCCAATAATGTATTGCGCATCTTGATTTTAATTTTTGATTTATTGACTAATAATACGACAATTGCAAAAATCAAGATAAGAACAATACCTATGAACTGATACATTCGTTTTGTCCGAATGCGCCTTTCCTCGGTAGCTTGGATAGTTCTATTGTATTTTTCAGATTCCCTTTGCCAAAGCATTCGCTGTATCTCTTTATCATTCACTCTCTTTTCCAAAGAATCTTTCAACATCAGATACAAATGCAATTGCTTTAACTCCTCCCCGCTGCGTCCCAATCCCCGCATGATTCCAGACTTGGATTTTGCCAATTCCATTTTATATTTTAAAAAATAGGGTTTGTCTTCCATCAGACTTTCACAGGCTATCATGTATCGCTCGGCCAGTTTCCATTCTTTCAGCTCGATATACCAATTTGCTAAATTGAGGTTTGCACGCATGGCATCTTTACGTTCGTTATATCGCATCGAGAGATCTATATTTTTCTTCACCAAAGCGATTGCGTGTTCACGATTACCGCTCCGCCAGGCATGATCCGCCAGATTACCCGAAATGATACCAATCCAAACCGAATCCTTTGCCAATTCAGCCTCTGTCATTGCTCGGTTTAAATATGTAAAGGCTTGGTGATTTAGCGAGTCCTTTGCGAGATATACAGCAATAGAATTGATCAGATCAACACGTTCCCGTGAAGCGCTTTTTGTAAAAGGTAAAGCTTCTTCTAAATAGACAACAGCGTTTGCCTGATCTCCTATATAACTATAAAAACTTGCCATAAATTGGTAATGCTTTACCACCAACGGAATTTTTCTGATATTAACTTTAGATTTTAAATCATTCGCCCGTAGAAAGAATGGGAACGCTTCTTTTACCCGTCTATAGATAAAATTATAGTATCCTTCACGCGCACAGCCCAGCATTTCTAATTCAATATTTGGATGTACACGAAGCAGCTGTTCAGCCAATCGGTAATATCGCTCAGACGCAGAGTTTACACGATCATAGGCTATAGATAATCCATCAGCCATACGCATGTAATAAGCCCACTTTAGCGCAATACTTCTTTTTTTTTCTGCCATTTCCAAAAGTGGTTCCAAAGCATTTTTCAATTTAAGAGTATCTTTTTCAAATTTAACTGGCAATTGAAGGGCTGCTTCAAGTTGGGCAACGGGATTCTTAATGGTGGATATTTTCTCAACAGATTGTCCGTACGCGCGAATGAGACAGAACGGCAAAAGCATTGTAATGAATGCAAAAAGGCAAAATAAAATGGTTTTCATGCTTAAAAAGGTCAATTTCAGTAATTCACACACTTACTGGAATCGCTATCACATTAATTTCACGATCTCTCGAAACTAAATAATCGAACGTCTCCATTTAAACTGGTTAACACTGACTTATTGATAGCAAATAGACGCTTCAACTTGTGGTTATAAATATAATATTTATACCTTTAACATAATTATATGTTTTTATTAAAATTTAATGCTCTTCCTGGGCGAGCATATCTATAAATCCATTTTTATTACTCAACTACTTGATACTTTTCGAAAAATATGAATAAAATACGACCGGAGCCCGTGGAAATAATCAATGCTCGCCATAAGCGATCACTTGCGTTTCCAAAAGAAGCTTACTCTCCCGGGTATTTTTTAACGTTGCTTTCGCTATTTTAGTCTTTGTATCAATATTGATTTCCAACTCAGCCCCTAAGTCTTTTTTATCGCCAAAAAACGAAGCAAAGTTTTGAAAAGTTTCATCTTCATCAAAAATAAACCGGGCTGCACATCGGTTATTATGCTCATCATACCATTTAACATAAATATCTTTAGGAATCCCTCGGGACTCCATATCCATATACCGAAGACTTTCATCAAAAACTACACGCTCAGCATTATAAAATTCGAAGTCCGCATCGAATGTTTTTATGTCAGATGACAATACAAACTTAGGCTGGAAAAGATAACGTACCCTTAATTTATCCCAATAACCGTATGGAATCGGTTTATCTGCGATAGTTTTCCGAATATCCGAAGGAATAATCAATGTATCGGACAGCACATGTTCACGCCATTCCTGGTTAAAGATATTACCATACTCTCCAGGAAGTTTAGATTGATCTCCCTCATTAATTGTTACTTTTTCAGCTTGATAACGACCTATTTCGATTTGACGACGTCCTGTTCCGGCAGCCCATATAACAAGTACACCGCCGGGAGCAAAACCCAAAATAATCTTATTATAATGTTCATCCATAGTGTTAGTCGCTCCTTTTTCGGCATATGATGTACCGAACAACGCTCGTAGTCTGTTGTAATCTACTGGCCCGTTCATGCGGTAAAAATTCTCTTCTACAAATGAATACCAGGTAATGTCCAATGCTTTAGGCAGTGACATCATCTGCTCATACGACCCACCACCAGCTTGCCCCCACACCGCATTATAGTTCACTAGGTTACCCTCACTGAATGTAAACTCATAATCATTATCTTTTGGAAAGACAAAACGGCCTTTGTACAACTGGACAGGATAAGCCGAAGGATTGCTCATCGCGCAATACCACTTGTAACGCCCTTCTTTTATATTGTCGGCTTGCGTCAGACGTTCTTCCCTTAAGTCGCTAATCTCACGTATCGTGGTTGAAAATGCAAATATAATAGGGATTAAAACAAGAAATCCCAACAATGTAGGAACCAAATATTTCCAGGATTTTAATGCCCAGGTTATAATCACGCTGCTAAAGATTGTCAGGAAAACACTAAGTGTCATAATCAAAGGAAACATCTCCCGAATCACACCGCCCAGGTCCGCATAAAGCTGATGTTCATATTCGTTATCCAACGTAGCGAAGAAAAGCAGTACGGGAAGCAGTAAAGAAAATAAGCAATAAAAAAGAAAACCGTAGCCAAGTTCAAAAACGAATTTTGGTTCCTCTAAAACATTAAATTTCTTGCGTAACTTATTAAAGTGAAAATAAACCAATGTAATGACAATAAAATAAGGGGAACAGCAAAATGCAGCATAAACCATATTTAAATCTGCATTGTGTACGAGTAGGGTCGTAACGAGGCTGAAGACAGCGACGAGAAAAGCAGAAACTGTAGCTCTTAAAATCATTATAATTTGTTTTTAATCCGAAAAAGAGCTGTCCACAATTTTTCAACCGACAACAGCACACATCAAAAATAATAAGAAATGTGTTACAAATATAAGCAGATCGATATTCGAATGCGCTGATCAAATATCCGTTCTTATACCTTATACCGACTAAATTCTATTTGCTATCGTATGATCTCAACGGAAAAATACACCTAAAAGTCCTTTAACGAAAATCAATCAAGTTTCTTAACTTCGTTTTTTATTCTTCAAATTATGGCTATACAAAATAAAATTAGAAAAGCTCAAGCAAGTGATGCACATGTCGTACCCGAAATTATGCTTCAGGCTATGGGAGATATTATCTTTCGTTTTATCCAAAAAGAAGATAGAAAAGAGGCAATACATTTTCTAACACAGTTCTTCAAACAAAAAGGTAATCTCTATAGTTATGAAAACACTTTTGTAGCAATTGATGACAGTGGAAATATTGCGGGTTCATTGACAGGCTACGATGGAGATCAGTTTGTTGAATTAAGACGACCCATTTTGGATCATATTCAGGAGCAATACAATAATACGATGATTCTAGAAGCCGAAACAGCTGGAGACGAATTTTATATAGACTCTATTGCTGTTGCTCCCATTGCCCGGGGCAAAGGTATCGGAACAGAACTTCTGCACTATGCGATTGCACATGCCAGGCAATGTGGTTTTAAAAAAGTCGGTCTACTTGTTGATTTAAAGAATCCCAATGCACAAAAACTTTACGAAAGAATTGGTTTCAAACTTGGTCACAAAATGCCATTCGCAGGTGGCGAATATTATCATATGTATATCCAGCTTGATTAGTCACCGCTCTTGTCATATTCATCTTCCTTTAAATCTTAACCTCTGCATGAATATCTCTTAAACCGGACCCCAGACAGCTGGCAAAAAGAGATGCTGAGATCGGAATTGACACGATCATCGTCGTCCGAGATGGGCTAGTGCACATCACTATGATATGAGACATCATGTGTACTTTAGCGATTACAAAACATTTTATGATCCCTATCGTGGTGGATACGTTTACATGACAAATGGCCGATGGAACTTTTCCGTTAATGCCATTCTTTCCTTGTTAATGTCAACTTAGGAAATGCTGCCATTCGCGTGGTCAAAGATGTTCCTCTAGACAGACGACCAGAGGAGTATTATGGTGATGATGAGGATTGGGATGATTAATGTCCCGACGAAACTTTTTTCGTTTATTTAGAATAATTACTAATAATAATGTATTTTTGCGCGGTTCATTCTATTGGCAGCGCACCTATGACAAACAAAAGAGCTAAACAAACGATCCTAAAAAATATACTTGGAAAACTCCACCTCTATTTAGGTTTGTTATTTGGTTTAATCTTTTTCACCGTATGTTTAACGGGAATGTTACTGAGTTTCGAAAAAGAGCTCACACCATTGCTTTGGCCAAAAGAACAAAAAGTAATTGTTCAGAACAATCGTCTTTCCTTCGCTCATATTTCACAGAAAGCTGAGACTATCTTTCCTGATAAAAAACTATTTCGTATAGAAATTTTAGCCGACCCCTCCCGAAGTATACGTATACAATATGGACAAAAGAAGGGGGGATATTGGTATGCCTATATCAATCCCTATACCGGAGAAATAGTATCAAAGGGCCAGCAACGTGATCGTTTTTTTCAAAAGATTCTGGATATTCATCGTTTTCTGCTCATCGATAAGATCGGAACTACCATCACGGGAGTTTCAGCGCTCGCGGCTCTTTTTCTCGCACTGAGTGGGATTTATCTTTGGTGGCCCAAAAATAAATCCAATCTTAAACAACGTCTCACGATCAAATCATCCGCGTCTACTAAAAGAAAAGTGTGGGATTTTCACGCTGTAGGAGGTTTCTATGCCTCTCTGTTTTTAATTATTTTTACCTTGACGGGATTAACTTGGAGTTTTGACTGGTATAACAAGCAATTTTATAAACTGTTGGGTTCAACGAAGACATCAACAAAAGAGAAAATCAGCAATGCAAATAAACTAGCCTCTTCAGATTACTTGATACTTGACACCATCTATCAACAGCTAAATACCCTTTATCCTACATCAGGAAATATCATTATTACATTTCCTGAAAAGAAGGACTTCGCTTTTGCCTTGACTAAGGAAGATTTATCCAATTCCAAATTACAGATCAACCAAGCTTTCTTTGATAGTAAATCTGGACAATTGCTCAAAAATAATCCCTTGGACAAGTTACCATTGGCGCAGCAGGTTCAACGTATGATGAAATCTATCCATATGGGCTCAATATTTGGACTACCCTCTAAAATTATTGCTTTCTTAGCCGTTACACTAGCAACTTCTCTCCCCATCACAGGAATATGGATATGGCTGAATAAACGAAATAAAAAGAACAAGAAAAAAAAGGAGAAACTAACAAAAAATCAACAGAATAAATCAATACAAATCCAAAGCATACCCTAATATTCTATGCGTATTATCCTAATTTTTCTCTTCTTTCTGCTCAATCGGATAGAACTATGTGTTTTTAATTTTGGACAAAAAAATTGTAGGTAACATCGCCCCATTAGGAGCGCAAATAAACGCTTCAAAGACATTGGCATTAAGAAGAATTGATTAATTTTGGCGGCTTTAGAAAAGTAGATTTAAGATTTTAGCAGATAGGTCTTATTATTTTAGTGTAATTTTGCCCCAATAAATTTTTGATCGGGACAAAGACGAATACTTCTATAATAATACTGAATTTTAATGTTTATTTTTCAAGGCACTAACTATCGGAAATAAGGAATGTTAGCAGTAGGACACCTAAGTATAGAGGCAAGTTTAGCCGAACGTTTATAAATTCTTCAAATATCAATATAGAATGTACAAACATAAAGTCCTCGGTCTACATATATTTGCAAACGCAAAATGAAACATCATCTTCAGAGACAATTACGAATTTATAGATATGTTATCTATCGAGAGACATTAGTCGATCCCCGGGAACATTTTTGGTCATTTATTGGTGCCTTTGTGGGAATATTTATTATTGCCTATATCCAATCACTCCATTTACCATCGATGGAAAATATATTTTTGATCGGTTCATTTGGAGCCTCCTCGGTTCTGGTTTATGGAGCAATACAAAGTCCTCTTGCGCAACCCCGGAATTTAATCGGAGGTCATGTCGTATCTGCAATCGTCGGGGTTACCGTCGCACAGCTCCTTCCCGACATTATCTGGCTTACTGCTCCCTTTGCTGTCGCATTATCGATTGTCTGTATGCAATATACACGTACCTTACATCCTCCCGGTGGAGCAACCGCACTTATTGCCGTCAGCAGCGGAACAAAAATCTCTTCAATGGGATACTGGTATGTATTAAGTCCAGTACTATCGGGCTGCTTAATTTTATTCCTTGTAGCGCTAGTCTTTAACAATATCACTCAAAATAGACATTATCCTGTAAAAAAATCACGTTTGCGCCGCTCAAGAAGGCAGCATTTAAAGACGCGCTTTGATAGAATTAAAAATACTTCTAACTTATAAATTATTGTTGCACCACTAACCTCAAGCTTCGCTGACATTCTTCTCCTCTTCTAAAACTGTTGTTATACCACGATAGATTCCATACAATAGGAATAACAAACTAGTAATTGTAAGCCCAAGATACTCCACGACCCATGCAATAAGTATGGCCACCAAATGAATTTTACCGTTCTCCGGTTTAAAAGCCGCACCGGAATAAATGTAATAAGCGATAGAACCAAATAAAATAATCCATATAATCGCGTAAATGTAATGGAGCGGATTCTTGCTAAGCTTTTTATTTTTAAACATGACGAAGTTTTATGATGTATACTAACTAACTGGTTATCTAAATTTAATTAGCATTTCGTCAAATGTAAGGTGTAACCAAGCATTAGGCAAGCCATAGTTATTATTCGCATCTTATGGTTTAATATTCGCATGAGATCAGTAATTAAACTCGTCATCAGCCTTGGAGAGCATGCACTAATTTCCGGTTCGTAGGGTAGCTATTAAACAAAACCTTCATGACTTCGCAGAGACCAGCAGAATTGATAGCAGACCGAAAGTTTTTTCTGACCATAACATCAGAGACTTTCAAAAAAGGTCGCTTGTTTTCACTACAAGCAACCCTTTTACGCTAGATTATTTCGACGTGACTTTTAGGCGTTCGGTAATTTACTCATATCCATATAAAATATTTCCCAGGTATGACCATCATGATCTTCAATATTCCGTTGCTGCATAAAGCCATAGTCCTTCATTGGTGTTGGTTCTACGCCACCTGCTTTCAACCCCTTATCAACGATTTCATTCACACGATCAAGACTCGCAACTGAAAGCGAAAATAATCCGGTGATCTGTTTTTTTGTATCCGCAAGCGGTTTTTCTGTAAACGTTTTAAATTTATCATAGGATAAAAGCATAACAAAAATATGCTCACTCCATACCATGCATTTACCCTGCTCGTCCGAAAACTGAGGATTATTCTTAAAACCCAATTGTGTGTAAAAATCCATTGACTTATTCACGTCTGCTACTGCGAGATTAATAAATATCTGTTCCATCATTTTAAAGTTTAATTGCTATCGATCGTACAAAGTTGAAATTTTTTAACAAAAAAAGTCTTGGCATATGCGAAGATTTTCTCCTTCTCCCTCTCGGATGTTTACACTCAAATACAGCAAGTCAGCAGCAATGATACATTTCCAAAACGTTGCTTCACTTTTAAATCTAACAACATTGGACTTCCGTCTTGAAAAGCTAAATAGCAATGAATGGTAACTGTCAACAAAATAGTCTTATTTAGAAAGCTGGTTCAATTCAGCTTGCGAAAACACATGATCGCCTTTGAGATAACTATTCGCTTCTTTCAAATAGGTGTAGATTACTTCTCGGCCCTTGGGATTCGGCAATTTATATAAATTGTGAACCAGGTACTCTTTATCCCGCAATCGATCTTTACTATAGCTTAGAAATGAAGGTGCATGTGTTTGCACGCTCCAACGGATAAACCGTAAATCTATATTGTCCGGATACTTCATAATCATTTCTTCTAGGAGCTTTTTCCCCTTTTTAAATTGACCTAATTTTGTAAACGGATTACCCATATGTTTTGCCCATAATATTTCATAAGCAGCCAGGTATCCCTTCTCCGTTGCCGAATTGGCAGATTTTTCCAATAGTTTCAGATTAGTTTCACAAAGCTTTTTGTTTTGAACAGCAGTAGCATATTCGGCCCTCATTTTATCAACATCAACTTGACCAAAACAACATATCGTACACAATACCAAAGAGACACAGATAAAAAATCGTACTACCATTTTCAAATTCAATTAAAGTAAAAAATAGATCCTATTCTCTCATATAACAATATCGGGAAGCTTTGAGTTTTCTTATTTTTTATTCAGGTAAGAGCGACGTTTGTTTTGCCACTTTCCCAACCCAATCAACAATATGCCAATGATGACGAAAACCAAAGTTACACCAAAGCTGTTCAAAATCACCCTATCCATCCCCAGTTCAGCAACATCAACAAAAGGATAAGGATAAAATCCAGAAAACGAACCATGCCATAGCGTATAAAAAAGATAAATTAAGGGAAAGATTAACCAATAAAAGATATGACTCCAGCGAATTTCTATTTTATCCAAAAACAGCCACCAAAAGAAGAAGAAACTCAAAGGTGTAACAACATGCAATAATTCATCCACCAGACGTAATAGCCCTTGCGGATGCGACAGGAAGCGGAGTATACCATTGTAGATTAAGCCCACAATAAGAATGTACAGTGTGACAGCAGTCATAGTTTCGGGTTTAGTGAAGAATAAACCCATTCGGCTTTTCGAGCAGAAAACAGTAAAAAAGCAACATAATAGAACCATTATATTGCTCAAAATTGTAAAATAGCTAAAAAAATGAATAATATAATCAACTCTGTCAAGCTTTGAGACAAGAGCACTTAGTACAAATTGCCCAATAAGTGCAAACAGGGCAATCAAACCAATGCTACCAGCAAAAACTGTTTTTAATGACTTTTGTGTTTCCATATTCGAATTGGTCTATACTATCCTAAATATAAAAAATTCAGCTGCTTTATCGAATTTAAATGACCAATTTCCTCGCTGCGCTGTTGAAGATCTGAATCCAGATTGTAAATAATGGCGACAAATTGTAAATGAATTCATTTACCTTAGTTACAATTATTATTTTTACTGGATATAAAGTATGGATACATGATAACAATCGCCATTATCGAAGATGAACCTGCAGTACGCAAAGAGATCAGCTATTTGGTTCAGCAGGAAACTGATATTGAACTTATTGGCTGGAGCGACACGGTGACAAATGCGGTAAAATTGATTGAAGAGAAACAGCCAGATGTCATACTTATGGATATTCAGCTCCGCGATGGTACAGCATTCGATATTTTAAAAAAGCTAACTGTAATTCCACAGAATATTATTTTCATTACGGCCTACAATCATTTCGCAATCAAAGCCATCAAATACGGCGCATTGGATTATCTCTTAAAACCAGTTGATCAAACCGAATTGAACGAAGCATTGGAACGCTATCGTCGTAAAAGAGAAAACAATCCGCAATGGATGCAGCGTTTATCAATGGCACATGAGGCACTGCATGCCAGTGAGCTACCCGAAAGCATTGCATTGGCATCAATTCACCATGTACGCATCGTACCTGTTCATAATATTGTATACTGTAAGGGCGATGGCCCCTATACTTTTTTCTTTTTGAGTGATGGCACAAAAGAGTTAATCTCCAAGCCCCTCAAATATTATGAAGAATTATTGCCTCAGCCCTATTTCTTGCGCACGCATCAATCTTATCTTGTCAACCGATCGCACATCTCTGGCGTCAATCGTTCCGAGTATATTGTCTTAAAGAACAAAGAGGAAATTCCAATTTCATCACGCCGGAAAAACTCGATCTTAAATCAGCTCTTTCCGGAAAAATGAGATCACTGAACCTTATTTTCGTGGGGCTCTTGTTGCCCTTATTTTTCATCGCCTGTAGCAAAAAACAAAACTCCTTTTCTACAGATCGCGAAACTATTGCTGCACAGATTAAAGCGCTCGAAGACCTAAAATTAAATACAACAAATGGAGATTCCGTCAAGAAGATCTGGCTACAATTAGACCGCAATTCTACGGTAAAAAAAGACACTGTACTCGCCGCCCGTGTAAAATATTACCTGGCAAGGCTATACGCCATGAGCGATCAGGATTCAGCTCTTTTTTTTGTCAAACAAGCACTTGAACTCATCGAACCCACAACTGGAAACGCAAAATACAAAGCACTGATCTACAACGGCATAGGAAATATTCGCAGTATCGAAGCCAAACAACGCGAAGCAGGTTATTATTATAACAAAGCCGCCACCATTGTTTTATCGGATACCACCGCAGGACTGTCAATCGAAGCAAAATCAGCGATATTATTATCCGCCGCACAAAACAACCTGAGTGCCTTTCAATATAACCTCGCCGAAAAAATGAATCGATCGGTATTGCCCTTAATTGATTCGCTGCCAGAAGGACATATTAATCGACAACGTGTTCTAGTACAGTTGATACAGACGCTCAACACATTACAAAGGCCGGCAGCAGATATTGCTCCCTACCTTCATAAACTCGAAGAATTGCACGCTAAAGATCCAGCTAAATACAACATTAGTTTTCTGTACGATTCCAAGATCCAGTACTATGAAACTGCAAAAAAACCGGATTCCATTTTACATTATGAATTGCTGAAAATAGCAATTGATGAACGTTTGCATCAAGAAACAGCATCCTCTATATTGATGAACAATTTACTCGTCGACTACAGTAATGTAGCCGCTATCTATGTTTCACTAAAGAATGTTACATCGGCCGAGAGGTTCATCCAAAAAGCGAGCAAACTGAAAGCCCAGTTTCCCAAATTAATCTTTGCCAACAACGAAATTACATTTCAACACAGTCTAGCAGCCGTATACCGCTTGCAAGGAAAAGATAAAGCAGCAATTGATGTCTTAAATCATCTTGTTCAATTACAAAGGAGTATTTACCAATCGGAAAATACACAAGCGATCGCGGAAATGAATGCACTATATCAACTCCAGGCAAAAGATCAATCGATTCGTATACTGAACGAAAATATCAAGATCAATAAACTTCAACTACAACAAAACCGCTTATGGCTGATCATTTCTTCCTTGGCAGTTATTTTATTGATCATCGTACTTTTCTTCCTGTATTACAGTTTTCGCCAGCGGCGTTCCAGACAGGAGAAAGAAAAAGTCTTATTGCAGCAACAGTTATTGCGTACGCAAATGGAACCGCATTTCATTTTCAACACCCTTTCAGCTGTACAAAGCTTCATGCGCCTGGATAAGAAAGAAAACGCTATTAAATATTTAAACCGCTTCAGTCGACTATTACGTAGCAATCTCGAGCTAAGCCGTGAAAACCTTGTCCCATTAAATGAGGAATTGGAGACCTTAGAAAACTATCTGATTTTACAGCAAATGCGTTTTGAAGATGCTTTCCATTACCATATCATACAACCGGAAGACCAAGACTTAAGCGCGGTCATGCTCCCTCCAATGCTAATACAGCCCTATGTTGAAAATGCAATTCTGCATGGTATAGACTTTGAAGCGGGTGATGGAAATATTGACATCCAATTTGAGTTGTCGGCAGATATCCTAAAGGTGCGAATTGAAGATAGCGGAAAAGCCAGTCCCGACCTTCCTGAAGTTTCCCATCGTTCACTTTCAGGAACGATCAGCCGTGAACGCATGCAATTATTAGGCAAAAAAGCAAGTGTACAGATTACTAAATCCCCAACTGCCGGTACTACCGTTATACTCCAAATCCCTGTGACGTATTAACGATTGACATGATAGATCATTCGAAAAATTGAACTCATATCCCCCTATAAACAGACGGCGAGCACCCCTAAATTGCTCGCCGTCTAAATTAACTAACACAAACTAAATGTCTCATTGTGGGTTCCCCCCTAAAGATTGACCTACTGTTATTTTTGTCTCAGCTTGTCTGCCAAAATTTTCATATAAAAACCTCCAACAACACTACGTGCCTTAAAGTTCTCACGGATACCAGTAGTGGAATCATAGAAATCATTTAAAGGAACACGAGATCCTGTTTGAATCGAATGATTATATACTGGTTTCACCAATGCCTCAAATGCCTCTCTCGATGGAGCAAATGAAGCTGTCCAAAGGATCCAGTCATTTTTGGTGTACGCTTTACGGCTATCCAATGGAATACCGAATCTATTTTGTTTCGTCAGGTAGTACTTGATTTCTGTATCATACACTTTTTGCGGAAACAAATTCAATCCCAAAACTTTGTCCCAGATCAAATTATATTTTTGACTCCAAGTATTTTTATCATCAAATGTCAGTGCATAATGATCGCCAGCGTCTGCCATATCCATCCATTTCGGAACCATCTCCTCGGCAATTGCACGATATTTTTTTGCGGTGGCTGTTTCACCGATTGTCTCAGCGAGCTGCGCATAACAAGCAATACCTACGATCGCTTTAACAGATAAATTGGCATTTCGTGCAAGATGGCCAGCAAAATCATCCGTACATAGCTGTGTTTTAGGGTCAAAACCGTCTTTAACAAGATAATCTACCCAGGTGGTCAACGTCTTCCAATGTTTTTTCGCATAATCTCCGTTCCCCTGCACTTTCGTGATTGCAGCGGTTAAAATAATCATATTGCCCGACTCCTCTACTGGCATAGGTTCGCCATACGTTTGGCCATTGGCCAATGGGTAAGTACCCAGATCGTGTGCCGCCCAAGGATAAGGGTATTGCCCGCTTTCACTAAAATAAAAGATTCCACTCAACATTCCCTTTAATAGCTCAGGATTATAAATCAAATATAATGGCGCTGATGGATAGGTAACATCGACCGTATTGATAAAGCCACCGCTATTATTTTCTTTAGAAAGCCATAGCAGTTCATTTTGTGGACTTTTTACCAAAGTATGTGCTGCAATACTTTGGCGATAAGCAAGAACGTTGAGGTGCGCATATTCTTTTCCGCCCGATTTTAGCGCATCAGCGTAGACAGTCTTATCGAATGCCATACATTTATCGAGCACGCTGCGATACTCATCTGCCGCCTGCGTCAACTGATTTTCAATCGTTTCCCGACCGGAATTGTTCCACCAAGGTCTTAGATTATTTTTAAAATATTGAATCGCATAAATCTCATCATAACCTAATTCAACAAAACGCTCCTCCGCCTTCGATCCGACATTTCCAAATGGAATGATCGTGTTCAGGGCAAGTGAAGTGCCTTTTAAACTTTTTTCGGCTGTCACTGTTCCCTTTCTAAAAGCATCTACCGCTCCAGCCATTGGACTTAAAAACTGCTGCGCTTTATCCTTCTTTGGCGAAGCGACATAAAAATAGCCCCAGTCGATCCGCATATCGTCGGCACCTTTCTGCAAGATGGGCTGTTCGACCGTTCCCGCTTTCAGTACCGCCAATTTTTCGGTCTCATATTTCTCTGCGGTCACTTCCTGCGAAGGTTTATATACCGCGATATTTGATGCCGCACTTAAAAACACTTTGACAGCATGCTGCTTGCCATCGTTTGCTTTTACATTGTACGTGATATAACTTACAGGTCTAGCCAATAAATTTAGATCGTCCATAAGCAAAGGCGACGTAAAAGTCAATTTTAGATCCACTTTACCAGCCTGAAAATTATAGACCGTACGCGTGGCAGTTATTTCCACATCTTTCTGTACTGCCGTCTGCACCTTCGGACCACGCTCTTTAAGTCTGTCAACCAGGCCAAAATCCAGGTAACGCCCGCCTGCAGTATTCTTCAAATGGATAGCAATCGTATTTGGCCCGACTTTCAAATTAGCCTTATCGATCGGTAAATACTGAAAGCTATTTGTCCAGCCTGCTTTTTCATAGACTTTCTTTCCGTTCAAAAATACTTCCACATTATCATCATGATTTAGTTTCAGAAACAGTTCATTAATGTTCTGCGGATTGGCGACAGTAAACTCACGCCGTACCCAGATATCGTCCGATTTCCAGAGCGTTTTTACCTGTTTCTCATCATCACCAATAGGGGCAACACCCGATTTCCAGCCCTCCGCTTTATAAGCGGCAGACTGCCAGTCCCCTTGTGGCTTGGATTCTGAATAATGTATTGTATAAGATTTATCTTCGGCAGTTGGCAGAATAACCGCATAATTAGGTTCCTCTTTACCGAGAAAACGATAAATATGACCATCAACATTAATTAAGCCTAACAACGAATGATCAGCTTCGGTCCAGTGTTTCGTTGTCGATGCATTCAGCTGATCCGTCATCGACCATATACTAAAATTAGGATTATGCGTAATCAATGGATAAGCCGGAGCTTTCCGTTCTTGGGCTTGTCCATCTAACACAGTGGAAGCACAGGCCACAATAAAGCAGAGGCCCATCTTCCCAAGTCTGTTCATAGCATAAATAGATTTTTGAAAAGGTTTAATCATATTTTTTGGATAAAATTAGCTATACAGTTTTTTAGCTTTGAGCTTATGCCCAATCGTTTTAACAAAGAAAGTAGGAATAAATTAAATTCAGCTGTCGCATCGTATCATTTTATATTCAATTTATATCATATTTAACACTTGGTTAGGTAATAGAGATAATTATTATCTTTGGAAACCTGTCCGATTGTTCTTCGCATCATGACCTGCAAACATCGGCTTCAATTTTATCCGCAAAACGATGAGAAGTATTTACATTTTTTTCCTGATTACCCTATCTTGTCTTTTCTCAACAAGCACACAGCTTTATGCACAAGAGACAGATTCAGTCAATAAAAAAGAAATGGGATTAAGTTCCCTGCTGAACGAAATTAGACAGCAGCAAATTAATGATTCTCTCGAACGCGTAAAACTCCAGAACGAAATTGCCGATCTCAAAAGTCAAAATAGTCCTAAAAAGGAGAACTTAAAACAACAGCTCAATGAGTTTGATGAAGAAAATAACATTCGGCAGCAGCAATTGAAAATTAGAGTAGACTCTATCAAAAAAAACACAAAAAGATATGCTGTTGCCCCATTTAATGATACGCTATTCTATATCTATAATAAACTGGGATCATCATTAGCCAAAGACCGGGCTTACAATGTAGTCAGCCGGATCCATAATCTATATGAAGATGATTTTGTGAAAGTAGATTCATTTAAAATCGAAAATAACGAAATCAGTACAGACATTGTTTACAAAGATCTCGTGATCACTTCCGTCACAGAACTCGATGCACTTCTGGAAGGGAAAAGCAAAGAAGAGATTGCGACAAACTACCTAAAAAGAATTCAGGATTCAATCACAACGGAACGTGCAGATAACAGCATTACAAAACTTCTTACCCGTATTGGACTTGTATTTCTCATTCTCGTCGTTTTTTCAATATTGATTTTATTGATAAACAAATTGAAAAAATATGGTACGCAACGTATATTGACGGAAAGAACACAACGGATTAAAGATATTAAGATCAAAAATTACGTACTTGTTACTTCGGTACAAAAAACGCGTATGTTTATTAATGCAATTAATATCTTGCGCTGGGCATTAATTATCCTAATTGCCTTTATTATGCTGCCGATTGTCTTTAGTGTTTTCCCTTTTACACAGAGCTGGGCATCCAACCTCATTGGACTCTTCACAAAACCTTTGAAGACAGCAGTTCTGGCGATCTGGGACTATATTCCAAATCTGATTACTGTATTTGTCATACTAGTTGTCATGCGTTATGCCGTCCGGTTCGTAAAATACATATTCAGCGAAATCGACAAAGGGAAATTGGAGATTAATGGCTTTCATCGTGATTTTGCCATGCCAACTTTCACCATTGTGCGCTTTCTGCTTCAAGCTTTCACACTCGTGCTTATTTTCCCTTATTTACCCGGAGCCAATTCAGATATCTTTAAAGGAATATCCGTATTTATTGGCGTCCTGTTTTCTTTAGGATCATCGTCTGCAATATCCAACATCATAGCTGGTTTAGTGATCACTTATATGCGCCCTTTTCGTATCGGGGATCGCATCACTATCGCTGATAAAACTGGGGTTGTTATTGAAAAGTCACCGCTGGTAACGCGACTTAGAACAATAAAAAATGAAGAAATCACCATCCCCAACTCGTCGGTACTTTCCGGAAATACGGTCAATTATTCAACCTTCTCGGAAGACGGAATTTGTTTCCAGGTAGAATTAACAGTCGGTTATGAAGAACCTTGGCAGCGTATACACGAGTTGTTGCTAAACATACCGCCTCGAATAAAACGGGTAAACCTTAACCCAACACCTTTTGTCTTACAAAAAAAACTAGATGACTTTTATGTGTTGTATGAACTCAATGTCTATATCGCTAAATCTGCAGAAATTGAACTGGCAAAATCAGAGATTTTTCAATCGATCCTGGATGACTTCTTAGCTGCGGGAATTGAAATGAATGGGCCACATATATTTGCCAAAGTGGATCACGTCCAGCAATACAATCCAAAAATGAGCAAAAATTAGTCTGCATTAACCCGAACATCGCACATTTGGGATTTTCAAGCAAAGCTATCCATTCCTCATCACTGTAGGCAGATTCCTTCTGATAATTGCTCCCGAAAACCTCCGGAGTAGAAAATAATGCCTCTAGCCTGATCTTCTTATACGATTGCCAATCTTCTATTCCAAAATGTCTCAGCTCATAGTTTTCCATATGCAACAAATTACGTGATCTTTTAACGTAAATATAGTTAAGAAAGCACAACATACTGCCACTGGACTATCTGCTTTATTCAATTTGGACTAGCTTTCTCCAAGCTATTGGCCGTAATTTTGAACTAAATCAAGAAATAGTTATTTGCATGTATGTACCCAAACATTTCCAATTCGAAGGCTACGCCGAGAAGATTGCATTTATGCAACAATATAGCTTTGCGGCCATCGTATCGATAAAAAATGGCATTCCGATAGCAACACAACTTCCCTTCCATATCCGTATGGACAAAGACCAGCTGATTTTGACATCACACTTCGCCCGCGCCAACGAACAAGCAGATTATATCGAAAATTCACCATCACTGGTTATATTCTCCGAACCTCATGCCTATATTTCTCCGCAGCACTACGACAAAGTGGAAAGCGTGCCAACCTGGGATTACATCGCAGTACATGCCTATGGTCTTGCATCAATCCTAACAGACGAACAGGCAAAAAACAAAGTATTGGAGCAGATGATCCTCAGTTATGATGAAGCCTATCTGACACAATGGAATGAGCTCTCCGATCGATTTAAAAGTGGAATGATGCGGGGTATTGTCGCATTTGAACTTGTCGTGACGGATTTGCAGGGACAAAAAAAATTAAGTCAAAATAAAAGCGAAACAGAAAGACAGCGGATCAGTGATTTTTTGGAAAATAGCAATAGAACGCACGAACGCGATATTGCAGCATCGATGAAAAATCAATCCCACGAATGAATAAAAAATGAAAAAAAATAACATCGACATCAACATCACAAAAGTAAAACTAACTGATATTGACCTTCTGCAGGAAATAGGAAAAAAAACCTTTGTCCAAACTTTTTCGGATACGAATACCGAAGACAATATGAAGGCTTATTTGGCAGAAGGTTTTTCAAGGGAAAAATTATTGTCTGAACTCTGTAACGACGAATCGGAATTTTACTTTGCCGCAGCGGAAAATAAGATTGTCGGTTATCTGAAAGTAAATACGGGCCAGGCCCAGACCGAACAGCAATCCTCACAAGCGCTAGAAATTGAACGTATCTATGTATTACAGGAATTTCATGGAAGAAAAGTAGGACAATTATTGTATGAAAAAGCACTCAGTCTAGCACAGTTGAAAGAAGCCTCATTTGTTTGGTTGGGTGTCTGGGAGAAGAATCTGCGCGCAATTAATTTCTATCAGAAAAATGGTTTTGTCGCATTTGATCAACATATTTTTCAATTAGGTGATGATAAGCAAACAGATGTCCTGATGAAAAAAATAATATAGCCCCACCATGAATGAGACGATTACAGAAAATATACACATAATTCAAAAGCGTATAGACAAAGCCTGCAAAGCAAATAACCGAGATCCAAAGGACGTAAAATTATTGCTGGCAACCAAAACCGTTCCCGCTGAACGTATTGAAATCGCATTGCTTGCAGGACAAACATTGATTGCCGAGAATAAAGTACAGGAACTAAAAGACAAATTTGAATATTTAACCACCATTCCCCATGTTAATCATTTTATTGGACATCTGCAAACCAATAAAATCAAAGATATCCTTAAATACAATGTATCCTGCATTCATTCGGTAGACCGTTTCGATCTTGCCGAAAAATTGCATCAGCGACTTTTAAAGGAAAATAAAAGCATGGAAGTGCTTATTCAGGTAAACACCTCTTTTGAAGACAGTAAATACGGAGCTTCACCCACGGAGGTGCTTGACCTGGTTCGACAAATCGCCACATTAAACACGCTGCAGATTAAAGGGTTGATGACAATAGGTATCCTGAGTGCTGAAGCCAAAAAAGTACGCCAGTGCTTCCAATTGCTCAAACATATTCAACAAGAAATCATAGCTTTACATATCCCTCAGGTATCGATGGAAGAATTGTCAATGGGCATGAGCGGCGATTTAGAAATAGCAATAGCGGAAGGCGCAACAATTGTCAGGGTAGGCACGGCAATTTTTGGGCAGCGTCCGACGCCAGACAGTTATTATTGGAATGAGCACATTTAACGTAAAAAAGATGCATATACATTTTATACAGCACGAAGTTTTTGAGGCTCCCGGAGCTTATTTGCATTGGGCAGAAAAGCGCCAGCATAAGATTACTTTTTCCCACGTGTACCGGCACGATCATCTTCCAAAAGAAATCGATTCCATCGACTTTTTGATCGTTATGGGCGGACCACAAAGTCCAGATTCATCCCAAACCGAATACCATTATTTTGACGCGAAGTCCGAAATTGCGCTTATCCGGCAATGCATTATTGCCGGCAAAGCTGTTGTGGGGGTCTGCTTGGGGGCTCAATTGATTGGCGAGGCACTCGCCGCACCCTATGCGCACAGCCCGGAAAAAGAGATTGGAGTCTTCCCGATCACGCTTACGACGGAAGGGATGAAAGACATCAAAATAGCGGATTTTGGCAATAAATTGCAGGTCGGACATTGGCACAATGATATGCCCGGACTAACAGACGAAAGTAAAATATTAGCACACAGCGCAGGCTGCCCCAGACAAATAGTGCGCTATGCAAATCTCGTATACGGATTTCAATGCCATATGGAATTCACGCCAGAGGTTGTCTCCCTTTTGATCGATTCCGAAACAGATCTTCCGCTCCAAAGCCGAACGCATCAATTTGTACAATCAGCTGATGAAATTCAAGGGTACGATTATGAAGAAATGAACAGCAAGCTTCATGTTTTTCTAGATTTACTAGAATCCGCATATGTTGAAACCTTAATAAAACCAGCAAGTGCATGTTCCTAAAGCAGCTGTTAAAATTCGCATAGTTAATTCATTAATCAGATAAAAACAGTAGCTTTGGTTATAACGAAAAAAAACTATTGATGGACCTTAAGCGCAGTCGACTTTTAAAATTGGGCTACCTTCTTTTTTTGGGGCTACTTCTATTTTCTTGCATTTCCAAAAAAGAAAACAAAGATCTGATCTGGTATCAGCACCAGGTTATTGAACAGGTTGTACGGGAAAATGACTCCACCTACAGGGTGCAGATCGGTATTATGGCAGCGTCATTCTGGTTAGATAATAAAAATGGTCAATTGAGCAGCGAATTAACTCTACTGCAACAGAGTCTCACCCAACGCAACAAGCTGAACGTCGCCGTTCAGCAAGGTACCAACAAAATCATTCGCGTTACAAAATCCGAGTAAAACAATTTTTTACCAAAGGCAACACAAATGATTTTGGTACCCACCACTTCAATTTTTATTTTAATACTTTCACACCTGTTCCACACAGACATGACGTCCCAAGCTATTTCATCTGTAATATATATTCAATGAAGTCTTTGCAGACAAAACTATAAATTAAGCGAGTTTATTCATTAATAAAATTTGAGGGGCCTCCTGCAGTTTTTCTCCAGCAACTTTTCCAAATTCCACAATATAAGATTGTTGATTATGCGCATCCAGTCCAGCCTGGTCTTTCCAGATTTCATAAAAGATAAACTGGTTCTCATCATCATTCACCTGGTGCAGATCGTATTGTATACAAGCTTCTTCTTTTCTACTTGCTTCAACCATCTGTAGCAACAATGCCAATACCTCTTCGCGATGCGAAGGAACTGCTTTTAAAATTGCTGTTAAATATACTTTCATCGTTTTGATTTTGTTTTGGTAATAGTTGCTGTAATAATAAGAATAAAGCCATGAATAAGCACTATTCCCTTTCGTTTAATTTTTAATTCCAGGTAGTTTCCAGTTGAAACACTTCTTCCAGATATTGTTTATACGCTTTCTCGTAGTTAGCAACACGCTCCGGTGATGCACCTTTCTCCATGTCATGAAAATGGAAACTGCCTATGCGCTCCAACCCGGCAAACTGATTCATCTTATGAAAACCAAATAAAACTCCTTCATCAACAGAATGCTGATCGAAAAATTCATTTTTTAGTGTAAATGCGGTGTCAGGCGCATTCCAGCTTGAGGTTACCATATATTTTTTACCTTGCATCAAACCTCCCGTACCATAGTTAATTGCCGGATTCGTACGTGAACGGCCATCACTTTTATAGATACCATTGTTGTGCCCTGCCGTAAAGACTTCATCGATATAGAGCTTTAGGCGATTGGGAACCTGAAACCACCACACCGGAAAATGATAAACAATAATATCTGCCCATTTAAAGTTTTCAACTTCCGCCATTGGCTCAAAATCATCATTGATATTGGTAACCCGTGTTTCGAATCCATTTCCTGCCAGTGTTTCGACAGTCCAATTTGTTATTGTGGTATTAAACGAACCACCTGAGTGAGCGAAGTTCTGTCCGCCATTGATAATAAATATATTCATTTCTATAATTTTTCTTATTGACAACACAAATTTCTATCATATTTTTAAATCATACAAATAATTTAAATTGTACATTTGTATCATAAAAATAATAACTATGAAATGGAACTTAGAATGGCTGCGAACATTTAAGGCGATCTATGAAACGGGAACACTTTCAGCTGCTGCGCAGGAATTATTCATCTCTCAGCCTGGTGTAAGCCTGCATCTAAATTCGCTCGAAGCATTTACTGGGCATAAACTTTTCGATCGTTCCGCACGAAAAATGGTACCGACCGAAAAGGGAAAAATCTTATATAATTATATTATTGATCCACTAAAGAAACTGGAAACCGGCGAGCAACATTTCCATAAACGCGCTTTGGACGAACGTGCTACAATTAGCATCGGCATGTGCTTTGAGACCTTTCAATATACGCTTGAAGAACATATTGCCCAGCTTCCCTTCAATCTGATCATCAAATTTGGGGAATATCCGCAGATGCAGCAGGATCTCGACAACGGTTTGCTGGACCTCATTATAACTCCTCAAAAAGGGAACCAGCAGAATCTCCAGTATGAAGCTTTTTCAAAAGAACGTATTGTCCTGATTGCTGGTTGTCAGACCGACACTTCCGAGCTAGAGAAACTCTTGGCGGGCAACAAGATTAAGGAAGCAGCTCAGCTGCTGAAAAAACAATTGTGGTATAGTACTGCCGCCGATATGGATCATTTAAAAAACTATTGGTCAACACACTTTGGTGAGCATCCTGACTTCAGTCCCAATTATATCGTTCCCAATATAAGCTCTATTATACGCTGTCTGAGTAACAATACAGGCTTTTCTATTGTGCCCGACTTCCTTTGTGCCGAAGCAATTGCCTCCGGAAAAATTAAACTGATCTGGGAAGGAACTTCCCCCGTAGAAAATATACTTTACTTTGGAACGAGAAAGAAAACCATGTACCAAGAGGAAATTATTCAGTTAGAGACACTGCTAAAAGAGAAATGGTAAATCAACGGGCGGCTTGATTTAATAGCCCCGTGTTTGTCACTGGTGAAGCATTTTACTCAGAAATTCAGGCGTTACACCAATATAGGCAGCCACTTGTTTTTGCGGCAGGCAGTCGATCAATGTAGGATAGCGTGCGCAGAACTTTTCATAACGTTCCTTGGCAGCTAAACGGAGATTCTCCATCGATCGGCTTTGATAATAAACCAGTGCATTTTCGGCGAGTATCCGAAAATAAACATTCAGTTTCGGAATCTCCTGGTATAGCAAGTTTAGATCCGTTTTGGAGATCATCCATAGGTCCGATTCAAACACCGCATCAATGTATAGGTTTCCGGGCTTGCCAGTCACCAGACTATACATGTCGCCAATCCACCAACCCTTTGGAGCAAACTGCTGAATATATTGAAATCCATTCTCATCCACACAGTAACTTCTTAGACAGCCAGAAGCAACGAAGATAGCGTACCTGCTTAAATCTCCTTCCAATAGCAAATATTGTTTCTTCTTCACTTTCTTAGACTTCAGCACCGACAATAGGCGTGCGATTTCGTCTTCAGTAAGTTTGATCTCTTTCTGGATACTGTCTAACAATAACTGCTGGTCCATAAATTTATATATGATACACAACAAACATAAAGAAATTGATTCTTGTATCCAAACTATTGCCTCTCCGAAAAATCAGTCTCATCTCTACTGGAGCTTCAACCTGCGCCCTATTTTGAGCAACCTTGGAACCTTATACAAATGGCGTCTTTTCTACGAAATAAAACAAGTGATATTCCGTAGAAAGGACGTGCAATTTGTTTAGATATTAACTGATGGCCGTCCTGAAGCCAAGGTGTGTGCCTCCTTCATTACTTCTGAATACGTAGGATGGGCATAAGATACCCTAGACATACTATCGGCAGTAATCTCATACTCCAATCCCAAAACACCTTGAGCAATCAGGTCGGCCGCCCGTGCGCCGATCACGTGAACACCCAATACTTCGCCATATTTTGGGTCAGCGAGCACCTTTACAAAGCCTTGCGTATCCATTCCCGCACGCGCACGCGCATTTGCCGAGAAGGGAAACTTTCCAATAGCGTAAGCGATGCCTTTGGCTTTGAGATCTTCTTCTGTCGCTCCGACAGACGCAACCTCAGGCCAGGTATAAACCACACTGGGTATCCGGTCATAGTGCACCTTTGGTTTTTGGCCGTCCATATGCTCCACAACAAATATCGCCTCTTCCTCAGCCTTATGAGCCAACATTGCTCCACCTATTACATCACCGATAGCGTAAATGTGGGGAACTGCAGTCTGCAATTGCTCATTTGTAACAACCATACCTCTGGCATCCAGACGAACACCCGTATTTTCAAGCCCAAGTCCAGCCGTAAATGCCTTTCGTCCAACAGCAACCAGAATATAATCTGCCTGTAATTCTTGTTCCTTACCCCCTCGATCTCTAAAAAAAACTTTGGCTGTATTGCCCATATTTTCTGTTTTGTAAACAGCCTGTTCAAGCAAAATGCGGATGCCATCTTTCACCAATATCTTTTTCAATGCATCACCTAGTTCATGATCCATATTCGCAAGGAGATGGTCTGCATATTCAATAATGGTCACCTCACAACCAAGCCTATTAAATATTGATGCCATTTCAACCCCGATCACGCCGCCACCGATAATAACAAGGTTATCCGGTTTTTTCTGCAGCGATAATGCTTCTGTTGAAGTGATAATACGTTCTTTATCGATTGTTACTCCCGGAACCGTCGCTGGTTTGGACCCCGTCGCTATGATAAATTTCTTTGCTCCGAGTAACAAGCTGTCTTGGGCCGACCGAACAACTTGCACGGTTGAATTATCAACAAAAGAAGCCGTGCCATGAATCACTGTAACCTTATTCTTTCTCATCAGAAAATTTAATCCCTGCGTGTTTTGCAGCACAACTTTGTCTTTACGCTCATACAGGCGGCTAAAGTCCATCGAAAGCCCCTCTACCTGGATCCCATGAGCGGCAAAATGATGGACTGCATCGTGGTAATGATGTGTACTATCCAAAATAGCCTTTGTCGGGATACAGCCTACATTTGTACAGGTCCCCCCCAATGTATCGTATTTTTCGACAAGCGCTGTTTTATACCCCAACTGGGCACTACGAATCGCTGCAACATAGCCCCCAGGGCCAGACCCAATAACAACCAAATCATATTGTTCCATATACTGATTACTTTTATTTATTTACGACTAAAACACAAGCTCCAATCTGCTATTTGCATACCTACTTCAAAATTCTGGCGGAGAAATTTCAATAAAAACGCCAGCCATAATAAAAAATAACATACCAAAAGGTATATTTTAAAACAAGAGAAAAAACATTATTTATCATAAAATACAGATAATTTAAAACCAGTACAAACCTACAAATAATATACCAATTGGTATATTGTAAATTAAAAAATTATGCATAGAAAAATAATATGAAAGTCAATTCTATTAAAAGCTTTTTTCATTGGTAGCCAATTCACCGTATATTTTAGTACCTTGTTCCTCAATCAGCGCTAAAAATTAAAATGTCATTTTTAGATGAAACAGCATAGTTATTCAGCCACCGTTGAGTGGACAGGAAATCGCGGCACCGGCACCGATCATTACAAAAACTATGAAAGAAGCCACCGAATTGTCATCGACGGCAAAGCCGCTATTGAAGGCTCTTCCGACCCTGCATTTCTCGGAGATCCAGCCAAACATAATCCCGAAGATTTATTGTTAACCTCCCTATCCTCCTGCCATATGTTATGGTACCTTCATTTCTGCTCGGTCCATAAAATTATTGTGAAAGAATATGTAGACAAGGCAACAGGTATCATGGTCGAGGAAGGAAGCGGAAAAGGCTATTTTAAGGAAGTTACACTAAATCCTTCAGTTCGTGTAAAAGATTCGGCAATGATCGCGCTAGCCATTGAATTACATCATAAGGCTAATGAATATTGTTTTATCGCCAATTCTGTAAACTTTCCGGTTTTGCACCGTCCCCAGGTTACTGCGAGCACATCCCAAAAATAATGAAATTAACTCCTTCAATTGATCTCGGACGGATAGACCTATTTATTCGCTAGCCGTTCTTGCAATTCCCTGCGAAAAGTAATACCGACAGGCAGCGTCATATCATTGATCTGCACCATTCCATGCTCATACTTACTGACCTTATTGATCGAGGCAATGTAAGACTTGTGAATACGAATAAATTTTGATGCCGGCACCTGTGTGAGAATTTGCTGTGTGGTGCTTGCCGTTAAAAAAGTCTGATTTGGGGTGACAATTTTCACGTAATTGCCAAAGCTCTGGATAAAATCAATCTGGGATAATTTAACATCAATAATACGTCCATCCATCCGGATACTAATAGATTTTGGTTCGTCCTCCTCTGGAGCCTCGATCGTATTATTATAGGACAGAAAACGTTGTACGGCCTTAAAAAAACGGGGAAATGAAATCGGTTTCAGCAAGTAATCGACAACGCCGTAATCATAGCTCTCTAGCGCATATTCGGAATAGGCCGTTGTCAAAATAGTCTTGGGCGGATTATCCAGCATTTTCAGAAATTCCATTCCATTAATTTCAGGCATTTCAATATCCAAAAAAATCAAATCAACTTTGTTCTCCCGAAGAAACTCCAACGCCTCAAAAGCATTATAACACTGGGCGACCAGCTGCAAATCAGCACTTCTTTCAATATAATTTACCAACACATAATGCGCAGCAGGTTCATCATCGACTACGATACAGCTATTCTTATTCATTGTTTAAAGATTGATAACCAATGACACTTCATACTCCTCTTTCTTGGAATTTGTGGTTAACTTATACCGATTAGGATACAAAAGCTTCAATCGTGCCATCGTATTTTCCAAACCTATTTTAGCCGAAAACACATTCCTTTTCTTAACAGGAACAGAATTCCGCACATGCAAATATAAGTTCCCTTTTTCAATCTTGATGGAAATATGTACAAAACAATCTTCGATACTGCACGTTCCATGTTTAAAAGCATTTTCCACGAACGTGATTAAAAGCATAGGAGCAATCTGATAATTGATATTTTCTTCTTTTTGATAATCAAACTCAATTTTGGTGCGATAGCCCAGCCGTTCCCGTTCTAACTCGATATAGCTGGAGATAAAATCAATTTCATCGTCCGTAGAAACAAATTCCCGATCGCTGCTTTCCATCTGATAGCGAAGAAGCTGAGAAACTTTGATAATCAATTCGGAAGTACGTTCCGGGTACTTCAGATTAATACCGTAAATGGTGTTTAAGGTATTGAAAAGAAAATGTGGGTTGAGCTGCTTTTTTAAATGCGACAATTGAGTCTGATTTGAAAGCAGCTCACGTCTGGTCTTCAAACGCTGAAAACGGTAAAATTCGATAAATTGAATACTCCCCAGTATACAGATCAAGGATCCTAATAATACACCAAATTGATAATGGAAAGTTTTCTGAACAAGATTTTTATAAAGAAAACAGTTTTTGTAGATCACATTATCTGTCAGCTCTTTTAATATCAATGCAAATACCAAGAGTGTTGCCACGGAGGCCAAAATATACAACAACGGTTTATTCTTTTTCAGAAGCAATGGCAATAGAAAAAATCGATTCAATTGCGCATGCGCGTAGAGGATCAAGAAATAGAACACCCCCATCAAAAATCCCTTCCAACTCAGGATCAAAATCCAATCGTTCAAAGTAAAGAGGATAAACGAAAAGACCAATAGCAGGGCCTCTTGTATTATCTTGTTCTCCAAAACCTTTCTCATCATCCTTTTTTTGTTAAAATTCTGTTACAAAATAAAAGTTTTAAGTTTATATCAGCAGAAAAATAAATGACGAATTAAATTGGTCACTTTTAAACGGCATAGATCATTTTAAAGGGACATCTCAGCTCCTACCATTATTATCTTCGTGTCCATAAAATGATATATAACCTATGCTGAAATTGAATTTAGTGTTGTCATTGGCTGTATCACTTGCAAGCTCCATTTCCTTCGCCCAGACACTTACGCTACGCGATGCTGTAGAACAGGGGCTTGCAAATTATGGGAATATCAAGGCAAAGGAATATTATCTTCAGTCTTCCCTACAGACCAATGAACAAGTCAAACGCGACTTTTGGCCCAATCTGAACATCGTTGCCCAACAGGATTATGGGACAGTTAATGGACAAAATGGTCCGCTGTATGGATTCGGCGGATTGGGTGTAGCTTCTTCAGGAGCTCCGCTTCCCGAACAAAATTGGAATGCCGCATTTGGTGCCCTTTACTTAGCGAATGTCAATTGGGACATTTACACCTTTGGACGAAAAAAAGAACGTATCGAATTGGCTAAATCAGATACCAAGCGGCTACAGGCCGACCTTGGGCAGGAGCAATTCCAGCATAAGGTCAAAATTGCAGCAGCCTACCTGAATTTATTGGCGAGCCAACGACTGGAAAAAAATCAACAGATGAACCTCGATCGTGCACTCGTTTTTCTAAATATCGCTGCCACAAAAGTAAAAAATGGCATTTTACCAGGAGTAGATTCAACTTTAGCCTCTGCCGAAGTTTCACGCGCAAAAATCAGCCTCAATCAAGCCCGCGAAAATGTCAAAGAACAAAACAACAAGCTGACGGTATTAATGGGGATTCCGGCAAAAGACCTGCAGATCGATACTGTTCTTGTTCAGAAAACACCTGTGCAGCTAACTCCCCTTTCATCCAATTTGATAGCGAGTAATCCCATTCTCCAATTTTATAAAAGTAAAATTGACCTTGGTGAACAGCAGTTGCGGCTATCTGGCAAAGAATATCTGCCTACCGTAACCGCGTTTGGCGTATTTCAAACAAGAGGATCTGGATTCAAAAGCGAGTACACCTCAGATTTACAGGCTTACACATCAAACTACTGGCAGGGAATACGCCCTAACCGCCAAAATTATCTTTTGGGATTAGGCATCAACTGGAATTTAACATCACTGGCACGGATCAACAAAAAAATCAGTGCACAGCGCTATACGAATGAGGCTCTACGCGAAGAATACCAAACAGCCGAAGCACAATTGACTGCGCAGCTCGATGCCGCAGATGTTAAAATCCAATTGGCCAGAAAAAGTGATGTGGAAGCCCCGAGACAGGTCTCAGCAGCCCAACAAGCCTACAATCAAAAAATGACAATGTACAAAAACGGCCTCGCTACACTTGTCGATGTTACCCAGACCCTTTATACACTCAATAGAGCCGAAACCGATCGCGAGATCGTCCACATCAACCTTTGGCAGTCGCTTTTGTTAAAAGCTGCGGCGGCAGGAGATTTTGATATTTTCAATAAAGAACTATAAATAACATTCCATGAATTTAATACGTTTTGCCCTACGCAAACCAATATCTATCCTTGTACTCGTATTGGGACTTATTGTCTTTGGCATAGGTGCCGTTCGATCGATCAAGGTGGATATTCTGCCGAAAATGAACCTTCCGGTTATTTATATTGCCCACCCATTTGGCGGCTACTCGCCAGATCAAATGGAATCTTATTTTGCCAAAAACTACGTCAACATCCTTCTTTTTGCCAATGGGGTCAAATCCATTGAAACCAAAAATATCCAAGGGCTGACTTTAATGAAAGTATCTTATTACGAAGATACCAACATGGCGCAGGCAGCAGCCGAACTCAGTGCATTGGCCAACCGGATCCAGGCATCATTTCCCCCGGGTTCACAACCACCTTTCATTATCCGGTTTGATGCCTCATCTCTTCCTGTGGGTCAACTGGTACTGAGTAGCAGTAAGCGTTCAAATAATGAACTGCAAGATCTCGCCAATGTGTATGTACGCGCATCGTTTACGTCGATCCCCGGTCTATTGTCACCGCCCCCTTTTGGGGGAAGCCCTCGTACGATTGAAGTCAACGTTGACCCAGACTTAATGCGGAGCCACAATATGACGCCCGATCAAGTCGTCGAAGCCTTACGTCTCAACAACCAGACTGCACCCGCTGGAAACGTACGTATTCAGGATAAAAATTATATTACTCCGACCAACAACACCATTAAGGAGGTCAAAGATTTTGAGAAAATCCCCCTGTTTAAAGGCGGTGTACAAAATCTTTACCTGGGTGATATCGCCACAGTAAAAGATGGAGCCGATGTAACCGCTGGCTATGCTTTGGTCAACGGCAAACGTTCTGTGTACGTCAGTATCGCCAAAGCCGGAGATGCATCAACCTGGGAAGTTGTCCAAAATTTAAAAGCGGCACTCCCAAAAATTCAGGAGAACTTACCCGATGACGTCAAACTATCCTACGAATTCGATCAATCTGTATATGTCATCAATTCCGTAAAAAGTTTAATTACCGAAGGAGCCATTGGTGCCATCCTGACCGGGTTAATGGTCCTCTTGTTTTTAGGAGATCGAAGAGCAGCCCTGATCGTCATCCTCACCATTCCGATATCCGTGATCTCAGGCGTACTCTTCCTCAAACTCTTCGGGCAGACCATCAACCTCATGTCCCTGAGTGGACTGGCCTTAGCCATAGGTATCCTGGTCGACGAGAGTACGGTGACGATAGAAAATATACACCAGCATCTGGACATGGGCAAACCCAAAGCTTTGGCTATTTGGGATGCTTGTAAGGAAATTGCCTTACCCAAATTATTGATTCTACTCTGTATACTAGCCGTGTTTGCTCCGGCATTTACAATGACAGGAATTCCAGGGTCATTGTTTCTTCCCTTGGCATTGTCCATTGGATTTTCAATGATCATATCCTTTCTCCTTTCGCAGACATTCGTTCCCATCATGGCAAACTGGCTCATGAAAGACCATGCACATAAAGCGCCGCATGCTGCCGAACCGAAAAGTTTGAATGCAGACGAAGCTCAATTTGCCGCATCCGGACTGACCGTAGAATCCGAACAGGATACGATGAATCAAAAAAAACTACTGGTGGAACGGGAAGACTTTAACAACGATGGAAAGGTCAGTATTTTTGAACGGTTCAGAAACAGATTCATGAAAATGATCGACCGCCTATTCAAACGAAAGAAAACCATAACGGTGGTCTATCTGCTTGGTGCGATAAGTCTTGTTGTCATTTTACTTTCCACAATCGGACAGGATGTATTTCCAAAAGTCAATTCGAGTCAGTTCCAGATGCGGCTTCGTGCCGCTGAAGGTACCCGTATCGAACGTACTGAAGAAAAAGCAAAACTGGCCCTGGCTGAATTGGAAAAACTAGTCGGTAAAGAGCATATCGCTATATCTTCAGTCTATATTGGTCAACATCCAGGACAATTTTCGGTATCACCGATTTATCTTTTTATGGCTGGTCCACACGAAGCTGTTTTCCAGATTGCTCTTAAAGACTACCATCACGATATGGACAGTTTCCGTGATGAATACCGGAAACGTCTGAAAGCGGCAGTTCCCGATGTACAGGTATCCTTTGAACCGATCGAACTTACAGATAAAGTGTTAAGTCAGGGATCGCCTACCCCTATTGAAGTTCGGATTGCTGGAAAAAACAAAAAGAACAACGAGAAGTACGCTGGTAAATTGATCGAAGAGTTAAAAACAATCCCTTACTTTAGGGATGTGCAATTGGCCCAATCCATTAAATATCCTTCGTACGATATTAAGATAGACCGCGTCAGAGCCGCACAATTGGGTATCGACCTAAGCGAAGTAACGCGATCGCTCATTGCTTCCACGTCTTCTTCGCGTTATACTGAAAAAAATACCTGGATCGATGAAAAGGCAGGTCTCTCCTATAACGTCCAGGTTCAGGTTCCCATCGATAAAATGAAAGATGAGAAAGAAATCGGTGAAATCCCTCTATTGAAAAATTCAGCGCGGCCAATTCTGAGTGACGTTGCAACGATCACACCGTCCTTCACCTATGGCGAAAATGACAATTTAGGTGCAATGCCCTATGTGTCGGTTACAGCAAACATTGATCATACCGATTTAAAAACAGCTTCTAAGGATGTCCAGCGTAGTATCAAGGCTCTCGGTGAACTTCCTCGCGGCTTGTCAATCGAACAAATAGGACTTGGAAAAGTATTATCAGAGACGATGAGCAGCCTCGAATCTGGCCTTGCTGTAGCTATCATCGTCATATTTTTGATGCTATCGGCTAACTTTCAATCGTTCAAAGTTTCTCTGGTTGTACTTACCACTGTTCCCGCAGTTGTGTTGGGGTCATTGATTTTGCTCTTGTTGACCGGATCTACCCTCAACTTGCAGTCCTACATGGGGATTATCATGTCGGTGGGTGTATCCATCGCGAATGCCGTTTTGCTCATCACCAATGCCGAACATATCCGCCGGCACAATGGGGACGCTCTGGCTGCAGCCCGTGAGGCAGCATCCTTAAGACTTCGACCAATTATCATGACCAGTTTAGCCATGATTGTAGGGATGCTCCCTATGGCCATAGGTCATGGTGAAGGGGGAGAACAAGTTTCGCCGCTGGGCCGGGCCGTAATAGGAGGTTTACTATTTTCTACATTTGCTGTATTGGTCATTCTACCCCTTATATTTGCCTGGGCGCAAGAAAAAAGCAGTACACAATCGATATCATTAGATCCTGAAGACAAAGAAAGTAAACACTATATTGCCGCATTAAAACCTTTATCGTAAAAGCAGTATAATCTATAAAATATGAAAAATAATCTGTTCAAAATATTATCTATCGCCGGTTTGATCGCATCCTTGACAGGATGCCATTCGGCTGCCGAGGAAAATGCAAAAAAAGAAAGTCCGGAAGCTGCAGCTCCGGCAATGGAGACATTTGTACCCACCAAACAGAAATTAACAAATAAAATGCAGATCCCCGGGGAAATCACGGGATTCCAGCAGGTCGAGATTTACGCTAAGGTCAGCAGTTACGTCAAAAGTCTTAACGTGGACATCGGAAGTAAAGTGCATGCCGGTCAGCTATTGGCTGTCCTGGAGGCTCCCGAATTGAGTTCACAGCTGTCAGCAGCCAAATCGCGTCTGAAATCACAGGAGGCGGTCTATATGGCTACAAAAAGTACTTACGACAGACTCTTTGAAACCAGCAAAGTAGAGGGAACGGTGGCTAGACTGGATCTTGAGGTTGCTGAGTCAAAAAAGAATGCTGATTTTGCGCAGTACCAAGCCGCTAAATCGGCCTACGCAGAGGTACAAAACCTGTTGAATTATTTGGAAATCAGGGCACCCTTCGACGGTGTAATCGCCACAAGAAATGTCAATCAAGGTGCTTACGTCGGCCCTGCTGGACGTGGCTCGGAGATGCCGATCATGACCATTCAACAACAACGTAAGCTCAGATTAGCTGTCGCCGTTCCAGAACAATATTCCGGTTTTTTAGCGGAAAACCAACCTTTGCAATTTACGGTCAAGTCATTGCCAGGGCAAACGTTTTCCGGGAAAATTGCACGCAAGTCGGGAGCGCTAGATAGCAGGCTGAGATCTGAAAGGGTCGAAATCGACATTATCAATACCGACAATAAGTTATTACCAGGCATGGTCGCAGAGGTTGAATTACCTTTAACCTCCCAAGACAGCACGTTTGTCGTTCCGAAGTCAGCTGTATTTACATCCGGTGAAGGAAGTTTTGTGATTGCTGTCGTTGATAGCAAAACACGACGTGTTCCTGTACAGAAAGGACGCAGCATAGATGGTCAGATCGAAATATTTGGTGATTTAAAAAAGGAGAGCAGATTGATCAGCAAAGCGGACGAAGAGATTTTAGATGGTACATCGGTCAAATAAGACGCCAATGAATTTCACGGCCTCATAAATAACAAAAACCGAACCCGATAGAGACGGGTTCGGTTCTTAAAATTTCTTAAATACCCGTAAATTTAAATGGCTGTGCGAATTCAAAAAACGGGAACACCTTTCTTATTGGTCAGTCGAGCTATCATCGCTGAACTTGGGTGCTATTGCCCTTCTTTAGGGTCAATTGCGGCAGCCACTGCGGTGAGTGCCAAAGCTCCCCCAACAATCATTGCCCCTTGTCCTTTTTTCTCTTTCACAGCCATCACATCACCACGCTTATTATATAATTCAAGAATATTATTAAGCGCTACTGTACCGGTCTGCCAAAGCTGGGCCGCATAAAATTTTTGCTCTGTCGTTTTAAAAACAGCTTTACCCTCGTCTAAAATCGAATAACTTAGATAACTACGTAGAATATAGGGTGATTCAGCTCCTTCAAATCGAGCAAGTTTTACCGCATAACTCTCCCCATTCATATCATACATATACACTTTCTGTTTTGGGGATGAACGTACAATGGACTTAACATCATTTTTAAAATCAAAATAATGCCCATCCACATAGGCACGTGGCGGGATAAGCACCACGTCTTTAGGCAAGCTTACTGACCCTGTGATATAACCATTAACCCAAGTATCGTTGAATATCGAGGATTTACTTCCTCCCATATCGGAAACCGAAGCATTCACCTTTCCATTAAATGCAGCTTGGTCAGCAGAATAGCTAAGCGTTTTGCCGTTAATAACTAAGGCCGAACTTTTCATATCCCATAAAATGGGTTTGTCTATATTATTTTTGATCCGAAGATAAATTCTTCCGTCTCTATCGGCAAAGGAATAATCTATTTGCACCGTATCATTATTAAAAGAAAATGTTCCTTTTTCTTCATCTTTCTTTACATTTTCCCCATTAAATGTCATCAGATAGTTGGAAGAACAGGCTGAAAGAAAAACAGCACAATAAATCAGCATGGGAATTTTAAATATTTTTCGCATAATATCAGGATATGTTAGTGTAATCATAACGATACTCGTCTCGCCGTCTTACAATATAAAAAACTATTATTAAAAAAATAGCGAAATAACATAAAATAATTCTACAAAAGCTATATTTACAAGCAACTAAACCCAATCAAATGAAAGAGAAATTTATTGATAGAAAAGATCAACAAGCAAATAAAATATTCGAACGAAGAACTTTATCCTCCGATTACAGGACACTACTTCCGACACTGTCTCCTGGAATGAAAATATTGGATGTGGGTTGCGGTACAGGGACACTCACCAATGAGGTTGCAACACATATCGGTGAAGGGACCATAATCGGCTTGGATAACACGGCTACTTTTATAGACAGCGGCAATGAGCTATATGCCAGCACCAAAAATCTGAGCCTTGTCTGCAGTAATATCTTCGATTACCAGCCGCCGCATCAGTTTGACCTGATTATTACTGCGCGCACCATGCAATGGTTAAGCGATATTCCCAAAGCGCTGGATCTATTCAAATCTTGGCTAAAACCTGCTGGGCAAATTTCAATCTTAGATTACAACCACACCACGATCGAGTGGAATCCTACGCCTCCGGAAAGCATGCTCGAATTTTACCGTACTTTCCTAAAATGGAGAGCAGATGCCGGCATGAATAATCGCGTGGCCAACGAAGTAGATGTACTGCTCCAGGAAGCAGGGTTCAATGCAATTCAGGTGATCAACGCAGATCAGGTTTACAAAAAAGGAGAAGACAACTTTGAAGTAAATCTAGCCATCTGGAACAAAGTGGCCCAATCGCGACAAATGGTCACCGAAGGTTATATTACGGACGAACTTCGTTTGCAGGCTATCGAGGAATATACAAGATGGATAGAAACTGAAGCGACATCCATGACACTTAAAATGAACGATGTACGGGCTCATATATAATCTCCGCTTCTGCATTCTCCTACTATTAACAATCCTTGGGCTAGCTGTCAAAGCCCAGCTTCGGGATACGCTGATCAATGTAGGAAACCATAATCTCCACTTTACTCTAATGGAAGGGAAAGGTATTCCTATCGTCTTTGAGTCCGGAGCAGGAAATGACGCTTCTGTTTGGAGAAGCTTATTGGCGCCGCTGTCCAACAAACTGGGCGCTCCTTTAATTACCTACGACCGGGCGGGCTTTGGAAAAAGTGAAATTGACACTGTGAACATTAGCCTAACAAATGAAGTAAAGGATCTTAAAACTGCATTGCAGCAATTGGGGTACCGGGATCGGTACTTCTTCGTCGCCCATTCTTTTGGCGGTAACTACACGATGAAATTTATAACAACCAATCCAGGTCAGGTTGTTGGCACAGTAATGATCGATATTGTATCCCCTTATCTCATGACAATGGAGCGATCCAAATCATTGAAGAGAGAATATGCAAGTGAGCTTGATAACATCAAGAAAGAAAGCTTAGGATTCTATCATCTCGTTTTAAACTACGAAGCGTCCACAGCTGTTTTACATGAGGTTGCAGATAAAATCAATGTGCCGATGACCATCATTGGCTCCGGAAAATCACCTTTTGAAGAACCCGACCGGAGTTTATTTATTGCTGCCCTTAAAAAATTTGCCGATCAAAAAAGCAACCGTCGTTACCTTTTGGCTCAACATGCGGAACATCATGTCTTTTACGATGAACCGGATCTGGTCATTGATGAAATCGTCAGACTATATCAGCAGACCGCAGTCAAGTAACGAGAAAGTCTATCCCCGCCACGGATTTTATTTGTAGATTAGCAACGCTATAACACACATACAACAACTCTTATGGATCATCAGGCCCAAAATGTCATCGATACACCAAGCAATAATACGGTGTTTATGGTATGGAACTTCCACGAAAATGTGGCAATAAAAGAAGTATTCCAACGCTTATGTGCATTGGTTGTGAATCTCAACAATTCGGCACAGGTACGTTCAAATCTCGTGAAAGCAAGTGTGGTATTGGGCATTAGCCACCATGCCTGGAAAAAACTGCTACTAAGCGAACCCTTACCAAAAGAGTTGGTGCCTTTCGAACCTATCGTCGGACAAAAGCATATTGCTGTTGCGACGCCTGGAGATTTACATTTTCACATTCGTGCCTATGAAAAAAGCTATTGCATTGACATGGCTACCGAAATAGCAGCCTTATTAAGTCCCGTTGCCGATTGCAAGGAGGAAGTTCATGGTTTTAGATATTGGGATGGACGAAGTATCTTAGGCTTTGTTGATGGAACAGAAAATCCCCTTGGTGACGATCGTGCTTTCTTTGGCATCGTTGGCAAAGAAGATCCAGCCTACACCGGTGGAAGCTATCTATTCGTGCAAAAATATATCCATGATATGAATGCATGGCGCTCCCTGCCGATCACCGAACAAGAAAAAGTCATCGGCAGAAGTAAAGAAAATGATATTGAGATGAGCGACGACGAAAAACCAGCGAATTCGCATTCGGCACTAGCTAACGTTGGTGACGATTTGAAAATTGTTCGCGACAATATGCCCTTTGGGCAAATCGCAACGAATGAAATGGGGACTTACTTCATTGCTTATGCCAGCACATTCAGTACGGTTCAACTGATGCTGAAAAGAATGTTTATCGGTGAACCCGATGGAAATTATGACAGAATCCTAGACTTTAGCACCGCACATACCGGTTCACTGTTCTTCTGTCCAACAATCAACATGCTGAAGGAATTTGCAGGTTAAACCTGTCTCTCGATTGTTCCAAAATTATGGGCAATAGATGGTGTCCATCAACTAAAATCGAAGGGACTATCCAGTAGGATTCAGCTACTTTTATTTATTCAAACTACAACATAAAAAAAATGGAAATCACTATTTTTCAGCTCAATGACGAAAACATTGCTGAAGTTAAAGGCACCGGTATTCTGATCAATAATCTCGACGATGGTCTACAGATCATGGTCGACTGTGGCGCGCAAGAAGCCTACAAAGCAATTATTTATCAAGAGAACATCACAGACGATTTCTTCGAACTTAAAACAAAACTTGCAGGTGAAATACTTCAAAAATATACACAATACAGCTTTGACATTGCCATCGTTGGCGATTTCTCCAGATACAACAGCAAAAGTTTAAACGATTTTATCTACGAAAGCAATAAATCAAAAAAGATCAATTTTGTAGGTACGCGTGAAGAAGCGATAGACCGATTTTCAAAACGTTAAGCCATGAAGATTGACTCAGAAAGATTATTGATTCGGCCCATCATGCCAGAAGACAGTCAGGCAGTATTCGGTTACCGTTCAGATAAAGAGACCAATAAATACCAAGGTTGGATGCCGGCCACACTGGCTGAAGTCGAGCATTTTATTGCAAAAAACCCGACGTCCTTCGATCTCCCCGAAAGCTGGTTTCAGTTGGTTATGATCGACAGGACCTCAAACAGTATAATCGGAGATATCGGTGTGCATTTTTTTGGCAATGAAAACCTGCAGGTCGAACTGGGCTGTACGATAAAAAAGGAATTCCAGCAACAAGGTTACGCCAAAGAAGGCTTGAAAGCGGTCATGCAGGCACTCTTTCGTCAATACAATAAACACCGGATCATTGCTTCAGTAGCACCGGAAAACAAGGCTTCAGTTCAGCTTTTAACAAGCCTGGGATTCCGAAAGGAAGCTCATTTTGTAAAAAGCTATTTCCAGAACGGAACATGGGAAGATGATATCCTCTTCGCCATGCTTGCCGAAGAATGGAATACCGCACTGTGATTTGCCAAAAAGCAAATTACAATGCGGTATGTTTGAGCCAATCTGCATACGAAAGTACACCCAATTCAGGTTTGCCCTCGCCTTCCAAAAGTGAGATAAACTCCAATTGATTGCCATCTGGATCGTTAAAATAGATTGCCAATGCAGGCATCCACGCAAAGACCATCGGCGCTTCGATACCATCCCTTAAAAAATTATAAGGAGTCAGATCACGTGTTTTCAGATAATCCACGGCATAGTTCAGTATATCTTCTTTATTTGCCCTAAAGGCAAAATGTCTCGGCTGAAAATTTGCTTCTTCCTGCCACAGACCCAACATATAATCCTTGCTCGATCCAATCCACAAAAAAACGATCGGACGCGTCGGGTCACGATGTGCGACACGCAATCCTAAAACCTCTGTATAAAATGCTACAGCTTTAGCTAAATCCCGCACCTGAATATGAGTTTCATATAAACCTTGTATCATAAGTTATATCATTTCAAAATTATTTCAATTCATTAACAGCGCTTTCGTGACGTAAATGCAGTATTGGGTAAGATTTACCCATAACATCGACAGCCGAACGCTCAACGAGCTGGTATCCTTTTTTTAGATAAAAGTTAACAGCCTGCTGGTTTTGTTCATTGACGTCAACTTTATAGACCTGGAGACTCTCCAAAACATAGGTCAGCGCTACCCCCCCAAACCCTTGCCCCCTATAATCCGTATCCACAAATAGCATTTCCAGATTATCATCGGAGACAGCAAAAAAAGCACAGGGATGTGCATTTCTTTCCACGATGAACGCCTTTAATTGGGGTAAATATGCTGTTGGAATGAGTTTCTTATACAACTGAAGATCCTCCTCCTTCAAAAAATCATGTGTCGCCCGAACCGAATTCTCCCAAATTCTTAAAATCGCCGGATAGTCCGCTTCTATCGCCGCTCTTATTTCCATAACTAATTGTCTTTCGCTCAAAAAATTTTGTCTGCACAGCATCGCAAGCTGCATACGCTGCGTCCAAAATGCTATGCTGCGCTGTACAGAACGACAATGTAAGTTAAATTAAGGAACTAAAATCATTGAAAGTTTAAATAAGACAGAAAGATGATGATTTGCGATCCGATAATTTGATTTAAGAGAAAACAACCTTATCTTGTAAATAAACACATTAGCCATGCACAACACACTTGTATTTAAAAAATACCTATTTGAAAATTTTGATTCCTTTTATGACTTGGTAAAAGAGGATGATGTCATGAAATATATCACTGGCAAAGGACTGTCCTATGAGCAGGCCAAAAGAAAATTTGAGTCGATTCTCGAACTCAACCAAGATCCTGATTTAGGTTATTTCAAAGTAATTGAAGCAGATACGCAAAAACTTTTAGGAGACTGTAAGCTCGTAAATTACAAAAAAGATGCTTCCGTATTTGAAGTAGGCTATTTGCTTCGCCAGGAATACTGGGGAAAAGGTTTGGGAACGCAGATTTGCGAGTCAATGCTCGCACTAGCGACAGCACTGGATCCAAATAAGGATGTCATCGGCATTATTGATCCCGATAACACAGCTTCAAAACGCCTGTTAAGCAAATTTGGATTCAAGCGTTTTTTCGTCGGAATCGAAGACGATATTGCCACCGAGAAATTAATCCTCAAACGAACTGCAGCCAAATAAGCAAAGCCCATTCGTTTATTAGAAACAATCTTCTCAGCCCATGTCCGAGTCAAACAAAAAATCCATGAAGCTTAAGGTAAAGAAAAACTGCAACACACACGAAAGTCTTCAGGATACCTTATCATTCTTTGGCGTAAATTGCCATCGTCCCTATTATATTTCTTCTGGAAATCCAATTTTTGAGTACCCCAGCAATGCTTTTCGCATCGACTTTTATGCCATCTGCATCTGTACTGCAGGCGACATCAATATCGAAGTCGATAATCAGGAATACCATATTTCTAAAAATAAGATTCTCGTATCCGCGCCGACAACAATTATCCGATTTTCACAGGTCAGTTCAGACTTTAGAATGAAGCTACTCTTCTTTGACAAGGCATTCCTGCTCAAACATATTGTCAACCCATTCTTTATTGAGCAATTGGGGCTTTTTAAGAATTCGACGTTTACACTCGTCAATTCCCAAGACAAGCAAATTGACAAATTGTTAAAATTAATCGATTACCTCAAGGAAGTTACGTTACGGACGACACGTTTTACGGCAGATATCATACGAACTATCATCTTTAATCTACTGTTGGAGATTGCCGACGAACTAGCCTTGGCGGATCAAATCGCCACAGAAAGCAGCCAAGAAACCAACAACCTTTTCTATAAGTTTACAGACTTGGTCCAGCGGCACAGCAATCAATACAGGGAGGTACAATATTACGCCGACCAGTTATTTATTTCAAACAAATACCTGATTAACATTGTTAAGAAAGCATCAGGTAAAACACCGCATGAAATTATCGATGAGAGTCTGTTGAAAGAAGCATATGTACTGCTTGGGAATCCCGAAAAGACAATCTCTCAGATTTCATATGAAATCGGATTTAATTCTGTTTCTGCATTCGGCCGTTTTTTCAAAAAATACTCCACCTTATCGCCATCGGAATACCGAAAGCGACAAAATATGTAGATAGAGGAAATTCGGTAGAACAATAGCGAATTTGAGGGCATACATGATCAAGGTGGTATTGGTAACTTTACTCAAGAATTAATAAAACACAAGAATCATGAAAGAAATCACCTCAAAATTCGACAAAGTATTAAATGCATCTGCTGAATATGGAAATGTAAATCATGAACCCGATTCAAGCAAAGAACAACAACGTAATACACCAAAAAAATCAATGCCTTTTTCCGATCAAATCGGAAATTATCAACGGAATAAAGGTATACCATCCAAATCCTATAAAGACAGTAAAATCTACATCGTCGGAAGTGGTATTGCGGGTATGTCTGCCGCCTACTATTTTATCCGCGATGGCCATGTCCCGGCTGAAAATATCACCTTCCTTGAACAGCTTCATGTAGAAGGCGGATCATTGGACGGTGCTGGTAATGCAACCGATGGATATGTTATCCGTGGCGGTAGAGAGATGGATATGACCTACGAAAATCTTTGGGATATGTTTCAGGACATCCCTGCACTGGAGATGCCTGCCCCTTATAGTGTGCTGGATGAATATCGTTTGATCAATGACAACGATTCCAACTATTCCAAAGCACGACTTATTCACAAGCTGGGTGAAATAAAAGATTTCAGTAAGTTTGGACTGGGCAAAATGGATCAGCTGGCCATCATTCGCTTGCTGCTCAAAAATAAAGAGGATTTGGATGACCTCACCATCGAGGATTACTTCAGTGAATCATTTTTGAACAGCAACTTCTGGACTTTCTGGCGTACCATGTTCGCCTTTGAAAACTGGCACAGCCTGCTCGAATTAAAACTGTACATGCACCGCTTTCTGCATGCGATAGATGGATTGAACGACCTCTCGTCATTGGTATTCCCTAAATACAATCAATACGATACTTTTGTAACCCCATTGCGCAAAGTACTTCAAAGCAAAGGCGTAAACATACAGTTTAATGTACTGGTCAAAGACCTGGATATCCAAAGCAATACCGAAGGAAAAGTCGTAGAGGCGCTTATCACAGAACAAGATGGCAAAGAGGTGAAAATTCCAATTGGAAAAGACGATTTCGTTATTGTCACCACCGGATCAATGACCGAAGATACCTTTTACGGAGACAACAAAAACGCACCGATCATTGGTATAGACAATAGCACCAGCGGTCAAAGTGCAGGCTGGAAACTTTGGAAAAACCTTGCTGCCAAATCAGCTATATTCGGTAAGCCTGAAAAATTCTGCAGTAACATCGAAAAATCGGCCTGGGAGTCTGCGACGCTTACCTGTAAACCCTCGGCTTTAGTCGAAAAGCTCAAAGAATATTCGGTCAATGATCCCTATTCTGGAAAAACTGTCACCGGGGGGATTATCACCATTACCGATTCCGATTGGTTGATGAGTTTCACCTGTAATAGACAGCCACACTTCCCTGGCCAACCGGATGATGTTCTTGTGTTGTGGGTATATGCCTTATTTATGGATAAAGAAGGAAATTATATCAAAAAGCCAATGCCACAATGTACCGGAGATGAAATTTTAGCCGAACTATGTCACCACTTGGGTATTATCGATCAGCTGGACGATGTTATCAAGAATACAATTGTACGTACGACATTCATGCCGTACATTACGTCGATGTTTATGCCAAGAGCACAGGGAGACCGTCCGCGAGTGGTACCAGAAGGATGTAAAAATCTAGGTTTAGTAGGCCAGTTTGTCGAAACAAACAATGATGTAGTTTTTACCATGGAAAGCTCCGTACGTACCGCGCGTATTGCCGTATATGAACTGTTAAACTTAAACAAACAGGTTCCGGATATCAATCCTTTACAGTACGACATTCGACATCTCCTAAAAGCAGCCAAAACACTAAATGATGATAAACCATTTGTGGGAGAAGGCTTATTGCGTAAAATTCTGAAAGGCACTTATTTTGAACATATCCTGCCAATCGGTTCGGAGGAACACGAAGAGCATGAATCCTTCATAACCGAACAAATCACCAAATTTAAAGACTGGTTAAAAGGCATAAAAGGTTAAGGATCATATTATGCTCCATGAAATCATGGAGCATATTTTACACTTGATAAAACAATAAAATCATGGACTTTAAAAATATAACGATTGCAGGAAGCGGTGTTTTAGGTTACCAAATTGCTTTCCAAACTGCTTTTCATGGCTATGAAGTCATTGTATATGATATCAACGATGATGTACTTGAAAAAGCGAAAGCAAAATTTGATATCTTGGCTCAGGCATTTGAAAAGGATCTCGGTGCTAGCAAAGAACAGCTGGCGGCTACTTTCGATAGACTCAGTTACAGTTCAGATCTAGCTTCAGCTGTGGCAAAAGCAGATTTACTAATAGAAGCCGTACCCGAAAACCCGACCATCAAAATCGGCTTTTATGAGCAGCTGGCAAAGGTAGCTCCGCAAAAGACCATCTTCGCGACAAACTCATCAACTTTGCTGCCGAGTCAATTTGCCCAAGAAACCGGTCGTCCCAAACAGTTCCTGGCACTGCATTTTGCCAATGAAATCTGGAAACACAATACAGCAGAAATTATGGGGCATCCGGGTACAGACAAAACGGTATTTGATCAGGTTGTCAACTTTGCGAAGTCTATCGGAATGGTGGCGCTTCCATTGTATAAAGAACAGCCCGGCTATATTGTAAACTCTTTACTTGTACCGCTACTTTCAGCGGCAACAGATCTTTTGGTCAACGAAGTCGCAGATGCCGAAACAATAGATAAAACCTGGATGGTTGCCACAGGAGCCCCAACTGGTCCTTTCGGCATACTTGATATCGTTGGTATCACGACCGCTTATAATATCAATAAAATGCAGGCTGAGGCAACAAATGATCCATTAAAGATCAAAACAGTAGCCTATCTCAAAGAACATTTTATCGACAAAAACAAATTGGGTGTTGCTACCGGCGAAGGATTCTATTCGTATCCCAACCCTGCTTATCAATCACCTGACTTTTTAAAGTAAACTTATCCAGAAACCACAGATCGCTCTCCCGATTTGTGGTTTCTTCTTTAATGACAATGTTGTTTATCACATAACCGGCACGGCCATCTCTCCCTTTAATTTGCATACACCGCATTCAGCCAGGCAAAGGTTGTCTGCTGTGGTCCCCGCACTACTGGATTACGGATACCTACCGTTTTAAGAATGGCATCAAAAGCTTCACCGATCATAAAATCATCGCGGTTACTAAAAAGCGAAATCACAAGGCCTTTCTGTAGGTCAATATAGACCACGTTATGAAATCCAGTGGACTCCCCCGAATGGAACAAGATCATGTTTTCAGCACTTTTGCTTATAAACCAGCCTAAATGATAAGATATCTCATCCTTTACCAGAATCGCCTTTTGAGACAACAACTGTTGCATCGCTGCCTGTTGCAATCGATCTTTTAGTAAAAAATTAGCCCATTTATGGTATTCATCGGCAGAAAAGTATACACCACCATCGCCTTGGGTTGCACTAGTCACACTCTGATCCGCAAACCGATAGTCTCCCGCGGCAGGATGGTAACCATACGCCCGATCCACAATTGTACTGGTAGGTTCATAGACCATTCCACCCGCAATGCCTATCGGTTCAAATAGCTGCCCCTTGACAAAAGAGGCAAAGGATTGTTTGGCCGCCTGTTCAACGATTAGAGACAATAGACAATATCCTGTGTTGCTGTAGCGGAATTGACTTCCCGAAGAAAAATACAATCGATCGGTTTGCTTTACATAATTCAGAACATCCCTATCCGAAACCTGATTTTTCCGATCAGTTGGTATCAGCTCCTCATAATCCCAGATTCCAGACGTATGCTGCAGGAGCTGTTCAATCGTGATACTTCGCAATGCTACCGGAAGGTCTTCAAAAAAATGGGATAGTCGATCGTCCAACGTTAAACGCTTCTGGGTCACTAAGGTATATATCGCCTGTGCAGTCACCTGCTTGCTCACCGAGGCCATACGAAAATGCGTATCTGTCGTGATAGCACGACTTTCCTTCAAGTCAGCCTTTCCAATAGCATAACGATATACGGTATGACCATTCTGGCTAATTTCACAAGCGACTCCTGGAGCTTCCTGATCTTTATAATAACTGGAAATTGTATTATCCAGCTTTGATTTATCGATTTTCTGTCCCATAACAACACTTGTTACACAGACCAAAATAAAGCTCAATTTCAGATTTATCATATTTTTTACGGCACATTTCGGTTTATATTGTCTGAGCCTCATTGGAGGCAGGGGATTTAAAATTAAACTCATCCCGCTGATCTTCAAAAATCGATATTTTATCGGAATACGCCAGCTTTTTTATCCATTTTTATTTATTTCTTTTACATTTGCATTTCAGGCTTCATTTCTCTTGAGGTCGAATTGGTCCGGGATATTCCCCCCAGTTCTTCATTTAATAATCACGACAGACTATGTTTTTTATTTACAGTATCTACGATTTTGTATTAGCAGAAAAAAAGGTAACAACAACTCTAAAAAAAGAAACCTCCCCACGAAATTTCACCTTACAGATTATTACCCCGGCTCGCAGGTTTATTGGTCTGCCCTTTGGCGGTGGATTTGTCAAACTATCCAGACTTTATGACGAACAAGGAAAATTAATCCATGCACGCAATTATTCGGATGAATTAAAGTCGGAAATTAAGGCTTTCAAAAGTCAGTATAGCATTCCCTATTTCCAGCTATGGAAAGGATTCCTGATCGTAGCTGCCGCAATTCTTGTCTGGGCAGTCATTTATGGAGTAAAAAATAAAATAGGCAATCAACAGCGGGAACAAGAAACTGGCCAGATGATTGATCATCTGAAGCACCTAAAAGCTGGTCAGCTATATGGCGCAACTTTCTTTACAGACCAGGATGGCAACAGCATTGATGGGCTTCCTGCAGGTTGGATAAAAATCGATAAAATCGTAGGCGACACTGTTTTCATCAACCGTTCAAAGAAACTCGATGCCTCATCAGCGCTCTTTGACATGAAAAATCTGGCGTCAATCAAACCTCAATCGATCGATGAATGGCAAGATAAAACAGAAAAAATGGATTTAAATCTATTGAACAAGCAGCTGCAGGAAGCGGATACAAAAAGAGTTGATCTGCTTTATATCGGCAAAGACCACGAGAAATATTCAGGTGTTATATTGACGATAAAAGGCAGCGAATAATCCATATTCTTAGCATAGTCAACGGATTAACTTTCAGCAAATACGCGGTTAATGCATAGAAAACTCAAGATCGAAACTTTCTATCAAGATCGATCTTGAGTTTTAATTTTTTAATACTGGATTTTTTCGTCAATATCATATTTCATACCCGGATAATTCAGCAATCTTCGCATCAATGCGATCTGCCCGGCAAGGTAATCCTCCCTCCCGATACACATTCCAATAAAATTCAGTTTATTTTCCTCAATAAAAGGGATATTCATATTAATCTTAAATATTTCAGCCAGCTGCGTATCATCAACCTGCAGCAAAGCAGCGTAAACCTGAGGGGATATCGATTTAAAATTTTCTACTAATTCTTTAACGCTGGGATATTGATAGCTTTCATCGAGCGTCTTTCCCATAAAAAACAAGTCCTGGTAAGGATCATTTTCCTGAAGGCCAAGAACATGTGCCATCGCGTAGCGTACATTGACAAAATTACCCGCCATCCATACAATATGATTGGTCTGTCCATCAATTCGTTTCAATGCATCCTCCTCCGAAACTCCATCCAATGCATTCAAAAAAATTTGACTGTGCATGCGATAAGCGGGAATGATGATTTCTAATTTTAATGACTTTGATGTATCCATTTCTCTTTGATTTTTATTTTTAAACTACTGATTTACAATAAAATTACACCTTTAAAAACAGATTACACTTGTCGTATGACAAGAAATAAAAATGAACTAAAGGTGATAAATCATTGCGAAATAAATTCTAAATTTCTACTAAATTGAAATTCTATCTTTACTACATGAAGATTTTGATCATAGAAGACGAACTGGAGCTGGCCAAAAGTATCGCTACTTACCTTAGCGAACAGCAATATTTATGTGAATTTGCGCCAACTTTACAAGATGCTCAAGACAAAATACAGTTATACCAGTATGACTGTATTTTATTGGATATTGGTCTTCCAGATGGAAATGGTCTAAAACTATTGGAAGAGCTAAAAAATCAGCGCAAGCAGGACGGGGTCATCATCATTTCAGCAAAAAATGCGCTGGATGACAAGATACATGGGCTACAACTGGGAGCCGACGATTATTTGACCAAGCCTTTCCACTTATCTGAACTCACTGCACGAATCTATTCCTTGATCCGCCGAAAACAGTTCAATAGTTCAAATATTGTGGTACAAAATGAAATACAGATTGATCTACTCGCAAAAACTGTCATTGTCAATGATCTGCCTGTCGTATTGACGAAAAAGGAATTTGACCTGCTGATGTTTTTTATTGGCAACAAAAATAAAGTAATTTCCAAAAGCACCTTGGCGGAGCACTTGTCCGGCGATATTGCGGATATGCTCGACAACCATGATTTTGTCTATGCACATGTCAAAAATTTAAAAAAGAAGCTACAGGACGCAGGAAGTCAATCCTATATCAAAACGGTATATGGTACCGGTTACATATGGGGAAATTAAAAAGATAAGATGAAACCCTTACTGAGCAAAATAACTACCCCATTTCTACTCTATGTATTGATCGTACTCGGTGTCAGTGTTCCTGTTTATTATTTCGTAATAGACGGGATATGGAAGAATGAACTTGACGAACATAATGAGATTATTGTCAAAAAAACAACCTACGAACTGAACAGATTGCGGCTGTCCGAAGACAGGCTTCAGGCCAGCATTGCGTTATGGAATAGCATACAACCTGAAACGAATATACAAAAAGTAAAGCCGGGAGATTTATTGCAAGATAGCGTATATACCATCGAGAAACCACAGCATTTTGTCGAACCGAAGACGATTGACCGATTTAGATGCCTGTCTTCCGTTATCCAGATCAATGGGGCTCCTTATCGGTTTACCGTGCAGACCAATATCGAAGAATCGGTAGAGACCATTGCCGCAATCGCCGCAACAACGTTGTTTTTCTTTGCTATTCTAGTCGTTGGATTACTTATTCTTTCCAGAAAAATCTCCATTAGGCTCTGGAAACCGTTTCGGGATACTGTGGAGAAGTTAAAGGCTTTTAATCTCAATAGTCAGCAGCAGATCAATTTTCAGCAGACAGATACCATAGAGTTCCAGGAACTCAATCAATCTCTTGCGAGACTTCTTGAAAAAAACGTCGCCGTATATCGTTCTCAAAAGGAATTCACTGAAAATGCTTCCCATGAGTTGCAGACACCATTGGCCATACTCAAAAATAAACTGGATATCTTATTGCAGGATCCGGATCTAAGCGATGAACAATACCAGCTTATTGAAGATATGCATAAAGCGCTATCACGGAGTACACGAATAAACCGCAACCTGCTGCTTCTTGCCAAAATAGATAATAGTCAATTCGATCATTCGGAAAGGATCAGTATGGACACGCTGGTTTCACAGAGTATCGAAGTCATGCAAGAACATTTTGAACAAAAACAGCTGCTGCTACTGCAGGAGATCCAGCCTGCAGTGCTGCTCACTGGAAACAGTAGTCTGACCGAGATTCTGATCAACAACTTACTGCTAAATGCCATACGTTACAGTAATGCGGGCGATACAATCGCCGTACATCTGAGTCAAACATCTTTGGCAGTACATAACTCCGGCGCAACGTCGCTAGATAAAGTACTTTTATTCAAAAGATTCTCCAAGCTCTCAAAAAACAGCCAAGGGAGCGGTCTAGGGCTGGCCATTATCACTGAAATTGCCCGGTATCAAGGCTGGACAGTTGATTATCAATTTGAAAATAATCAGCATATTTTTTCCGTTCATTTCTAAAATTCCAAAAGTATTCTAATTTGGATAACAGTTTTGTTTCATGATCCACATGAAGCAAAACCAGCGAACACACTTATTCGTATGTCATCTACTTATAAGTATATTATTTCTTTTGGATGTAACGGTTGCCAAAAGTCAAATTACAACAGAAGTGTCGGCACACATCAATCCATCTGAGCATAATCCCAGTGTTTTCAAAACGAACATCGCCACGATAGGGACAACCGATGGCATAACAAACAGCAGCCACTTCTTGTCTGCGGACAGCACAAGGTTGTCTCCAGTAGTCAATCGTACGAACAAGACAACGAAATTAAACCGTTTCTTCCACACAGGAATTGATAAAACTCCTTACAGACCACATTTAACCAGTTTTATTGTACCGACAGCATTTATTGGCTTCGGGGTTGCGAGTTTGAGCATCAACGGTTTAAAAAATCTCAATTTATCGACCAAAGACGAGATCAGCGAGCATCAGTTAAAGCATACCAACCTCGACAATTACAGTCAATATGTCCCTGTAGCTATGGTCTATGGACTAAATGCGTTGGGTGTGCAAGGCAAACACAATTTTAAGGACAGAACGGTCATCTATTTAACATCACAGCTGATCTCAGGAGCAATGGTTCTTCCGTTGAAACATATCGTCAAAGAAATCCGGCCTGATAGTTCCAATAACCTTTCCTTTCCTTCAGGGCATACTGCTACAGCCTTCTCTTCTGCGCAATTTATGTTTCATGAATATCGGGACAGCAACTTCTGGCTGAGCATTTCGGGCTATCCATTTGCGATTTTTACGGGAACCTATCGTGCCATCAATAACAAACATTGGGTCGGAGATGTGGTTGCGGGAGCGGGATTTGGTATTCTGGCAACAGAACTGGCCTATTGGGTGCATCCCAAAATCAATCATTTGTTATTTAAAGATGATAAAACAACTTCAGCCACGATTATGCCATTCTACCAGAATAAGCACTTTGGTTTAAGTTACGCCAAGCAGTTTTAACCCGTCCAATTTTTTAAAATCTATGCATTCAGAAATCATCAGAAGCATTTTTCATCTCGAATAGCCTTCCAATAACAGGCAGGCTCTTGCGCTATCAGTTTGGTTTTTCGCTGATCGCTGTGCGTGACCGAATGAAATCCTGAAAGTTTTCTTTCCATATACCTGTAAATTTAGCTTAGTTTGATACTTTTGTATAGATGAAGCATGGACAAGCCAAGCTTTGGTATCAGATATGAACTTCGATTCATCGAAGCTTTTAACGTTTTTCTTTATATGAAGATTCTCCTAGTCGAAGATGACGTACGTGTTGCAGGATTGATAAAACGCGGACTTGATGAAAATGAATTTCAAACGGATATTGCGTACGACGGCGTATCTGGAAAGAAAATGGCCCTACAGCACGACTTTGATCTTATCATCACCGATATAGTACTGCCTAAGATGGATGGATTGGATCTATGCAAAGAAATTCGCCATATCAAACCCGATGTTCCAATTATCATGTTAACAGCCTTGGGCACAACCGATGATAAAATTGAGGGGTTTGACGCTGGAGCGGACGATTACCTCGTTAAGCCTTTTGAAATGCGCGAACTACTTGCACGGATACGGGTTCTGCTCAAAAGATATCAAAAACAGGATACACTTACGGGAACACTATTGCGCTATGGTGACCTGGAGATGAATCTCCATACCAAAAATGTCAAAAGGAATAACATTGAAATCCATTTGACACCTAAAGAGTTTAAACTGCTCCATTACTTATTGCAGCACCCCGAGCGTGTACTTTCCAGGATGGAAATTGCCGAAAAAGTGTGGGAAACCTATTTTGATACAGGCACCAACTTCATTGATGTTTACATCAATTATCTGCGTAAAAAGATCGACAAGGATTTTGAAACGAAATATATCCATACCAAATCTGGCATGGGCTTTATTTTAAAACAGGACTAATGCGCATCAGAACCCGAATCTCCATATTATTCACGCTGATTACAGCGACCATATTGCTGGTATTTGCCAGTACAGTTTATTTTTCGGCTGTAGAGAATCGTGAAAAAGAATTTTATGCCCTATTAAAAAAAGAAGCTTACACCAAAGCAAACCTTTTTTTGAACGCGAAAGTAGACAAAAAGACCTTAGAAGATATTTATCACAACAATCGGAAAATTCTCAATGAAGTAGAAGTTGCCATTTACGACACCCGTTTTGAACTCCTGTATCATGATGCCGTCGATATCGACTTTGTCAAAGAGACACCAGAGATGCTGCGGGATATTTTAAAAAATAAAGAAATACGGTTCTATCAGGATAAATGGCAGGTCATCGGGATAACTTTCCCGTATAAAAACAAAAGCTACCTCATTACCGCTGCCGCCTATGATCAATATGGCTACAATAAACTCCATAGCCTGCTATCAACCATTTTCCTTGTTTTCATTTTGTCTATATTTCTGATTTATGCAGCAGGCATATTCTTTTCGAAAAAGGTCTTTCAACCTATCCTGGAAATGACACAGCGCGTAAAAAGCATTTCAGCGACTAGTTTAGACTCCAGACTCACTAGCAGCGGAAATAAAGATGAACTTTCCGAACTGGCGAATACATTCAATGCGATGCTTGACCGGTTGGAAAATTCCTTTGATGCCCAAAAACATTTTGTGTCCAATATCTCCCACGAGCTGCGCACGCCCTTGGCGGCAATGATTGCAGAACTTGAAATTTCCGCCAATAAAGACCGCAGCATAGCTGAATATAAAACAGTCATCGACAACACGTTAAATGACGCACAGAAACTCAAAAAGCTATTTAATAGCTTACTTGATTTTGCAAAAGCAAGCTACGACAGTTCCGAAATTGCCTTCAAAGCCTTACGCATAGACGAAATACTTATTGATGCCTGCCAACAGGTTCTTCAGTCAAATCCAGGTTATAAGCTCGACATTTTTGTCGATCCCGCAATTGAAGATGAAAATCTTATTTCTGTACATGCCAATGAATATTTACTTCAGGTTGCCTTTGTCAACTTAATTGAAAATGCCTGCAAATTTTCGTCAAATCAAAAATGTCTCATTGCCATCAGATCAGACGAAAACCAGGTCCACCTCGAATTTAAAGATGATGGTATAGGCATTGCCCCGATAGACCTTCCGCATATATTTACACCATTCTATCGTGGCAACAACAAAGACTATAGCGAGGGAAATGGTATAGGCCTGTCACTCACCAGAAAGATCATAGTCCTCCATCATGGAGAGATCGCAGTCCGTTCAGCAAAAGGTGTCGGTAGTGTGTTTAGCATCAATCTGCCCCACCTTTCGGCATTCTAATAAAATTCTAATTTTTTTCTAAAGGACTTCTAACCTGCTTATCAGCAGCTGCTGGATAGTTTTGCGGTATGATTAACCGTACAATCAACTATTCGATCCAACCCCTAAGTTATATGAGTTGGATCCTCCTCCTGCTGTTGACGCAGGGTTGCGACCATCAGTCCAACGCCCCCACTAGCCTATCGCCAGGGGTCAGCGCGCATGGAGATACCCTAACTGTCGATCAAAATGCGCCACTGTTGACGAAGTTAAAATTTGTGAAGACAGCCAATGCACAGCATGCACTGAAACTAAACACCGCTGCGATGGTGAAGATGATCCCCAGCAGCTATGTGGAGATTCCTGTACCTTTTGCTGGACGAATTGTCAAGTCCCACATCAAACTGGGGCAAAAAGTAGCCGTTAATACGCCTTTATTTTCAATTAGTTCATCGGATTATTTTGAAGCACAGAGGGTCTATCTCGACGCTAAACAAGCGGCTTTACTTGCGGAAAACAAACTAAAACGTGAAAAAGATCTGATCGGGCACGGCGTTGGAACAAAAAAAGACCTTGAGGAGGCAGAAACCAATTTTGCAACGAGTAAATCAGCGCTCGGCAATGCCACTGCAGCGCTAAAAATATTCGATACTAACCTGAATAATATAATTCTCGGTCAACCTCTTCTCGTTCGTTCACCCATCCAAGGAGAGGTTTTAAGCAGTTCAATTGTCCTGGGGCAGTACACAAAAGAAGATGCTCCGGCATTACTCCGCATTGCCGAACTATCAAAAGTATGGGTATCGGCCTATATCAAGGAAAAAGACTTGCCTTCCATCAATCAGCTTGGCCGTGTTGAAGTCCATGTGGATGCTTTACCCGATAAAAATATACAGGGAAAAATTATTCATATCAACCAATTTGTCGATGAAGCCAGCCGCAATATTGAAGTCCTCATCGCATGCGAAAATGGCGACCGTACATTAAAACCGGGGATGTATGTGAGTGCCGAATTTGAACAGCAACACATTTCAACGCTCTTCATTCCGGCAAAAGCTGTCCTTCAATTTAACGACAAGAGTTTTGTATGGGCAAAAATAGCGGCCAATACCTTTGTCAAGCGCTTTGTAACCACGGGGGTAACAGAAGGAGATCATATCCAGATTTTAACAGGTCTGGCCCCACAGGAGGAAATTATCAGCGAAGGAGCTTTTTACCTCATGGGGGTAAATTAAATCGGTGAATAAACAAATCATACGCACCGGGTTCATACATTCAATTTAAAATAAACACTGATCAATAACAATTTGAATATGAAACAATTTATTGTCCATATTATCGCAAAAAGATGGGTGATCGCGGCATCCTTTCTATTAATTGGCTTTTTCGGCTACTACGCCTGGCGTCAGCTATCGGTCGAGGCCTACCCAGATATAGCCGACGTATCGTCGCAGATCGTAACCCAGGTCCCGGGATTGGCAGCCGAAGAGATGGAACAACAAATCACCATTCCCATTGAACAGGCTATCAATGGCTTGCCCGGAATGGAAGTGATGCGCAGCAAAACGACCTTTGGTTTATCCATGGTCACGATTGTCTTCAAAGATGGCGTTGAAGATTATTGGGCGCGAGCCCGTATACAGGAACGTCTTGCGGACTTATCCCTCCCTTACGGCGCCACTCCCGGATTGGACCCCCTCACCTCACCTACAGGTGAGATCTTTCGTTATATACTCGAGAGTAAAACCCACGATCTACGGCAATTGACTGATCTGCAAAACTTTGTTATTATCCCCAAAATTAAACAGGTTTCTGGTGTCGCTGATGTCACCAATTTTGGCGGAATAACGACCCAATTCCAAGTGGAGCTGGCCCCTAAAAAGCTCGACCAATACGAAATCTCACTCGCAGAGGTGGTCTCGAAAATAGAAAGCAATCATGCCAATGCCGGCGGCAGTGTGATGAATCGGGGTGATCAATCTTACGTCATCCGGGGCATTGGTCTGGTCAAGACATTGGATGATCTGGACAGCATCGTCGTCAAATCGACCGATGGAAACCGTATCTATATGCGCGATATAGGTCAGATCAAACTTGGAAATCTAGCACGCAAGGGCGCTTTAGGCTATTCCGATAAACGGGGTGCCAATTATTCAGACAATATCGAAGGTATTGTACTCCTATTGAAAAATGAAAATCCCTCCGCTGTGCTAGCCGGCGTAAATGCAACGGTCGACGAACTAAACCAAAAGATTCTTCCAGAAGGTGTAAAGATTCATGTTGTACTGGATAGAACCAGTTTAGTCGACAATACCCTGCATACCGTTTCCAAAACCCTCTTGGAGGGGATGAGTCTGGTTATTTTTGTCCTCATCATTTTTCTTGGAAGTTGGCGTGGAGCACTCCTGGTTGCCCTAACGATCCCTTTGTCCTTGTTGATTGCATTTATCCTCATGCATTTCACCCATATTCCCGCCAATTTACTGTCCCTTGGCGCAATTGATTTTGGAATCATTGTGGACGGAGCGATCGTTATTCTCGAAACCATTCTTAAAAAAAGAGAAGATGAGCCGGAAGGTTTACTGGAGGAAAAAACCGTTGCCCAGAAAATTGCCGAAGTCGCCAAACCGATCTTCTTTGCCACACTGATCATTATTACGGCCTACCTTCCTTTGTTTGCCTTTGAGCGCGTCGAAAAGAAACTTTTTACACCGATGGCCTATACAGTAGGCTATGCGCTCTTTGGCGCGTTGACTGTCGCTCTTTTGCTTATCCCTGGATTAGCTTATTTGATCTATCGTAAACCCCAGAAAGTATACCACAACAAATGGCTGACAAAGCTGACCCAAGCCTATCATACTGCGATTGAAAAGGTGATGGCAGTTCCCAAACGCGTTTTTGTGCCATTGGCGATTATTTTACTTGCCACTGGCCTACTCACCGCATCTGTTGGCAAGGACTTTCTTCCCACTTTAGATGAAGGTTCGATCTGGCTCCAGGTGTCGCTCCCGCCCGGAATTACGGTGGAAAAATCAAAAGAAATGAGCGACACACTACGCGCACGGACACTTCAACACGAAGAAATCTCCTATGTCATGGTGCAAGCCGGACGTAATGACGATGGTACCGACGCCTGGACGCCCTCCCATTTTGAAGTAAGCGTAGGATTGAAACCTTACAAAACATGGAAATGGGGCAAAACCAAAGAAGACCTTATCGACGAACTTGCAGCAGAATATGCCAACATGCCCGGATTCAACGTTGCTTTTTCCCAACCTATGATCGACGGTGTCATGGACAAGATAGCCGGTGCACATAGTGAGCTTGTCGTCAAAATATTTGGTGATGACTTGAAAGAAACCCGCCGGGTTGCCGAGGAACTTATCACAACACTTAAACAGGTAAAGGGAGCTGTCGATCTCGCTATAGACCAAGAACCGCCACTGCCGCAGCTGCAAATTATTGCCGACCGGGATAAAATCGCGCAATACGGTTTAAATATCGCTGACGTCACTGACCTGATCCAGATTGCCATCGGCGGAAAAGCTGTCGCCCAGGTCTATCAAGGCATCAAAGTATATGATATTACCTGTCAATATCAGGAGGAAAACAGAAATTCTCCCGAAAAGATCGGCAACCTAATGCTTTATCCCGAAAATGGGAACCGTATTCCCCTGGCCCAGGTTGCGACGATTAAGCTCAATACCGGAGAAAGTATGATTTCACGTGAACGCAACAACCGCCAGTTGACCGTCCGCTTAAATGTACGCGGACAGGACCTCGGCACATTCCTTGCCGAAGCACAGCAGGCCATTGCCAAAAATATACGCTATGACCAGCATAAAATCACTTTAAAATGGGGTGGACAATTTGAAAATCAACATCGGGCCTACACCCGGCTTGCCATTATTGTTCCATTGACATTAGCCATTATATTTATCTTACTCTACGGTACATTTGGTTCATTTAGGCAAGCAGGTCTCTTAATGAGTATCGTTCCATTGGCGCTGTTTGGCGGGATGCTTGCCCTCAATATCCGTGGCATGGCGCTAAACGTATCCTCAGCCGTAGGTTTTATCGCCCTATTCGGAGTCGCTATACAAAATGGTGTATTAATGCTTTCCCAGATGAATATATTGCGGAAGAATGGGCTATCGTTACATAAAGCTGTCACCCAGGGAGCCTTTAGTCGCTTTCGTCCGGTTTTAATGACCGCCACAGTCGCTATTCTCGGTTTGCTTCCGGCATCTCTGGCAACAGGCATTGGATCAGATGTACAGCGTCCTTTGGCTACAGTTATTGTCTATGGCCTGTTGTTTTCGACGATCCTGACCCTGTTTGTGCTCCCACCGCTCTATTATCTTTTGGAAAGTAGATCCTCAAAAAACACAACAGATTAAATAGATGGCCAATAACGGATGAACGACCTGAGCGCACGCTTTTTCAAAAACTGACCATCCAGAAAAATAGATTATCATGAACAAACAGCATATTTTAACAAAGAAACGCCTGACGTTTTTTCTTTTCATACTCACTTTGTCTACTACTGCGATCGCCCAGGATAGAGACAGCTTAAGTACAGCCCAGAAACTTGATTATTCAACATTTATAACGGCTGTTGGTCAACAGAACCTGGGTTATGCAGCTGAAAAATTCAACCTCAATATCGCAGAGGCCAATCTCATCAGCGCCAGGGTATTTCCTGATCCCGAATTTAGCATAGGCTTGTTTGATAACAGTGAACGGACAAAACAACTTGGCCACGGCTATAATGCCGGACTTGCATGGACACTGGAGCTGGGATCTAAACGAAAAGCGAGAATAAACCTGGCCAGCGATGAAGCAGAAGCAACCCGTCTATTGCTTGAAGATTATTTCAGGAATTTACGCGCCGACGCTACGCTTGCATTTCTGATGGCAAAACAACAATTACTACTGGTAAAAACATACCAAAACTCTTACCAGCAACTCCGGCAGTTGGTGGTATCAGATAGTATTCGTTATCAATTGGGAAGCATTCCTGAGATTGATTTCCGCCAATCTAAACTGGAAGCGGCCAATATGCGCAATACCCTCCTGGCAACAGAAGCAACCTGGAAGGCTTCGGTTGTAAACCTGGCCGTATTTATGGGCGAACAAACGGCTACCGGAGTAAAAACACCCCAAGATCCTTTCGTGCATTTAGACCGGGAATACCGCTTAAATGAATTGATCAGGATCGCACAAAATGATCGTAGTGATTTGAAACTTGCCGTACAGAATAAGCAACTTTCACAGCGCCTGCTCCAATTGGCCCGAGCAAATAGAGTAATCGATCTTGGTATTTCATTGGGTTTCACCTACAATGGGGAAGCGAGAAACGAAACTGCCCCAACACCGCAATTCACAGCAATAAACGCAGGACTGTCCATACCACTCAAATTCTCAAACCTAAAAACAGGTGACCTCAAAGCAGCCAAGTTTAAGATCGATCAGGACGAAACTGCTTATCAGGAAGTCCATTTGCGTATTCAGGTGGAAGTTACGCAGGCTTTCCTCAACTACCAGGCTGCCCAAAAACAAGTACGGCTGTTTGACAGCAACATGCTCCTAGAAGCAAAAGCAATATTAGACGGAAAAGTTTACAGCTACAAAAGAGGAGAAACCTCCCTCCTGGAAGTTCTAAATGCCCAGCGGACCTACAACGAAACCCAATTGAGCTATTACGAAGCTCGCTACAATTACGCCGTGGCTTTGGTTGAACTTCAACGCACAGCCGGAATATGGGATATTCAAGATATCTAGGCCGGCGAAATCCTATTTTTTCTCAGCCTTTTATACATACTTTTTAAAGAAGGTGAAATCAGTATCAGCAGCAGTATGCTGATACTGATCATCGACATGACCTCATAATAATCCATAGCATACCGTACAAAGGATTGTTCTTTGACCCGCTCGGCGACGAGCTTTAATGCAGCTGTATGCTCTTTAAATTGTAATCCATGGCTTAAGATACTGGTAGATTCCTGCTGGAGGTATTCACGAAACAGCGGATTTCCAGCCTCCGTTTGACCACTAAAAACCTGTTGATGCTGGGCATGTTCAAACAACTTGAAAAAATTCTGTAATCCAATACTGCTCGTGTAGCCCAGATAACGGATAGCGAGGCAGACCGCAGCAGCTGAAGCCCCCAATTGAGGGGTAACACTGGCAATGCAAAACAATATGGTAGGCACCATGATCAATCCTACTCCTAACCCATGCACAACTAATGGAAGCCAAAAATGAGTATCATTCCCCTGCCCCTCAAAGGAAAAATACATCCATTGATGAAATAACAGCAAACAGCAGTAACCCGAAATCCATATCCACTTTACCGGGCGTTGCCCCAGCATCCAATAGAGCGAACCCAATACACCAGCAACAATCCCCCCAATATTAAACCACTGAATATAAGACAAATGAATAGGGTCAAGCTGAACAACCTGTACTAAATACTGATTTGAAATTGCCAAAGAGAAGCGTTCCACATACATCATGTACAAAATCAGTAGCCCTAAGAGAAATTTCCTGTTTTTAAAAACAGACAAATGAATATACACCCGTTTGAGCACCATTTGCCGAACGATGAAAACAAGGAGTAAAGTGAGGCCCAATACAAATATGATAAGAAGTTGCCGGTCATTAAACCAATACACTTCCTGCCCATATACCATTAAATAACCGAAGCTGACAATGACAAGACTATAGAAAATACAGCTTGCCCAGTCTAATGAAAATAAGGGGTAAGGACGTATATGCCGTATGGAGCGCATCGACAGCATAATGAGCAATAGGCCTGGCACAAAGGATAAAGCAGCGTATAGATACAGCTGGTCGAAATTAAATGAATCGATAAATTCAGCAGTCACAAAGGTATTAAACGGAGAACTGCACAGTAACATGCCAAAAAAAACAGCATAACTTACTTCCTTCGCCCGATCACTCTTCAACCGGGAGAATATCATAGAGATCGACAGGTTTACGGCCGAAGCAAACAACATCCCCTGACAAAAACGTAGGCCATACACCCAGCTGATATCGGTGACGCTATACATCAAAAAGCAATTCAATAGCTGTAGCAGATTGAAGATGATATAATACTGCTTAATGGGGAAGTATAAAAAAAAGCGTCGTTCCAAAACGTAGAACCCCACAAAACCAGCATAGAACAAAATAATCAAAAACTGGATATCGCTGGGTTGAGCACCGTAGAATCCTGCGGTAACATTCGTATTTGCTCCGGGCAGGAAAAATAAGACCATACTCGGCATCAGGCTGCTGAACAAGATCAGTTTGATCAGCCACTCGGGCACCCATTCCTTAAAAATTCCTTTCACTGTTTTTGGCTTTTTGATACCGAGACATTCACATTCATCCCCGAGAGCAGCTGGTTTACCCCCGCTTGCTTGTCCAGTTCGATACGTACAGGTACCCTTTGCACAATCTTCACAAAGTTGCCCGTTGCATTATCCGGGGGCAACAGCGAGAATGCAGATCCCGTAGCCGGAGAGACCGAAATGATTTTGCCATAAAATTTTTCATCCGGATAAGCATCGGCAATTACCTCCACCCGATTGCCAAGATGTAAATAGCGCAACTGAGTTTCCTTAAAATTAGCCGTTATCCAGGTTGGTGTTTCTCTATTGACGATAAAGCCCAAAACTTCCCCTGCATTTATCATCTGCCCTTTCTCAATCGTACGTTTGCCGATCTGCCCATCATAGGGGGCACGGATAACGGTATAGCCGACATCCAATCGCTTGCGGCCCACAGCGGCAGTCAGGCGAACCCGTTCGGCATCTACAACACCTTTTTTTACATCCACATCATGCACCCTTTCCTGCGAAGCCTGCAATTTATGTTTTAACGAGGCCAGTTCACTCTTGTAGACATCCAAAGTAGCTTTTACATCCTCCAGCTGCTGCGCAGTAGCAGATTTTTCCTGAAACAGATAATTGTACCGGTCGTATTCCAGCTGCTGCTTGGTCACACGGGCCTCCGCTGCTGCTATTGATGTCCGCAAGGATTCATGTTCAGCCTGCAAAATTTCCTTTTGACTGTGAAGGACATTGATCTCTGCCGCTTCCTTATTGACCGATGCCGCCACCTGCTCAGCTTCATATTTATATTCCCGATTATCAATAAGCAGCAAGGTATCCCCCCGTTTAACAAGCTGATGATCGTGATAGTGTACCGAAACAACATAACCTCCGACACGAGAGACAATAGGATTGATATACTGCGTGACTTGTGCGTCATTTGTATAAGTATACCGCATGCGCATCCATAATGTCTTAGCGCCCCATAGCAACAATGCCAACAAGACAATTCCGGCCAGCCAATTGGTGATTCGAGTGAGCTGTGCTTCCACAACTGATCTATGTGATTTAAGTTTCATTAGATAGTGCCCTTCAAAAATTCGATAAAATAATAATGTTTCTGTATTGCAATACGTGCAGTTTCAAGATCAAAAAGTGTTTTCAGGTATTGCATATCTGCGTCTAAAAGGTCCGTAATCAAAGCCGATGATTTAAAGTACCTGTTCTTGATAATACGCGCATTTTCCTGCGCCAGCGATTTGTTGTTCTGACAGACCTCTTCCTGTTTGACGGCTAACTGATAATCCAGAAAGGCCTGTAACAATTGGTTTTCCAAAACTTCCTCTTCATGATGGTGTTTCACCTGCTCCCGATCCAGTGCGATCTCTGCGCCACGGACCACATTCTTATTGAGATAAAGTGCAGAAATGGGAATATTTAATTTAAGGCCTGTAATACTCAGATGGTACCAGCTCGGATTATAGGGATACAGAAATACCTGTGGATTGGCAAACGTAAACGTGCTGGTCAGCCCCAGTTCCGGGAGATAATTTGACCGCGCCTGTTTGACCGACAATCGCTTCAAGACCACTTCCTGTTCCGATTTTAGGAGAGAAAAAGCATGGTTTCGCGCTTCAGCAACCAACACTTCATAAGAAGGACTTTTTGTCTTAAATTGCTCAGCTACAGGAATAATCACAGCCGTAATTCCACCGATCAGTTGCAGCTTCTGGTTCGCCGTCTGAATATCATGGGAAATCTGCACGAGCAACAGTTCCCGTTTAGAAAGCTCCAACGAAATACGCAAGACATCACTATGCAATACAACACCTGCTTTATACAAATGTTCAATCTCCTCTAATTGTACCCGTTGGTCTGCGATATCCTGCTCGATCAAAGACCGGTTACTATAGGCCAGTTCCAAATCTAAAAACAGACTGCAAACTTCCAATTTCGTCTGTGCCGCAGCATTCTTCCAATCTATTTTTGCCAGCTCGCTTTCTAATTTTTTGGATTCAATTTTCATCAGATCCCGATGTCCATTGTAGAGATTAAGATAAAAATCCAAGCCCGTATCATACAAGTAATGAATGATATCATGCTGGCTGGGTTTATTTAAAATACCCCGATCATAAACAGGCATATTACTCGCATAACTGGCCGAGGCCCTTGCGGAAATTTTGGGAAGCAGCTCCATCCGTTGTTGCTGTACGGCGACTTCACTTTCTTTCAGCTGTAAATAGGATTGCTCCATGTATTTACTGTTCTTTAGCGCTTTGCCGATCATGTCTGTCAAGGACATACGCAAAGAGTCGAGGGCGAGCGTGTCTGAAACAGTGAATACGACCAATCCGATGGTCAGTATTCCTTTTGCCCAATAGGGAGGAAAAAAGTTCACTTTGTGCTATGTTATTTTTTGCGTTGCAAACTTAGACACTTATTGCTACTTGGATTTCTTCAAAAACGCCAATATGTTATGAAAAAAAGACATTTTTTCATCGATATCATAAAAAAGACTATAATCTGCCAAACCCTAACCCTCGTATTCTATTTTTAGCGCATAAAAAAGCCTCTCAAATTTTGATTTGAGAGGCTTTTTCTGACGATAAAAACGTCGTATTATCGGTATAGCGTATTATCTATATAAGGAGTCTTCTATCGCATTCCACAGTTGGATCCTCTTTTGAAGTGCAATTTTACTGATCTCTTTCATTTCAGCCCATTTAACCTCATCATCCTGTGCAAGATCTGAGATCATCTGCATCGCCAAAGGCCCATGTTCGTCGCCGTCCAGATCAATATGACGTTGGAAATAATAAATAAAGCTATCCAGATTTGCTGCTGGAAAATTTGTTTTTATTTCTTCCAGAATCGACGTAAACATTCCCGGAATAAGATCTTCACGACCGAATGTAAAAGCAGCGGCAATTTTATGCACTTCGCCCTCAGCGATCACTTCGAATGTAAAATTCAAAAAGTCCTTGATCCGTGCGTCGAGGGTTGTAATTGCTATCGCATCAAATATGCTGCTCGAATTTTTAGCATTCACAATAAACTTATTGATCAAATGAAGGTCTGCACCCATGGCTTCCATGGCATCCAGGTACATTTCAAAATGACTCAAACGACGGCCATCAATATATTCATCCGACTCCTCAGCCAATACAATTTCATTAATCAGATAGCGCGTTGAGGGATGCTCACTCGCAAACCAAGGCAGCGTGGTACAGGTTAATTTGATCTGCAATGCTTTTAACAGCGACATAAAATCCCAAACCGCATACACATGGCCTTCCGTAAAGGCCCTTAGGTTTTTGATCGTCGTGATTTTACGGTATAAAGGATGCTGCAATAATACGTCGCGTTCGTCGGCAATGTATTTATTAATTTCCGCAATTCTATTCATGCCGCAAAAGTATAGTCTTATCTTTATTTTTTAAAGTATTTTAAATGAGATTACAGTACCATGATAAATTTCCTGTCCAGCTATCCGCTTCATAACCAAACCACAGACAACAACAATCCCGCTTTTGAACCCCTATTCCTGTTGCCAACGCGCATTTACGCTTAAAAACAAAAATATTTTTTATAATAAAAATAATCTACTATATTTGTAGAGTATTCAGAATTGCATGATGCAATACCAACCGAGTGGAGTCACCGCGGTGGTAAATTAATACGGGTTTCGACCAAAATAAACGTTGCAGAACGATTATTTTCCCAAAAAGATCTGGATACAGTTTATGGTTTAATCCTTTAAATTTTTAAATTGTATGGCTACAACAACAAATCTTTACCAGCATTTACTGGAAAAATTCAGTTATTACTCGACCGATGAGCTTATACAGCTTAACAACGACACCATTTTGGGACAAGGATGGGGATCATCCAAAGCGACTTTTCGCACAGCTCTGATCAGTACATTCTCCAAAAGAGGACTGGATCTTTCCAACATCATTTCCAAGGAAGATGGTTTTACCTCCGTAAAGCATGTCCCTGTACGCTTGGAACAGAATGTCTTGATCCCTTTACAGTAATTGTTATCATCGCAAAAAATAGCGCGCATCGAAAGGATTTCGTGCGCGCTGCTTTTGGTGGTTTAGGAAATTGCCAATCCATTGAAGGCAATCGTTATTTTATTTATAGTTCGGATTCTGCACCAGTACCCCCGCGCTCTTCTCAATCTCAGTCTGCGGCAATGGCCAGCGATAGAATTTGTCTTCGAAATGATAAGGTACCTTACTATCTTTCACCTTATTCAACACCTCGCCGGCAATATGCCAACGAATTAAGTCATAATGCCGGAGGCCTTCGAATGCCAATTCCACGCGTCTTTCGTGACGTATCCGCTCGCGCATTTTTTCTTTGGTATAGCCGGCAGGAAATGCAGGCATCTGAACACGATCACGTAATGTTTTCATCGCAGCATAAACAGACGGGTCTGGCCCTGCAATTTCATTCTGTGCCTCCGCATACATCAACAGAACTTCTCCCAACCTAAGTATAACTGCGTCTTGCTGGCTCAAGGTTGAAAAGCCAAAAGGTAAGTTGGCTGGATCAAGAAACTTCAATACACCATATCCGGTAGGCCTCGGGTTAGAAGGCGTATGTATCTTGCCGCCGCCAAAATCGGGATGATCCACAAAAATTGTTTTGCTCAACCGCGGATCCCGATCTTTAAAAGGATTTGCAGGATCGGTATACGGCGACTCTCCAAAAGGCAATCCATCCTTGCATTCGTAGGCATCTACCAAATTCTGTAAGGGTGAAGCCGCAATCCAATCGCCCAAATACATATCCCAAGGAGCCGTATTATTGGGAGCAAGGAAATTGACCGAAAAAATAATCTCCGTATTATTCTTCTGCGTAGCATCACGGAAAACATTTTCAAAACTTGTACTCAAGGTGTATTCCTTCATGACCTCTGCACACAAATCCTTCACTTCTTTGAGCACGGTCAAATCGGGCACGCCGTTATTTCCATAGGCTGCGAATAATAGCACCCTTGCTTTGAATGCTTTTGCAGAGCTTGCTGAAGCATGACCACCATTACTGAAATAGGGTTTAGCGTCTAAATTTGCAATCCCGAAATCGAGATCTGCCCTGATTTGTTTTAGAATATTCTCGGCAGTTTCTTTTGGTTGTTTTTGCGTTTCCAATGTAAGGGAAGTCAGTACAAGTGGTACCTCTCCATAGATGCTATAAAGCTGAAAATAAACGAATGCACGGACAAAGCGTGACTCAGCTTCCATTTTCTTTTTTTCCGTATCGTTTAGGTCCGGCCCCGCATAGCTCTGCAATTTCTCGATCAAACGATTTGCTCTACCGATCGCCACGTACGCGTCATTATAGATCCCTGTTTCATATCCGCCAGTTGTTGGATTTAAATTGCCGCCAACGATTTCATTCACACTGCCCGAATTGAACTGATTATAACCATTATCGGTCAGACAGTCCCTAAAAGGCATACCGTAGGAGAAGGTCTCACTTTGCAATGATGCATACACACTCGCTAAAGCATTATCAAAATCAGATTTCTTTTTAAAATAGTTTTCCGATCCAATCTGATCCAATGGATTTAGGTCCAAAGCACTGTTACAAGATCCCAAAAATAAACTAGACAGGATCAAAGCGGTTATAAATTTCTTTTTCATAACATTTAAAAATTAACTTGTAAACCAAATGAATAAATCTTGTTTTGTGGATACTGTACCAGATCACCATTGCCGTAGCGTTCAGGGTCAAGTCCTTTAAATTTGGTTGACGTCAAGAGATTGTCTCCTGAAAAATAGATGCGCAATCGGTCAATTTTGTATTTTTTCAATAAGCCCTCAGGTAAGGTATACCCCAGTACAAAATTTTTCAATCTGAAGTAGGAAGCATTCTGCAGGAAGTAACTGGATGCACGGCTAAATTTTTCGGGTGCACTCCAGCCCCAGTAAATGCGAGGCATTGTTGTCGATGGATTTTCAGGAGTCCAGCGGTCCAACCAGTCCTTAGTTGGGGGACTGCCTTGCACAAAAGGCGTGACACCCCATCCAGATACATAAGATTTTACGCCATAAACTCCTTGCAGCATTGCTGAAATATCAAAGCCCTTGAAACTAGCGCTCAAATTAAAACTATAGTTTAATTTCGGATCAACCCCACCAATAATGGTGCGATCATTTGCATCAATCTTTCCATCGCCATTGACGTCTCTATATTTAAGATCACCGGCTAATGTATTGTCATTGAACTGTTTTGGCGAACTAGCAACTTCTTGTTCCGACTGGAATATGCCAATGACCTCATAGGTGTAAAAACTATCCATGGCATAACCATTCTTCTTAATGGTATAACCGCCAATCTCAGGTTCACCAAATTGCACCAGTCTGTTTTTGAAGCGATCGAGGTTAGCCCCAAGCTGATACTGTAAACCTTCCATTACACCGGTATTAATTTTATTATGGTAAGTGATCCCCAGCTCAATACCTTTATTTTCGACAATACCGTCATTAACCATTGGCGCGCCCAAGCCTACAATTGCCGTTATTTGCGAAGGACGTAGAATATCGGTCGTACGTTTTTTGTACCAGTCAAAGGTAATATCCAAATTTTTGAATACATTTAAATCGACCCCAACATCGGTCATCGTCGTGGTTTCCCATTTGAGATTCGGATTAGTAAGTCGCTGTTGGGAAACACCCGATTGTAGTGTATTGTTATCAAATGAATAATTTCCGGTCAACCCCAGTACTGGCTGATAAGCATAAAATAAGGTATAACCACTTTGATCCACGAGATTTTGATTTCCTAATTGCCCCCATGATGCACGAATCTTTAGATTATCCAGCCAACCCGATGTAAGTTCCTTGACAAAAGATTCCTCAGAGACACGCCAACCGGCAGAGAAAGAAGGAAAAGCAGACCATCGGTTTTTGCCGTAGAACTTTGAACTACCGTCGTAACGCATATTGGCCTCCAAGAGGTACTTCCCTTGGTAATCATAGTTCAATCGGCCGAAATAAGAGATCAGCGCCCATTGATTGGCTGTTCCATTCGCCCGTTGAATATCAGATCCACCAGCATTTAATTCCGTCAGATTATCATCAACGAAATTCTGTCTAAATCCTTGTAAATAGCTGTACTTACTTTTTTCTATACTATATCCCGCCTGAGCTTTTAAATGGTGATCTCCAAAAGTCCGGTCATAATTCAAATACGTAAATAAACTGGTATAGATTGTTTGCTGATCCTGATCTGTGAGTCCCTTACCAAGATCCAATACTGTCCCTAGCGTTCCTGAATGATAGTAATATTCATCCAGCGTGGATTTATAATCTTTATACTTATCCATATTAAAATTATAAGCACCTTTGGTATACCACGAAAGACCTTTAAACAGTTGGACTTCCATCCAAGCCTGTAAATTAGCGGCGTAGTCGTCGGTATTATACGTAAACTTGCGATCTAATACCGCCATCGGGTTTTTATTATTGTATTCCCAATCGTAAGCTTTGTAGGTATACCGCCCACTTCCATCCGGTAAAAATGGACCATAGGTTGGCGCCTGTGACATTGCCGACAGGAATAAGTCTTTGGATCCGCCGGGAATAGATTCGGTATGCCCCGTTTTAAGCAAGATATTTGTTCCGAATTTAATCCCATCCGAGATTTTGGTTGTCAAGTTGACACGCGCCGAATAACGATCATAATTAAATCCTTTGATCATACCATTCTGATTCACGTACCCGAGTCCGATATTAAATGTCGTCTTTTCGTTTCCGCCCTGAATTCCCAAATTGTGATTATACGTTGGCTTTGTCTGAAATATCAGCCCTAGCCAGTCCGTATTGGGGTATTTTATCCGATCGCTGCTATTTCTATAGGTATCAATGATATCAGCGGGATATAGGCCATCGTTAAGATTTGAATTCTTTCGCGCTTCATTATAGAGTTCCATATATTGCGCAGAATTGGTAATCAGGTCGAACATTTTTGTCGGTTTGTAGATTCCCACATTACCGTCATACTGCACCGTTGTCTTGCCAGATTTCCCCTGTTTTGTGGTGATTAAAATAACACCATTTGCTGCACGTGATCCGTAAATCGCTGCAGATGCGGCATCCTTAAGCACACTTACATTTTCGATGTCATTGGGGTTGACATCCGAAAATTTGCCTTGCACACCGTCGATCAATACCAAAGGATCCGATCCGGCACCACTAAAAGTTCCCTTGCCACGGATGCGGATCGAAACACCTTCATTGCCGGGTTCACCTGACCCCTGATTGACCTGGACCCCAGGGATTGCCCCTTGTAACATAGCTGCTGGATTGACCACCGGTCGTTTAACCATATCTTTGCCGCTGACCGTCGCGACCGCACCAGTGAGGTTTACCTTCTTTTGGGTACCATAACCAACGACGACGACTTCCTCTAAACTTGAAGACGAGTTATTGAGCACAACATTCAATTGCTGGTCGCTGCCATTAAAAACGATTTCCCTGGTTTCAAAACCCACAGATGAAAAGATGAGGACAGTTCCGACATCCATGGACTTGAACTCAAAGTCTCCCAACCCATTTGTTTTTGTTTCCGTAGCGGAATTTTTAATCCTCACCGTAACTCCTTCTAGCGGTTTTCCTTCACTATCCCTTACCTTTCCTTTCAAAGCATGCTGACGCATGCGCAAATCATTGTACATACCCTTCGGTGTGCTTTCCAATGATCGACCAGTTGTTGTCCATAGCGATTTTGCAGACACCGCCGCCGGCACTGCAATCGAAAGACAAAGAGCCATCATAGTGACCTCTGGAACAAATGCCACCCGTTTTTCGGGCCATTGTCTTGTCTTTTTTGTTTTCATTGTTTACTGTAGTTATTTATAGAATATTTTTACAAGTGAGATTTAAAGGACAAAAGGATCCCCTATCATGCAAAAAATTGCATAATCATCATTCGTGTAGACGCGATATGTTCTAATTACTTCTTACCTGTACGATAGGCTGTCCAATTATTGTTCATCGGTAGGCTCATTTACATCACTTATTTATCCCACTGATCGGTACGGAACGGAGAAGCGGGCAATGCGGCATCGTTATAGAGCACCAGATCGGGATTATCTGCCCATCCGTAGCGCACAGCGACAGGCCGGTCCACCTCTTTGGCCGATAGGATAATTTTATTCCCTTCTCTGCGTACCTGAGCTGGATAAAACTGCTGATCGCTGCCCGCAATGGTAAATCCACCAATCTTACGATCGGAAGTTTTCAGGACGAGCTCCTTTCCCATGGGTTTAAAGCTGAGCTGGACTTCTTTTCCCTTGATTAGCCAACGGTCTAGCTGAGGACCGCTATAGGAAATTTTTTGTCCATACAGGTCGTGGGCTGCTATCCAAGCTAAGCGCTTTCCGACATCTTGCTTATTTTTTGGGTGTATATCGTTGCTGTCACCGATATCGGCGATAACGGCCATTCCTGTATTGGGCAACCGCAATGTCTGACGCTGTGCCTCCCGCAACATCGCCCATGACGAAGGCTGCGCTGTCGGTTGTTTCTCTCTGAAATTGGCCAGTTGAACAAAATAAAAGGGCATCCTGTCATTATGCCATTGCTGTCTCCAATCCTTAATCAAGGCTGGCAATAAGTCGATATAGGGTGCGTCTTTTGAATCCGCATTACTCTCACCCTGATACCAGATAGCTCCCTCTATTTTAAAATCGACAAAGGGCTGCACCATCGCATTGTACAATACGGTCGGTCTATTGGGCCCTTCCATGAGATTAGGTTTGACTGGCAGTTTTCCTAGATCAAAACCAACTTTACATTTCCAGTCTCCGGCCAATGAAATCACCTCGCCATTAGGGCCTTCCAGTCGCGGTTGTTCTTTACCGCCATATATTCCACCGTCTCCTGCACCATCAAATACCCGTACCGCAATATGAAGCATCGTATTGTTATTTGTTGCTGCTGGTATCGTATAATTTCGGATCTGATCATAACCATTCGTCTCCCCCACTTTATCACCGTTGACATACGTGATGTCATTATCGTCAATAGCACCCAAAATCAGTTTGATCGGCTTCCCAAGCCAATGGGCCGGAAGTTTGACCTCTTTTCCAAAATAGACTACGCCGTCCATTCCAGGAAATAAGTTTTGGTCAAAAAAACTGGGAATTACAATAGTGCTCCAGGCACTCTTGTCCACCTTGGGTGCATACCATTCGCCCTTGCTTTCAATCTTCACCTGATCCTGCTTGTCGGCCATATCATTCCAGTCCGCAATTTCACGATTATAGATTTGCTGGGCATCGGGGCGCTGGATTTTCTCGATAATATTCGTATATATGGAAAAGGGGGCCAGTGCCTGCTTGCTCATCCAGGCTTCTATAATCGTTCCACCCCAGGAGGAATGGATCAAACCGATTGGAATCCCCGTTTTCTCATAGAGTTCACGTGCAAAAAAATAAGCTGTAGCTGAAAATTCCGCAATGTGCGCCGGTGTTACGGGATTCCAGCCCCCCGATTCTACCTTCACCTCTTCAGTAGGCATATTGGCTGTCACCTTTGGAATTTGCAGCAACCGAATATTAGGGAAATTAGCGGCATTTATTTCTTCCTGAAAGTTATTGATCTTTCCCCAGCCCGCCAAAGGCATTTCCATATTGGACTGCCCCGAGCAAAACCATACCTCGCCGATAAGAATATTATTGAGGGTCAATTGATCACCGTCGTTGATTGTCATTTGATAAGGTCCACCATAATGCGGTGTTTCAACAGACAGCTCCCATTTTCCATTTTGATCGACTTTGGTTTGATATTGCTTCTTATTCCAGCTTACGGTCAGCTGCAGCTCTTTACCCAGAGCGGTACTGGTTCCCCATATCTTCACCTTTTCTTTTTGCTGAAGGACCATATTGTCGCCAATAAAAGCGGGTAACTGCACCTTGGCCTGGACAATAGATTGGCTCCCAACCACCCCAAGTAGCAGGGCCAATAAGATTCGTTTACACTGTTTAGATTTTATCATCATGATGGTTTTATGGGTTTGCTACCCATTGGTTTTTAATAGACGCACCAACCATAGCACATTAGCTGAGCGCTATGATTGGCGTTTTATGTGCTAAAGTGCTTTGATTTTAAGAATGACACTCGGGCGGTTGCTATTTAAATCTGGGTTTACCCCGACTTTCATCAAATAATCGCCCGAATAGACCTGCCCTTGATTTAAGCTCGATTTGCTACCCGGATATATGTTCATCTCCTCTACCTGATATTTTTTCTGAGCATCAAGCCCCTTCAGCCGCATAGGGTCGGTTGTCCCGGCACCATAGCGATTATTGACGAGATAGTTAAAAACTACCGCTTCAGTCTTTTGGTCATTGACATAACTTACTGCCGCAAAATCCCCTGCTCTTGGATCAGCCAGACGGTACTGGTCACCGTGCCAAATCGTCCCCTTGATCGCATCATAATTTTTCACCGCTTGCTGGCAGAACAGCAAATCCTGTTCTTTCAGATGACTCACAACAATATCAAATCCCAGCTTGCCCATCATGGCCACGTCGGTCCGGAATTTAAGCGATTGTTTACCCCAGTCCGTCACGTGGTTTGCCGTACTTATCGCCGGAAAGAAATAGGAATATTCATATTGCATAAATATGCGTTCCAATGGATCAGTATTATCGGATGGCCAAAATTCCGTAAAGTACCGAAGTGCCGCATAGTCCACACGGCCACCACCGCCTGAACATAACATCATCGGCACTTTCGGATATTTCGAACGTATGCGTTCAAGGACCTTATACAGTCCCTCCACATAAGAGATATAGAACGCCCCCTGATCCTTTAAAAATGCCGAATGGGCATTGTAGATAACCGCATTACAATCCCATTTAATATAGGCCAATGCTGGATTTTTGGTAAATAGTTCATCCAGGATGTTGAAAACAAAATCCTGTACTTTAGGGTTTGTCAGATCCAGGATCAGCTGATTTCGAAAGTAGTGTTCAGCCCGCTGTGGCTGTTTTACGACCCAATCGGGATGCTGCTCATAGAGTTCAGATTTGGGACTTACCATTTCTGGTTCCACCCAGATACCAAATTTCACGCCTTGCTTCGTTGCTTCTTCGACAAGTGTTGCAATACCATTGGGCAATTTCTTGCGGTTAGGCTCCCAGTCGCCCAAACTTGAATGATCACTGTTGCGCGGATACTTGTTGCCAAACCAACCATCATCCAATAAAAATAGATCAACTCCGAGCTTTTTGGTATCCTGCAGCAGCCCTTTCAGCTTTTGTTCATTAAAATCAAAATACGTTGCCTCCCAGTTATTGAGCAAAGTCAGACGGTCGCCATTGCCATCCAACAATTGATACCGGCGCGCCCAATTATGTAAATTACGGGAAGCAGTCCCCTTTCCTTTGGTCGATAGTGTATAAATCAGCTTGGGCGTCGTAAACTCCTGATTGCTGGCTAATTTCACCTGAGAAGCATAATTATTAATTCCAGCTATGATACGGAGGTTATTCAAATAATCCACCTCAAAATCAATCTTAAAATTTCCGCTGTAGCCCAGGCTCGCCATCAATACCGTACCCTCATCCTCCGACGCGACTTTCCCCAGCGATACCATAAAAGAGGGTGGCTGAAATAAATTCGCCCGTGTTCCAAGTTTGCTATCCAGGACTTTTATGCCGTGTGTCAACGCTGTCTCCTCCACCTGCATCTCTTTGGCCCAATCGCCATGATATTGACGCAGCCAATAGGAATTGGAACGAAGGGTTAAATTGGCAGAAGCAAATTTCTCCAACGTAACCTCTTTCTTTTCTTTATTTTGGATGGTTGCCCACTGTTCAATGATATCTTCATTCGAAAAGGATTTATAGTGCAGCACGACAGTAATCGCATACACAGGATCCTTTAATGTGACATCCAGCTGCTTGACATTTCCATCCAGATTTTTAAGTTCATGTTTTTCGTAACGCAGATCCAACGACCTATTACCGTCGCCATGCACAATGCTGATAGCCGGCTCGAGCAGGTTTTTTGATCCCGATGCTGTATAGGCTGCATTGGACAAACCACTGTAGTCTGTCAATTGCTTGTACCCACTAGTAAGGGCATTATATTCTTTTGCATCGTTCAGCTTTTCGCCATAGTAAAGCATCTTAAGGGTTTTTGTGGAATCATATTCCAGCACAAGCGCATTTGATCTGGTTTCAATGGGAATTTGCTGAGACTGCGCCTGAGCATCTAAATGGGCAAGGCCCTGAGCCATCAACAGTCCGAGTACAACATGTTTAAAATGATGAGTTGGCATAATAATAAATAGATTTAGGGTTTCTTAACGATCTTGATGATTTTATTTGCTTTTAATCGGAGTTGATAGAGGTATTTGCCATTGATCTCCTGTTTCATATCCAAGCCGGACAATACATTGGGGCTCAGTAGCTCTATCGTCTGCTCCAGCGGCGAAGAGAGCTGAAGCTGCTCAATTTGTTTATTTTTCCACTTCATTTCTGCGATAAGGATATTTCCACGTGCTTTTAATCCTTTCACACCACCATCACTCCAGTTGTCTGGTAATGCAGGCAGCAATTCCAATACATCGGTTTGGGACTGCAGCAGCATTTCACTCAATGCAGCGACATACCCTAGGTTTCCGTCAATCTGAAACGGCGGATGGGCACATAAAAGGTTTGCGTATACACCACCACCGTTATTATAGTCGATACCGTCCCCACCCACTAGATTGATAAAATTATTCAGGATTTTGTAGGCATGGTTTCCGTCCTGGAGTCGCGCCCAGAAGGCAACCTTCCAAGCCATAGACCAACCGGTAGATTCGTCGCCACGGGCGGTCAATGTCACCTTTGCCGCTTTGGTGAGCTCGGGAGTTTTTAAAATCGAGAATTGATTGCCTGGATAAAGACCAAAAAGATGGGACACATGACGATGTTTATCCTGCGGATCATCGCGGTCACTTTCCCACTCCTGTAGCTGGCCCCATTTACCGATCTTCGGTTTCAATAGGGCGTTTCGGAGCGCCTCGATATGCTGACGATAACCTGTATCCAGCTTTAAGACAAGACAAGCCGCAATATAATTGCCGAAGAGATTATCAATAATCTGGTGGTCGTAGCTGACAGCATCCTCTGTCGGACCATGTTCGGGCGACCAGCCCTTTGGAGCAACCACAGTTCCGTCCGCCCTCCGGATTAATCTGTCGTCCCAAAACTCACATATTTCTTTCAATATCGGATAGGCAAACTCTTTCAGATACTTTTTATCACCATTAAATGCATAATGTTCCCAAAGTGCCTGCGCATACCAGGCACTTCCCGGCGTATTCCAAAGAAAGCTTTCACCCCCGAAAATATTGTTTTCAGTCTTGACCGTCCAGCCTCTCACGCCAGGAAATTCCTTTTGTGTATTTATTTTCTTTATCGCACGCATGCTGTTGATATAATCGAGGTAGGGCCAAGCAGATTCACTTAGATTGGCTACTTCGGCAGGCCAATAATTCATCTGCACATTGATATTGGAGTGATAATCGGAGCGCCAAGGTGGATTATTGCTGTTATTCCAGAGTCCCTGTAAGTTTGCCGGCAGACCGCCTTTTCGCGAGGAGCTGATCAGCAGATAACGTCCATATTGATAAACCAAGGCTTCCAAGGCAGGAATAGGCTGTTTCTTATAGGCTTCCAGCAGCGTTTTCGTTGTCTGCTGCCGATCTAATTGGATGTGGTCAAGATCAAGTTCGATCCTGTTAAATAAGGATGTATAATCTGCAATATGTCTTTCAAGCAGTTTATTTACGCCATATCTTTTTGCCTGACTCAGATAACGCTCATTGGCTGCTGCCGGATCTTCGGCTGACTTCCATTGTGTTATCCGTGTCGGCGTATAGTTTGTTGCTGCACTTAGCAGCAGCACGAGTCGGTCAGCAGATTTGACAACAAGAATTGACTTTCCCTGTTCGTCTTTTGTTGCGGACAATGTACCACCTGTGGCCTGAACTTCGACCCGGGCAGCATATTTCATCCCATTGGACAACACACCCTGAAACTCAAGCCGACCATTAGTGACCATCACGTCCCCTCCGTGGGCATCTTGTAGAGCGACCTCCGCATTCAGCGTCCCTTTTTTACTGTTTGTATACTCAAATACCATCACCTGATCTGGCTGACTCGCAAAATAACGGCGTTTTAGCGTCTGCGCTTTTTGCTGAAAACCAATTTCATGCAACCCTTTATCCAAATTTAATTTGCGACTGTACGATGAAAAGGATTGATTCCCTTGCTGATCGAAGCGAACAAACAGATCGCCGAAGGCTTGGTAAGCACCTGTTTCCTGTTCGTCACCTGTCCAGAGGCTATTTTCATTAAATTGAATATGTTCTTCCTGTACACCGCCAAAGATCATAGCTCCGATTCGACCATTGCCGATTGGATAAGCCTCGGTCATCCAATCTTTGGCAGGTCGATCATCCCAGAGATAATAACGCTGGGCATAAGCGGAGCCAAAACAAATTGTCAAAAATAGGAAGAGAAGGTATTTCATTTTTGTGTGCATCAACATAGCGGTTTATACAATTTTATTGGGCAATGCCCAAGGGTGAAAAAACAAGGTATATGACAATCATCAAGACAATCAGAACAGCCCCTACGCCATAGCGGCCTTTCCAATAGGCTTCTTTGTGCTGGCCGGAGAATTCAAATTGATACGTTGACCTATAGCTGGGCTGGCTCAATTTACTTCCCCCCCAGATAAGCAGTGAAATCATCAGAAACAGTACAGCGAATAGATGGAGATAATGGAGCTCTGTTTTCCAGACAAACACCAGAAAAAAATAACTGAACATGTACAAAAACAGACCAATCTGTGCCATGCGTGGTGTCACACGGCGGGATATAATCCCCAAGATCATAATGGTGAAGATGGGCATATTGAACAATCCCGATACGGTCTGCAAATAGGTATAAAATCCATCGTGGGCAAAAAGGATAAAAGGAGCAATAAACATTGCTGAAATTGAAATAATCAACTCAAACAATTTCCCTTTTCGCACCAGTTCCTTTTCACCATGCGGCCTTTTTTTATAGACCAGGTAGGGTTTGTAAATATTAAAAATAAATAAACTCCCACAGCTTTGCAGCCCTGCCGTGTACGTTGTCATCGCAGCACCAAAGACCAGGGCCAACGAAAAGCCGATCAGGATATCGGGGAAGATTAAAACAATAAGCTTCGGGAAAACAGAAGCTGTAGGCTGAACATGCGGCAGTAAATGCACAGCCAAAAGCCCGGGCAGATTGATCAATAGCGGCATCAACAATTTACCGCCAGCAGCCAAGGTCATCCCCTTTTGGGCCTCCTTTAAATTACGGGCACTCAAGGCCTGCTGTGCAATATAAGGTTCCATCCCCCAGTAATAGAAATTGATCAGCAGCATTCCTGTAAATAAAGTTGAAAATGGCACCGCGTCCTGTTTTCCACCAACGGCGTTGAGGTGCTCTTTTTTTTCATGCAGTAACTGCGTTAGGCCAGACCATACATCTCCAGCACCAAGGTGCCAGAGCGCAAAGATAGGAATGAGCACCGCAAGCAAAAACAGACATAAGCCTAAGCTTAAGTCAGACAAGGAGATCAGCTTGAGCCCACCCAAAATACTGTACAAACTACCGATCACGCCTAAAGCCCATACCAGCAGCCAGATGCTCTGCCAATACGTAATATGCAATAGCGCTGGAACATCAAACATGGTCGCAAGGCTCAGTGCTCCACCATACAATACCGGAGGCAGCAAATTGACAATATAGCCTATCAAAATAAGGATAGAAACCAGCATTTTTGTTTTAGCGTCAAATCGCAAAGCCAAAAAATCCGGCACCGTCCGAAAACCATGCTTAAAATAAATAGGCAACAGAAACTCCGATACCAAAAGCATGGCCACAACCGAGCTGACGCCCCAACCGATGACGGAAAGATTATTGATATAAACCGATTCGTTTTCACCTATAAACTGGTTGGCGCTCAAGTTTGTCAAGAGCAAGGCCGAACCCACCATCCAAAAGCTATTGCTCTTTCCGGCCAGAAAGAAACCATTGAGCGTGGTGGAATAGGTGGTCTTAAATTTCCATAAGGACCATAATGCAACCAAGCCGGTAAAAAGACAAAAACTAAAAATTATCATCGTAAAACTTTCTTTTTATACAGAGCCGCGATCCGCCAACGTTGTCGGCACCACTTCCCGAATCAATGTTCTTTCGAGCACAAACTTGGCCGCTTCGGCCCCAATCTGTGCAAAACTCGTCGAAAAGGTCGTAATACCGCCGCTGATAATCTCTTTAATGACATCATCATTATGAGATAAAATGCCCAGATCCTCGCCCAGGGTCCAGCCCTTTTGAAGCACCTCTTTTAACATCTGATAGAGCTCCGGATTATGAATGGTAAAATACAGTTTTCCCTTTTTTAGGTCGCCCACATGGTATTGCTTTTCGATACGTCCTTTTATCTTGAAGTCTTTCAGAAAGCGTAAGAAAGCATTTTTGATTTCATTGGGTTCGGCTGTATTTTCCCTAAAATAGAAGATCACTTCTTTATACTTTTTGATCTTCGGATGCAGCTGCTGGAATACCGCATAAGTGGCCGCTTCAAATTCCTGAGAAACATAAGAATATTCTGCACCCAGATCCATCAGCCGATCGATAATCAATAGTTTTGATACCGGAATATTGCGCAGCAAATGCGCAGAATCGGCATTTTCAATCGGCGCAACAATATATACTGTATAGCGACCTTGTATGCGGTTAAAGATATCCTCAAAGGTTTCCATATTGTTGTGATGGAAAAAAAGATCGACCGTCACTTCCTCCGGCAGATTGGCCCGTAATTCAGACACCAAGGTATCCTGAAAAGTATCGTAAGCATATAGCAACACGGCGACTTTCTGTTTCAACTGCGTATTGTTGCTAACGACAAAATATCCTTTTCTATTTTTGGATTCCACCACGCCGTGGGCGATCAGGTCGCGATAAGCTTTGGCGAAAGTTTCCCGAGCGTAGCCGAGGTATTGAATCAGGTTATTGACGGATGGTAAGCTGGAATGTACCTCCAATTCATTGGCATCAATGGCATCTAATACGCCCTGCACAATACATTCATGTTTCGAAAGCCCGTTTAAAGCTTCCAATCGTTTGATCCGACCGATCAACGCTTTAAACTGTTCTTCTTTGGTTATCTTCATATATTATTATTAACTAAAGAGCAATCTTAAGTAATTTTGCTCCTGCTTGCTCAAAGGCAATGGGATTTTCAGCACTGAATTCCTGTGCTGTTTTTTCAAATAGCTCCAAGGCCTTATATGTTGTATTTGGCATCAGGCCAAGCTGTTTAAAATCAATCGTGACCGAGGTAGGTTCATGTGCGTAGTTAAATACCGCCACATAGAGGTCATTTCCTACCTTTTTATAAAAATAGCGATTAGCAGCTTTTCCTTCGACAAATCCTGCCGGACGGAAACTTTTACCGTCGGCAATGATCTTTAAAATTTCCGGATCCTGCAGATATTGATTCATCTTAGGCTGCCAGTTTTCTTTCTTGGAGAGATCGTCGCCCAAGATGATTGTTCCGGTAACTACCCCCGACAGCAGTCTCGCTTTATTGACTTCTGGATGTTCATCGTGAAAAACTAAATGATCGGCATCGATAAAATCGTATAGATAGGTTTGCCACCAGCCATAACTGACGCTGTTTAGCGTATATTGAGTCTGATCGATGGTCTTCCAGACATCACAGGCTATTCTGCGCATATGGGCAAATTGCGCTGTAGCAAGTGAAGGTGAAATCGCGGCATAAATCAACATTTTCCCCTTCAGAACATCGACAAGATGCTTCATTCCTACCGCATAAGCTTGCATACCAGTCTGGATTTTCTTATCGTAAAAACCAGTGGATTCGATTGCAGCATGGGAAAGAAAGTCTACTTTGATCATCCGAAAGCCACAGTCGACCAATTTTCCTAAGATGACATCCATTCGAGCCAAAGTGCCGGGATGTGTCGGATCGAGGGCCCTGCCACCATCGAGGTTGTGATAGCCTTTTTGGGTTTTGGTCCAGAGCTGACCAAAGGTAAATTGACTCCCCTCCGCTTTGCGGTCAGGGCCACTTCCATGTCCCCAGTCCGTAAACGGAGCCCAGTAGACACCCGGTTTGAGCCCCAGGGAATCACAATATCGCACAAATTGTTTCAGCTGCGTGTAGTCTCCCGACATCCCTCCAGGAGTCATATTATCCCAAAAGGAATCCAAGTCAATAAATGCTTCACCATCAGCGTTGCGGAAATAAGGAATATCCTTTGCAAAATACTGCGCTGTAGCTGTTGCATTCTGAAAATTCAGTTTTTCCTGTATCACGCCCCAACTGTTCCAGCCCACAGGTGTCGCTCCCTGCCAGGATTGTACATAGGGAGGCGATAGCTTCCGGTGGATTTTAGCATAATTTTCAAGCCCAATCCGCCAATCTTTATCGTAAGATACCAGGTATTTTGGTGAGCGGATCACATCGCCCTTCACAGCACCATGTGCCATAGAATCCCGTGTAATCGTGACATCTGTAAATCCGGCCCGCGCAGCAAGGTGGTTGTATTGACCACGATCGCCTCTGATCGCAATGCCCGATTTCCAAACGGATTGATCCAGAGAACCGATCAGCAAGCCTTTTCCGCTCTCCTTGTCGTATACCACACCGACCTCGGCGCTGCTCTTGCTGTCATTAGAAATCGCATTGTTTTCGTAAGAAATAAACGTATCGTTATCAAAAGGAACGGCCAGCTGATACAAGGATTTCCCTAAGCCGGCAAATGAAGCATGAGACCAGATCGGCACAAGTTCATTACTGGACAGATTTTTGCCCTTCGCTTCCAGTTCAATAATGACCGCTTCCATGTGGTCATAGAAATAAAAATGCTGCAGCAGTTCTATTCCCTGCTGGCTTTTAACTGAAACTGTATACCGTACACCGTTGCCGAGGTTATCCCGAATCGCCTGTTCGGTGATTTTACGGGATCCCGTGAGCTTATCTGTGCTAATCTTTTGTCCATTAGCAAGTGCCAAATAGGCACTTGCTTGCTGGATATAAGCGATTTGATCTTTACTTAAGGAATATGTTCCGGCCGCTTTGTCGTACGTTAATGTTACTCCATTTTTCCTGACCTGAAAAGGCTGTGCGGCCAACATGGAGGTACATAGCATAAAACATAGCGCGAAAATAAATGTCTTCATTCTGCTTGATATTATTGTAAATTGATTTGAAACGCGTTAATCTTCATATAATGGTCGGGTTGAAAATTGACCAGCATTCCTATATTGACGGTCACCTTTTCTTTAATTTCAAAATAAACACCATCCGATTTAACATCAGCATGAGCCATTGCCTGTTGAATCTGCTCAAGATCTGGAATTCCGCTGTTTGCTTTGCTGACAACCAGTTTTGCTGGCGGTTGATCATAATTTGTCCAGGATAAGTTACAAAAAAAACGATATTTACCTGGCAATAAGGTTACTTTTTGCTCGATTTTGCCATTGACAATAGCTGGAGCACCCCAGCCGGCTTCAATATTAACCACTCCACCGTCATCCGAACCAAAGCCACCATAACCATTGTGGTTTTTCATCGCTGTATTGGTGATCCAGTTGTCCAAAACTCCCCAGCGGTTGCCGTCATAGACCGTCGCTGTAAACGGTGTTTTGTAATTCTGGAGGTACCAAGGCGTAATATTATCTTTTTTTACAGCCAGCTTGGTCGATTTAACCATAAAGGTATCAATCGCTAGACTATCTGGTCTGAACACGGTACGATAAGAAACTTCTGCCCCCGGGAGATAGCGTTGGAGACCAATCTTTTCATCCTGATTTTTAGTGCGCACGACGGTATCTGTAGTTCCACCATCCCAATTTCTATACGCGATACGCAAGCCGTCAAAACCCATGGTTTCCGACACATTCTGGAGCCCCAGTTGCAACTGCTGACCAGCGATAAAATTCTGTTCGAGCACCACGCGCTGGTATAGTCCCTCTCGGTAACGATCGCCATAGACATTTCCGACCAGGTAAGTCGGCACGGAAAAGCGGCCTGCGGCATCCACGCTGCGGATCTCAAAATTTATGGGCCCTTCCGATAGTTTGTCAATTAAATAACGTACCGTATCCACCTTGCCGGTCAACTTGACCGGAATTCGCATCGAATCCTGCTTGCTATTCCAATAAATGCGCAGTTCAGACACACCCGAGGAAGCTCTATAGACGCCTTCGATCTGTACGCGATATTTTCCCGAGCGAACTTTTATCGAATCCAGTTTTGCCGGGTAAATAATTGCTTTTCCGTCTGTGTGCTCGGTAAACTCGTCCATTTTGGAACAAGCCGCCAACAGCGCCAGCACAAACAACGACAGCAATACGATATATCTTTTCATAACTTTGCTTTTTTTAATTGATTAATAGACGCCCCAAACCTGAATCTGGTTAATCTGCATAAAGTAACTGCCGCGCCAATTGCGCAGATTGCGGATACGGAGGTATTTATATTTCGGTGCGTCTTCGGGTAAATCAAATGACCAACCCGAGGTGCCATACACTTCGTCTGCATTGGTATTTGTTCCCGAAGGGGTTCCCGACGGTTTACGTACCGTACAGGTAGCCAGTTTGGTCCAGGACTCCCAAGAGCCGTCCAGATTTGGGGTGTTGCTTCCCCAGATCTCAAAATCACGCAGGTTTCCTTTATCATAGAATCCATTTTCCCTTCTCGGAAAAATCACCACCCGGCTCAGCTTTGCTTCCTTCCCGATCGAGAAAGTCACCGATTGAGGCACACCTGCATTCTCCACGGTATAGAAGCTTGGCCATTTGGACGTATTGAGATTGCCGTCCCATAGATTATCCATAGAACCGTAGAGGATCTGCGCATCCCCTGGTAAGCGTAACGGTGTAAATAATTGCCGGTTAAACAGGTTTTCCTCCAATGGCGTAATCGAGGTGTATAACGTATCTGATTTGTTCAACCAGCGATCGCGCACATAAAATGCAAACTTCATTTCTTTAGATTTCAATCCACGGACATTATATAGGATGATGGAATCCTGTCCATAATAGTTATCCAAGGGCAGGTACTCGCCATTGTTGAGCGAGTCGACCATGGGTACGATCACAACATTTCCTTTTTCCTTATTGGTTGAGGTAATGCGGATACCACCAAAGGCAGCCGCTACTTTCATCTCAGCGAACACTAGATTAAAGATCGGCGTCTTCGGTTCAACAATCACGTCCACGGGATCCGATACCACCTCAGCTTTGCTCACGGCATACAATTTGACGGTATGCGGTTTGGTATCCGGAAATCCATCAATTAAAATTTCATTGGTATAGGTTGACGATTTGACGACACGGGTCTCGCCACTTGCCATGACATATTCGGCTTTGACATAGAGTATGTTGTCATTTTCCGGAAGACTATAATGTATCGTTGCCTGCCCAAAGCCATTGACGACAGAGGGATGCTGTACCAATCCAGGTTTGGTCTGATCGTCCTCCATTAAGGTCCAGCCCTTTTCTTCTTTACAGCCCAGCAGCAAGAGCAGCAAACCGGTAAATAAATAGATACTATGATGATATATTCGATTTTTCATGATTTTCTTGAATTTAAAACGACAATTACCAACCCGGATTTTGCACTAAATTCGGGTTAACCAATAGATCGGCTTCTTTAATCGGCCAAAAATAGTCCCTAGGTGCTACGAAGCGTTGTTGGAAGAAGGTCTGCTCCTGATAGAAAAGTTCCGGATGGTCCTTATCTTGGTTCCTGTCCCAGCCGGTGATATTTTTATTAAGCTCCTGTGCAGCCAGTTTCCAGCGTCTCAAATCCCAGAAACGCGAACCTTCAAAACTCATTTCAATATTGCGTTCACGTTGTATGATGGCACGAAGCCCCTCCTTGGTCGTTGGCTTGGCACTATTAAAAGCATATTTCGCCCAAGATTCTTTCACTCCTTCCAGACCTGCGCGTTTCCGAATTTTGTCCAGATAGAGGAATACATCAGCTGCAGGTCCCTCACTTTCGTTTAAGGCCTCTGCATACATCAGATACAGGTCGGCAAGCCGCAGCATCGGCCAAGGATATTCTTCGATATGCGAACTGTTTCCATCTTTAAAGGCAAATTTCCAATTGACCAGCTTCTTTGGATAATAGGTGGTGATCGGCACAGAAACCCCACTGCCAAATAAGCCCAAGCGGAGCTGAGTCGTCCAGGTATTTTCGTCGGTCTGACTTGGGCTATTTTCCATGTACCAAACCCCACCATCGAAGCCAACATTTGCGTAGAAACGGTTTTCACGGTCGAAATGTAAACGCGCCGTTCTGTAGTTTTCAATGATGTTGAACCGTTCATCATGCGTTCCGGTACGAAGCTGGCTTTTATTGCTAAAATCCAAGGTTTTGTCTTCATCCATCGGCACACCATTTTTCGTATAGAACTGTTCAATGATTTTGATCGTTGGTGCCAAGGTACCATTGACGCTGTTGTTGCCGGCATTATTCGGATCGATATGAGCCATGGAAGAGTACTGCAGCTGCCATGTCCTTGAATTCGAATTTCCCCAGATGATCTCGCGGTTCCATTTTTCCGTTACGGCATTCCGGATACTCATCTGAACCATTGTCGTATTCGACAGCGGGCGTACAGGTGCTGGAAATTCATATAAACTCATCCCCAATTCCTCGCAGGCAGCAATTGCCTCCTTGGCGGCCTGCGCTGCTTTCCGCCACTTCTCGGCCTGAAAGCTCGGATTAAAAAATAAGGTACCGTCTACATTTTTGAAGGTCGCATAGTCTGGATTGCCATTGAATAATGGACTTGCTGCGTAAAGCAAGACTTTTGCCTTGATTCCTAAGGCAATCGGTTTCGTAATATGACCCAGATCCGTTACTGGCGACTGCACGACACTAGGCAATTTAGCTGCCGCTTCGTCCAGTACCTTCACAATATAATTGACCACATCATCGATCGGCTGACGCTTTACCTGTGTCTCCTCAATCGGTGCTGTTACAGGCACGTTGACATCCATAATCGGAATAGGACCATAGTGGCGCATCAGCATAAAATGGTAATAGGCTTTTAAGAACAATACCTCACCCTCCCAGGTGGTACGTTCATCTGGTGTCATATCGCGTACTTTCTCTGGATTTTGGATGTTTTCCAAAAAGATATTACAGTCCCGAATGGCATTGAACATCGATCGTTCGCGGACATTATTGTTGATATGCCCGTCCCAATAGTTGACATAAGGATCGGTAATACTCTGATTACCGCGTGCGATATTCCAGTTTGTTCCATTGATACTCCGCGTTGGATAATCCAGCCAGAATTCATCTCCCGCCATAAAAGCAGGATTGATAGTCGGCTCACCATCATTAGGCAGGTAAGAATAGCAGGTTGCCAAATATTTAATGGCTTCACTACGCATGGTAAAGGCATTATCTATCGTTGGAGCATTGTCCGGTACAACATCCAGATAGCTGCAGGATTGAAAAAACAATAGACCTGACGCCACCATCGCTTTAAATACAGTTAATTTTTTCATGATACATTGTTTTTTATAATCCTACATTGATACCGATATTGTACACCGCCTGAACCGGATAGCCTAGACCATCGCCTCCCATTTCAGGATCCCACATTTTAAACTTGCTCCATACCGCAAGATTCAAGGCATTGGCATAAATGCGGATATTGGACATCTTCCAGCGATCCAGGATCTTGTTTGGCACCGTATAGCCCAGTTCGACAGATTTCAGGCGCAGGAAAGCCCCGTTTCGCATCCACCAGGTCGAAAATTGATTGTTGTTGTTATTGAATCCATCGGTCAACCGAGGCCAAAATGCACGGATATCCTGATTATCTTCAGACCAGTGACTATCGGCCACCTGTTTTAACAGCCCATTCTGATAAGGACCGTTGATGGCAAAAGGCGTGATATTGCCCGGATTGATAAAGAAGGATGAGCGTGCAGAGCCCTGTAAGAAGGCACTGACATCAAAGCCCTTAAAACCAACGGTAAATCCCATACCGTAGATAATTTCAGGATCAGTAGGAAAACCGATAGGCACTTTGTCCAGATCAGTTATTTTGCCATCGCCATTAATGTCGCGGTATTTGATATCGCCACCCATGGTCTTCAATGCACCACCAAAATTTTGCAATGGCGAGTTATCTGCTTCTATATCATCCACAAATAAGCGTTCGGCGATCAATCCATATTGCTGTTTAAGCGGATAGCCCAGATGTGTCAGGTAAGACAAATTTGCCGGATAATTAGGTTCCTCATTGGTTAACAAGCGATTGGTCGCATAGGTCATATTTCCGCGAAGCTGAGTCCACCAAGTGTTTGCGAAAGACTTGTTGTAATCTAAGGCCAGGTCAAAGCCCTTACTTTCTGCCTTCCCCATATTGGATTGAATATCCGCCTGAAAACCAGCAGTAGTAGGAATAGTCGAGCGCACCATTAAGATATCGCTACGTTTGGAGTTGTAGTAATCAAAGACGACACCCAATCCATTTTTCAGGTTGAGGTCAAAACCTGCATCAAATGTTTTGGCGCGTTCCCAGGTAATATTAGGATTGGCATAGCGCGAGATCGAGTAGCCCGGTCTGGTATAATCCCAAAGGTTACCCCAGGCAAAGCCTTTTCCTCCATCATTGGGATTAACCTGTGATAAATAGAAAAAGCGGTCACGGTCGTTACCGATCTGATCATTACCCACCAAACCATAGGTTGCACGTAGTTTTAAACGAGATACCACAGGCGTAACAAACTCAAACATCGGCTCTTCCTGGAGGTTCCAGCCCACCCCAAAAGAGGGAAAAAAACCAAATCGTTTATCTTTAGAAAAACGTTCTGAACCGTTGTAACCAAAGTTTGCTTCAAAAAGATATTTATTTTTATAGGCATAAGTAGCCCGTCCGGACACACCGATATTACGTGCTGGCAAAGAGGCCTGTAAATTGCCCCCATTTGCCGTCTGATAATTGCGCATGATACCGATCAACATACCCGTGATATCATGATCTTTTCCGATGGTCCGGTTATAATTGACCGCAAATTCGCCGTAGGTCGTTGTGTTCTGTATTCTATCGCCCTGACTATAGTCCAGGTATTCTGTCCCTTCGTTTTCATTGAGCAAGCTCAGCACGGTATTGTTGGTACCCGGTATTTTCAGCAGATTATAGTAGAAAGGTTGAAAGCTTCTTCTGACCGAAAAATAAGAGTAACGTTGCGTATAAGCCATTAAACGCGCCGACAAACCTTTTGTAATAAAATCAAAGTTCTGTTTCAGTTCCAATTGTACGTTGACTGTCGAACTATTATATTCCTGAAAACCATTGACCATCTTGGCATAAGGGTTATTATACAAAGTCTTTGTGGTCGGTATAAAGCTATTTCCGAAGAGTGGATGCGTTGTAAACGGTGCGTAAGAAGCCGGATAGACCGCCGGGAACATCACCGGGTTGGACCAGATCGCTTCTTTGAATACCCGCTGACCACCATTGATCAGATTTCCCCAGTCATCATAGCCACCGATAGGTCCTTTATAATCATCAAATTGAGCCGAAGTACGGATAATTCCTATTGTTGTCGGCGTTACATTTAAGGTGATATTCGAACGTATTGAATAATTTTTGAGGTTGATGTTATTGTCAAAATTATTGCCGCTTTCCGATTTCAAAATTCCCTTATCGTTGTTGAACGTACCTGCAACATAATATTGCGCCAAGTTTCCACCACCAGTTACATTGAAATTGAAACGCTGGTTGTTGGTATAGTCTTTAATTAATTGGTCGATCCAGTTATTATTGGGATAAAGCAGCGGATCGTCCCCCCTCGCGGTATGATCGATCTTATTCTGATCATAAGGCAAAGCCCCTTTGGGATTGCGTGTCAATACCGCTTCATTTGCCAGGTTCATATAGGTAATGTTATCGGCAAATTGGAAATTCCGGGTATTGGTGGAAATGGAATTTTCGAAACGCGCATTAAATTTTGCTTTTCCCACGATACCACTTTTGGTATTGACCAACACGACACCGTTTGCACCTCTTGCGCCATAGAGTGCCGAGGCAGCAGCATCTTTCAAAACCGAAAAACCAGCAATATCATCGGGCTGGAGCCTGGCCAAAGCTGTTGTATTGGATTCCATCCCATCAATGAGGATCAAGGGGTCTTTCTTTCCGGCACCAAAGGTCCCCACACCGCGGATAAAGAAAGAGGCATTATCATTTCCGGGCTCGCCACTTCGCTGATAGGCAATCAGTCCAGCTACCCGACCGGCCAGCATGGTCGTCAGGTTGGATGTAGGCCCTTTAATTTCTTTTGGATTGATCGAGGTGATCGAGGCTACCATACTTGTTTTCTTCTGTGTGCCGTAGGCGACAACCGTCACTTCATCCAGATTTGAACTTGATGAGGACAGAAAGACGGTCATCCGGTTGGTGCTGGTGACCTGAACAGTCTTGCGGTCGAATCCGACCGAAGTGAGGACAAGCTGATCATTGAGGTGTACATCTTTGATCAGGAACTGTCCCTGTGCATCCGTTGATACAACAGCGCTTTTTCCCACGAAAGCGATTGTAACATTGGAAATGGGTAAATGTCCGACACTATCTAATACAACTCCTCTTAATTCAAATGATTTGGACTGTGCGTTGGCAAAGCCAGTCAGCAGAAGAAAAAGGAAGACAAGACTACATCGCTGCCATTTACAGATTCGGTAATACATGTGGTAGATCATAAATTGGTCTTCTTATAGATTGGTTATTGTTTTCTAGTAGAGCCTAGTAATCTATACTATTCTATACTACTATACAATAGTAACAACATTTTCTGACATGTACAAATATTTTTTTCAATTGAGCTGGGATAGTTTTCCTTTATCACGGCGGTTTATCTATCAGTTCTTCAATCCGGTATAAAAAAAATAGAGCTGTTATCTTGATGTATAACAGCTCTATTCAATTGTATTTTAATTTCTTTCAAACAAAAAAAGGTAGGCCTAGCCTACCCTTTTGTCAACGAGTGATGATATTTTAAGGTATGATTGAGTGAATGTGCCGTCTGACGGGCATCATCCTGGTAGGACGATAAATCCTGACATTTCCGGATATCTGCTACATCCACCTTGTTTCTTACTTTGCTGATGACCTGATTTAATTCGGATTTCCAGTTGCCCGGATCGCCAAAATCGTCCACCCAATTTTTGTTGATAAACTTTTTGTAGTTCAAAAGCAAAATGTACAATTCCTCACCACTACCGGCGCGATTGATTGACGTGCGCCAGTTCTCTAATTTTTCTTTAAAACTCATAACCAGCAATATACAAAAAAAATATTGCTATTCCAAATTAAGGAGCATATACAGCGTTTCATTGACTTGGATATGACATGATTCACATTTTTTGACCAGCAGCACTTGCATTTCACGGATATCCCGAAATACACTTACAGCCGACCAAATAAGTGTCCTCTATTCGACCTTGTGTTTGGCCTTTCGCTGTCATGAAGGTTAGCTTACCCATAGAACCCGCATTTGCGATCGCTTTAGCCTTCTGCGGGGAATTGATCGTATTTGCGAGAGGTATACTAGGGGTTTACGAGCCTCCTTGCTTGCCTATTCTTTGCCGATTGGTTGCTATTTAATTGCCGATTGGTTACTATTCAATTGCCGTTTTAGCAGAGAAACACCAATCAAACAGCAGAGAAACAGCAAAGAATAAGCAAACCAATACCAAGCGAATCTCCTAGCAGGTGCGAAGAAGTACCGAAGAATAGGCAAAGAAACACCAAAGAATTATAAAAGAAATATCAAAGAACGCAGGAAAAAACACTGCATATTATCTACAAAAAATCAATAGGCAACTAAACTTTTACCCTTATATTGCGGTCTCATTAACAGCATTCACAAGTAAGAATGCCTACATTTCACTTTAGTCCAAATGCGATATGATACTAGCTGTTTCTTTCAAAACTATACTCGCCCTTCTTCTGCTTGGCCCTGCCAGCGATGCCTATGCTAATAATAGCAAATACGAAAATAGCAGTTCCTATATCCATCAAAACCAGTTGGGAGATGGCTATGCCAAAGTTGGCGGTCGCATTTACTATCGTGGTAAAGAGATTTCTAACGCAAATGCTGCAAGTTTTCAGTTTTTAGGTGAAGGCTATGCAAAAGATACTTGGAAAGTCTATTTTCGAGGAGCAATAATACCTGATGCAAGTCCATCTACTTTCCAATTCCTGGGAGACGGTTATGCTAGCGATGCCTGGAAAGTTTATTTTTATGGCAAACCACTGTCAAATGCAACAGCTTCTTCCTTCAAGATACTGGGAAATGGTTACAGCAAAGACCCCTGGAAAGCCTTCTATTTAGGCAAGGAAATTAATGGAGCCAATGCTTCAAGCTTTGAAAATCTTGGGCGGGGTTATGCAAAAGATAATTGGTCAAGCTATTATAGAGGCGAAAAGAATGATAGATTTGCTGGCCCTACCACACAACCCCTTGGAGGTCAATATGCCAAGGACAACTGGTCTGTTTATTACCGAAATCAGAAAGTGGAAGAGGCCTCTGCTTCCACATTTGAATACGTAGAGGATGGGTACGCGAAAGATGCATGGAATCTTTTTTATCGTGGGGTGAAAGTTGAGGGCGGCAGCCCCAACGCGTTTAAATTAATCGGAAATGGCTATGCGGCAGATCCCTGGGCAGTCTACTATCAGGGGATAAAAGTTAAGGGTGCTTCGGCCTCTACATTTAAGGCACTTGGAGGAGGTTATGCAAAAGACTCCTGGACCGTTTTTTATCGCGGTCAGGAGCTAAAGGGAGCAGGTGCTAACACTTTTGAGTATTTAGACAATGGCTATGCACGGGATGCCTATTCTAAGTTTTATCGCGGAGAAAAATTGCAGTAAATTACTCGATAATAATGTTGATGCCGACCATCTTCGCTTTATATTTAATTTTTTCGATAAGACCATAGTAACTCCAGTTTCGTAACAGGAATTCATCACCTTTGGCAATTTCTTCCTTATTGGATTGGTTGACCAGTAAGAGTGTACCCGCTTGTGCTTTCACACAAAGCTCTATTAACCTGCGGCTATAGAGGTGAAGCTTGGTATCTACATAATTTTTCTCCTTTTCATTGTAGTGTTCCAAGCTTTTCATTTTGCGCTTACGGCCACGCCCTCCTTTGTCAAATGCTGCTGCTTTTTGCAACCGATGCCGTGCTGCTTGGATGGCCATACGGCGGTAAGTAAATTCTTCCTTATTGCCGATCTGAAAAGACTCCTTACCGATGGATACTGCTATGGGGTGTTCAATAGAAAGCGAAGCTTCGGCGATAATGTTATCTTTCAATTCTTGGATCTTTTTGGGAAGTTCAAGAGCCAACAGCAGAAAGATTTTACCTTTAACAATTTTGAGTGAGCTGCTACAGATTTTGATCTGCCCAACAAGTGCACGTTGGAGCAGCACCCTTTTATCTGATCGGTCTTTACCGAGGTATGTTCGAAAAGGTATTTTGAATAGTGTGAATTTAAAATCTCTATTATTCTCATCTTTACTCAAATTAATTTGTCTACCCGGAAAGGGAATGGGCATATCCTTTTTGTAATTTCGAAGTGATTTTTCACCCTTCCAGTATGAGAGACGATCTGCCTGAAAATATTTGATTAAAGCCGTGTTTATCTGGGATAGAATATCTGTGGGAATTCGTCCCTTAAAATAACTGGACAGCAGGCGATAAGTTGTATTCATCCGTGAAGTATTCAATACACCTTCGGGATCTTTTGCCTGATCGGCCAGTTTGATTTTCACATCTTCTTGCAGATAAATCAGATCTTTCAGATTTTCCTGTACATATTGATGGGTGATGACCATATTGGCACCGCGGAAAACAAGATCCTGCCATTCGAAGAGTTGTTTAAAATATTCCGATCGTTTTTCTTTATCGTCACAATCCACAAAAACCTGTATTTTGCGGGTCAATACCATTGTATCAGCTGCCATATCTTTTTATATTTAGTTATGCTGTTTTCTTAGCAGATTTAATTTTTGCGTGCGCATTGATAAATAGAGTACGCACCTGTCCCCCATCCAATTGTAAAGCTTCCGAAATCTTGTCAAAGGAATACTGTAGTTCATAGCGCATGCGGAAGACCTCGGCCTCTTCTTCAGTCATTTCGCTATTTAATTTAAATTCAACAGGTTTAGCCATCAGCTGCATTTTCTCTTCACTATGAATGATGGAGCGCAGGTATTCGATGGTTTTCTCCATTTGTAGACCAACCTCATAGTCTGAGATATTCCCCATATAGTAAGCGATACGTTCATAGTTAAAACTATATTTGAGGCAAAGGCGAATAAAGAGTTGTTGATCACTGTTGAGGTTAGGCATAATGGCATTGAGCTGATCCATTTTCTTTTTCTTTTCCAGTTCCAGTTGCTCGATATAGAGCACATCTTCTTCACTCTCCTCTTCCAGTTCATAACCCAACATAAATTCCTGATAGTCTTCAATGCTGTCGAGGCGGAGTAAGCTTCGGTGAAACCTATTGCGCGATTTTTGATAAAAAGCCTGAATGGCGGACTTCACCTGAATTTTCAGAAAGTCGAAGACTTCAATTTCGGAATGTACATTTTCGCGAAACAGCCAAAGCCTTAGGAATGCTTCCTGCGCGATACTTTCTCCGGCACATTCATCATCGGTTGCACGGCGCGCACGAAAAAAGAAATGTTCATAAAATTTCTGGTAGAAAAATTTAAGACCCGTTTCATGCCCCTTGTTCAGATGTTCAATGGCCGTTTTAACGTCCTTGTTTAGTAAAAGTAGTTTCATAATTTTTTTTTATAGTTAGCAATACATCAGCAACATTTCACAGCTTTGGCAAATCGAAAAGACTTTTAGGAAACTGAAGCCGAGCACGTGTAAATTGATATTTGGTTATAAAGACTTATTGGTATTGAATGGGAGGGATTGGCGTTACGCTCTCCAGTTGTGTATCCCCTATATATCTTGAGATTATTAGCATAGGAAAAAGTGCTTGCATTTGTTTGGAACAAGTTGTGTACACCCTACTTTTGGGATCATCAACCTCGAAATATTTAGTGAATATTTAAACGATATGGTTGTGTATACCATACTTATTGAGATCATTAACATCCTAAATATTACGATCCCACAAAGTGTTTCTGTTGTGTATACCCTACATTTTGAGATGATCAACATCTTAAGTTGTGAGCGCTTGAATAGAGCAAAGTTATGTATACCCAACTTCTTGAGATCGTTAACATCTCTCTTTGAAAAAAGTTACACGTGGTAAAGTTGTTACCAACCGACATTTTGAGATCGTTAACATCCTACCACGTATTATCTTAATAATATAGCAAAGGATGTAACCCAACATTTTCTTAAAAAGGGTATTTAGTGAGTCACTATTGCGCTCACCCTACGGCATAACAAGATGCCTCCATATATAATTTTGAAAATTCTAATATCGCGTAGAAAACAGTAGTAGCCCATGCGCCAGTTCCTTATACCCTACTTTTTGAGACCATCAACATTCGGCATCAGAAAACACAAACACAAGACTCTGTTGTTTATACCACACGCTATGAGGTCATCAAGATTTTGATTAATTAGAGAAGCTAGAATTCTCTGTTGTGAATACCCTACTTTTTGAGACCAATAATATCTTTTACGCCAAATAATCGTATCTTGTTTGTTATACCCTACATTTCGCTATCATTAGCATCTAGTCAATGGTTATCTAATACGGTTCGCCAGTTGTGTATTCCCTTCATTTCAATATCATTAACATCAACGAGATCCTAGTTCCACGAAGACTGACAATTGTATATACCCTTCTTTTCGGTATTTGGTTATGTAAAACGAATTGTGAATACCTTGATAATGAAATTATCTACATTTACTATTTCAACTAATCACAAATATAAATTGTCAATTCCCCACTTTTTAAGGTCATAAATCAACCAATGCTGCATATACTTAACATTTTTTGAAAAAGGGTATTTAGTGAGTCGCTATTGCGCTCACCCTACGGCATCACAAGATGCCTCCATATCTAATTTTAAAATTCTAATATCATGTAAAACACAGTAATAGCCCACCAACTAGTTACGTATAACACTTACATTCTAAGATCATTAACATCTCATAAGACTTACACAAAGTCCGCCCTACTTTATATGCACCCTAAATTATGAAATCATTAACATCTCATAACCCACTATTTGTTAACGAGTCTCTAATTGTGTATACTCTGTATTCTGAGATAATCAACTTCAAGAATTAAGAAAAGTCCGAAAAGCGCCTGTAGTATATATCCTAAATTTTGAGATCATCAACATTTTATACTCGCTTTGGATCTATATTTTCAATGTTGTGTATACCTCACAATTTGAAGTCATTAACATCATTCTCAATCTTTTTTTAAAGAACATGTGTGGTGTATACCCTGCATTTTGAGAGCATCAGCATCAAGCAATCTTTGGTATGTATAGGTCGGTGAGTTGTGTATATCCTTCATTTCAATATCATTAACATCCTACCTCCTAGTATCGTAATAATAATCAAGAACATAGCGTAGGATGGAACCCAAGATTTTATTAAAAAGGGGTATTCAGTGAGTCGCCATTGCGCTCACCCTACGGCATCACAAGATACCTCCTATCCTAATCAAACCGATCAGCAAAACAACTGATCAGCCTATACGTTTATATTCTCCTTTTTCAATACCAATAAGTCAAAGAACATCCTTAACGCAAAATAATTACTTTATTTTTGCGCAAAAACAGCTTTTAAATAAACTCAACAACAAGTCTATTCAACGATTCAGATAATTTTATTTTTTATTCAACCTATGCTTTGAATGGCAGTTACAAGTCAATAATAGGGGTTATCAACATAGGATACTAGATACAAGTCCAATAAATCAATTTTATTCCGGTGACTTTGCGATATTTTTAATACTTAATTTTCTCATTCTTTAGATTTTAGTCGCACAAAGCAGTTTAGCCCTAGTCTCCGATCCTGCTGTTGTCGTTCATATTTAGTTATCGGCTTTCGTTGAAACAAATATAAAAACAAATATTTATTTGCGCAAATAAAACTAAAATATTATTATCCTAAAAATGCGCAAATAAGTTTTCCATTTGTATATGGGATATACCAATGAAAATATACTGGAGGAAATTGGGGAACAATTGCGCATTCAACGTGAAAAAATTTACTACACATTGAAAGATGTAGCCAATATGACGGGCTTAACCACCAACACGATAGCGGCTGTTGAAAAAGGAAAAGGCGCCTCACTGAATAACTTTATCCTGATCTGCCGTGCTTTAAAAATTCAACCGCATACCATATTCAAAAAACCGATAGATTTAACGCCGCTCTACAATATTCCTCCTGAGTCAAAGCGCCGTATTGAACTAACGAAGGAACTGGATGACCTCGTTTATAACTCTGATTTTTTCGAAATACCCCGTCGTGTTTCTGATATTATCCAACAGCTACATGCGAACAAAGAACAGAGCAATAAATTTTCTGTTTATCTCAGCAGCTACTGTGCTGAAGGTACATTGGAATACGAAAAACATGGAAATTATAAAGAATACCGAAAAAAGCATTCTCCAAAACCTGTCAAAAAATACAAATGAAAATTGCCAAACTTACTATCTGTGAGTGCAAGAACTTTTATACCTTTCCCATCATTAAATAAAACAACGGCCACTCTGATTAAAGATCGGGCCTTGGGTTCTCTTTTAACTGCAGCAAATCAGGATCAGGTAGTGACCAAATTAGCCCTTTTGACAGTTCTTGTTCAGTGTTTGTTCAGTGCTCGTTCAGTGATTGCTCAGTGTAGACTGAATAAACAATGACTAATTACTGTCTAAATATTGATTGAAAATTGTCTTTAGGAATAATTTGGTATCAGTATGTTCCGTTTATATGCGTTAAATACATGCCTTATTTACCGCAAAAACGGAGAATAAATAGTTTATTCTCCGCATAAAATAATCTTCGGGATGATTTTAAGGATTAATGACGAGACTGCTCCCCAGACCAGTCATAAATACAGGCCCAATATTCTGGGCTTTCAGCAGATCACGATGTTTCGTATCCAGTTTAGGAGCTCCTGCATCTGCCGCGGTCGCAAAAGGATAATTCCCCACAAAAGCTCCCAACACCGGACTGTTGCTTGTTGGCTCATAGATACCGTCAGTCGTTAGCGAATACTGTGGGTTAACGCGCGTAAATCCAGCCGGAAGTTGTTGGCTTGCCGGCACATCAAATACAATATTTCCCTGGTAAACAAAATTGACCGGTTGATCCGTGAAGGTTAGCATAGTGGACTGCGCAGACTGAGACACCACGTTATTTGCAATATGTCCATCCGTCGGCGGCAATGTCCGGCTATTTCCTCCTTTCCCCGAACCGATATCAAATGACTGCTTACACTTAATCATGGTATTGGCCACAACTTTCACCCGTTTTACCTGAAAGTAACCGCTCAAAGGTGAATTTGGCACACCGTCCATGATTGCCAACGCAGCTTTTTGCCCCGTACCAGCCATATTCTGGAAGTAATTGTTATACACAAGATGATCTTCCCCTATAATACGGATGCCACCGGCAGCACTATTGCCATTACCAACAAAATAGTTTCCATAGACGGCAGATCCATTGCCGTGCCGCAGGCATAAGGTTCCCTGGCTTTCGTAGAAATAATTGTTCCGAATGGTGTCAGCCCCCATCTTATTGGATATGATTTCCGTTTCGCCGTTACAGCGCTGAAAGATATTATCTTCAATGGTTGTCAGTGCATTTGTCATGGACCAGTCGCTGGTTCCAACGCGGATGGTTTCACCGCCATTGTCCGGTACCGCAGCACGCTCGCCAAAGAAGTTATGATCGATCCGGTGTTTCATGGGCTTACTGGTTCCCCATACGACCATTGTAGGTCCCTGATGGGTCTTTCCTTTTAAATAGCAGTGGTCAATGCGATGGTAAGAACCGTTAATGGAAACCCAACGGTAATCGGTCGTTGCCGCCGGAGGATTATAGTCCACAATCGATGTATTGGTTAAACGACAATTGGAAGAGGATGAAGTGAAATCAACCACATTTTTTCCCGAGGTATAGCCTTCCTGAAAGACAAGCCCATCCACAACCAACCATTGTCCCGTGATACTAACAGATGAGGTACCTTTCATGATAACAGTTCCACGCTGCTCTGCCATTAGCACAATAGGTTGCTGTTTGGTCCCTTGAGCACTGAAGGTCAATTCCTGATTGGTCCATTGGCCGGACTTCATAATGACTGTGTCTCCGGGCTGTAAGCTCAGTGCCTGAAGATCTGCTGCCGACTGAATGGTGTGACATTGCACACAGGCAATACTGTTTAACGTGAGTTTTTCGGCTGGCGATTTCTCACAGCTGCTTCCCACAGCCAGCAGCAGCAGCAATGAAGCAATAACTGAATTCTTCTTGATCATATTTTAAATTTGTTTTAAAAGGTTCTCCGTTAAAGTGCTCCCGCAAAAGGGTAAACAGTGGTATTCCCCTTGCTTCCAAAGACATGAACCACACCGTTCGTGACAATATATCCCCCAGATCGATTGGTTGTCTTATTATTAATTTGGATCGGGGCCAAATCACTGTTGTTGACCAAGCGCAATACCATCAGCCCTTCCTGATCAAAACCTTTTCCCTCATTCAGGTATCCCAGCAGCGAACTTTTACTTGCTACTGTATTGGCCGGAAGCATTGTTTTTGCTTTTGTATTTTCAATGGTCAACTTATCAAAGTTATAATTCCCCTGCAGCATCAGGTAAAGAAAATAGTTACGGACATCATCTTTATTGTAATCTTCCCATTTTGTCGCCGGTCTAGTAATCGGTTTTCCTGTGCCGTCTACTCCGGTCACGATCGGGAAATCAAAAAAGAGGCCTGCAGTCACTTTTTTCGTTTTCGGGTCCCAGGTCTTTATTCCTTCATTGTGCAAAAAAATAAAGGTCCGATCGTTTTTCTCAAATTCTTCCAAGGGGATACCTGCATATTCCAGACCTTTACGCATCCATTTGAATACCGTGTCGGTTGGATTTTCTGCTGTTTCGTACGAACGGTTTTCCAAAAATTTGCGTGCACTGATCCCGATATTGGGATCTAAAGTTTTATGTTGGTAATCGTAATCTTTTTGCAGTTCCAAATCGAAAAGTGAACAACTTGTCATTAATAGACTTACGGCGATGATAGCGCTATAGGTCCATTTGGTCTTAAACATTCTTTTCATGACGCTCTGATTTAAATTCTTGTGGTTAATCTGTATATCCCGGATTTTGAACCAATGCTTTATTCGAGTTTAAAACATTCCGGTGAATAGGCCAATACACTCTATTTGTTGGATCCAGGAATCCGGGTTTTTCCAAATTGCCGGCTTCTTCCTGTCTTCGTTTCAGGATGGGATCCATCACGTCCTTCACCCTGCCGGTCCGTACCAGATCAAACCATCTTTTCCCCTCACCAAAGAGCTCCATACGACGTTCATCCAGAATAGCCGTTTCCAGCTGATAGCTTGTGGCAATCGTTGCATCATTTGCATCATATTGTGGTAGGCGTGCACGTTTGCGGACAAAGTTTAAATATTTCAGGGCGTTGGCCCGATCTCCCAGGCCGTTCAACGCTTCGGCGTACAAGAGATATATATCGCTCAGCCTGTACATCGTCAGATAAACGGGAAGTGCCTGATTTGTGATGGGCCATGGATCCGCTTTGGTTGGATTGGCATCCGTAGGATACCATTTGATAAATCGGTCCCGTTTATTGCTTGGCAATCCAAAATAGACATCCAGTGTTTGTTGAGGTCTAATATCAGGACTTGGGGAAGTTGTCGTCTGTGGCTGAAACCAGGTTGCCCAAACTCCTTCATCGACTACAATCTGTTTATTGTTGGGAGACCATGATGTCTGCATACAGGCACAGCCATTTTTGAGGTAATCCCAATGGATGCTCCAGATGGTTTCTTTGCTGGAAGTTGGATTGACAAAAATAGTTTTCCAGCTTGCGCCATCCTGTAAATTGGTTTCATTGGCTCCGGCATAACTTACACCTGTAGGTGACTTCGTCAAAAACAGGCGTCCAATCCATTTCGTTGCATTTTGATAATCCTTCTTCCACATATACACATCGGCCATGATAGCACAGATCCCCGCCCCTCCGATTGTCCATAGGGAGTTTTTCGCATCTTTATCGACCAGGGAATAGGCTTTTTCCAGATCCGGTATAATAACCTCGTTCAATAGCTTATCTTTCGATTCCCGTGCGCTAGCAGCAGGCTGCTGTACGTCTTCATACGGTTCAAGCCATATCGGAGCATCACCCCATACACGGACGAGATAGAAATAACACATGGCTCGAAGTGCGTGGCACTGCGCGAGATAATCTTTCAGCATCTCCGGGGTAATGCGGCTATCCAATTCCGCTGCCTTTGGAATGTATTTGATATTGTTATTGATACGCCCGATGGCGGTATAGAGTCCGCTCCAGTCTGAAAACTGGTTGGTCGGCGTAAGACTGTTTAACACAATCTCGTCCACGTAGTCTTTGGTGTAGCTAATTGCACGGTCAAAATTATCCGCACGATATTCGCCCCAATACAGGTATTTCTCGAGGTAATTATCCTTGTTATCCTGATAGTTACCTTTGCCAACCATTTCAAGCTGAAAGGCACTATACATTCCAGCGATTGCGGCCTGCACATCGTATAAGTTTTTATAATGCTGATCCAGGGCAACTTCCGCCAGCGGTTTTTCTTCCAAAAATTTATTACAGCTTCCCAGCGTGGCTGACAGCAGTAACAGTGCTAAGATCTTTGTTTTCATGTCAAAAATATTTTTTCATTCCATCCGTCAGATGGAACCTAAGCGAATAGATATATGCTAAAAATTAATATTTACCCCGAATCCAAACTCCCGTCTCCTTGGGTAACGTCCGTCGTCCTCACCTGGTGTCAGCGGATTATTCGTACTGAATTCAGGATCATAGCCCCGATAATTGGTCCATGTCAATAGGTTGCTTCCATAAACGAAAGCCGTAAGTCCTTTCATTTTCAACCTATTGATCAACTGAGGATCAAACGTATAAGCTAGCCGTGCACTTGACAAACGGATAAAAGTCGCATCCTCGATATAGAGGCTATTCTGATTGGTTTTCATATTTCCACGGTTGTTTCGCTCCACATAATTTGGGTATTTGGCCACATCCCCGGGTTTGCGCCATACATTGTAGACCATATCCGGTGAACCTGCTCCTGTATTGGTCGGATAATTTTGACGTTGCAGCAAAGCATTATAGACTTCACCGCCAAAAGAACCGTTGAAGAGTACATTTAGCGTAAATCGTTTATATCTAAAAGTCTGCATAAAACCAAAATAGAAATCAGGTGTCGCATTGCCGAGAATCATGCGATCTTCATCGTTGATCAAGCTGTCTTTCTTATTGTTGAGCCATTCCGCATCACCGCCTTTTAATTTACCGTCTGGCGCGTAGAGCTGATGTACGGTTCCTTGGTAATCATTGCCTTTAAATGTATACACAGCCTTTCCATCGCGATACAATGGTTTGCCCTGGTCGTCAAGTACCAGTGTCAATTTTTCCCAGTTGTCGTTGTAAGCATTGGATTCATCCCAGGCATATACACCCAGATTGCGCCAGCCGTAGAAATTACCGATACGGCCACCTTCTTCCGCGTACCATTTATTGCCCGGGAAAAATGGTATTCCATCGGCCAGTTTCACGATCTTACCGCGCTCAAAGGAGATATTGCCGTTTACCTCCCAGCTGAAATCACGTGTTACGATTGGTTTGGCGCTGATGACAAATTCCATCCCGCGATTGCGAATTGTCCCTAAATTGACATTCACTTTGGCATAGCCTGTTTCCTTGGCCAGCTCTCTTGGATATAGTAGATCCGTAGTCGTCTTGACATAGTAATCTGCGGTAAACCCCAATCGACCATTTAAGAAAGTCAGATCCAGCCCCACATTGTTCTGCGTGGTTGTTTCCCATTTGATCCGATTATTCCCAAATGTACTGGTCAAAGCAGCTCCGCCGACACCATTATAAGATCCACCAAAGGCCACTTTGGTGTACGATTCGTAATCACCGACTTTATCATTTCCAAGCTGTCCGATGCTGTATCGCAGTTTAGCATCCACCAAAGCCGGTTTGGCCCATTTCATAAAGTCCTCATCCGAGAAACGCCAGGCAGCAGATGCAGACAGGAAGTTCCCCCATTTATTTGTGGCACCAAATCGCGAAGACCCATCCCTTCTGTACGATCCCTGAACGAGATAGCGTCCTTTGTAATTGTATCCGATCCGGCTAAAAACAGAAGCAGAAGCATTCGCTGTCGCAGTAGTATAGGTTTTTGAAGGTGTGAGGTAATCTGGAAAAGTCACCAGAACCTCCTCATTTACGCTATTCATATATTCGGAATGAAAACGGTCATAACGTCTACGATCCGAACTGAATCCCAATAAAGCCGTGACATTATGATCCTGCGCAAAAGTTTTATTATAATTCAGATAGGATTGAAACTCCCAGGTAAAGGTCTTATTGAATTCATTTGTTCCGCTATTCTGATCCTTATTTGCCGAGAGGAAACGCGGCGAGAATTGCGTATTCTGCAAGTTGTCCAGCCGTGCGTTAAACAAAGTCGTAAATTTTAGGTCGTCCCTGATCTGATAGTCCAGTTGGTTGTTAAATTGTCCGGAATAGGTCTCATCGATGTTTTTTTCAAACAGTGCGTTGGCGACAGGATTCCGTTTCGAACCAATGTAACTTGTTAGGGAACCGTCAGGATAATAAATGAGTGAATAAGCAGGTCGGTCCATCACGACACGTATCGTATTTCCGATCGGAATTGTATTACCTTTCTGCCAGGAAAAGGAAATATTGTTGGAGTACCTCAATTTGGATGAAAACTGATATTCCACGTTGATGCGTGACTGCAAACGCTTGGCGTAGCTATTCAGGATAATAGATTTGTCGTCCAGGTAATTTAAACTGCTGTAGTAACGGAGATTTTTCTGACCACCGGAAACACTCACTTTAATTTCCTTCTTCTGTGCCAGATTACCCAATAAAAGCCGCTGCAAATCGTTGTCTGAATTGAAACTTGGGTTGATGGAATCCGTATTGGTATTGAGTCCCTGAATATACCGGAAAGCCCTTACTTCTGCCGAGTTGCTCACAGGGATATAATGAGCCAGACGGCCAAAAAGATGATTGTAGTTGACATTGACCATTGGTCTCCCTTCGGAACCGCGCTTGGTGGTGATCAGGATAACCCCGTTGGCCGCGCGCGATCCATAAATAGATGCAGAGGCGGCATCTTTCAGCACCTCGATATTCTCGATATCTGTGGGGTTGATGCTGGCACCGTCTGGGTTAATGACCCCATCGACCAGATATAAAGGACCATTACCACCATTTAAAGTTGACGTACCCCGTACCTGTATAGAACCTGTCGCCCCAGGTGCACCACCACCGTCATTGACAATAAGAACACCTGCCGCTTGGCCCTGTAGGGCATCGAAAAGATTAATAGGCTGACGTTCTTCTATTTTCTTTGCATTGACAGAAGAGATGGCACCTGTGAGGTCACGTTTCTTTGCGACACCACCATAGCCCGTGACCACAATCTCATCCAGCGCATTGTCGCTATCTTCCAATGTGACATCCAGTTGTTGCTGGTTACCGACTGCTCGCTCCAGCTCTTTCATGCCCACTTGGCTAAAGACAACCGTACTGGAGGCGGTAACATCCAGCTGATACTTCCCCGCAGCATCAGTACTTGTTCCCTGACTTTTCCCTTTAACGCGTACATTGACTCCCTGCAGTGCCTCTCCTTTTTTGTTGGTCACTTTTCCTGAAAGCCGGATGTTTTGCTGGGCAAAGACCGGTAAGCCTATACTCCCCATAGCAAGAAACAGGAAGAGTACAAAGCACCCCATTTTTGTGATACTTTTTATCATAATAAATCAGTTTTTATGGCGATAGCCTACCCTAAGTAGATTATTTGATGGCTAAGCCATGCATTTAATAAGTTGGTTATTTTTTATAATCAGTTATACCTCAAATATCAGTCAATCCGCAAGGTTAGACCGTGTATTTTTTGGTCTTTTTAGCGGTAAAAAATGGTTTTTAGGAACGCAGAACACCCCATATGAATCAAAACAGCATCATTGCCCCATCCACTCAAATCTTATTGTACCGAAATTATCAGGTTTATTTTTGCTTGCCGGAGACAGATCCCCTACCAATTTTCCACCGGCTTTTCTTTTAATTTGTATGCGACGCCAGGAATAAGCACCTTTCTCATAGTCGAAACTTATACCATCGTCATCATATAGGTTATACCCCCCCTCCTTTTCACCATAATGCCGAATGATCAAATCTACTTTTTCACCGGTTGCCGGGACATGGAGCCTTGCTGCTGTCATCGGGATGATCCCGCCATCTTTAACATATACAGGTATCCGATCATCTTCGGGTTTAGCAACGATCTCCTCTCCATTACCGACATAACGTCCTGAATAGAAATCGTACCAGTTGCCTTTAGGCAAAAGCACTTTGCGGGAAGATTCGCCCGTAAATAATGGTGCGACCAAAAGATACTCGCCACACATGTATTGATCTTTCACTTCCTTATTTACCGCTTCCAGATAAGGATTTGTTTCGAGATCCTTATTGCCCAAAGTCAAATTTGTATGACCCTGGAACCCATCTTCGAGTACCATGGCCCGAAAAGGCGGTGTTCCTTCAAAATGGTATTTTGCAAATTCACTATACAGGTAAGGCAACAATTCCATCCGCAATTGCGCATAATACTTCACTTTCTCTGCGACTTCGGGAAAAGACCAGGGTTTGGTCCCACTGGACCAGGCATTGATCATAGCCATCGGTGAAAATACGACCGTTTGAAAACGGCGCAACCACTCTTCTCCGGTTTTGGAGCCCCTAACCTCCGGCGTCCATAGCACACCGCAAAAACCACTATTGACCAATGCTGTAATAAAATCCTGATGGCTGTAATAGTCGTTGTAAATGACATAAGGCATGTTGTTGGCTCCGGCATTGGAGGCACGTACAAGTCCAAAAGTTCGTTTATTCTGCTGACGGTATAGACTATCGGTCAATCTCTGGGCAAGCAAGCCATAAGTTTGCCGCATCTGTACGCCACTGATGCCGGAAGGAAATCTGGCCATGTCTGGCCATAGGTAGTAGTCGTACCCATCTACTTCATCAATCTTATAGCCACTGATTCCAATATTGATCTGCGAGCGTTTCAATTGTTCTGCAACAATACGTTTTGCATCCGGGTGATACAGATCCGGAACCGTCCCATTCCACACGGTATGAGATCCTGTAAAAGGCTCAATTGACTTGCTGATGGGAGCATCGGGCGAAACATAGGGGTTTGTCCAGAGGTTTAGACGCACACCTTTGTCGGCCAATGTTTTGACCAAAGCTGCTGGATCTGGAAAACGTCCAGCATCCCATTCAAATGAACAGGGATAAGCTTTGGACTGCCAGCCCGGTTCAAGTCCGATAAAATCGAGCGGAAAACCATGTTCTTCAAATTCGGCAGCTTCTTTGATGACTTCATCTGCTGTATAAAGCTTTTGCACACGCTGTGTGAAACCAAGTCCCCACTTCGGTGGCAATGTGCCACCGCCACAAAAGAGATTATAGCGTTTGATAGCATCGAGTGGATTGATGCCCGCGAAAACATAAATTTCGGCACCTGCTGTGGGTACATATACCTCCACAGCATCCGAGTAAGGGCGGGAGTTCCAGCTTTTATCGGTATTACGGTCTTTTACTTCTGCAGGAACCTTGGCATCTTTACGTACACCCGTTCCGACATAATAGGTTAAATATTGTGCTGAATTGATCAGTACGCCGTATCCTCTGGAAGAAACGTAGAATGGAACCGGCGCATGGGTACGGCCATTGTCCTTGCCGCCATAGTGATCCACGTGCAGATTGAGAATCTTGCCCCGCTGATGTACCGTCTGAAAATTGAGTCCCAGTCCGAAGATCTGTTCATTCTTTTGCAATGGGAATCGCAGGTAAGTTTTACCATCGATCAGTTCGGCATGCACCTCCATCTTGGGTAAGGGAAAATCAACAGACTGCAGTCGTTCGAGCGTTGCCGCCTGGGGCTTTACTCCGGCTGCGCCAAGTAAAGTATATGTATCAGGCTTTCCAAATACTGCTTTCCATACTCCGGGATATTGCTCCTGAAAGTGTAGGCTTTGTGCAGGCGCTTTTAAGGCGAGCAATGACAGCAAAATTGTCCATAATCTTCTCATAATTGGCTTATTTTTTTAACAAAGCATACACACACCAGAGTATAGGAGCCTGACCGTGCATATCTCCTGTTTTCTGTTTTCGATTTAAATAATACTGGTAATCGTCTTTCCGGTTGGTACCTTCACAGACGTTGCTGATATCGCCATCTTTATTGATGTAGCCCGTCAAAGCAATCCATGCCTTGCGTGCGATCGGCGTATATGTTGCGGCATCGAGCCAACCATTTTTTATGCCCAGGATAATCGCATAGGTAAACATGGCGGAGCCCGAAGTTTCCACCCAGGATTCAGGTTTATCAATGAGCTGACCCCACAGGCCATCTGGCCGCTGATACTTCTTTAGGCTTGTGATCATTTTTTGGTAAGCAGCCAATATTTTGGGCCGATTGGGGTTGTCGTTCTGCAATGAAGAGAGCAATTCGCTCATGCCAGCTGCCATCCAGCCATTGCCCCGCCCCCAGAAGAATGGTGCGTCAGGGGCATGATAAAAAAGACCATTTTCTTTTTGAATGGTATCGAGGTAGACAACCATTTCATGCGCTGCCCGATCAATATATTGTGGATCGCCCGTCACCTGAAAAGCTTTGGACTGAATCATGGTAATCATATACATATCGTCGATCCAGTAGCGGGTCTGCCAAGTCAGGCCTTTATCGAGAAATTTCTGATAGCTGTCTTTGACAACCTGGGGAGAATCAATCGGAATCGTCCATTGTGCATTGGCAAAACGCATTCCCATCGTATAAAACTCCTTGTTTTTTGTTTGCTGATAGAGTTCCAGCGGTACCGTTCCAAAGACACAAAAATCTACATGCCAAGGTCGGGGGACCAAGTATTTTTCGGTATCAAAGAATGGCATAAACCGATGCGTCAATTGCTCCAGTAACTTTTTGTTGTTGCTCACTTCGGCATACTTCAGTGCCCCATACCAGGTACAGACTTCGGGATAGGTAATTGATTTTGGGGGAGCCGGTGGTTTGAAACTGTTATGTGGGCTTGCCACAAAACGTTGTGCCACCAGATCACCTATTAATTTGGGATCAGCCTGCTTAGGCCAATTAACCAGGTCTGTGTTTTGCGCAAATGCACAAAGAGACATGCAGACGCCAATACCCAGGAGTATGGACATACAGAACTGCTTCATCATCAGTCGGGTTTATAATTTAGTTATAAACCAAATATCGGAGGGATGGCCTGTTTTGAGGGGGTATATTTTGTTCTTTTAGGTGGAGAAATTGGTAATTATAACAGAAAAGGTCAAGATATAATCTTGACCTTTTCTGTTATCTCCTATACTATCTTGATATATACTATCTCATTAAATAAAGGTCATAGCTTGGATAAACTATTACTTGATGTTCGTCCTGAGATACAGTAGTTCCCCATTCTAATACAGATGAATTAGTATATGTTCCCAAATCATAGGATTGAACTCCTGTGGGAATGGTTATATTTAATTGCTGAACAAGCGAATTATTGTGAAAAAGTGCTCCACGAAGAACAAATGGAGAAGTAGGGTAATATGGAGTTGTACCAGTCTGATCTTTATAGAATTTTGCTTCATATTTAACATCATAATCATTATAATCACAACAAGAACTATAAGATGATCTATCGTCTAGAATAATTGTGCTCAAAGCAATATAAAAGGACGGGGCTTTTAACGGGTAAAGTGTTTTGAGAGCCAAAATATCATTTTGAGTAAACGGCCTATCGACGCCATTAACACAAGCTAACATAAAGGAATTATACTCGGGAAGCGTAGGAGTTCCTGGTATATGTACAGCTCCATCAGTTCCAGCCCCTTCATTTGGATTTACATCAGTTTCAGCGCCACAACTAAACACACGATTCATATAATCAGTATGTCTTAAGCCTATACAATGACCAATTTCATGTGCTAATGTTGAAGCAATATCATACCTTATTGTATTATTATTATAGTAGTTGGTATTGACCAAAATACTATTATACGGGGCTCCTGATGATTGTGGAAATCCAGCTTTCATAAGGTACTTTTTCGGTGTGCTATTATCTGCCGGAGTAATTCTTATTGAGGCAACATTTGCATTTTGAACCCGAATAAATTTTAGCGCAATGTCTAGATTGTTATAACGAGTGATAGCTTGATCTAACCCACTTCCAAGAACACTATTTAATGAGGGATCTAAATAGAGAGAAATTGTTTTTGTATAAGAACTGTGATCAATGAAACTAACAATATTTGTAGAACGATATTGTGATTTTTTACCTCCACTTGCTTTTGCAGAATTCAGTGAAGCATAAGTACTCAAATCATGTAACTTCACGACTTCAAGTAATTTTCTATTTGAATGAAAATCGACATCCTCTTTAGAGAGAAAAATATCATTTTCAACTATAAAACCACCATCCTCCTCATAAAAACCCTGCGATAAATCGAAACCCAGTGCTTTAAGTTTTTCAATATAAACATCGTTTTGTGATATTTCAATCGAAGTAACATCAGCCTTATTACATGAATGTAATAGCAGAAAGATCCATACTAATGGAATACATAAAATTCTTTTCATAAAATAAAGTAAATTAATTATACACTAAGATAATAAAGTTAATTAAATTATCAATAAACAAATTGTTAATTAAATGAAATTTAATTCCCACAAACACAAAGAATATTTATAAAAATATATTTAGTCTTAATTACTAAAATCGGTTAGCATCTTTCTAAATAAAATTCCAAGAACCATCAAAAACTAGACTTCAAGGTTAATAATCAATTTAAAAAACTGAACAGATCGATCGTTTTTTTAAATTGATTATATAGCTATAGCGGATACCTAACGGCATTGGGCATCTCGAATCAATACCTGTATTATTTCTGAAAGTCTGCCCTTTAAGATTTTGGCTAACAGTATAATTAGGCTTATTATTAGCCACTCCCTGATATTGCATAAAGTTGGTAATATTTGAAGTCTTTGTTACGCCCCATTTTCTACTAAGGAAATTACCAACATTAATAATATCTAAGAAACTTGTAACCTATGATTGTCTTTTGTTTTTAATTGAAGGAATTTATTCGAATATGCATAATGCCAGTTTTTAATGTTGCATATCAACTTACAATTCGAAAATAAAATTGAAGTTTAAAAGAGAAGAGAACTTCATATTTGTTAAAAAAAGAGGCCGCTATATTTAGTTACAGCGACCTCTTTTTCTAAAGACGGATTATTCAGACTAATTGAAGATATAACGAATTCCCACTTGTGCAGACCATCTTGAATAGATGTCTTGCACATAATAAGGTACATTGTTATTTATATTTGATAATCTGTAGGTAGGTTTTTTAGTTGTTCCCTCATAACCAGCAAATGTCACAGGTATAAAACTATTATCCCAGAAACTACCTGCTCCAGTATATTGTTTGCCCCAATCTCCATTTAGCAAATTGCCAACGTTCATGATATCCACCGAAAGCTGAAGTTTATTTTTTGTATTTCCAATATTAGTAAACAAATCCTGAACAATTTTCAAATCGAACTTATGAGAAAATGGTGATCTAGCCCCATTTCTTTCCGCATATTGTCCTCTTCTAGATTTCAAATAATCATTTGATTCAATAAATCCATTCAAAGCTTCCCATTGTTGTTGAGGTGTCTGATCGCCATTTTGTACAAAGGTAATTTCAGACTGATCCCTAGGGATATACATCAAGTTAAATTGATTACTAGATGACGTTGCATAGCCAGTTAGGTTACCTCCAGCTAAATAGGAGAATCTAGCTCCAGATTGTCCAGTGTATACAAGAGAAACAGAAGTTCCTAAATGTTTTAAATATTCTTTCGAGAATGATAAAAATCCGATTACACGACTTCCAGTACTAAATGGATTGTGAGCAAGAGTTACATTGTTTGAACCATTTACAGACGCTACTCTATACCAATTGGATTGATTTTGAGACGATGTACCAGAAATCAAATCTTTAGCAGCAGTGTACGTATAGGCAACAGATGCATCTAAACCAAACAGAAAGCTTTTTGATAATGAAGCTGTGGTTGACCAAGAGTAACCTTTGTTAACATTATTAACGTAAATAACCTCTGTATAATTATCGAGAACTCGGCGGTTATTGTTATTTGCATCATAAACTAATCGATTATCTGCCCCCTCTAACGTACCAATTGGCCTCTCGAGATTTATATCTCTAAAGTTAAATGCACTTAAGTTTTTAGAATAAATAAATTCTAAAGTTCCTTTAACACCATATGGTAATACTTGATCCACTCCACCGGAGAAACGTGCAATTTGAGGCAATTTCAGATTCTTGTCAAGTACTGTAATATTTCCAGATGGTGTAACTGCACCCGAATACTTTGGCAAGTTGTTAACATCACTTATAAACGGCACATTTGCATCAGTACCATTACCGAGACTATTACCGCCAAGTAATGCGCCACTTTGAGTAAATGCACCGGCTGCCCAAACAAATGGAACCCTAGATGTAAATATTCCCATTCCTCCCCTTACGACAGTCGAACGATCTCTATTTACATCCCAATTGAAACCTATTCGTGGCGAAAACATCACAGGTGCGCTTGGCATACGATTGGTTTGCACATTATACTGTTTTGCTAATATTGAATTATTAAAATCAGTATTTTCCATCGGTTTATCCAAATAAATTGGAATATCCACACGGACACCAGCAGTTATTTTTAAATTATCCTGCATTTGAAACTCATCTTGAGCATAAAAACCTAACTGAACAGCATCAAATTTGGCTCCTTGGCGAGGATCATCTGTATTGCTATAGCTATAGTTCATGCTATTTGCCAAACCTCTCTCAAAGTTCTCAATTGCTGTATAGGCTTTTCCTGTAGCAGGGTTAATATCTCCAGCTTTAGAATCACTAAAAACAAAGGCACCATTTGAATTTTGTGTATATGCATTATACATTTTATAAAATTCATTATGCGTACCGAAAGTTAATGTATGCAGTCCTTTATACCAAGTCAAGTTATTGGATAAAGTATAAACATCCTGGTCCAATTGATTGATATTACTATAAGGATCTACACCTAAATAGTATGTACCTGTCACGGTTGTTAATTTTCCATTAACCTCCAATTGTCTTGGTACATTTATTCTCACGTTTGGAAATAACTGCCCTTTGTAGCTCCTAGCATCCCTCACTCTAGAATAACCGGCAATAAAGCTATTGGCTAATGAATTGTTAATACGGCTACTTAACTCCAACGTCAAAGTATTTGACTTAAAATCTTTTAAGATAGCACCATTACCAAAAGTTAATGAAGATTGTGTACGCGTATTACCCATATCGACACCATCTACATAATTGTATCTCAACGAAAGTTTGTTCTTTTCATTAATATTCCAATCCAAGCGTGTCATCACTTTATTGGATGTGTTTTCATCTGCAAGATCAGTGTAAGAACCTGCATCATATTTATATTTATTTAATGCTATATCATAAATACGTTGAGCATCAGCTTCTAATAAATTTGAGCTTGAAGAACCTACGGGATAATTTTCTGGCGTATTATTTTTTGTATGTTCGTAATTTACAAAGAAAAACAACTTATCTTTAACAATAGGTCCTCCTAAACGTACGCCGTATGTTTTTTCTGAAAAGTTTGCCAATTTAGTTCTTTCCTCACCATCTTTAACCAAAGATTTTGGGGTTTTACCAGTAAAATCCTGATTTCTAAAATAATGATAAACTGATCCCTGAAATTGATTTGTACCTGATTTTGTTACTGCTGAAATACCGCCTCCTGCAAAGCCACTGGAGCGCACATCAAACGGTGCCACTTGAACAGACATCTGCTCGATCGCATCCAAAGATATTGGATTTGTACCACTACCACCACCATTTAAACCATTTGCATTAAGACCAAATACATCATTGGTAACAGCTCCGTCAATAGTAAATTGATTGAATCTATTGTTCATACCGCCGATGGAGACAGACTGCCCTTTCACATCGGCTTGTGGTGTCAAACGAGTAAAATCTTCAATTGAACGAGAAACAGTAGGTAAATTTTCCATCTGCTTTCTTGAAATCGAAGTTTCAGCACCAGTCTTTAAATTTTTAGATCCGCCTGTTCTAGTTACAGTGACCTCATCCAATACAGTCTCATTACTGCCAAAAGTACTATTTAGAACATAAGGCTGACCTAATTGTATATAAACATCATTATAAACAATTGGATTTTGTCCGACATAAGTTACCTCTATTCTGTAAGGTCCACCAACACGCATCGCTGGTAGGTTAAAGCGACCGGCTGAATTTGAAGAACCTGAGTAAACTGTTCCCGATGGGACGTGTGTAGCTTTGATAGTTGCACCCGAAGTTACACTGCCGTTTGCCTCTTTTACAATACCTGTAACGCTACTTGTCGTAACCTGAGCTTGTACAGCACCATAACTAGCCATAACAAGAGCGAAAAAGAGTAAAGATCTTTTCATATAATGTGATTTGTTAAAAAATGTTAAGCAAAATTACTAAGAGATTTCAAATTACAAAGGACTTAATATAAACTTAACACACTAAACCACACATACTTCATGAAATACA
>JAIRVH010000014.1 GCA_031253985.1 Sphingobacterium sp.
CATGCCATACATCAAACAGTAATGACTATCTACTTCCTTCTTTTGGATTAATTCACCCCAGGACAGCATAAAATCCTGCTGTTGATACCGACTGAATATTTTATAAATACGTACCCCCAGTTTTTTACTGGCATCGCGAATTTCTCTTGGGCTTTTTAATGCTGTACATTCTTGATCTAGGGCGATCAATGCATCCATGTCCTGCGAAGAAGTTGCTTCATAGGCCAATTTCATCAAAGCAGCATCATTGTACTTCAAATTATACCAGAGGTTATGACGCACATAGTTGTCCGCCGTAACCTTATCACAGACCAAGCCCTGTTGTACATAGGTCTCCAGTCCATTTGAATGGGTAAACCCACCAATTGGCAATGTTGGATCTGCTAGATGGAGTAACTTGCCTAGAAATGTATTTTTCATTGACATTATTTTTTTATTATAAGTATATATCTTCAAGGACCAACCCGCCCCTTGTGTAATCTTCTCTACCATTGGATATTAAAGCTGTACCAAGTTTTTCCCTTTATGAAAAGAAAGTACTGCTGTAATCCTTTTTTATCTGAACCATCCCTTTTTCCTGATTCCTATTTTTTACATTATAGGATCAATGAGCTAGCTACGCTCGGTTATCGAGCAGAACGAAACTTCAGTCTCCCTTCATAGCTGTTGGCGCTTGCGAATTCATGAAGGCTTTGTCGTTGATCAAAAGCGGGATATTTTTAGTCGAAGATTTTATCTTCTGATGATGTTTCGGATCAACATTTGCATTGAGCTGATGTAAAAGTTGACGATCGCAACGCTGTGGGTCAAATCCTTGTTTAGTTAGCCATTCGTACATTGACCGTTCATAAGGCATAAGCAATTCATTTGCCTCCACAAATAGAGGCAAATGTTTGTTTCCAATTTCGCTGCTTACAAAAGCAGTTCGCAGGAAATCAATTGCCATGACACGGATGACTTCACAAGGTTTGATCGTTACCACAACAATTTTCTCCTCATCTTCGTACAAGATATCACCATCCTGCAAGCTGGATGTATTACCCAACAATTTGACGGCAATATCCATTCCCTCCGCTGTACGTAAACGTTGAATACGTTTGGTCGACTCATACCATTCAATAGCAAGCGAATCCAGACGCTTAGTGATCTGCTCACCATGAATATTCCTTGTGATTTCCGTGATTATCATTTTTTAATTCTTAACAAATAGATTTTTAGACAAGCCCAAACCTACAGTTGATCCATTGATTCCTGTAATAACTTCGTGATCATTGGGAATAGCGGCATCTTTACTATTTCTCTTTTTATAAGACAATTCTGCCACTTTAGCTTTTAATGCCCAACCTTTTCCCAAGGCGATACCCACAAGCGGATATACTCTGAATAGATAGCCATTGTATTTACCATCGACCATAGTACCTCCGGTAGCAACATGTTGATCGCCCCACAAATAATGTACATCAACCTGACCAATTAACATGAAATGCTCACTCAGAGGCCAAGTATTACTATAGAAAGGTCCTATTTCATGCGAATGATCTGTGAAATCCAGTGCTTTATCCTTAGCAGAATTGAATCCATAGTTTAGCCCCGCATTCATGTTGTCGGTGAAAAAATAGGCAGCACCCACCGGAGCGGCACTAAATTGATGCCCCGCTGTTGTTTCGTGGTAATTCAGTGACCCATAAACCATGATACCTCCCTTTTGCGCATAGACAGATTGTATGGTAAAGCACGCCATTGCTATACAACAGCCTAAAAATATCTTCAAATTTTTCATTAGCGTAAATCGTATTTTAGCTTAATGAAACATCATGAGCAGTCATTATTCCCTCTCTTATGCGCTTTTGATAAGCCCATGATGATTTCATCAACATATTGTTTTTCATAGTTTATGGCGTGATATAGGATCACGCCATAAAAAAGTAGTTATAGGGTTAAAACAAGAAGTATCGTTGTCCCAACGAAACTGTATCCACAGGTTTTGACCGCAAGATCTCGCCGTCAAGGCTTACCTCATAGTTCTCTGGATTAACGATAATTTCAGGCGTAGCATCATTATGGATCATATCTTTTTTGGAGATATTTCGGCAATTTTCTACGGCAAGTAAAGTTCTTTCCAGTTTATACTCTTCTTTAATTCCCTTTTCCAATGAAATTTTAGAGACAAAGTCAAAACAAGTTTGGTGAACAGCTTTACCTAAACCACCGAACATTGTTCTTAAGATGATTGGCTGTGGTGTAGGAATAGAAGCATTCGCATCCCCCATTTTTGAAGCGATAATCATCCCGCCTTTAATAATCATTTCTGGTTTTGCGCCAAATAAAGCTGGGCGCCAGATCACCATATCGGCAATTTTACCCGGCTCAATTGAACCAACGTATTTAGAAATACCGTGGGCGATTGCCGGATTGATGGTATATTTCGCTACATAGCGACGTGCACGGAAATTGTCGTTATCCTTACCTTCATCTTCAGGCAATGGACCTACTTGTTTCTTCATCTTGTCTGCAGTCTGCCAGGTACGTGTGATTACTTCACCTACACGTCCCATTGCTTGAGAATCGGAACTCATGATACTGAATACACCGCGATCTTGTAATACATCCTCAGCAGCAATCGTTTCTGGACGAATACGCGAATCCGCAAAAGCAACGTCTTCCGGAATTTCTTTACTCAAGTGGTGACAAACCATCAGCATATCCAAGTGCTCATCAATTGTATTTTTTGTAAATGGACGTGTTGGATTTGTCGATGCTGGTAATACATTTGGATACATCGCAGATTTGATGATATCCGGAGCGTGACCACCGCCAGCACCCTCAGTATGGAATGTGTGGATCACACGTCCGTTGATTGCTTGGATCGTGTCTTCCAAGAAACCTGCTTCATTCAGCGTATCTGTATGGATGGCAACCTGCACATCATATTGATCAGCGACTGTCAACGCTCTGTCGATTGTTGCTGGAGTAGCACCCCAATCTTCGTGGATTTTAACACCTAAGGCGCCGGCTTCAATTTGTTCAACAATAGGTTGTTCTGTACCGACGTTTCCTTTACCAAAGAAACCGAAGTTCATTGGAAGATCTTCAACAGCTTGTAACATGCGACGTAAATTCCATTTACCTGGTGTTACTGTAGTCGCATTAGTTCCATCCGCAGGACCTGTACCACCACCAATCATTGTTGTAATACCACTGTACAAGGCCGTTTCAACTTGTGTTGGGCTGATGTAGTGAATATGGGTATCAATACCACCTGGAGTTAAAATATATCCTGATCCACCATGCACCTCAGTAGAAGCACCGATAATCATGTTTGGTGTAATATTGTCCATGGTATCTGGATTTCCAGCACGACCAACACCAACAATTTTACCATCTTTAATACCAATATCACCTTTTACTATACCCCAGTGGTCAATCACGATAGCATCCGTGATCACCATATCCAGTGTACCTTCATCACGTGTGTGAACTGAAGATTGGCACATCCCGTCACGCACAGTCTTACCACCGCCAAATTTGGCTTCATCGCCGTAGTAAGCGTAGTCTTTTTCGACTTCAATAATGATATCTGTATCTCCTAAACGGATTTTATCTCCACTTGTAGGGCCAAAGATGGCGCTATAATTTAATTTGCTAACTTTTAAACTCATGATACTTTGTTTTTAAAGCCTTGTTCTTTTACTTTTTTCATTGCATTTGCTTTCGCAACTTCGGTTTCGGTATCTCCATTTGCCAAGTCATTGTGGCCATAGATCTTTCTTGCACCCGCATACGGAACCAATTCGACTTCTTTTGATTCGCCTGGTTCAAAACGTACTGCAGTGCTTGCGATAATATTCAAGCGCTTACCAAAAGCTTTCTCGCGATCAAATTCCATCATTTTGTTCACTTCAAAAAAGTGAAAATGTGAACCTACCTGAATTGGTCTATCACCTGTATTTGTCACAGTGATGGTTGTAACTTCTCTACCTTCATTGCAGATCACATAGCCATCTGCAATAAAAAATTCTCCTGGGATCATAGATTATATTTTTAACAATTAGCGAATCGGG
>JAIRVH010000069.1 GCA_031253985.1 Sphingobacterium sp.
CAGGTATTAAACCGGGATTGGAAACTAGTAATTTTATAGACCGCGTAATATCAAATATTACATTTCCAGGTGCAATTTTCTTAGCGATCATTGCTATTCTACCTGCTATTGCAAGTTTGGTTGGTATTAATAATCAATTTGCGCACTTCTACGGCGGTACGTCCTTATTGATTTTAGTAGGTGTGGTGTTGGATACTTTGCAACAGATCGAATCTCATTTATTGATGCGTCATTATGATGGATTAATGAAAACAGGTCGTATTAAAGGCCGTTCGGCTGCGTCTGTTGAGGGAATGGATCATTCGGCAATTTAATTTCTTTAGATGTCTAAAGTATTTTATAAGTCAGCAGAAGATATAGAGCAATTGCGGAAGTCAGCAGATGTGCTTTCGCAATTGCTTGGTGAAATCGCAAAAGTGATTAAGCCTGGGGTAAAAACTATATCTCTTGATAAATTAGCTTATGAGTATATCCATGATAATGGTGGAACGCCAGCGTTCTTAAATTATCAAGGGTTTCCATATTCTTTGTGTATATCCGTCAATGATCAAATTGTACATGGCTTTCCGAGCGATTATGAAATTAAAGATGGAGATCTTGTGTCGGTCGATGGTGGTGTCAATCTGAATGGCTTTATCAGTGATTCTGCTTATACTTTTGGTGTAGGCGAGATTTCTGAAGAGGCACAGTTATTACTGGATGTAACAAAGGAATCATTGTACAAAGGTGTTGAACAGGCTGTGGCTGGTAAACGTGTTGGGGATATTTCTTCGGCTGTGCAGGAGTATGTGAGCAAATTCGGCTTCGGAATTGTTCGCGAGCTGGTTGGACACGGAGTTGGTTACCACTTGCATGAAAAACCTGAGGTTCCCAATTATGGAAAACGGGGTGCTGGTCCTAAGTTGGAAGAAGGTTTGGTCATTTGTATCGAACCGATGATCAATGCGGGTCGCGCGGGCGTTCGTTTTTGGGACGATGGTTGGACAGTAAGTACAGTGGATGGAAAATTATCGGCGCACTTCGAACAGATGGTTGCAATTCGAAAAGGAGAACCAGATGTGTTGCTGACATTCGAACATGTAGAGAAAGTTTTGAACAAAAAGTAGTTGGTTTTCAATTATTTTTATTTATCTTTGCACTCCTGTTCGCAGGCTTTTAAATTAAATTTAATCGAGAATATATGGCTAAACAAGCCTCAATAGAACAAGACGGTATAATTAGAGAGGCACTTTCTAATGCTATGTTTAGGGTAGAGTTGGAAAATGGACATGAAATCATTGCCCATATTTCTGGTAAAATGCGCATGCACTATATCAAAATTTTACCTGGTGATAAAGTTAAATTGGAAATGTCTCCGTATGATTTGACTAAAGGAAGGATTACTTATCGCTATAAATAGCAGTAAGCCTTTGTATTAGCGCAAGCTTTTGAAAAAATAAATATCATGAAAGTAAGAGCATCAATAAAAAAACGTAGCGCGGACTGTAAGATCATCCGTCGTAAAGGTAAAGTTTTTGTAATTAACAAAAAGAACCCGAAGTTTAAACAACGTCAGGGTTAATTCATTAAAAAAATAATAGCTTAATATTATATGGCAAGGATAGCAGGTATTGATTTACCTAAAAACAAAAGAGGTGTGATCGGCCTTACCTATATTTTTGGTATCGGTCGTACAAGAGCTGAATATATCTTGGAAAAAGCTGGTATCAGCGAAGATGTGAAAGTGCAAGATTGGAATGATGATCAATTGGCAGCAATTCGTACCATCATTAACGACGAATTGAAAGTTGAAGGTGCATTGCGTTCTGAAATTCAATTAAACATCAAACGTTTAATGGATATCGGTTGTTACCGTGGATTGCGTCACCGTAAACATTTACCAGTTCGTGGTCAACGTACTAAAAACAACTCACGTACTCGTAAAGGTAAACGTAAGACAGTTGCAAACAAGAAAAAAGCTACTAAATAATAAATAAGAAATGGCTAAAACTAAAAAAGCTGCAAAAAAGCGTATCGTTGTTATCGAACCTGTAGGTCAGGCTCACATTAACGCAACGTTTAACAATATCATTGTAACTTTGACTAACAATCAAGGTCAAACTATTTCTTGGTCTAGTGCTGGTAAAATGGGTTTCCGTGGTTCTAAAAAGAACACTCCATATGCTGCTGGTCAAGCTGCACAAGACTGTGGAAAAGTTGCTCACGACTTGGGTTTACGTAAAGTTGAAGTGTTTGTTAAGGGACCTGGTGCTGGTCGTGAATCAGCAATCAGAACATTGCAAACTGTAGGAATCGATGTGACTACTATTAAAGATATCACTCCACTTCCTCACAACGGTTGTCGTCCTCCAAAACGCAGAAGAGTTTAATTAATTTAAAGATAAGATTCATCGGCTATAGGCTGATAGATACTTTAATTGTAAAAGAAAATGGCTAGATATACAGGACCTAAGTCCAAAATTGCCCGTAAATTTAGAGAGCCGATCTTCGGCCCAGATAAAGCGTTAGAAAAGAAAAATTATCCTCCTGGACAACACGGAGCTTCTAAACGCAGAGGTAAACAATCTGAATATGCTATTCAGTTGTTAGAAAAACAAAAAGCAAAATACACTTATGGTGTATTGGAGCGTCAATTCTCAAACTTATTTGTTAAAGCTGCCTCTAAACAAGGTATTACAGGTGAGATCTTCTTGAAATTGTTAGAAGCTCGCTTGGATAACGTAGTTTACCGTTTAGGTATCGCTACTTCTCGTGCCGCTGCTCGTCAGTTGGTATCCCACAAACACGTTACTGTTAACGGCGAAGTTGTTAACATTCCATCATATAGCTTGCGTCCAGGTGACGTTGTAGCAGTTCGTGAACGTTCTCAAACACTTGAAGCCATCACAAATTCAGTTGCAGGTCGTACTGTAAACAAATTTTCTTGGTTAGAGTGGAATGCGAAAGAATTAACAGGTACTTTCTTAAGCTATCCAGAAAGAGCTGATATTCCTGAAAACATCAAAGAGAACTTAATCGTTGAGTTATACTCTAAATAATAAATAAAATAGAAGAATGCATAGTCCAATTTTGGGGTATGCATCTTCTATTGTATTACAATTATTATTACAAATAAAACATTAAAAGAAAATAAATGGCAATTTTAGCATTTCAAAGACCGGATAAAGTTATCATGCAAAAATCTACGGATTTTGATGGTACGTTTGAATTTCGTCCATTGGAGCCTGGTTTTGGTGTAACCATTGGTAATGCTTTGCGCCGTATTCTATTGTCCTCTTTAGAAGGATATGCAATTACGTCGATAAGGTTTTCTGGCGTTTCGCACGAATTTTCAACGATCAAAGGTGTTGTTGAAGACGTAACTGAAATTATCTTGAACTTGAAACAAATCCGTTTCAAAAAAACAGGTGAGATTGGCGACAACGAAAAGGTATTTGTAGTAATCAATGGTCAAGAACAATTCTTAGCTGGTGATATCACAAAGTTCTCTAATAACTTTACGGTCTTAAACCCAGACATGGTAATCTGTAACATGGATAATTCAGTGACAATTGAATTGGAATTGAGTATTGCCAAAGGTCGTGGATACGTAAATGCTGATGAGAATAAAGTTGCTGATGCCCCAGTAGGTGTTATCGCAATCGATTCGATCTTTACTCCGATCAAGAATGTTAAATATACCATTGAGAATTACCGTGTAGAGCAAAAAACTGACTATGAGAAATTATTGTTAGATATCTCTACTGATGGCTCAATTCACCCCGAAGAAGCTTTGAAAGAAGCTGCTAAGATCTTAATTCAACACTTTATTTTATTCTCTGACGAGAATATGCTTCTTGAGTCTCAAACGAAAGAAGAAACTAAAGTTGTTGATGAAGAAATCTTGCATATGCGTAAGATTTTGAAAACAGAATTAGTAGATCTTGATCTTTCAGTTCGTGCATTGAACTGTTTGAAAGCTGCTGATATCCGCACATTAGCTGAATTAGTAACTTATGATGTAGCTGATATGTTGAAATTCAGAAACTTCGGTAAAAAATCGTTAAGCGAAATTCAAGAATTGGTTAAATCGAAAGGTTTATCATTCGGAATGAACTTGGCAAAATACAAATTAGACGAAGAATAATAATTTATTAAGCGACCACTAGTCGTAATTCCTTTTGGCTGTCTGAGTATGTGATATTCACATTATTGACATATACAAAAACGGTACGATTAGTATAATAAAATCCAAAATGAGACACGGAAAAAAAGTAAATCACTTAGGCCGTACGGATAGCCATAGAAAAGCAATGTTGGCTAACATGGCAACGTCATTAATCAAACACAAACGTATTACAACTACTTTGGCTAAAGCTAAAGCATTACGTACGTATGTTGAGCCTTTGATTACTAAATCTAAAAACGATACGACTCACTCACGTCGTACAGTATTCGCTTACTTGAAAGATAAAGACGCAGTTTCTATCTTATTCCGCGAAGTATCTGAAAAAGTAGCTAACCGTCCAGGTGGTTATACTCGTATCATCAAAATGGAAAACCGTTTAGGTGATAACGCAGAAATGGCTTTCATCGAGTTAGTTGATTACAACGAAATCTACGGTAAAAAAGCTGCTGCGGCTGAGAAGAAAGCTACTCGTCGTCGTGGTGGTGCTAAAAAAGCTGCTGCTACTGCTGAAACTGAAGCTCCTGCAGAGGTGAAAGCTGAAGTAGAAGGTGAAGAAAAAGTAGACGGAGAATAGTATTCTTCTGATCTAGCATAAAAAAGTCCTCTTTTTAAGGGGACTTTTTTTATTTTATGACCATTCCTACCGTTATAACTAATATATTTGTATTGCTAAAATCTGATAGCTTTTTCTATTACTAGCTATTTCGTTTATCAATCTATAATTCATTAAGATGAAACCATTTGATGTTTATCCCATTAATCCCATTAACATAGTAAAGGCTAATGGATCAACGGTGTGGGATGCCGAAGGAAATGCTTACTTGGACTTGTATGGTGGTCATGCTGTGATATCGATCGGACACACGCACCCACATTATGTACAACGTATAACAGAGCAATTGAACCGTATTGGGTTCTATTCTAATTCTGTTGAAATTCCAATTCAGCGTGAACTTGCCCGATTATTGGGGGAAGTTTCGGGTAAGGTTGATTACGATTTATTCCTTTGCAATTCGGGGGCAGAAGCTAACGAAAATGCGTTGAAATTGGCTTCGTTTTATAACAAACGGAAAAAGGTGATTGCATTTTCAAAAGCTTTTCACGGTAGGACTTCTTTAGCTGTAGCTGCTACGGACAATCCGGCTATTGTCGCTCCGGTTAACGAAACGGAGAATGTAGTTTTTCTTCCTTTCAATGATGAGACTGCACTTAAAGAGGCTTTTAGCTCATACGGTGAGGAGATCTCTTCTGTTATCGTAGAGAGTATCCAAGGCGTAGGGGGCATCCGCGAAGCTTCTGTGTCTTTTCTTCGATTGATTCGCGCTCTTTGTGATCAATATAATGCGGTTTTTATTGCTGATGAAGTTCAATGTGGGTATGGTAGGACGGGACTGTTCTATGCGCAGGATTATTCAGGCGTTGAAGCTGATATTTATACGATGGCAAAAGGTATGGGTAACGGTTTCCCTATAGGAGCAATAAGTATATCTCCCAAGTTTAAGGCTACTTACGGAAGTCTGGGAACAACTTTTGGTGGAAATCACCTCGCATGTGCAGCGGCTTTGGCTGTTTTAGAAATCATTCAGCAGGATAAGCTGATGAAGAACGCAGCAGAAGTAGGCGCATATCTTATCAATGAATTAAAGCAAATTGAGGAAATTGTTGAAGTGCGTGGTAGAGGTTTAATCATTGGTATTGAACTTCCAGAATCTTTGGCACATGTTAAGAAAGATCTTTTATTAAAGAACCGTATCTTTACGGGAGAGGCTAAACCTTTCGTGATTCGTTTATTGCCAGCGTTGAATATTACGAAGGAACATGCTGATCAGTTTTTATCGGCATTGAAAGAACATATCAAAGCGGTCACAGTTGCTTAGAAAGTTGTAGAGCTGCCATCAGATTAGCACATAAGCTTTTTGGCTTAGGCAAATCTGATTGTGCTTTTTAGTAATTAAAGTATATACGGAGTGCGGCGCATACATTTTGTGCTGTTACAAAAGCACTCGAATAAATAAATATAGATGAAAAAGTTTTTCTCTGTTAAGGATGTACCTAGTGTAGCGGACGTTGTTCAAGAGGCGTTAAGTTTGAAAGCTGCACCCTATGACAATCAGGATCTTGGTAAACATAAAACGCTGGGACTCGTATTTTTAAATCCAAGTTTGCGCACGCGTTTGAGTACACAAAAGGCAGCGATGAATTTGGGTATGAACGTCATGGTCATGAATATGGATAAAGATGGTTGGGCCCTTGAAACACAAGACGGTGTCGTGATGAATGGGACAACTGTAGAGCATATTCGTGAGGCAGCTGCAGTTATGGGTGAGTATTGTGATATTTTGGGACTTCGTTCATTTCCGAAATTGAAAGATCGTGAAGAAGACTATAGTGAAGACTTGTTCAATAAGTTCATTAAATACTGCGGTGTCCCTGTTGTTTCTTTAGAGAGTGCGACACGCCACCCGTTACAGAGCTTGACAGACATCATTACAATAACGGAGTACAAGAAGACTGAAAAACCAAAAGTAGTATTGGCATGGGCTCCACATGTTAAGGCATTGCCTCAGGCGGTACCTAACTCTTTTGCCGAATGGATGTGTAAAGCACAAGCGGAGGGATTGGTTGACTTTACTATCGCTCAGCCCATGGGATATGAGCTAAGTGAGGAATTTACTGCTGGAGCAAGGATATCCAATAATTTGGAGGAAAGCTTAAAAGATGCTGATTTTGTCTATGTTAAAAACTGGTCCTCTTATCAAGAATATGGGGAAGTATATGGTGTAGACGAAGATTGGATGATGGATAATAAAAAGCTTCGTTTGACAAACGATGCAAAAGTAATGCATTGCTTGCCGGTAAGAAGAGATTTAGAGTTATCTTCTGAAATTTTGGATGGACCAAATTCACTTGTTATTAAGGAGGCGAGCAATCGTGTATGGGCCGCTCAGGTGGTTTTGAAGCGTATGCTAGAGGATCTGGTATAGTAGGTCCTATTGATTATTGAGAAACTATTTTTATTGGGAAAAGTTGCGTAATGGCTAATAGTGTATTAAATATTATTAAAATTGGCGGAAATATTATTGATGATGAACGCCAGCTGGAATCTTTTTTAGAAAAGTTCTCCGCATTATCAGGAAAAAAAATTCTTGTACATGGTGGCGGTAAGATTGCGACCCGTTTGGCCAGTGAACTTGGTATACAAGCACAAATGGTCGAAGGTCGTCGTGTGACAGATGAAGAAATGTTACGTGTAGTAACAATGGTATATGCCGGCCTGACAAATAAGACGATCGTTGCCAAGCTACAAAAGTTGAAATGTGATGCTGTCGGTTTAACAGGAGCCGATGGTGATGTCATTAAGGCTATCAAACGGCCTGTTAAGGATATTGACTACGGTTTTGTTGGTGATTTGCTGCACGATTCGGTGAATACCTTAGCGATCAAAAAATTTTTGGAGGCAGGTTTTGTTCCGGTATTTTCGGCTATTACACATAATGGTCTTGGTCAGTTGTTAAATACGAATGCGGATACGATCGCTTCTTCTTTAGCCGTTTCTTTGGCTTCGTTGTATGAAACTTCGTTGGTATACTGTTTTGAGAAAAATGGTGTTTTACGTGATGTAACAGATGAGAATTCAGTTATCCCGACAATCAAATCGGAGGAGTTTGAACATCTCAAGGAGGCTGGCGTAGTGAACGACGGGATGATTCCTAAGCTGGAAAATGCTTTCAATGCTATAAATAAAGGTGTTCAAGAGGTCTATATTGGAAATGCCAATAATTTGCATCTATTTCAACAGGGACAATTTGGCACTTGCTTGACATTAAAATAAAAATCTAACCTAAACCAACGATCGTTATGAAAAAAGTCACCATTATCGGAAGTGGTAATATCGGTCTTTCTTTGGCAAAAGGACTTGTAAAAAGTGAATTTGCTAATGCTGCCGATATTACATTGACGCGGCGAAATTTGAGTGCATTGGCTGAAGAAGCCAGCCAAGGCTTTGCGGTAAGTAATGATAATAAACTTGCCGTAAAGGGCGCAGATATTGTTGTATTTGCCATCTTGCCTCAACAATTGAAAAAGGTATTGGTTGAAGTCGCTCCAGTAATTGATAAGACAAATCAGATTTTTGTTTCAATTGTTTCTGGAGTTTCTTGCGCAGATTTAAGAGCGGAGTTAGGCGCGGATGCAACGGTAATACGTGCTATGCCGAATACGGCAATAGCTATCGCACAGTCGATGACTTGTATCGCCAGTGACAATGGTTCAGACGAGAGTGTAAAAGAGGTTGAAAAGATGTTTGAAACAGTTGGTTCGGTGGTTGTCATCAATGAAGATCTCATGACATCGGCTACGGCATTATGTGCATGTGGTATTGCATTTTTCTTACGTGCTATTCGCGCGGCTTCGCAAGGTGGTGTTGAAATCGGATTTCATGCGCATGACGCGCTTAAAATGGCGGTTCAAACCGCAAAAGGGGCTGCTGATTTGCTATTGCATACCAATGCCCATCCGGAAGGGGAAATCGATAAGGTGACATCTCCAAAGGGCTGTACAATTGCGGGATTGAACGAAATGGAACATAACGGTTTTAGTTCTGCATTTATAAAAGGAATTAAACTGTCTGCGGATAAAGCCGGAGGATTATATCATGAAGGATAGGGATAACTTATTTGAGGATGCGCTGAACCTTTTAAAACAATTAATCGGATTATCATCTTTAAGTAAAGAGGAGGAACTTACTGCAGATTTAATTGAAGGTTTCTTTCAGGAGCGGGATATCAAAACACATCGAAAGGGCAATAATATCTGGGTATATAATGCTCACTATGCTATTGCTAAACCCACGATACTGCTCAATTCCCATCACGATACGGTTAAGCCAAATACGGGTTATACAAGAGATCCTCTAGCAGCAACTGTAGAAGAGGGGAAATTGTATGGATTGGGGAGCAATGATGCAGGTGGCTGTTTGGTATCATTGATAGCCACATTTTTATATTTTTATCAGCAGAAGGATTTAAAATATAACTTCTGTCTTGTTGCCAGTGCTGAAGAAGAGATTTCAGGTAAGAATGGCGTAGAATCTGTTTTGGATGCTATTGGTCCAATTGATTTTGCTATTGTGGGTGAACCTACCTTGTTGGATCTGGCCATTGCAGAAAAAGGACTGATGGTGTTGGACTGCACTGCTATCGGGACAGCTGGACATGCGGCGCGTGATGAAGGAGATAATGCGATCTATAAAGCGATCAAAGATATTGAATGGTTTCAAAATTATGCGTTTGAGAAAACGTCGCCAACCTTAGGTCCTATCAAGATGTCAGTAACAGTAATTCAGGCGGGATCACAACACAATGTGGTACCGGCTACTTGTAGCTTTGTTGTTGATGTGAGAACTACAGACGCTTATTCCAATGAGGAGACGCTGGATATCATCAAGTCTCATGTGAAATCGGAGGTTGCAGCGCGATCGACGCGTCTGAAGTCTTCTTCTATTCCTCAATCGCATCCAATTGTCAAAGCAGGTATTGCACTCGGGCGTAAAGTTTATGGCTCACCGACGATGAGCGATCAGGCTCTTATCCCTGTGCCTTCCCTGAAGCTGGGGCCTGGTGATAGCGCTCGGTCGCATATGGCGGATGAGTTTATTTATATCGATGAAATTAGAGCGGGGATCGATCTCTATATCGAAATGTTAGAAAAGATAGTATAAAAAAAGCTTCCATTTTTATGGAAGCTTTTTTTATACTAGACTAAGCTAATTTGACGTTTGATACTCTCTTCGAGGGAGATGATCGTCTCGGTACGTTGAATCCCAGGTACGGATTGAATATCTTCATTCAATACTTTTCTGAGGTGAACCGTATCTCTACAGATTATCTTTGCAAAAATACTGTATTGGCCAGTACAATAATGTAATTCGACCACTTCTTTGATTTCTTTCAATTTATCTACCGCATCTGCATATTGTGAACCTTTTTCAAGATAGATACCCAAAAAGGCCGTGATATCAAATCCGACTTTTTGAGGATTGATAATTAGATTTGACCCTCTAATGATACCTAGTTCTTCCATCTTCTTCATTCTAACGTGAATTGTACCCCCCGATACGATTAGCTTTTTTGCTATTTCGGTATAAGGAATAGAGGCATCGTTCATTAGAATAGACAAGATTTGGATATCCAAATTGTCTAGATCATAGTTTGCATATTGATTTTCCATTAACAATGGTTTTTGTGTTCATTAATTGGTCGTTGCATCAAAATCTGACCAATAGCTAAAATAATTAAATTTATTTCAAAATTACTAAGAATTTTCGGTTTATAGATGTAAATTTAATAAAAAATACTTATTCATATTGATAATGTTATATGTTTTTGATTGAAAGTGCTTATAATTGTTTTAACGCTGATTTTATTGCAGGTTAAGTGATTGTTTTCATGGTTGATATCAATATGATGATAGATTATTTTAGTAATGACTTTCTTTTAGACAAAAAACAGGCAGTATATTTCAAAACCTGATCAGTTTGTATGTGGCGGCTGATAGGATATAAAAAGTAGTCGAATTCGTGATGTTTGCGTATATAAAAAATCTAAAAACGGAATAGAGATGGAAGAAGTTCAAGATGTAAAGATTTCGAAAAAGAAACCGATTTTTGAAGTAGGGGAGGGACTTCATAAATATCTTAAAATGTATCAGCGTGATGAAAAGCTGCCGATAGGATATAAGGACCTACTGAATTTTACGGAGACCGTACCCGTCATGGATAAGTTTGGTAACGACACTTTTTGGGAAACCCCTTTGTATCCGCAATACCTCATGGACCAATTATATGATGGCTTGAAAGTGATTTATGCTAAACTGAAAGCATCGGGTAATACGCGGATCGTACAGCATAAATATATCGATCGTGTGGAATATTGCGGTTTTGGCAATACCAAACCCTTTCGCATTCGTATTGTCAACAGGTTAAATGATGTTTACGATTATTTTTACATCAAACAGGCCGATGCTTCACGCATATACGGACTGGAATTGGAAGAAATATTGTCACCCAATCAGGTGAATTATATGGTAGATCACGATACGTTGGTTGAAGAACATATTGTTGGGATCCCGGGAGATACTTTTTCAAAAACACGGATGTTCTCGCCTGATTATAACTTAACCCGTATTTCCAAAGAATTTGTCAAGTTTAACGAACGATGCATCATTACGCTGCTGGGTGATATGCGGGCCTACAATTTTGTCATGCAGATCACGCCGGATTTTGATGATTTTCAGTTTAGGATTAGAGCTATAGATTTTGACCAGCAGTTTTATGAAGGAAATCCGAAAGTATATATGCCACAGTTTTTCAAGGAAAATCTTCCTTATGTCAAATTGGCGATGGAACATTTAAATGAGAAAACTGTATTGCAATATCAACAGGAAGAGCGTTCTTCCATTGTGCACAGAGTGCGGAGCGAAAGACACCGGATCGCTGATCTGCGGGACGCTTCGCAAACACAGGTTCTCTCGACTTTGGAGAATATCAAACAATTACGGGAAGGCTATGCTGAATTTTACCAGAATAATTCTTACCTGAAATGTAAAACGATGACCGATATTGTAGAGCTAAATGTGAAAAATGTGATCCGTCAGGTGCAAATGTAATTACTTAATCCGGTCTTTATTGTCTTTGATGAAGGCTGACCATCCCGAGTAGGATTTGCTGCTGCCAGATACCGCATTCTTCTGAAAAGAATGACATACAGCAATTGCTAAACCGTCGGTGGCATCCAGAAATTGAGGTGTTTCCTCAAATTTTAATAGATTTTTTAACATCGCAGATACCTGTTCTTTTGTGGCATTTCCATTGCCTGTAACGGATTGTTTTATTTTTCTTGGGGAATATTCAAAGATCGGAATATCCTGAGCGAGTGCGGCAGCCATGGCAACTCCCTGCGCCCGACCCAATTTGAGCATGACCTGTATGTTTTTGCCATAAAATGGCGATTCGAGAGCGACACAGTCTGGATTATATTCTTGCATTAAGGCTGAAGTCTTCTTAAAAATACGCTGTAGTTTTAGTGCATGGTCATCTAAATGTCCCATTTTGATGACCCCCATTGAAATTAAAGATATGCTATTGCCTACTTCTTTGATAATACCATATCCAAGTACAACGGTACCAGGGTCTATACCTAAAATTATTCTTTCTTTCGCCTTTTCCTTCTGCATATGCAATATTACAAATTTTGCGTTTTATTCACGGATTGCATTCGACAAAACTTAATCATTTGGCTAAAATTTAGTAACATTGCTCTCTAATTATCAAAAGTTGACTGGAAGACAAAAAAAATACATCAGTCTTTTATTGAAGATACTGGTTTTTGCCCTTGCGAGCTGGTACATTGCCGTGAAGGTATCCGATAGAAGCAATGTTGAGAAGTTTAAAACCCTAATTGCAGGTTTAGAACAGCATTCGGTGGTTTGGACCCTGATTTTGATCGTAGTTTTAATGCTTGTCAATTGGTTGCTTGAAGTTGTCAAATGGCGTTATCTTGCATCTAAACTGGAGCATATTTCATTTTGGCAGTCATTCCAATCCGTTTTTTGTGGACTTACTTGGGCTATTTTTACTCCCAATCGGATTGGAGAGTATGGCGGAAGGGTACTTTTTCTGCAACCTCAAAATCGAGCCAAAGGAGCTGTCGCCATGGGCGTAGGATTATTTGCGCAGCTTGTGCTAACAAGCGTTGCTGGCGCATTGAGTATTGCTTGGTTTATCTGTAAATTTCTTTCTACCCCTTTAACCGTACAATTTGGCGTATGGTTGCTAGCTATCATCTATGCTGCGGGATTTGTTATTCTATATTTCAACGTAAAATGGATTGATGTATTGGTCGGTAAAATAAAGTTCTTAGCGCGGATTAAACCTTTTTTTGAGGTATTGGAACACTATTCAACGCGTGAACTTTGTATTGTTCTTTTAAATTCTTTGGCGCGATTTGTCATTTTCACTTCCCAATACGTTATCTTAATGAAACTGACTTTACCTGAGCTACCGCTTCTATCCATGATCCTGATGATTTTTATCCTGTTTTTTGTCCAAGCGGCCTTACCTACATTGGATATTTTTGATTTCAGTGTTAGAAGTTTTGTGGCAAGCAATCTATATAGCTATATTACCACCCAAGAGATTGCTGTTATGGCTATTGTTTCCTGTATTTGGTTCGTTAATTTAATTCTTCCAGCTATATTTGGTTCTATTTTTGTTTTTAAGATTAATTTTTTCGGTGATACAAATTCTTAACTATTTATTGATCATTTTCGCTTGTGTGTACGCAATTCTAGTCTTATGGATGCGTAGAGGCTGGAGTCTGATCCCGATATCCGACAATCTTGCCCGGCCAACAAAGTCCATATCTGTGATTATTGCCGCACGCAATGAAGAGTTAAATATTAGACGTACCATTGAATCTATCTTAGGGCAGCAATATCCGACAGCACTCTTGGAGCTTATTATAATCGATGACCATTCGGATGACAATACATCGCTGATTGTGAAAGAATATGCAGAGCAAGGTGTTAAACTTATCCAATTGAATGAAAACGGCCGTTTAAACTCCTACAAGAAATTGGCAATTTCAAGAGCTATAGATTGTTGTCAGGGTGAAATTATCATAACTACAGATGCAGACTGTCGTATGGGGCCGAACTGGTTGGCAACGGTAATCAGTACATTTGAAAAAGAGGATGCTTATCTACAATCTTCTCCAGTGCTGTATTCAGAAGAAAAGAGCTTCTTTGAACGGCTACAGACCTTGGAATTCTTGTATTTGATAGGTCTGGGCGCTGCGGGTATCGGCAATAGAAAACCAACAACCTGTAACGGTGCGAATTTAGCCTACCGAAAAGATATTTTTAAACAAATGGGTGGATTTAAGGGAATTGATGAACTTGCATCCGGTGATGATGAACTTTTTCTGCACAAAGTTGCCGAGCAATATCCTGAAAGAATCACGTTTTGTAAATCAAAAGAGGCAGTTGTTTATACAGATGCTAAACCAGATCTGAAGTCATTCATTAGCCAGCGCAGACGCTGGGCTTCAAAAAGTACCAAATATAAAAACAAGGGTGTTATCGCATTAGGGATCTCCATTTGGTTTTTCAACTTATTAATTTTGGTTGCTGCAGTTCTTGCACTCTGTGGTGTGAAATTTGTTGCTTGGGTAGTACTGTTCGCGTTGCTACTAAAGATGACTGTCGAATTTCTTTTTATTCAGCCTTTGACCACATTTGCGCGTAGAAAAGAGCTCTTATTGTACCTTCCGTTACTGAGCTTAGCCCATGTTGTATATTTGGCCTATATCGGCATACTGGGTAATGTCGGGAAATATGATTGGAAAGGAAGGCAAGTGAAGTAGATCGTTGCTATTTTTCGACCTTTAGTTTTATCGTCTCTTCCGCCAATTTTACGATCTCCTCAATACTTTTCCCTTCGGTATCCAATGGATTTAACACTTCCCAGGTCATATGAAGGAATGGGGTCAGTGGATACATGCCATATTGTACCATTTCATAGGATCCCGTGATGGCAATAGGGACAACGAGTGCGTTTGGATTTTTCTTTAATAATGTAGCAATTCCACCAACATGGAAGGCCTTCATTTTCCCCGTCTTTGATCGCGTTCCTTCCGGAAAAATAAACGCCGACCAGTTTTTGGTTTTCATATTGTTGGCAAGCTTCAGTATCTCCGCAATAGATTGTTTGGGGTCATTGCGATCTATATTTGCTGCCCCCCCATGTTTCAGGTTAAAAGAGATGCTAGGTATACCACTGGCAAGTTCTATTTTAGAAATAAACTTCCCATGAAACCTGCGTAAGAAATAGATCATTGGAGGAATATCAAAAGTGCTTTGGTGATTGGCTACAAACACAATAGGCTGTCCGGTTGGAATATTTTTACTGTCGATAAATGTCACCCGATTAAATAGCGTGTAATAGCAGGCAACCAGACAGGCGTTTAGCATATCGACACTTTTTTTGTGTGCATTATATCCACCAAGTTTTAAACATAACCACTGTATAGGGTGGAAGATAATCAAGGACAAACCAAAACAAAACCAAAATATTATAGATAGGAAATAGCCTAAAAACTTCTTCATAAATGTTATTTAATGATACAAATATATCATTAAGCAATGGTTTTTAAAAAATATTGATTTTATAGTGTTTTGTTTTAACATTATTAATGTTATCTTTAATAATTTTAATCTTTATATTGTTAAATGAAAAAAATACCAATTGATTGTCCCTGTTGTGAAGCGAAATTAAAGGTTTCTAAGTTGGTGTGCGACTCCTGTGAGACTGAGGTGGTCGGTAAATTTTCATTGCCCCTGCTGATGCAGCTTACTATCGAGGAACAAGAATTTGTCCTGAATTTTTTGATGTACTCGGGAAGTTTAAAAGAAATGGCAAATCAGATGGGCAAATCCTATCCGACGGTCCGAAATATCCTCGATGATCTGATTCACAAATTGAAATCCCTTGCTCATACAAACAATGCTGTTGAAAACAGAAGTATGTAGTCCCTGAATCGAAGAATTGATAATCGAATAATTATATCAAGATGAAAAGTAATACGCTTTATACCGACAACCAATCTTTTTTTAGCTGGTGGCTCTGTCTGATCCTTTTAACTGTCAGTGTGGCTAGTTTTTCTGTACACTGGCATGATCTCTTACGGTTGGATTTTGTTCCATTATTTCAATTGCCGGGCTTCTGGATCAATTTAATATTGTGGGGACTCTTTGCAGTGTTGAGGTTAAAAACTATGATTCATGAAGAAGGGGTTGAAGTCCATTTTTTTCCTTTCAACTTCTATCGAAAAAGAGTGCAGTGGTCCGATATACAATCTATTGAGGTGCGGAAATATAATCCGATAGGCGAGTTTGGTGGATTAGATTGGACAGCTGAATTTATCTCAATTTTTTAAAAATGAAAGTTAAACAGATTTTTCTGAATCCATTTGCCGAATTTATGGAGTGGCAATTATTCTTTGTGGGTGTTTTTGGATTCTTGTTATCAAGCTATTTTATTTATTTATCGGGTCAGCAGTTCAATGGATTTATGCATTTCTATCAACCAGAAATGACGGTTTCTCTGTGGGCTGTATTGCGCGTTCATGCCTATATGGTTTTGGCGCCTTTTGCGCTTCTCTACGGTATAGGGATGTTATTAAACAGAAAGACCAGGATCATTGATGTCATGAATGTCGTTTTGATTATGCCATTTCCGCTTTATCTTGCCTTATTTTTAGGGAAACTTCTAAACCAGGACAAATTTACGGATGAAGTCTTAAAGGCAGTGCAAAGCGGCGATCTTACATTGGCTGGAGTTGATAAAACGGAGATGCTCTTGTTTGGCATATTTGGAATCATCAGTTTATTATTGCTGTTTTATCAGTTCTATTTATTGGCCAAGGGCATGAATGTAGCAGTTAATAATAAGAAGATTGGGATCAGTATACTATTTGTGGCATTATATTTTATACTGGATCTATGTATACAGTTTAATTTCTAGTAGGAAACGACAATGAGAAAAATTTTATACCTATTTATTATTTGTTTCCATTTTTCATGTTCCCATGCACAGACATTTGATGGTTCATGGAAGGGTGAGGTTGAGGTTTCAGGGCAGAAGCTGCTGCTCGTGTTCAATATTCAAAAAGATAGCGCAGGGAAGTGGAATGGAACCTTTGAGAGTCCGATGCAGACCGCACAGAAATTTGCAATAAATCAAATACGCATCGAGCAGGATTCCATTTGGATGGATGTTAAAAATATAGGTCTTGTTTATGCGGGCTTTTTGGATCGGGATAAAGATGTAATGAAAGGGGTAATGAAACAAGGCCCTTTTGAATCTGCGATGATTTTGGTAAGAAGCGAGAACGAACAGAGCGGGCTTTCCCGCAAACAGGACGTGTTTCCACCGTATAGCTATACGGAAGAGGAAGTGCAGTTCATAAATAGCGCGGGCAATGCGATACTTACGGGATCCCTGACTTATCCCAAAAGTGGAGGACCGTTTCCTGCGGTGGTCTTAGTCAATGGCAGTGGACAGCAAAATAGGGATTCGGAGATGTTCGGCCACAGGCCATTTAAGGTACTTGCAGATCATCTTACCAAAAATGGCTTTGCGGTATTACGCTATGATGATCGGGGGGTAGGAGGCTCTAAAGGAGAAGTTAATTTGGCAACAACGATAGACTTTGCCTCTGATGCGAATGCTGCAGTCGATTTTTTAAGTAAAAAAACGAGTATTAATGGAGACAAAATAGGGATAATCGGTCATAGTGAGGGCGCTTTAATTGCTGAAATAGTGGCATCAGAAAATAATAAAGTAAAATATATAGTGCTTCTATCCGGACCTGTGATTAAAGGTGATTCCCTGCTGATCTTACAAAGTTACGCCTTGGGGAAGGTAAGTGGTTTATCTGAAACAACTTTAGAGGCAAACAAAGCAAATAATCGAAAATTGTATAATATTCTATTGGAAGACAAACCACCAAAAGTATTGGCCGCATCGCTGGAAGAGGAGCTTATTCACCAAAATAACGGTAATCCGTTGACTCCCGATATGAAGATTAAACTTAGTCCAATGATGAGCCCTTGGTTTAGGACGTTTCTCCGTATCGATCCGGCTTATTATCTGAAGCAGGTTAAAGTACCGGTTTTTGCTTCTTTTGGAGGAAAGGATGTACAGGTTCCTGCCAATGAAAATATCTATTGTCTACAGCGTTTGCACTTAAACACCACCGACGTCACAATTAAGGATTATCCCAATCTGAATCACCTTTTTCAAAATGCGCAAACTGGAAAAATTGAAGAATATTTTGAAAACTGGGAAAGCTTTAATGAACAATTGATGAATGACCTTACGAAATGGCTTAAACTAAAGACAAATTGATTGAATGATTAAAGGCCGCGAATTTCAATATTTCTTTGCGGATCAAATAGACTCAAAAAGATCAGCCCCATTTAATAGTATATTAAATGGGGCTGACTGTATTAGATTAATCTGACTGTATTAGATCAAAAGATCTTTTGGAAGCGTGCTGTTCCAATTAGGGCGTTGTATTGGCCACGGGAAGTATTTTACCATTGAAATAGTGCTGCCCGTTTTGAGCGAAATCAGCAATATAACGTCCCATTTCAAAGGCTAATGTACCCGCTTCCACACCAGGGAATGCGGCTTCAAACATTTCAGTTTGAGAAGATCCCAAAGCCAGACAGTTGACTTTGATTCCCTTTTCTTTAAACTCTTCGGCCAAGCATTCTGTCAGGACTGCTAATGCGCCTTTACTGGTTGAATAGGCCGCAAGTCCTGGGAATTTCATTGAGCCCTGGAATCCACCCATACTACTAATATTGACGATGTGTGAGCCCTCTTGCATCATTGGGACAACATGCTGTATCATATTGACGTGTCCCATTACGTTGGTCTGTAGCATTTCGGCAAAATCCTTTCCATCGGTTTCCATAAAAGGTTTATTGATGAGTGCTCCTGCGTTGTTGATCAAAATATCGACCTTATCAAATTTTGATTGAATGAACGGAACCAGTGTGGCGTAGTCATCGTAGACAATATCAAATTGGGCAGGATATAACGTGCCGCCATCATAGTTGAGCTGGCTGGCAATTTCATGGAGTTTCCTCAGTTTGTCTGCTGATCTAGCCAATGCAATTACTTTGTTGTCCTTTTTAGAGGTCAAATCCAATACGGCTTCAAATCCAACACCACTGCTTGCCCCTGTAATAATAATATTTGCCATGTTTATTCTTCTAGTTTTTGACTTTGTTCGACTTCTTCTGCAGAAGGTAATTTATCTTCACCAATTGCCTTCGGATGAAATATAAAATAAATTCCTGAGAGGGCCACAAGTGCAGAAATAATATAGAATAATAAAGTGATTAAAACCGCATTGTGCGAGTCCACTTGAAATATCCCAGCGCCCCATAGAATCACAAGTTCACGCATCCCCAATCCCCCAACGGAAAAAGGAATGATCGAAACCAGCGATGAAGCAAGGAATAAAAAGAGATAAGGAGAAAATTTGCCGCTAAATCCGAGCGCATAGAGTATTAGGATTGCAGCGATGACTTGCATTGACTGTACTCCGATAGCTTTTAAGTGCGCTTTTAGAAATGTAGCCTTGTATTCCCCGAAGAATTTGGTAACGATAAAATAGTAGAGGATACTCCCGACGATAAATAGGATAATGGTTAGATAGTTTGGAATCCCCAGTTGTGGCATATAAGTTATTAGTGCCCCGATGATTAAGCACAGCGCCCAGAGTCCGCTCAATCTATCTAAAAATAGGGCGGTAAATAATTTTCTCCCCTTAATACTGAACCGTTTTCGGAGGAAGAATATCTTATAACCATCTCCGCCGACGCCACCGGGTAGAATGAGATTATAAAATAAGCCAAGTTGGTACAATTTTAAATTGTATTTTTCGGTAACATCCAATCCGATAGCCTTTAAAAACGTCAATAAACGCGAAGAGGAAATCAGAATAGAGATGCTATAAGCCACTAAAGCAAGGAATAGATAGAGGGGATTGGAATTGATGACAGCTTCTTTCAGATCTTTTAAAGATACCTTGCTGAATACCCAATATAAAGCCCCCACTGTAACAATAATCTTTGCTATATTTTTGGCTATTTTTAGCCCTTTTTTTTTATCCATAGAAATTATACGTCCAATCTTGTGTGGCTGTAATTAGCGATTTGGAGATTCCAAAGTTAGGAACTTTGTCGAATTGTGCAATCGTGCTTAGGCGATCGTTGGGTAAATTCTTGAATACAATAATATCAAATATAAAATACCAAAGATAGTAGCAAGAGAAAATAGCCAATTTAGGTCAATTCTATTATATTTGTGCTTGAGCACAGCGATCATTAATCCAATGATAAAGCAAAATAGCAGAATAGGGGCTACAAGTGCAATCTTATTTGTAAATGCGAGGCTGATTTGGTTCAATTTGCCTTTGGCTTCCTGTCCTAAAAAAAGCGGATAAGATGCAAAGGCCAATAAAATGATAAATAACCTTAACAGCGTTTTTGCAATTATTTTGCTTATGGTATGATTTTTGGCTGTAATCTTCATGATTTGTGGATTAATTTACCCCAAAAATACAATTTGAAATTAAAATTTATACATATGAATCGATTCGTTTTATCATTA
>JAIRVH010000199.1 GCA_031253985.1 Sphingobacterium sp.
GGTTTTCATATATCTATTTTATGAAAATATTCAGAGGGCTAATTTAGCGCATTTTTTCTGAAATTAAAATTAGGGAGGATAATATCATTGGAATTCCTTTGTTACATTTGCGTTATAATTGTAGTGGTGGCTTAGTTTTTGATTGTAGCCCTGTGAAAAATGTTGACTTATGCTGAAAAAATATTTTTACTTTCTTTTGTTGCTGATCTTACCTTCGCTTGTTCGATCGGAGAGTTATCCTGAAGTTTTATTTGACAATAGCGTTATCAACGGGAGTTATGCTAAAAGTATCGCTCATTATACGGGTGAATCATGGATACAGAATGTGAGTCATAGTCTACCTGTGTCCGATAGTTTGTTTTTTACTCCGGGCAATTCGCTTTCGCTGCGGTATGTTTCTTCTCCCAATGGAAAATGGGAAGCCAGCATTTTAAACGACAAGCAGAAATTCCCCTATTTAATCGCTAAAGATGATCATTTGACCTTTAAATTGTTTGTTCAGAGCAATACAGAGAAAGGACAATTGCCTAAGGTTACCTTGCAGCAAAATGATACAAGGACGAATGCGGTAGATATTGCAAATTATATTGATGATTTTGCTTATGATACTTGGCTGAATGTTTCTATTCCAATTACTAAATTTGCTGGAATTTCATTGGGTAAGTCTATTTCAGCCTTGGTTTTGGAACAAAATGGAAGTTCTCTGCAGACAAATCAATTGTTTATCGATCAAATTGAGTTTTTACCCAAAAACTATCCAAAGGTAAAACTGTCATCGGCCGCCATTTTGTCGAAAATAAGTTCTGTGGATAAACAAGTGGAACTGGTTTGGCAATTACCATTGACACCCAGTATTCGATACGTTAAAATTTATCGTTCCGAAGATAAACTTAATTTTCAGCCGATTGCAATTTTACCCATCTATGTGCAAAAATCGCTGGATAAAGTGGATGAATATAATAAACCTTATTATTATAAGATAGCTTGGGTAGACTATAATTATGTTGAATCTCCTTTTTCCGAAGTTAGGGAGGTGCAGACAAAAAAGGGGACGGATACGGAGATGTTAAATTTTATTCGGAATGCGCATGTCAACTATTTTATAGATAATTATGATGTAAATAGCGGTATGTTTCTACCCGATCGAGGCAATAGGCAGGCTATCGTATCCACCAACGAAACTGGTTATGCGATTTTAGGCTTGCTTGTGGCAGGTGAAAATAACTTGATTTCGCGGCAGGCTCTTTTGCTTAGGCTGGCACGGATGGTGAAATTTTTGGGCAGTGCACAACAGCATCAAGGTATCTTTACTGCACTTTATGATGGTCGTTCAGGAGTGCCGTATTATCGCGATTCAATTCCAACTTATGATTTGCGTGGGACATCGCATATCATGGAATCGCTTTTAATCGCCCGGCAATATTTTTCTAAAGATAATCCCGAAGAACAAGCGCTGAGAAATAATATTACGAAGCTCTGGGAACGGATCAATTGGAACTATTTTACGGATGCAAAGAATGCAGATGTGCTTTGGAATAAATGGTCTCCCGTAGACAGTACAGTTAGATCTAGGCCTTTGGGAGGATTTAATGAGAGTTTGGGTACCTACTTACTGGCGATGTCCTCACCGACACATCCTTTGCCGATTTCAGCCTATACCAATGGATTTGCCACCAAACATAAAGGTAATGAATTGTATTTTGGAGATGAATCCAATGATCTGGCTCCTGAGCTGCGGATGAAGTTAAATGACTCATTAGCGCGTTCAGTAAGTACCAACCCTTTAATTGGTGATGCGGGAAATACTGGCGCTTCAATTTATTCCGATGACAAAGTTATTTTTGCTAAGAATATCGCGGGAGGTAGTTTGAATGAATCATTAATGTCCGTTTATCGCCCTTTTCTTATTATGGACCCTAAGGGAAAAGTAGATTATTTTGTGGATTACAAGAAATATTTGTCGGATTATATCCTCGCTTATAAGCGCAGAGATAATGAAATGAGCATAGGGACGCGATTTACAGATATCTGGGGAGTAGAAAATGTTGAAGAAACCTATCAGGGATATTTAGTAAATCCTGCAATCTCTATTGCAGCTTATCCGTTTGAAAAAGAGATTGGACTAAAAGCCTTACGCAAATTCTATGAAGAATATGCCGATGTGCTTTTTACACAATATGGTTTTAGAAGCTGGATCGATATTAAAAATAACGATGTTTCTGAAAGTTATCGCGCAAGGAATCAGGCAACAATTGCAGTGATGATCGAAAATGCAAATTCGGGTATGATCTGGAAATTATACGAGAATATTCCTGAAGTGAAAAAGACCCTGGAAAAAATATATACCAAGAAATAGATTTGTTACGTTAGATAGGAGGCGGGAAGGGTGCCTTATTAGACTTTTTTCGCTATATTTACAGTGCTTAAATCGATATTAAATACGTTAGAAACGACATGCTTAGAAAAATTAATTTGGGGATTTTAACCTTATGTGCAAGTTTATCGTTATTTTCCTGTAAACAACAAGCTATTGTAGTCAATCCAGGTGCTGTTGTAACAAAAGATGGAACTGATGATGGATTGAAAAATGTGAAGAAGGATTTTAATGATGCTAAAAGAACTGATGAAGGGATTAAGTTTAGTATATCGTCCGATCTATTGTTTCCAACAAACTCTTCTTATTTGTCTGAAAAGGCAAAAACCGAAGTCAGTAAATTGGCTGTGATCCTAAAAGAAAGCAATAATAAGATTAAAGTTGATGGATATACAGATGCAACAGGTACTGTTGAGTATAATCAATGGCTTTCTGATAAAAGAGCTGCATCAGTGAAGAAGTTCTTAGTAGATTCAGGTGTTGCTGAATCACGCATAACGGCAAAAGGTTTTGGTCAGTCAAATCCGGTTGGCGATAATAAAACTCCCGAAGGACGTCAAAAAAACAGAAGAGTGGAAGTTACTATTTTAGATAAAAAATAGTTGATCTCACCTTATCCTTAATATAAAAAAAGCGAGATATCTCAAATATCTCGCTTTTTTTATATGGTTATCTGGAGCTAGACCACTCTATGAGAGCTTCGTGAACGAACAGTTTTTATAATAGGAGAATTGGAATAAGCTTATTCATAGGATTGTTGTCAATTCAAGATAAGCTGAAGAGAAATAGAGTTTAAAGCAATGAATTTAGAAGAAGAAGATAAGGGGCATAAGCCAATTTTTTTGGAAGCGATGCGGTTTTGGTTTGTGTTAGGTTGGATAAGTTTCGGTGGAACAACTGGTCATGTGACGCTAATGCATGATTTTTTGGTTGAAAAGAAGAAGTGGGTAAGCAACAAGAAGTTTTTTCAGGCGCTCAACGCGTGTATGTTGCTCCCGGGCCCCGAAGCACATCAATTGACCATCTATCTCGGTTGGAAACTACATGGCTTGAAAGGAGGTGTCCTTGCCGGATTATTTTTTATTGTTCCTTCGCTTCTTATTATATTTGGGCTCAGTACAATATATGCACACTATGGTACCTCCGCATTGCTGATGGCCTTATTTTCAGGTTTAAAACCGGCGGTTCTAGGGATCATTATATTTGCAACTTTTCGGGTAGGCCAGAAATCGCTTGTCAGCGGATGGCATTATGGCGTTGCATTGGCGGCTTTTTTTCTGTCATATTTTGTTGGGGTCCCCATGCCTTGGATTATTGTTGGCGTAATCGCTTCCGGTATACTTTTATATCCCATTTTGTCGAAAAGCTCTAAAATAGATACTGGTCTAGAAAATGAAGGTGCGCAGCTCGAATCGTCTTACTATATCAATACCCTCGAAAAGCTTCCGTCTTTATCCTATCGTCGTACTTTTGCTCAGATTTTGCTGTTTTTTTTACTTTGGTTGATTCCGTTTTCCACATTACTGTTTTTTACGGTCGATACAGATTTTTGGAAAACACTTTCGTTTTTGTTTACAAAATCTGCCTATTTGACGATCGGAGGTTCCTATACCGTTATTCCCTATGTTGCTGCTCTTGTGACAGAAAAATTGCTGTGGCTTACAAAGATTCAGATGATCGATGGATTTGCACTTGCAGAGACGACGCCAGGACCTTTGGTGGTTGTACTGGCTTATGTAGGGTTTATGGCTGGCTTTAATCATTTTCAGCAGTCCTATGCCATGGCGGCGATAGGTTTAGCTGCTACGGCGTATTTTACCTTTTTGCCAAATTTTGCTCTAATTTTTGTGGGCGCACCACTGATTGAGCGGGCGCAAAAAAATGCAAGGATACAGTACATCCTGTCTTTAGTAACGGCATCAGTGGTCGGTGTAATCGTTAATTTGGCCTGTTATTTAGGGCAAGGGATTCTATTCCCGCAGGGTATTGATGCATGGTTTTCAATCGATCCCTTCGCAGTCGTTTGGTTGCTTTTTTCCGTCTTTATTTTGTTTAAATATAGAATTGGTATGTTAAAACTTATTTTGCTGAGCTTGATCTATGGCTTTGTTTTATTTTTATGGCGGTAAGATAAAAATATCCATCGAGGGATGAGCTTCGCAGAAACAAGAAAAGCCCATCGACTGATGAGCTTTCTTGTACCTAGGGCGGGAATCGAACCCGCACTCCCTTAACGGGAACAGGATTTTAAGTCCTGCGTGTCTACCAGTTCCACCACCTAGG
>JAIRVH010000209.1 GCA_031253985.1 Sphingobacterium sp.
GTGGCATTGACCTTGGTCAGTGAACATTTTGGTTTGGGACAAGACGCCTTGGCTGGATTCAATAAATTGATGGAAGATTCGCCGGAGCATTTTAACCTATTTGTCGATAAACCAGGGCCAGGAGCTAGTCAGGAAGATATCAATAAGTATCTGATGCTGCCTGGAATAGGAATGTACCTTGCTGGAATCTGGATTGTCAACCTAAATTACTGGGGTTGTAATCAATACATCACACAACGCGCTTTGGGAGCCGATCTAAAGACTGCACGCACGGGGATTCTTTTTGCGGGATTTCTAAAATTGTTTATGCCAATTATCGTTATGCTTCCGGGGATAGCCGCTTATGTGCTATACAAAAATGGTGCGTTACAACACGAAATGGCTCCTGGAGGAGTGTTTCACGCCGATAATGCATATTCAGCGATATTGGGCTATCTGCCCAATGGAATGAAAGGGCTTGCGCTGGCTGCGCTTACAGCGGCTATTGTGGCCGGATTGGCCGGAAAGGCCAATAGTATCGCAACGATCTTTACATTGGATATCTTTAAAAAATACATCAATAAAGATGCGAGCGAAGCAAAAATGGTGTGGGTTGGAAAGATAACCATCGTGATCTCTATTCTACTTTCTGTTTTGTTTACCTGGAATGATGCACTGGGCATCGGTGGTGCCGGCGGATTTACTTTTATCCAAAAATATACAGGCTTCATCAGCCCAGGTGTTTTTGCGATGTTTTTGCTAGGGATGTTTTGGAAAAGGACGACAGGTGTAGCCGCCATTACAGGCCTTGTTACGGGATTTGCGTTGTCTATATTTTTCAATGAGTTTGCAACAAAGGTTTTCGGACCAGAGACATGGATCTATACGGCATATCTCAACAAAGCGGGCATTTATGAAATTCCATTCCAGATATGTATGGGACTCGCATTTGTATTTACAATGATCGCTATGATTGCTGTGAGCTTATTTGGGCCAAAGGTTAATCCAAAAGCTTTTGTATTGGATCGGTCGATGTTTAAAGTAGAACCATCCGTATTGGCATTAATTGTTGTGACTTTATTGTTGGTGACCGCTATCTACGTGCGTTTTTGGTAGAAATGTTGCCATTTGAATAATTAAAAAATTATGAACCATTCCTAATGAAAATTAGGAAGCCTCCATCAGACCGATGGGGTAAAACTTAATTACAGATGAATAAGAAAATTATTATTGGTTTGTTGACTTGTGCTTCATTGGCCTATGGCTGCCAATCTTCATCAACTCAAAATAAGCAAGCAGCAACGATGGCTGATTCTACTTCCAGCCCGGCTTTCGACAGTCAGATTGATGGTAAAGAAGTTAAACTTTTCCAGCTCAAGAATGACAAACTCGCCATTACGTTGACAAATTATGGTGCACGTCTGGTGAGTTTAAAAGTCCCGGATAAGAACGGTAAAGCGACTGATGTGATTTTGGGCTATGATTCGGCCAAAGAATACAAGGATAACTATAATAATTTTTACGGCGCCATTGTAGGGCGTTATGGTAACCGGATCGGGAAAGCATCATTTAAACTGAATGGTGAGGTGTATACATTGGAAAAGAATGATGGCGAGAACTCACTTCATGGCGGTACCAATGGCGTTTACAATAAGGTGTGGGATGTCGTTAGTAGCACTAATACATCAATCACATTAGCCTATACCTCACCTGATAAAGAAGCAGGGTATCCAGGAACGGTCAAGATGGAGGTTACCTACACCCTGGAGGACAATGGTGCTTTGGCCATAGCCTATCAGGCGACAACAGATAAAGAGACGGTCTTAAATCTGACCAACCATGCGTATTTTAACCTCAATGGGGCCGGAGATTCTTCTATTTTGGATCACGAACTTCAAATTGATGCAAAAGCAATTACCGAAGTTGATAATACCTTGATCCCAACAGGAAAGAGCTTGCCTGTCGTCGGCACCGCATTCGATTTTACCAAACCGACACGCATTGGTGCTCGTATAGAAGATCAAAATGCTCAACTGAAGATTGGAAAGGGCTATGACCATAATTTTGAACTCAACAAGAAGGATGGTTTCCAGAAGGTCGCACAGGTGTATGCTACCAAGACAGGTATTGAAATGGACATCTACACAACCGAACCAGGCTTGCAGTTTTACAGCGGTAATTTTATGAAGGATTCGGATCCTAAAGGGAAAGAGGGAAAAGTTTATCCATTCCGTTCTGCCTTCTGCTTGGAGACACAACATTTTCCAGATGCACCAAATCACCCCAGTTTTGCATCCACGGTGTTAAAACCTGGCGAAAAATATAGTTCAAAGACAACCTATCAATTTAGTGTGAAATAATAAAATCGATATGATGAAGCTAAGATTAAAATTAGGCGTTGTTTTTACGCTGGCCACTGGATTACTGTATGGACAGAGTAGTGTAAGATTGGAAACACCACAGCAGGAGCAGATTATAAGTCGACATATCTATGGACATTTTGCCGAACATTTGGGACGCTGTATTTATGATGGATTTTATGTCGGTGAGAAAAATGATTCGATTCCCCATGCTGACGGCGTCCGGAAAGATATCATCGAAGCTCTTAAGAAGTTGAATATTCCCAATTTGCGTTGGCCAGGAGGATGTTTTGCCGATACGTATCATTGGAAGGATGGCGTTGGCCCCAAAGCCCAGCGTCCTGCTATCGTAAACAATTGGTGGGGCGGCGTGACAGAGGATAACTCTTTTGGCACACACGATTTTCTCAATATGTGTGAATTGTTGGGTGCAGAGCCTTATCTGGCGGGAAATGTGGGGAGCGGTGAGGTGCAGGAACTTGCCGACTGGGTTCAATATGTGAATTTTAAAGGCGAGAGCCCTATGTCGGACTGGAGACGTAAAAATGGTCGGCAAGAGCCTTGGAAGGTGAAATTCTGGGGCGTAGGAAATGAAGCCTGGGGCTGTGGCGGAAATATGACTGCCGATTACTATACAGACATCTACCGCAAATACGCCACGTTTATGTCGGACTGGACCAATGGAAGCGGTTTGTATCGAATCGCCTCTGGCGCCAATAGTGCCGATTATAATTGGACGGAGACTTTGATGAAGAAAATTCCAAGTGGTTTGATGAAAGGTATGGGACTTCATCACTATGCCGTGATCAACTGGGACAACAAAGGCTCTGCAACGCAATATTCGGAGGAGGAGTATTTTAAAACCATGAAATCAGCTTGGTTTATGAATGAGCTCGTGGAAAAGAATATCGCCATCATGGACAAATATGATCCGAAAGGACTGGTGGATCTGATCGTAGACGAATGGGGCGGCTGGTATGCGGTAGAACCTGGTACGAATCCGGGCTTTCTCTACCAACAAAATACCATGCGTGATGCCATGATTGCAGGAATGACACTCAATATCTTTAACAATCATGCTCGCCGGGTGAAGATGGCCAATCTTGCCCAAGCCGTGAATGTATTGCAAGCTGTTATCCTGACAGAAGGAAAGAATATGATTTTGACGCCGACTTATCATGTGATGGAAATGTATAAGGTACATCAGGATGCCAAGTTAATTCCTATTTCCCTTCAATCAACGGATTTTGAATTTAACCAAGAAAAAATTCCGGCCGTGTCGGTTTCAGCCTCTCAAGATCAGCAAGGTCGTACACATATCTCCTTAGTAAATATTGATCCGAAAAAGAATAATAAGGTAAAGGTAGATTTGGGTTCGGTGAAAGCTGGAAAAGTAACAGGTCGAATACTTACCGCGGACAACCTACGCGATTATAATTCCTTTAAGAAACCCGCAACAATTGCACCTGTTGTGTACAATAAGGCAAAGGTTGTAAATGGTACAATTGAAGTGGACATTCCTGCATTTTCAGTTATTGTATTGGAATTAATATAAGGTAATGTGAATACCCGGATTGATTTAAAATTCAGGGTTATATAACCGAATGTACCGAGTTTATTTATACCATCGAAAATATGGGAGGGACATACCGCTAAATGCGGCATGAATACCTATATGATTCAAAATTAATGAACAGATAATTAAAGATGAAGAAAGTTGTATCGTTGATGCTAGTGCTAGCGAGTTTAGGCTTTTCAGCTGTGGCGCAGACACCAATTGAGTTAAATATACAGTTAGATAAACCTACAGGCAACGTATCGCCACACATGTGGGGAGTTTTTTTTGAGGACATCAATCTTGGCGCAGACGGAGGAATCTACGCTGAATTGGTGAAGAATAGATCATTTGAGTTTGATCAGCCTTGGATGGGCTGGAAAAAGCTCGAAAATGGCCCTGAGGGAACCTACCTGCTACTAAACGATAGTAAACGTAAAGGGAACAGTCGTTATTTAAGGCTAAACAATGCGGCTAATCTGAAATTAGGTCTACAAAATGAAGGCTTTAGAGGAATGGGGGTGAAAGCGGGTGCAGCATATGAGTTTTCTGTACAATATCAAAGTGCTGCTAAAGGGATGAAAATCCATGTTGAGCTGCTTGATCAACAGAATAAGGTTATTGGTACAGCTGAACTTCCTCTTGAACCCGTCGGATCATGGTCTGAAGCTGCGGTCAAATTTTCTGCCAACCAAACGACAGATAAAGCCAAGTTAAATGTGTGGTTTACAGGGACGGGTACATTAGATGTAGATATGCTTTCGTTATTTCCAGTAGACACTTGGAAAGGAAGACCGAAGGGTTTACGTAAAGATATGGTTCAGATGCTTGCCGATATGAAACCTGGCTTTATCCGTTTTCCTGGCGGCTGTATTGTTGAAGGGAAAGATTTGGCCAATCGCTTTCAATGGAAAAAAACGGTTGGACCAATAACGGAACGAGAATTGATTATCAACCGGTGGAATACCGAGTTTAGCCATCGTCTGACACCTGATTATTTTCAGACCTTCGGTTTAGGATTTTATGAATACTTTTTGCTGGCGGAAGATATTGGCGCATCTCCGGTGCCAATTCTCAATTGCGGTATGGCCTGCCAATTTAATACCGGTGAAGTGGTACCCTTAGATGAGCTAGATACATATGTTCAAGACGCTTTGGATCTGATTGAATTTGCGAATGGCACAACAGCTACAAAATGGGGAAAATTACGGGCGGATATGGGGCATCCTGAGCCTTTCCACCTCAGCATGTTGGGCGTTGGAAATGAAAATTGGGGCCCGCAATATATCGAGCGGTTAACCGTCTTCAAGAAAGCGTTAAACGAAAAACATCCGGAGATCAAAATTATCGCCAGTTCGGGTACCGATCCCGAAGGAGATCGTTTTGACTTCTTAGATGATAAACTGCGGGCGATGAATATCGATATCATTGATGAACATTATTACCGCCCACCATCCTGGTTTCTGTCGAGCGCCAATCGTTATGATAATTACCCTAGAAATGGGGTGAAAATCTTCGCAGGGGAATACGCTTCGCATACCACACGACCAAACGGTCCTGGCAAAAGTACCTGGGAGGCGGCCCTCTCGGAAGCCGCTTTCATGACGGGCCTGGAACGAAATGGCGACGTAGTGGAAATGGCATCTTACGCGCCATTATTCGGTCATGTCGATGGCTGGCAGTGGTCACCTGATTTAATTTGGGTGGATAACTTGCAGGTATATGGAACACCGAGCTACCAAGTGCAAAAATTATATGCGACCAATAAAGGGACAAGCATTGTTCCGATCAAACGGGATGGTGAATTCGTAGCGGGCAAAGATAGCCTATATGCTTCTGCAGTATTTGATGCCGTTGCGCAACAGCTTATCGTGAAAGTCGTCAATTACAATAGTAAGCCGATGAAAGTGAACCTTGCCATAAATTCGAAGAAAAAGCCTGCTGCGACAGCAGAGAAAATCACCTTGGCCAACGCCAACTTAAACCAGAGTAACAGTATCGAGGAACCATTGAATATTCGTCCAAAACAAAGCACGGTAACGTATAAGGGGAAGAGGCTTGTTGAAACATTTGAACCTTATTCCTTGACCTTGATAAAATTGACAGTGAAATAGGATGACGATTCGCAATTTTACTGAACCAAAGCATAAGGGCGATAATCCCTATTACAAGAAGGAACTGGAGCGACTTGCAAATCATTGGGAATTCGACTTATCTTCCATTAAAAAATAAATGCCTATCTATTTGCGGGCATTTATTTTTGGAGGGATAATACGCTATTCTTTCTCTAGGGTAGCGACTGAAGCGATCAGAAAGTTACGGTTATATATGGTCTCTAACCAAATAAATTGCTGGTAAATTTCAGCTTAATACCGAGTTGAAAATTATTGATTGTTTTGAATATTTCTTTAATTGTCGCTTTTTCAATATTTGTCAAGCTATCGATAGGTACGTAGTTGTTGGGCGCCAATTTAGCGATACGGATCTGGTTGGCCTGATTTTTCAAGCGGATTGACATTAGGTAATAATAGGATTGATTTAATTCCTCGTACTGTTCTTGCGTGAAGATGCCCAACTCAAGAAGCTGTTTTAGCCTACCACCGGTATTTTCCTCATAAATTCTATTTTTCAGTGCGTAAACTCGGACTAAGTCAACAATGGGCGTCATCGCTTTCTTAATATTGAAGACTTCTGAAGATCCTATTGTTTGCGTTTTTATCGCTTTGAAAAATGTGAGCGGCGGTTCATATTGCAGTGCGTTCTTTGCAATAAACGTAAAAAAACGCTCATTGGGTTTTTGTAGCTCAATATTGAGAAATTCTTTGAGTTGATCAATAATACCCTGGTCGCCATATAATCGCCTACAATCGAAGAATGTCGAAAATTTAATCGCATTCTCGGGGATACTTTCTTCAATCCATTTTTTGTAATTTTTCTTCCAATGCGATAGCGAATGTGTCCATTCGGGATTACTGGCCATATATCCACCGGTACAATAGCTAAAACCAATTGTATTAAGATGATCCGATACGCGACTGGCAAAATTGAGAAAATATTCGCGTACAAGCTCACGTTGTTCGTTTGCTTTATCTTCATAAATAATTGCGTTATCCTGGTCGGTCATGAGCGTCTGTTCTTTCCTTCCTTCGCTACCTGTTACCATAAACACAAATTTTGCAGGTGGTTCGCCCATTTCCCCAATCACTTTTTCAATTACTTTAAGGGCAATACTGTCGGCAACGGTTGTAATGACCTGGTTCGCAATCTCGGCATTTACACCCCTACCGAGCAATTGGTGAATAATCTCAGGAACATTATTCCATTTTTCACGCAATTCGTCCAATGTTTCTGCGAGTTTAACCGATTGAATAAATACGAGGGGAGACTGCCCTTGTTCACTCAATAGCCGATTTCGGCTCAGGAAGCCGATATAATTGCCTTCTTTCTCAACAAGGAGGTATCTTGATTTCGTGCGGAACATCATTAATACAGCCTCGTAAAGATAAGCCTGATCGGAAATACTGACAATGGGGTTATCCATTACCTGAGCAATAGCTTGTGTTGCTGGAATCTGCTGCGCCACGACATTGTCTCTTAAGGTAATATCGGTTGCATAGCCGAGAATATGCTCCTCCTTTTTGATAAATATGCAACTTACCTTATGTTTCGCCATGGTTTGTGCAGCCTCGAAGATGGGGGTATCGGGTGTACAGGATACGATATCTTTGTAGGTAATATGCTCAATTTTGCGCGAATAAAGTTGATCTGCAGCAAAGTAGCTTTCCTCAAAGGAAGCTGGTGACTTAACAAAATGAGAAAACTCTTCATCTAGCATTCTTTTTCCAAAGGAATTGGTGAAAAAATGGAAAAACTCTTCATTCGCATTACAGAGCTCAATAAAGTCTTTTCGGGGTAAACGATAAATAATCGTACCTTTTTTTGCAATGACGGACTTGAGTGCTTTGGTGCGGTTTAATAAGACCGATATTCCACCAAAACAATACGGCTTATGGTGTATCTCGACCAATCGTTTGTTATCGGAAACATCCAGGAAGAATGTTTCATATTCACCTTCGAGGATTAAATCAACACCATCCATATCGGTAATGTTTTGCCGATAAACTAGGGTGTCTTTGGAAAAACGATGTTCATTGAATCTGTCGACAATACTCAATTGTAGGGTTTCGGGTAGAATTTGAAATGGCTGAGTAGATTTCAGTAGGGGTAGGATAGCGTCGGGGTTTTTCATGGAAGTCACATTAACAGATGTTTTCGAATTCAGCTTGCTGATTTTGTATATCCTGCTCGGATAATTCATCCTTTTGCATCATTTCAAAATAGCATTTAGCGGTAATTTCGGCATCTTTTTCAGCATTATGCATGTCTGTCGGCTGGCTCGCGAACAATGTTTCATGTAGCGACGAAAGGGGAAGATGCACCATATTCGGATTCCGAACGTATTTTTTGCTATGTAACAAGGTGCAAAAATAAGCTAAGTTATGAAATGGAATAGCCAAATTGGATCGATAGAATTCGGCCGCTAAAACCTGCAGGTCAAAGGAAAGAAAATGCCCGATAAGCTGTGGCTGATATTTTTTGATGTCATGACTGAATTTCCGTAATACGTCTTTTTTCTTTTCACCATATTTCATTAGAAAAGGTGGCGTCAATCCATGAATCTGTTCTGATGCAGGACTGATTGGTATTAACGGCTCGTAAATATATTTATTGGTTCGTTTAACTTCATGGTGTTCTTCGTCATAGATGATCCAGGCCAATTGCAAAATATGGGGCCAATTGTCACCGTCCATGTAACTCTTGTTCCACTTTTTCGGTAAACCAGATGTTTCCGTATCTAAGAATAGCAAATATTTTTTCAATGAATTGTCGGTAATTAATAATTAAAAGTAATCAAAATTTGTTGCAGGATAAGGGGCTGTATCGAAATAATTTAGCTATAGCGTAACTATTTTGTCGTTACAACATAACAGTGCATAACAGTTCCTTTTTTAAAATCATTTACTTTAGCTATGTAATACCTAAATACATAGATAATGAATGCTGTTTTCGGAGTAATATTCCACTTTATAGGCGGTTTTGCGTCTGGAAGTTTTTATGTGCCCTATAAAAAGGTGAAAGGTTGGGCCTGGGAATCCATGTGGATTTTGGGCGGACTTTTTTCGTGGATCATTATACCTCCAATCGCGGCCATGCTCACGATACCCAATTTTATGGCGATTATTAAAGAGACCAATAATTCCATTTTAAGTTATACTTTTTTGTTTGGTATGCTTTGGGGGATAGGCGGTCTGACTTATGGTCTTGGTGTGCGTTACCTCGGCGTATCGTTGGGAAGTAGTATTATTTTGGGACTCAGCATGGTGTTTGGCTCCTTGATGCCCAGCATTTATTATTTTTTCAATCGAGCTGAGGGTAAACACGGCATCGATTACTTCTTTACGACACAGCCGGGTGTTTGCATTCTCATTGGGCTGTTGGTCTGCTTGGTCGGAGTCTATCTATGTGGTAAGGCTGGTATGTCCAAAGAAAAACACCTTTCAACATTATCAGCCGAAAGTAAATCTGATTACAACTTCGGTTTAGGTATCGTGGTTGCGATCGTCTCGGGTATACTAAGTGCCTGCTTCAATTTCGGTATAGAGTCTGGGAAACCCATGGCGGACGTGAGCAATGCGCTATGGAAGGCTGCTAACCCCAATCAGGGAGAATTTCTCTATCAAAATAATGTAACCTATATCGTAATTCTTTGGGGCGGCTTTATGACAAATTTTATTTGGTGTCTTTATCTGCTCGTCAAGAATAAGTCTTTTAAAGATTATACGAAACCAGCAGTGCCGAAGTTGCGGAATTTTCTTTTATGTGCTATCGCTGGGACAACCTGGTATCTCCAATTTTTCTTTTATGGTATGGGGGAGAGCCGACTGGGCAATGGCGCTAGCTCCTGGATATTACATATGGCTTTCATCATTCTTATTTCAAATACCTGGGGTGTTGTATTAAAAGAATGGCGAGGGGTAGACCGTTTAACCTATCGTTCCATTATTGCTGGGATTATCACAATTATCATTTCCATTTGCATGGTGGGCTTTGCAAGGACATTAGAAAATTAATACTTAAACTATATAGAAGAGGTGAAAATGTACAAACATGTCAATTACTTATGGGACGATGAGAAAGCACGTACACTAGGCGGTGATGAAGTGGCTTTATTATTATATCGTTCGAATATTTTAGGTGCGGATTTAAGAATCACAAATTATGGTGGGGGCAATACCTCCTGTAAAGTTTTTGAAAAAGATCCATTGACCGGAGAGGATGTGGAAGTGATGTGGATCAAGGGCTCAGGCGGAGATATTGGGACGCTTAAAAAATCGGGGTTGGCAGCACTCTATCTTCAACGGCTGCGCAGTTTAGAGCAGGTCTACCAAGGCTTGGAACACGAAGATGAAATGGTTGAACTATTTAACCATTGTATTTACGATCTGGATTCTAAAGCTCCCTCTATTGATACGCCATTACATGGGTTTTTACCATTTAAACATATTGATCACTTGCATCCCGATGCAGCGATTGCTATTGCCGCTGCAAAAGATGGGAAGAAGATTACACAAGAATTGTTTAATGGCGCCATCGGATGGGTAGATTGGCAGCGACCGGGATTTGATCTGGGCCTCAAGTTAAGAGCCTGTTTAGCAGAAAATCCGGGTATTCGGGGTATTATGTTGGGATCACATGGCTTGTTTACATGGGGAGACACTGCACATGAATGTTATGTGAATTCATTGGATGCAATAGAGACCTGTGCAGCTTATCTTGAAGAAAATTATAATACCAAAAAATCCGTTTTTGGTGGACAAAAAGAAACCAGTCTGGAGCGAAGTCAACGCAGTGCACAAGCGGCTAAATTAGCCCCTCTTCTTCGGGGATTTTGTTCAAGTGAAAGACACATGGTTGGCCATTTTACTGATGATGAGGCTGTGCTGGAGTTTATCAATTCTAACGATCTCGAACGCCTGGCTCCATTGGGGACCAGCTGTCCAGATCATTTTTTACGGACAAAGATTCAGCCTTTGGTACTGAACTTGGATAAGAATGAAAATTTAGATAATGTCGAAGAGCTGAAGGCCAAATTGATACCTTTATTTGAACAGTATCGGGATATGTACACCCACTATTATGAAAGTTGTAAGCACGATAATAGTCCCGCCATCCGCGATAGAAATCCGGTGATCATTTTGTACCCAGGCGTTGGCATGTTTTCCTTCGCAAAAGATAAGCAAACGGCACGTGTAGCTGCTGAGTTCTATATCAATGCAATCCATGTTATGAAAGGGGCAGAGGCTGTTAGTGAATACACCGCATTGCCGCGTCAGGAGGCCTTCAATATCGAATATTGGCTACTTGAAGAGGCTAAATTGCAGCGTATGCCCAAACCGAAATCACTTTCCGGAAAGATTGCTTTGGTGACGGGAAGTGGTGGTGGAATCGGAAAAGCGATAGCCAAGAAAATGGCACAGGAAGGGGCCGTGGTTGTGCTGAACGATATTAATGCTGAACGTTTGGCGGAGTGCGAGCAAGAATTCGTCGCGCAATTTGGCCAAGATGCAGTTATCTCCGTCTTGCTGGATGTGACCGAAGAAGAACAGATCCAAGAAGCGTTGTATAAAACTGTTTTAGCCTTTGGCGGGATAGATATCATTGTGAATAATGCTGGATTGTCGATTTCTAAATCGATCGAGGACCATACCCAACAAGATTGGGACCTACTGTATGATGTATTGGTTAAAGGACAATTTTTGGTCACCCAAGCCATCACACCAATTTTAAAAGGGCAGAACATCGGTGGTGATATCCTAAATATAGTCAGCAAAAATGCACTTGTTAGTGGCCCAAATAATGTTGGTTATGGGAGTGCAAAAGGTGCACAATTGCACTTAAGTAGATTGTGTGGCGCGGAGCTTGGGCCATTCAAAATTCGTGTTAATGTTGTTAACCCCGATGCGGTGATTTCTGATAGCAATATTTGGGCTGGTGGATGGGCCGAGGGGCGCGCAAAGGCTTATGGTATTCAGATCGAGGAACTGCCTACATTTTATGCGAAGCGGACCTTGTTGAATGAAGTGATTCTACCTGAAGATATTGCAAATGCCTGTTTTTGTTTTGTAGGTGGTTTGCTCTCGAAATCTACAGGTAATATACTCAATGTAGACGGTGGCGTAGCAATGGCATTTGTGCGCTAATTTCGCTATCTTCGGTATTGTGTTTTCAATAGATCAAGAAACCACAATACCCTATTTTAATAAACCGAAAACAGTACTATTATGATTTTAGACAAGTGTGCCATCGCCGCACATAATGACCAATTGCAGGAGAGGCACCAGCGAGCATTTGATTTTGTTTCTCACGAGATTGTACAAAAAGAAGAAATTTTAGAAAAACTACAAAAATTCCAGATTGCTATCCCAAGTTGGGCATTGGGTACAGGTGGAACGCGCTTTGGCCGTTTCTCCGGTGCCGGTGAACCGGCAACACTGGAGCAGAAAATTGCGGATGTCGGCCTGTTGCATGCATTGAATGGATCGAGTGATGCTATTTCGTTGCATATTCCCTGGGATATTCCTAAAGATGCTGAAGCGTTGAAGCAGTACGCAGCAACTTTTGGAATTCACTTTGATGCGATGAATTCAAATACATTTCAAGATCAGGTCGGGCAGGAACACAGTTATAAATTTGGGTCTTTGCATCACGTTGATGCACGCGTACGCCAACAGGCTATAGATCATAATATAGAAGTTATCGACTTTGGGAAGCAGTTGGGATCAACATGCTTGTCGGTATGGCTGGCTGATGGTTCATCATTCCCTGGGCAGCTGAATTTTAGACAGGCCTTTGAAAATACCCTTGCTAGCCTACAGGAAATCTATGCGCATCTACCTGTAGATTGGAGCCTGTTTATTGAATATAAGGCATTTGAACCTTATTTCTATTCGACGACCATTGGCGATTGGGGACAGTCTTTACTTTTAGCAAATAAGCTAGGTCCGCAGGCATTTACCTTGGTAGATCTTGGGCATCATCTACCGAATACAAACATTGAACAAATCGTATCGCTGCTGTTAATGGAAGGGAAATTGGGCGGCTTTCATTTTAATGATAGCAAATATGGCGACGACGATCTGACAGCAGGATGTATGAAACCTTACCAATTGTTTTTGATATTCAGCGAATTGATCGATGGGATGGATGCGCGAGGAATGGCGCATGAATCCGCTTTAGGCTGGATGATTGACGCTTCGCATAATCTGAAAGACCCATTAGTCGATTTACTACAATCGGTAGAAGCCATTAAAATAGCCTATGCGCAAGCCTTGCTTATCGATCGGAAATCTCTTCGCGAGGCGCAAGCTCAAAACGATGTGGCCGCTGCTCAGGAGATTTTACAACAGGCATTTCGAACCGATGTAAGGCCATTGCTTGCTGAAGCGAGACGACGCAGCGGTGCGGCATTGGATCCCATAGGGCTGTTTAGGAAACAGGCATTACGAGATAGATTGGTAGAGGAAAGGGGAAAAAATAGCGTTGCTACAGGCCTCTAAAAGATACACGACATGGAAAACAAAAGTATACCTGTCGTAGCCGTATTTGATGTTGGAAAAACGAATAAAAAACTTCTTTTATTTGATAAAAACTATAGCGTGCTATGGGAACGATCTGC
>JAIRVH010000004.1 GCA_031253985.1 Sphingobacterium sp.
CTCTTAGACTGTGAAAAACTGGTAAGGGGAGACATGCCAGGTTTGGGCGACATAGACGATATAGCATAATGCGGCGAAAGCCGCAATGCGGCCTTCGCCGCACGTATTCAGGAGTCAGGAGTCAGGAGTCAGAATATTTTGATAGTGCTCTAAACCACGTAAGCGTTGATGCTCCTTGGTTGTAGGGCAAAAGTTTGCTAAAAAAACAAACTTATTGAGGACAATTATATAACTAAGTTTGCATTCGCGTGAATCTATAAAGGAGAGGTATGGCGAAAAAGAAAGTAACTGAAATGGTCGAAGGAATCCTTTCGGAATACCATGGTCTGAGACTAGCGCAGGAAAAGCGGACATTGTTAGTGTAAATATAAATCGTAGTGTTCCAGAGGTTTATGAAATAAATCCGATGTCGTATTATAATAAAATGAGTTGTTCAATGCTGAAGGAAAAGCCCAATTACAAGGATATATTAACGCACTAAGATTGCAACCTAATAAATATCCAAACCCTGTTGCAGGGACAGCTTTTAATCCAGATAAAATAACTTTGCCATTTAATCTTGTTCCGAGTAGGACACTAAAAATTTATACCGATTACGATCGAGACCCTGGGATGATATATTATATAATTGTCCACAATAAGTTTGTTTTTTTAGCAAACTTTTGCCCTGCAACCAAGTAGCATCAACGCTTACGTGGTTTAGAGCACTATCAAAATATTCTGACTCCTGACTCCTGACTCCTGAATACGTGCGGCGAAGGCTGCTTTGCGGCTTTCGCCGCGCTATATAATTGTCCACAATAAGTTTGTTTTTTTAGCAAACTTTTGCCCTGCAACCAAGAAGCATCAACGCTTACGTGATTTAGAGAACTATCAAAATATTCTGACTCCTGACTCCTGACTCCTGAATACGTGCGGCGAAGGCCGCATTGCGGCTTTCGCCGCGCTATGGAATAATATATGCACTATTGTTTGGAGTTACTGCTCTTTGATAATCGACATATTAAGTTTTTGGACATTTACCAAGGTGATCTGCGCCCACAACCCGGGTTTTCGACACTTAGATAATATAGAAATCGCTACAAAGCCCACAGTGGCTTATTTTTTTGTCAAATTTCCTGAAAATATATGTTGTATGGCGTTGTATTATATGATACAATATATATAACAGGAGGTACGTACAATGAAATTATTCTATGACAAAAAATCATCTAACCCTACCTACTTTATTCAGCAGGGCATTCGTAACGGCAAAAAGACAACAACCAAAAATGTTAAAAGAATTGGACGTTACTCGGAACTTCTAGCTATTGCCACTGATCCTCTAGCATACGCGAAACAACAGGTTGAAGAGTTTAACAAGGAATATAAAGAAGGAAAGATTGACTTAAGTATCAAATTTGATTTTGAAGAAAAGCTTATAGCTACCAATGATATTGCATCTAAATCAACTGTTCTAAACATTGGTTACTTTATCCTTCAGCATATTTATCACGATCTTAAACTGGAAGATTTTTTTCAGGAGGCTTCTGGAAAAACAAAGGTGACTTTTGACTGTAACACGATCAATCGGTTCCTGACGTTTGCACGGATACTCAATCCTGGCTCAAAGCTCGACACATTCGAAAAGCTTGATAATTATTATGAGCAACCTTCTTTCGACTATCAGCATATACTTAGGTTCATGGATATGCTGGAGAAAAATTATGACAAATATCTAGAGCATCTTTTTCAAAACAGCTATAACATCATGAAGAGAAATACATCGGTGTGTTATTTTGACTGCACCAATTATTACTTTGAAATAGAATATGAAGACGCTGAATATGTAGACGAAGTTACTGGAGAGATTCTAAAAGGTCTTCGTAGATACGGTCATTCCAAAGATCACAAGCCAAATCCTCTTGTGCAAATGGGTTTATTTATGGATGGTAACGGCATTCCAATATCCATGAGCATTGATTCTGGATCAAATAACGAGCAAGTATGCGCCATTCCTTTAGAGAAAAAGATACTAAGTATGTTTCATGGGCAGAAATTTATTTACTGCGCGGATGCCGGGATTGGTTCCCTTAACATACGGCGGTTTAACTCTATGGGTGGACGAGCCTTTATTGTTACCCAGTCAATCAAAAAACTTTCTGAGCAGTTGCAAGAAGCCGTATTCAACGATTACGATTACAGAAGATTATCTGATAATGTTCATACTACAATTGGATATATGAAAACATTTAACAGATTCGACAAAGAAAACCGTGAACTCTACGATGAAAAGGTTTATAAAGTCATAGACGCTGGCAAGGCTATTGATCTTGGTCTTTATGAAGAGAAAGTATGCAAAAATGGAAGGGTTCAAAAAATTAAATCTAAAGCGTTTTTGCCTCAAAAAATCATAGTCACATTTTCCAGGAAAGCGATGGAATATCAACGTATGATAAGAAACGCCCAGATTGAGAGAGCAAAAAAAATCCTTGAGACTAAGAACGTAGATGACGTTAAAAAAGGTCCTAACGATGTCACAAGATTCATTGAGCGCACATCCTTCGGTAAAAACGGTGAAAAGGCTTCTGATCACTATACAATCAACCAAGCTGTCATAGACAAGGAGGAGAAGTACGATGGATACTATGCTGTAGCTACAAATTTAGATGATGATGTGCAGACAATTCTGAGCATAAGTGATAACCGCTACAAAATAGAGGATTGCTTTCGTCTTCTAAAAACAAACTTCGAAGCAAGACCGGTATTTCATCGGAATAGGACGCGTATTATCGCTCATTTTATGATCTGTTACACAGCGTTATTGATTTATCGACTATTGGAAAACAAACTAGACCAGTATGGCACACACTTCACAACAGACAATATTTTGGATACATTACAGAATATGAATGTAGTAAATATAAAAGACGTTATATACACAGCGACATACAAAGCAAGTCAAGTGTGCACCTCGTTAAACGGGTTGTTTGATATTGGACTTGATAAAAAATACTACCAACCAAAGGAGTTGAATAAAAAATTGAAAAAGATTTCGGGCTAGGAGTTCCATACAACATTTTCTGAAATGAAAGAGCGAAGAAAGCACTGCAATTTAGCGGTTTCTTCGCCTTTTTATTATTTTAAGTGTCGAAAACGGGATTATAACATCTGTAAATAATAATATCAAACAGATGAAAGAAAAAATAGGATTTTTTTCTAGCTCAGAGCTCAGAACTAAGAAAGGTTAGGGTGTGACTATAATTCTGTGGTTGACAAGATGGTTTTAATGCGAATGGTAAAACTATTCTACAATAAAACGAATACTGGATTTGTATAGTTGATATTTAAAATGAAGATATATCATCGCTATACAAATCATAACCTGATGGGAAAGATATGATATAAAAGTCTGATCAGACGAGAAATTAAGATAATTAAAATTAATGGTTTATTCATGAAAACAGATAACCACGATAGTAAGGTTATCTGTTTTGGTATTTTTGACAATTATACCATTCGATGTAATGTAGTGAGATTTTATTGGATTTTAATACAAAACAGTGTTGCATTTAAAGGATTTATACGATATACTGTAGTGAGATATACTGCAAGGAGTTGATTACGATTTTTATTAGAATTCAAACAAAAAAATATGGCGCCAAAATGCATTATTACGCTATTCTGGTTGAAAACAAGCGTGTGAAAGGTAAGGTTGTCCAAACAACAAAAGCATATTTAGGCTCTGTAACAACAGAGCAGATACCGTATCTAAAGGCAACATATGCTCGAAAAAAACCGAGGCTTGTATATGATAACGAATAAGCCTGTGTAGTGAGATTTTACTGTGCCGATATCAAAAAACGAGGAGGAAAAATTAAGATGAAGAAGAATATCTATCGTATGAATGATGAAGAGTTTGCTGAATTTACAAAAAGATATCCAAATGTGTCTCGAAACGAAATTAATGAAATCGAGGAGCTTCTAACACAAAAAATGTACGCAGATATGGCATTACGAGCTCAACAATCTGAAATTGAGCTTCTAAAGAACAAGGCTTTAGGTGCGATGGGTACAGAACGTGAGATGAAATTCTCTGACATTGAATCCGGCATGCTCAGAGCCAGCCTTTCAGATGGCCGACAGGCGCTGAAAGAAATAATGGAGAAAACTCCGGTTGAAGCGCCGTCATGTAACGATGGGACGAAGATGAATAATCGGGGACGTAAAAAAAAAACATAATGACGACTCTAGGGATGGTTGAAGATGTCGAACGCATTCTGTACCGCGATGAGATTGACAGCTTTAACGTATATCCACTGGATGAAAAAATCGAGCTGCTTAAGATAGATGGACGAAATTCCCGATACACTGGGAATTTTGCTTATTTAGCCGCCGAATACTACGCACGCATGCCAGAAAGAGATGCGCTGGATCTATTAAACAAGACATTGAAGATAGAACTGGAGCAAAATTCGCTGACGAACATCGGGGCTGCCGTTGCCCAGCCATATCTTCCGACACAGCAAGGTGAACCAGAAAACTGGGAAGAGATAATGCAATCCGCAACGAATGAGCAGAATTTTATTGAAAAGCGAATTCAGGAGATAGATGCTTCTCCAAACAGGGATTCCATCATTTTGAAAGCTTTGGAAGAAGGTGTAGAAGGCACTGAACGTAAACGGACGCAAACGGATCAGATCGTGACTTATGTCGAGGCAGATGGTACAGGTGTCTCGGGAGTGCCTCGGGAATTATCCAATCAAGGCAAAAACGGTGGTCCAGCAAAAACTTTTGAGACAAAAATCGGTCTCATGTTCAATCAGAGCTTTGATTCTGAGGGACTTCCGTTACTTGATAATGACCGTATATATAGAGAAACAAACAGTACACAATATATGGGTACCATCGAGAAAGTCGCCAAGTTTACAATCCAACTTATTGTTTTTGCTATTATGTACGGCATCAATTGTGCTAATCAGATAGTTTTCCTTTCCGATGGAGCTCTCTGGCTCGAAAATCTAAGGGTGAGATTATTTCCAAAAAGTATTGGTATTGTAGATCTGTTCCACGCACGCGAACATCTTCACAAACTCGTTTATTCTCTTCGTTTCCATAGAAAACGCACACGAGAACAATTCTATGATGAATGCTCCCATCTTCTTGATCTTGGAGATATTGATAGTTTAGTAGCCCACATATCCCAAAAGACGACTGACTCAAACAAGGATGAAATTGATAAGCAGTTACGATATTTTAAGGACAACAAAGAAAAGATGCGGTATGGATTGTTTCGAGCTGCTGGGCTGTTTATTGGTTCCGGTGTTGTCGAGTCTGCTTGTAAGACTATCGTAGAGAACAGGTTGAATGGCTCAGGTATGCGATGGACGAAGAATAATGCCGCTAATGTTATCGCCCTACGGTGTGCTATTTACTCCGGCAGATATAATTCCGCCGCTGCGTGATTTAAATAATTATTCTGGTCATTGTTTGTCAACCCCAGATATATGATCACACCCAACGGCGAATTGATCGCCATGATGGATTGGAACGGTACAGTCAACTTTGAACTCGACTTACTAGGTCAAATC
>JAIRVH010000060.1 GCA_031253985.1 Sphingobacterium sp.
TACCTGTGATGCAATTTGTTCTAGTTTGTTAATATCTGCACTCATTTTTTTTGTTGGTTTCACAATTGGTCGTAAAGTTAACTATTTTTAAGCTAGATGCTTGTTAAAAAATGAATTTATATTGACTTATTCCGAAACGATGATATGTTTGATCTGAGATTTTTATTTTTTTTGTACCTTGCTCATACTTTATAAAACCAACAATTTTCAGCATAATGCCTAATCAACTCAAAAGCTACCTTATTATATCAGCACTCTCAGCCCTTTATTTGCATTCTTCTGCCCAGCATAGCAACATTTACCATAAGGATTGGATCGATTTTAACAAAAATGGGAAAAAGGATATCTATGAAGACCCCAAACAGGACATAGCCAGCCGTGTGGAAAATCTGCTGAGTCAGATGACTATTCAAGAGAAGGCCAATCAGACAGTTACGCTCTATGGCTACGGAAGGGTCTTGAAAGATGAACAGCCTACAGCGGCTTGGGATCAAGAGATCTGGAAATATGGCTTGGCCAATATCGACGAAATGTTAAATAGCTTAGCTTATAACAAATCTGCAAAAAGTTCATTTTCATACCCCTTTAGCCGCCACGCCCAAGCACTAAATAATGTTCAAAAATGGTTTGTGGAAAATACAAGGCTTGGTATTCCCGTCGACTTTACAAACGAAGGTATTCATGGACTCAACCACGATCGGGCGACCTCTTTACCTGCACCGATCAATATTGGAAGTACATGGAATACCGCACTTGTGCGTAAAGCAGGGGAGACGATTGGAAGAGAAGCCAAGTACTTAGGTTATACCAACGTCTATACGCCTATTCTTGATGTTTCTAGAGATCCGCGCTGGGGAAGAGTTGTTGAAACCTATGGCGAGGATCCATTTCATATCGCCGAGATGGGGAAACAAGTTGTTCTAGGAATTCAGCAAAATGGTGTCGCCTCTACATTGAAGCATTATGCTGTCTATTCTGTTCCCAAAGGCGGAAGAGACGGAAACGCACGCACAGATCCTCACGTTGGCTTTCGTGAAATGCATTCTCTGCATTTGTACCCCTTTAAAAGGGTCATAAAGGAAGCCAAACCGCTGGGAGTCATGAGCAGTTATAATGATTATGATGGTGTACCTGTATCAGCTAGCAGTTATTTTTTACAGGATTTATTACGCAAAGATTATGGTTTTGAAGGTTATGTGGTGTCCGACAGTGAGGCCTTGGAGTTTATTTACAATAAACACCACGTTGCGGCAAGTTATAAAGATGCTATTAAACAGGCGCTTGAGGCTGGGCTGAATGTGCGGACGAATTTCGACCCACCAAGTACCTATTTAACGCCATTAATGGAATTGATCAATGAGGGAGGCCTCGATATCAAAATATTGGATCAGCGGGTTCGCGAAGTCCTGACCGTGAAATTTAAACTCGGACTATTTGATCATCCATTGCGAGAAGATACAGCTATTGCCGATATAAAAGTGCATACGCCAGCGGATGAGGAAATTTCTCTGCAGATGAATAAAGAATCTATTGTTCTCCTGAAAAATGAGCAAAATATACTTCCGATAGACGTGAATAAATACAGGCGGATTTTGGTGACGGGGCCAATGGCAGAAGCGACAAATTATACGACAAGTCGATATGGACCTTCCAATAATCCGATCACTACAATCAAAGATGGAATCATAAATTATGCAAAAACAAAGGCACTTCGGGTTGATTATACCAAAGGGGTAGACGTAGTGGATAAAAATTGGCCGGAGAGCGAGATTATTCCAACAGTCCTGTCAAACGAGGAAATGGATACTATGGCAGAGGGTGTTCGTCTCGGTAAAGAGTCAGACCTGATCATCGCTGTGATGGGTGAGTCGGAGCGGGAAGTCGGCGAAAGCCGATCGAGATCAGATCTAAATTTGCCAGGTAAGCAACGTGACTATTTGATGAAATTGAAAGAAACAGGTAAACCCATTGTTTTGGTCCTTGTCAATGGTCGCCCTCTTTCTGTCAATTGGGAAAATAAGTATCTCCCTGCAATTGTGGAAAGCTGGTTTCTGAGCAATCAATCTGGAAATGTGCTCGCTGGAATGTTGTTTGGGGAGTATAATCCCAGTGGAAAATTGCCCATTTCTTTTCCAAAGTCGGTTGGACAGCTTGAGATGAATTTTCCAACAAAGCCTGCAGCACAGGCCGGACAGCCCGGGGTTGGACCTAATGGATGGGGGAATAGTCGCGTTGTTGGATTTTTATATCCTTTTGGCTATGGCCTAAGCTACACGGATTTTAGTTTTTCTAATTTGCAACTCGCAAAGAGACAGATTAAACCCGCTGATTCCCTCACAGTTTCAGTTGATGTTGAAAACATAGGAAAGAGAAAAGGTGCTGAAGTTGTACAGCTTTATATCAAAGATGTACTGTCTTCGGTAACGACGTATGAGATGGATTTGCGTGGATTCGAAAAAGTTGAACTTAATCCAGGGGAGAAGAAGACCGTACAGTTTACTATCTTACCTGCCCACCTTGAACTTTTGGATCAACACAATAACTGGATAGTTGAACCAGGAAAATTTGAACTATTTATCGGTAATTCTTCTGTTAATCTTCCACTTAAAGATTCATTTGAAGTAGTCAATTAGGTTTAAAATAACCCTATTGAATAGATGGCGGATAGAGATTATTCTTTCTTGAGATTGGGCTAAAAAAAAGGATTCAGCAAAGTACAATGCTGAATCCTTTTTTATTCTGTTGAAAAAGCAGTGATTACATGGCCTCTGCGACAACTTCAGTCACTTCTGGAACCATACGTTTCAATAAACCTTCAATACCTGCTTTCAATGTAACTGTAGAAGATGGGCAACCGCTGCAAGAACCTTTAAGTTCAACGGTTACTATCCCCTCGTTGAAGGATTTATAGTGGATAGCACCACCGTCTTGTTCAACAGCAGGTCTTACATAATCGTGTAATACCTGTTGTATCTTGACTTCGGTTTCGGTACCCTCAAAATTCACCTCTGTATCGTGATGTACCGTTTTTACAGCGAGCTCAGACTCCACAGCACCTTTTACAAAATCTTTGAGCAGGGCTTCAATATCTTCCCATTCCGCATCTTCTGTTTTGGTAATGGTCACGAAGTTACTTGCAAAGAATACCCCATTGACAAAATTAAATTTGAATAGTTCAAGTGCAAACGGTGAATCTTGTGCTGCCTCTTTATTTGGAAAATCCACACTACCATTGATCAACAATTTATTGACCAAAAACTTCATTGTAGAAGGGTTGGGTGTAGACTCTGTATATACGTTAATCGTAGCCATGTATTATCTGTTTTTATTCCAAGCAAATATAGGTCAAAAGAAGCTTTCTTAAGGTCATCTATAAGTCAAAGCTTATAAACTGACACCCGTATAGTTAGCAGGACTAATCGCTTTCAATTCCTGTTTAACCTCTTCTGATACATTTAGATGATCAACGAATGTTGCAATGGTCTCTTTCGTTACATGTGTATTTGTACGTGTGAGATCTTTTAATGCCTCATATGGTTTTGGATAGCCTTCTCTTCTTAATATAGTTTGCAAAGCTTCTGCAACCACAGCCCAATTATTTTCCAGATCATTGGCCAATGCCTGCTCGTTTAAGATCAATTTACGTAAGCCTCTTAAAGTCGATTTAATAGCAATTAAAGTATGTGCAAAAGGAACGCCGATATTACGTAATACTGTAGAGTCTGTTAAATCCCGTTGAAGACGCGATATAGGTAACTTAGCGGCAAGATGTTCAAAAACAGCATTTGCAATTCCTAGGTTTCCTTCAGCATTTTCAAAGTCAATCGGATTGACTTTATGTGGCATAGCCGAAGAACCGATTTGACCAGCAGTAATTTTTTGCTTAAAATATTCCATCGAAATATAAGTCCAAATATCACGGCATAAATCGATGATAATAGTGTTGATCCGTTTCAATGCATCACAGCTTGCCGCAAAATTGTCATAGTGCTCAATTTGTGTCGTCGTCTGGGAACGGTCCAGACCTAAAATATTGTTTACGAAATTATTGCCAAAATCAACCCAATTGGTTGTTGGATAGGCAACATGGTGTGCATTGAAATTACCCGTTGCTCCACCAAATTTGGCTGAATAGGGTACTTGATTTAATAATTGTAATTGGCGCTCTATTCGTTCGATAAATACATAAAATTCTTTGCCCAAACGTGTTGGAGAGGCGGGCTGTCCATGGGTACGTGCCAACATTGGAATGTCTGACCAGGAAGTTGCAAGCGATTTTAATTCATGAAGCAATTCTTCGATCGCAGGTGTATAGCTCTCATTGATAGCTTCTTTCCATGAAAGTGGAATCGCTGTGTTATTGATATCTTGTGAAGTCAAACCAAAATGGATAAATTCAAGATAATCATGCAGTCCTAATTTTTCAAACTGATCTTTTAAAAAATACTCAACAGCTTTAACATCGTGATTTGTAACTTTCTCTGTATTCTTAATCCAAATAGCATCTTCTTCCGAAAAATTTCTATAGATATCGCGCAATTTTTCATTTAATGTTTTGTCAAACTGTTGCAATTGAGCAATACCTGATTCACTTAATGCAATAAAATATTCGACTTCTACCCGTACGCGATATTTTATTAAGGCAAATTCAGAAAAAAAAGCTGAAAGTTCATGAGTATTATTGTAATAGCGTCCGTCGATAGGCGTAACTGCTGTTAAAGATGATAAAGCCATAGATTGAATGATTTTTGGCAAAGGTAAAAAAATGCTTGGAGCTTAGCAATTTAATTGGTGCAGATATAAAAAAAGCTCCCTTGTTGAAGGAAGCTTTTCTATACTTGTAAATTCTATTTCAGAGAACTAGTGAGCAGCTTTAGTTGAATCAACTTTAGCAGCAGCTGAATCTACAGCACTTTTTGCCGAATCTACAGCAGTTTTTGCTGAATCCAATTGAGTGTTTGCTGAATCTAAAGCAACGTTAGCTGAATCAGTAGCAGCATCAGTTTTTTTAGCTGTTTCACCACATGATGCGAAAGCCAATGTTAAAGCTAAACCTAAGAAACCGAATTTGAATGCGTTTTTCATTTTATTAAAATTAAAATATTTCTAAATCTTGTTATTTAAGGGTTAATACCATTAAATTGAAAAGGTAACCCCTATTTTTCTTTTTTTTGAAAAAAAAGAAAGGCCTTTTGTATAAAAGGCCTTCCCAATGCGTTATTCAGTCCTAAATTATTTTTTAGTAGCAGCTGAATCAACTTTAGCAGCAGCTGAATCAACTTTAGCAGCAGCTGAGTCAACTTTAGTAGCAGCTGAATCTAATGTGTTAGCAGCTGAATCAACTAAAGCAGAAGCTGAATCTGCAGCACCTTCAGCTTTTTTCTCTGAATTGTTACAAGATGCGAAAGCTACAGTTAAAGCTAAACCTAAGAAACCGAA
>JAIRVH010000126.1 GCA_031253985.1 Sphingobacterium sp.
TCCATAATAAGAAGTACTGGCTGAAAAATAGATCGAAAGATCGCCTTTTGCAGATACTTCTAGGGTTTGATCTTTCTTACTAATCTGCAAATTCTTGCCTTTTACCTGAATTAATCCAACGAACTTGAGGTTTTTGCAGCCTTTTCCATCTGGCAATGATCCTTCTATCAGAATTCCATCATTCAAGAGTGTATAACGGTCAATATTTTCTTTCCGCTGGAACGATAAATCAAGCGTTTGCAAGACATCCTTATTTTGGTTCAATTGGATAACACCAACATTTTTGTCAAAGGAAGTATAATAGCGACGTTGGATTTGCTGTCCGTTGATCCTGAATGATGTCTGTGCCGAAGCTGTAGCCAGGTCCAAGGAACGTCTATAATCTTCGATCGTTCCGGCAGGCAATTTATAATCCAGGAAAAGGTCGCCGAACAGCTGATAACAGCCATAGGGAACCGTTGCCCCATTACCAAAGCCAGAGCCCTTGCCTTTGGTCACAAAAGTTTCATTGACCAACTTTTCGGCTTCATCATTTTTACCAGCTTTAAGCAGCGCCTGAATTGCTTCGACATTTTTATAGGCCTCATAATTATTGGGATCTTCGGGGCTACCAGACCACATACTGATCTCGTTGAGAACTATTTTTTCCTGACGGGGATTCCCATCTGGCATCATCCCAATAAGCCCATTGCCCAACGGCAACGTTTCTTCCCAGATTTTAGCAGGCTTATTATACCAAAGTACAAGCGGGTTTTGCTGGGCAAAAAGCATTGTGGTATGACAGAGACACACCACAATGAATATTAGAAATCTATTTACCATACAATTCAAATTCTGCAATCGCTAATTCATTGCCATCAATAAATTGTTTTGGTTCGAATTTGATAAACTTGGTCGTATTGTCTGTATCAAAAAATACCTGTTGCAATATTGGATTTGCCTTAATATTGGAGAACTCTCCTTCTTTGGCAAGCGCCCATGTTTTGCCGTCGGCGCTTGTTGAAATCTTATAATGCGTTGGCGTACCTACCGTTTTTCCATCCTGACGAGGAAGGAAGCCGATACCAGAAACAGGTTGGTCAGCAGCGACAATAATTACTCCCTGATCACCTACGGTAGCAAAAGTACCCGGTTTTCCATCAGAGATAAAGGCATTGTTGTTAGATTTACCCGTCGAAATCTTAAACCCTGTCAGCTTTTTCACTTCGTTGGTATTGAATGCAAAGGGCTCGTTATACTCTTTGAACAAACCAAAGTCGCTGAGCGTAATCGCTACGGGGGCATAGACATGCAGACGTAGTCGACTTGCGGTTTGAGGTTGCTCGAGTTTGATAAGGCGGTTTGCGCCGATACTTGTTGCTTTGGCCAAAGGTTTCCAGCTGTTATTTTCCCAACGTTCAATCGAAACACTATCGATACGTTGTCCCAACTTAATATTCTCCCGCAACTGAATAAGGTCGAACTTAGCAGGGGATTTTAATTTTATTTCCAATGTAGCCGATGTTTTGGAATCGTCTGTTGCCCAATAGCTATAGCGGTCGTTATCGGTAATAAATGAAGTACCATAGGATTTTGAATCACCATTACGGACATTGGATGCCGTGATGGTTGCCCCCTTAGCCAGATTTGTACGGAAAGTTTCTTTCACTTTTTTTCCAAAAGCTTCCAATGACTTCACATCATTTTCATGTAAAGTTCCAGAAGGCATTGGTGCCAAGCCAAGATTCATAGAAGCTCCTCTTCCAACTGATTTTAAATAGATCTCAAAAAGCTGATTTGGTGTTTTTACACGGCTATCTTGTTCTTCATGATAAAACCATCCCGGACGTTGTGGCACGTCACATTCAGCAGGTATCCAATATTTACCATTACGATCGCCTGTTTCGGCATTATGTGATTCTGTCGCTCCGGGTACAGCAACTTTTCCATTTAGACCGATCGGCGTAAATGTTGCCCATGATGTTTCAGCTGCAAATCCTTTTTCATTGCCCACCCAACGCATATCCGGACCGATATCTGAAAAAATAACCGCTTCGGGCTGTAGTTTACGCACGATAGGCCATGTTTTCTCATGCCACTCATAATAAGTTGTCCGATCGATGATACGTTTTCCTTCATGCCCACCGTAAAAGCCATCACCACCATTTGCACCATCATGCCAAGACGTAAACAAAGGACCATAGTTGCTCATCAATTCGGTCAGTTGCTGCCTGTAGGCTTCAGCATAGGCCGGCGTACCGTAACGTTCATCGTGACGATCCCAAGCAGAAAGATATACACCAAATTTCATCCCATTGCGATGGGTCGCTTGCATAAAATCTTTGACCATATCTCCCTTTCCATTTTCCCAGGGTGACGAAGCGATACTGTAAGAGGTTGTCTTGGTCGGCCATAAACAAAATCCATCGTGGTGTTTTGCCACGCTAATCAAACCTCTGAAACCACCGGCAGCGGCGGCTTTCGCAATCTGATTTGCATCAAAAGCCGAAGGGTTAAACAAAGAGGGCTGTGCATCACCATAACCCCATTCCTTATTTTGGAAAGTTGTCGGCGTATAATGGATCAAACAATACGTTTCCATCTCCTGCCACTTTAATTGACGCTCGGTCGGCAAAGCCCCATAAGCTTTTAAAGTATCTGATTTGGCTACAGGCCCGCTGGAAAGTAAAATGGAGGATAACAAGATTGTCAACATAGTCTTTATTTATGTTCTAGAAAATTAGGTTGTAAAGCTCTAAGATAAGAAGTTTTACAAAATGCTGTATGTAACATTTGCGTACTTTAGTAGCCGAACCTCAGTTCAGTTATGCAGTATTCTCCTATTAAATGGTATTTTTGAATCAGATCAATCGATTGTTTAAAATAAGTAATTCAACTTTTCCATGCTGCAATTTTCTGTCAAGAATTTGGCTTTTCCTACACAGGGATAACCCTTTTTCAGCAACTATTCAGTTGCTAATGCTAAAGTAGAAGAATCATTCAGTCGACTGGCAAGCTATACTGTACCTTACCATATACATTTTCTGCTATAACTTGATGAAAAATCAGATTCTTTGCTTTAGCGCCAAACAAAAATCAACAGTTCGTTATTAATAGGGAATAAAGTAGTTAAGGGCATTCAAGCAGGTACTGGATTGGACTATACTTCGGATTGGCATGATAATTATAAGTAAAGTGCAGAAAAAGGAATGTTTTTTTGAAAGTGTCTGTCTTATTGATTCGTATTTTTCATTAAAGCATTAATGAGCTCACTACGCTCGGTTATTAGCTAGAAAGAAACGTTAGGTTGCTTTCAAGGTTGTTGATACTGACTAAAAAATGAATGTTTTATATTATTAAAAATGATTATGAGAGGAAATTTAATGATTTTAGCGGTTGCATTGGCATTTTCAACTATTGCATGTAACACAACTGGAAAAAAAGCGGAGGCAACAGGTACGGGCGACACGGCTACTACCGTTCAAAAACCGGCCACAGTGGACAATGCATCTTTGGAAGGCACCTGGGAACTTAAATCCCTGACCACAGCAGAGACTGCCGGAAAACAACTGAAGGATTTATTTAAGGACAAAACCCCAACCTTGACTTTCAACACCAAAGAGCACAAAGTGGATGGCAACAACGGTTGTAACGGTATTGGTGGAACTTATGAAAGCGAAAAAGGCAATTCGATCAAAATTGGGGACAAATTGGTTTCAACGATGATGCACTGCGAAAATGCAGCTTACAACGAATTTATGAATGGTTTAAAGTCTACGACAAACTTTGATGTTCGGGACAATGAATTAACGTTCATCTCCGGTGACATCGTTGTGATGCAGTTCGTTAAAAAATAAGTTAATCTAACGATAAAGAAAGGCCGGTACATGTACCGGCTTTTTTTCTTTAAGAAACTGCTCTCTTCCATCCTCTCCTCTTAGCAGTTACAGCTTTTGGTCATTACGAAAACTTAAAAATTGTATATGATGGTAGAGGATTAATTAAAAAGCTGGGCATCCCATTTTCTTTCCACAGATGGACTTCGTATACCGGCATCATCAATATACAGTCTACTCATCTTCAAATAATTATTAGTTGAAAGAGCCCTTGGTATAAAGTCTTCAAAAACCAAAAGATTTTTTAGTTTATTTGGTTTCTGATCATAATCCATAAATATCTCCACCACTTTATCTGCACTATATGGGTATTCATATAAAATACTATCCAAATTTTGCTTTGCATTGAAATAGAACGTTCTCTCCAAAGACAAGCGATCGTCTAAGTATTTATATTCTTTTTTCAATCGATCGTTTTCATATTCATATTTATATCTGCTAACAGGTTGATCTGATCGATAAATTCTTCTCTCAGTGATGCGTCCGTTATTATACCATAAATCATGCCTTTCATTAAATAGGATCTCGCTACTAGAGCTCTTTTTCTCCAATTTAACCTGATCCCCAACAATATTGACATCCCAATAGATAATATCCGTAAAAATATAGCTCAGCTCGGTTACTGTTGGAATCGGCAAAAATCCCCCTGTAATGCGGGCAAGCTGATCGTCCTTGTACGTCAGTTTTAGCTTATTCTCAAGCGGATAAAATTTATATTCGGAAAGGATATCTGGAGTCAACAGGAATACAGGTACTTCTTTGAGCCCTTGATTCGAGAGTAGCTTATCGTTTTTTGAACAGGAAAAGCAAAGCACTAGGAATATAGTACAAGGCAAAAGCCATATTTTTTTCATAAAACGGGTTATTTCATTGCTAATTATACGAATATAAAAATTTCATCTCGTAACTTTACCCATCATGAAACAAGATCAATCTAAAATCATACGTGAACAGGTCGATCGTTCAGCACTTCGCGAACATTCGACTCCTTTATACCTTACATCAAGTTTTATCTTCGACAGCGCTGAACAAGGTCGGGCGGTCTTTGCTGGCGAAGAGGATGCAATGAT
>JAIRVH010000137.1 GCA_031253985.1 Sphingobacterium sp.
TTGATCTGTGGGATCAAGTTGATGTTCACATAATTCTGTAAAAATAGTTCATCATATTTTTTATTATCTTCTGTATAGATATTAAATATCATGATCATACTATTTTGTTGCTTGGAGGTGGTTAATCCCATTCGGACAACTTCCTGTGGCAGGATAGGCGTCGCCTGTTGTACTCTATTTTGCACATTTACGGCTGCCTGATCTGGATTTACACCTGCTTTAAAGACAATACGTACAGAGAATGTACCATCATTACTTGCAGTAGATGTAATGTATTCCATGTCCTCCACACCATTGATTTGCTCTTCAAGGGGCGTCACAACCGATCTCAATACTGTTTCGCTATTTCCACCGGGATAGCTTCCGGTAACTTGGACCGTGGGCGGGGCGATATCCGGGAATCGCGTTTGAGGCAGCCTAAAAAGACCGATGACCCCCAGTATGACAAATATGATAGATATAACAGTTGCCAAAACTGGCCTGTCAATAAATTTCTTTAACATTTTAGTTTAAATTTTATAAAGCTTTTAGTACCGTTTTTCCAGCTCAATTATTGCCGTGTACGGCAAGCCTTGTTACATGTTGGTTTTTTTAGATGGTTGAACCTGCATGCCGTCGTTCAGCATGTCAATTCTGTTCATAACGATTTTTTCACCTGCGTTAAGGCCTGATTTCAGTAAATATGCATTGGCTGTATTTCCAGCGATTTCAATCTGCTTCATCGAAATTTTGTTCTTTTCGCCGATTACATAAACAAAGTAGCGGTCTTGGATATCTTTCACGGCTGCCATAGGTACCAGAAGCACATTTTCATGCGTTTTTTTCAAGATCACTTTAGCAGAGCCGCCAGAACGCAGAATTTTTTCCGGGTTCACAAAGCTTGCCTTAAGAGCCATACTTCCAGTTGTTTTATCGATATTACCGCTGGCCAATTCTACTTTCCCAGCATGGTTGTATGCTGTTCCGTCAGCTAGCAATAATGTTGCTTGCTGATTGGCAGATTTGCTGTTCTGATCTTTAATAAAAGCGATAAAATCGGCCTCACTCAATGAGAAATAAACATTTACTGTATTGATTTCTGATAAAGTCGTCAGCGAAGCCGCATCTGCTGCGGTGATTAAATTTCCGATTCGATTGGGAATACGACCGATATAACCGCTCACAGGAGCATTGATCAACGTAAATCTGGCATTTATTTGCGAGGAACCAAGCGCTGCTTGTGCTTGAGCAACCTGCGCTTTTGCTGCTGCATAGTTGGCCTCGGCAGTTTTCAGCTGTAGTTCAGTATATACTTTACCCTCGACAAGTGGCTTGATTTTCTCAATTTCCAATTTGGCATTTTGTTCAGCAGATAATGCCGCTTGATAGGCTGCCTTGCTGTTGTTTACCTGTTCGTTGTATACGTCAGCTTTTATTTTGAAAAGAGGTTGGCCCTTGGATACATAGTCCCCTTCTTTCACGAAGATCTGCTCTAGGTAACCTGTTACCTGCGCTTTGACATCAACGTTGACGGTCCCCTCTAATGTGCCGGGATATTTTTTTTCAGTCTCCGCATGAGTGGGAGATAATTCGATAAAGTCAACAGTAACTGCCTGCTCTTGCGGTTGTTCTTGGTTGCCTCCACAGGACGATAATAATGTTGCTGCTGTAAAAATTGTAAGGAAAGGTTTTAAAGTCATCGTTCTTTGTGCCATTTTATCATTTTATAATAAAACAAAGAAAGGAATTCTTTTAGGCCATCAGACATAGAAATCGACCGAGACGTTACAAATGCTTACTGAAACGTAACAGTAGTGATCTGAATTTTAAGACCTAAAGCCGTATGGCCTGCTCGTGCTGAAGATAGCTGCTTTATGATTTGATATTCGTTCTTCTGTAAGGAAAGCTAATTTTCTCCGGATGCGAAGGGGTAATAGATCAGTTTTGATCATAAAGCAGATGCAGAAAAGTAATAGCCTTTGATTGGTCTTAAACGTAGCTTGTACGGCTATCAATAGTCCAACCAATTTTTCAGCAGCTGAGCTTTTTCCCTGCTGACTAATATTTCTACTTCGTCGTTATTTTTAATTTCTATTTTTAGCTTTCCGTTGAAGTGGTTATGTAGTCTCTTGATGGCGTCTATGTGCACGATGAATTGTCTATTGGCACGAAAAAATATTTTTGGATTTAATTGCTGCTCGAGTTCTTCCAAGGTTTGGGGTACAATTTCGACTGTACCACATTTTAGCTGTGCATGGGTAAGTTTAAATTCCGAGTAGAAATATAATATATCTTCAACGAGGATGGTTTTATAACCGTCTTTGAATGGAATCAGAAAACGCAAACGAAAATCTTTCGGATAGATAAAATCCAGTAAACCTTGAAGCGGTTGCTGGTTAATCTGTATATCTTTTCGATGATCAAGTTTTTGGACAGCATTTTCCAGTTCTGTTTTTTCGACGGGTTTGAGCAAGTAATCTATGCTATTGAATTTAAAGGCTCGTACAGCGTATTCGTCAAATGCGGTTGTAAATATGATTGGACAATCTATCTTTATGGTCTCCAATATTTCAAAACTCAAACCATCGGACAGGCGAATATCCATCATAACGAGATCTGGAAGTTCATTGTTTTTAAACCAGCTGATGCTATCAGCAATGTTATCCAGTACATCCAAGATAAGGATAGACGGCTTTATTTCTTTCAAAAGTCGCTTTAAACGATCTGCGTTGAGTTTTTCGTCCTCGATGATTAATACGTTAGTTATATTCATTAGGCCTGGGCTAAAAGTGGTAGGATAACGTTAAATGTTTTTCCATCATTTTTTATTTGCGGTTGTAAATTAGATAGCAAATCGTATCGTTTAATGATGTTGGAAATTCCGATTCCTGATGATTCGGATACATTCTCTATAGGGATCAATACATTTTCTACGACAAGTTGATCTTCGTAATTTGTGTATACCTTGATTTTCAGTGGTTTTTTCTTGTTTGTCTGATTATGCTTTAATGCGTTTTCTACCAATAACTGTAACGTTAGCGGTGGCAATTGGAAATTGCGTTTTGCAGGATTGACGTTTATTTCGAAGTTTACGCCGTCGCCAAATCGGTTTTTGATGAGAAATATGTATGAATTTAGAAAGTTCAGTTCTTCTTCGAGAGAAATAATGTCCTTTTTGGAATTGACCAGCAGATAGCGATATATTTTGGAGAAGTTTTCCGCATATTCATAGCCTAGTTGCTGGTCTTCGAGGATGATTTCTGATAGTACACTCAGGTTATTAAACACAAAATGGGGATCGATCTGTAATTTTAGGGATTGCAATTCTGTTTCAAGGATGACCTGATCGAGTTTTGCTGCACGCATGGACTCATTCTTCCAGTTGGTGATCAAATGACTGCCAATATTGATCCCCATAATCATTAACGCAATCAACACACTGATTGTAATATTCTGTATCATTCCTCTTTTCTCCTCCAAAGAAGGCGCTATAGTCACATTTTGGGGACCAAGATAATATTTAGAAATAAGGTACTCCAAGAGTAGGTTTATAAAAAGCACGGCAAAAAGGTTGATGACGGTTTCCAGGAGGAGGCGTTCTGTTGGACTATCTTTCCAGGTTAAGAACTTGTCAAGCCTGTCATGGACAATAATACTAAATTCAGAGATGATAAAGCTGTAGATGATCGTAAATGTCCATTCACCGAGTATTTCGAACATATTCCTTTTAAAGTAACCATCCCAGCAACTGGAGAACGGATCAATAATGTAGGCGACTAGATAAATGAGGAGAAAGGACAGAAAAGTAAATATTAACCTTTTTTTATTGGTACTAATGAGGTTCTTGTCCTTTTTATAGATCGCTATATCCTGCATTCTTTTAACTTATATATCGGTGAAATCTATGCAAATTTCGTAATTCCTTTTAGTATTGAGCGACTAATTTCTGCTGAAACGTATAAAGCCCCGACTGAAATATCAATTTGATGCACTCAGACGTATAACCATGGAAACGATACCGATTGTCTGGTGTTAGATAGTTCGATGATAATGAAATAATAAAGCTTGACCAAAAGACGTCAAGCTTTATTTATAACGTTGTATTGTGTAATATTTTTTTCGGGTATCGTATAAGCTATTTCGGTTCTTTATGCGTGGTTGGTGTATGAATGATGTCGAAATAGATGGTTTTATCATTGTTGTTTGGAAAAATTCGATAAGTGAACTCTTGCTTTGTTAATACTGTAATATCAACCACGCGAGTAAACAATGTCTCACCAGTGGCATTTTTGGCTACAATTGTTCTGGTCTTACCATCTGCAGATACTGTCCAGTCACCATGCATCTTGGGTGAATCATCAAGATTGAACATCGTAAAGGTGCCGTCAGATTTGAAATAAGCAAAACCGACGAAATTGGAAACATTAACATCGGTCAAGACGACACTTTCTCCTTTATTGTTTTTCGCATTGGTAGTCTCCCAGGGGGTACTTGCCAATACTTCGCTTGGTGTAAGTTGTGGCTCAATGACAGTTTCATCATCTTTGCTGCAGCTTAAAGTCACAAATGTGCATAAGGCAATACAAATAGCCAATACAGTCTTTTTTAAATCTCTCATTTTATAAAAATTTATGTTATCACAAAAATAGTAGCCTTATTCCGCTTGCATTTGTCTCTTTTATTCCAAGGTTTGAAGGATTTATAACGGTGTATGAAATCCTTTTGCTGAAGAATAGCTAAAATAAGAAAGGCGTAAAGTGTGCGATTGAAGCGTTTTATTAAAAAGGGATTTAATTTACATGGCGAGATAAGCGTGACGATGTACGCAAAAAAAACAGGGGACCTTGAAAGGCCCCCCATCTACCAGATATGTATAATAAAATTAGAAAATTGCTTTTTTAGTGTTAGTTGTTGCTCCATCCTCCGCCTAAGGATCGATATAGATCAACAACTGCAGAAAGTTCTGCTTTTTTTACCTGAGCGAGCTCAAGCTCACTCTGTAATATATTGCTCTGTGCGGTAATCACTTCCAAATAGGTAGCCATTCCTGTTTCAAATAGGAGGTTCGCGTGTTTTGTAGCTTCCTTCAAACGGTTGGTTCTATCGAATGTTATCTTTTGTTTTTCTTTCAATTTCTGAATGGAAACTAAAGCGTCTGAGACTTCCCCGGCTGCGGAAATTACTTTTTGTTTGAAAATCAATACATTTTTTTCTTGTTCGACACGGGCTAACTCATATTGTGTTTTTAACTCTTTACGCTGGAAAATAGGTTGTGTAATACTTCCTGTAATCGCACCGAATAAAGACGCAGGTAAGTTAAACCAGTTGCTCGCTTTGAATGCATTTACGCCGGCTTCGGCACTAATGACCAAAGAAGGATACATTTTTGCTTTTGCGTATTGCTGATAGGCCTGTGAAGCCGTGATAGCGAGTTCTGCTTGTTTAACATCGGGGCGATGGCTTAGTAAATCTGCCGGTATGCCTGTTGCCAATTCTTCGGGAAAGCGGATGTTCGCCAATTTCTCTTCCGTTTTGATCTCCTGTGGGAGTTTTCCACTAAGGATCTGAATCGCATTTTCCTGAATTCTGATCTGCTGTTCGAAGTCAGGAATGAGGGCTGCTGCCGACAGTCGTTGTGCATCAACCTGTTCCAGTGCCAGTAGAGTAATGTCGCCAACTTCATATTGTTGTTGGACAATCCGGAGCGTTGTATCGCTTAACTTTAAGTTTTGCTGGGCGATGTCACGCAATTGATAAAGCATGAGGAGTTGGTAATAACCTTGTGCAACTTGTGCAATTAATTGGGTCTGAATTACTTTTTTCGCCTCTTCTGTCTGCAGATAAGAAGCCAAAGCAGCAATATTTTGGTTTTTGATTTTACCCCATAGGTCAGCTTCCCAAGATAAGCCCAGAGATGCCGTATAATCTTCGACGTGATGTTGGCCCAAAAACTGTCCAAGGCTCAATCCATTCATACTATTATTGGATGGATTGGTGCTATTTCCTCGAATCTGCAGCTGTGCGATAGGAAGATAATTTGCTTTTGCTTGTTTCAAACTCAGTTGAGATGCTTCGATATTCTTTAATGCAAGCTGCATATCCAAGTTGTGCTGAATCGCGCTGTCAATTAAAGTTTGTAGCACCTGATCCTTAAAAAAATCGCGCCAAGGAATAGAACCTATATTATTTTCTTGCGGTGCTTTTCCCTGATCACGATATTGATCAGGGAGGCTAGGAGCAAGGTTTTTATTGCTGACCAACTTATCTGTTTTGCAGGACCATGCGACAAAAGACAGGATGAAAACGGTCAGTAATTTTGCTTTGCTATTTATATATTTAAATGTTGCCATGATTTACGAATTGTTTGTATGCACGGGTATTTCCAACGAAACAGCATTATTTTCAGACTGTTTTTGTTGGGGAGCACTTCCTATTTTCTCTTGTATAAATTGGAAGACGATAAAAAGAATAGGGATAATAAAAAGCCCTAAAACGACTCCTGTAAGCATCCCACCGGCAGCGGCGATACTGATTGAATGATTTCCTTGAGCTGAGGGGCCTACTGCTGTCATCATTGGTATCATACCAACAATAAATGCCAGCGAAGTCATGATAATAGGCCGCAAGCGCAATCTTGCAGCTTTAAGTGCAGCACTTGGAATAGAAAGCCCCTGTTTGCGCCCCTGAATCGCAAATTCTACAATCAAAATCGCATTTTTTGCCAATAAACCAATTAACATGACGAGCGCTACCTGAACATAGATGTTGTTGGCAATATCTGTGAAGCTAATCGCTGCAAATACGCCAAATATACCAGTCGGAATGGAGAGAATAACAGCCAAGGGAATGATGTAGCTTTCATACTGTGCCGCAAGCAAGAAATAAACGAATATCAGACAGAGAATAAAAATCAACGTAGACTGGCCACCGGAAACAATTTCTTCTTTGGTCATACCGGAAAACTCATAGGTGAAACCAGTTGGTAATTGTTTTTTTGCAACCTCTTCAACCGCACGGATAGCATCTCCAGAACTATAGCCCGGTTTTGGTATCGCATTTATTCCGATTGAATTAAATAGGTTGTAGCGAGATGCTGTTTCTGGACCATATACACGTTGTAATTTGACTAATGTATTCATGGGAACCATGTCTCCTAACCTGTTTTTTACAAAAATTCCGTCCATCGAAGTTGGTTCACTTCTATCCTTGGCGTCGGCCTGTACCATAACACGATAGTACTTTCCAAAACGATTGAAATCGGAAGCTTGTGCACTACCAAAATATGCCTGCATTGTCTGTAGTATACTTTTTGTACTTACACCAAGTTGTTCTGCTTTGATATCGTCTACTTGTAATTCATATTGTGGATAGTCTGCTTTAAAGGTGGTGAAAGCCATCATGATTTCGGGGCGTTTCATCAATTCGCCAATGAAATTCTGTCCTATGCCACTGAATTTTCCGAGTTGTCCACCTGTTCTGTCCTGTAGCACCATATCCAAACCATCCACGTTACTAAAACCAGGGACAGTAGGGAAGGTAAAGACAAAGAAATTTGCCCCTTTGATATTTGCCAAACGTTGATTGACATCGGCCATAATAGCATTGATGTCTTTTATCTTACCACGATCTTCATGTGGTTTAAGAAGGATAAATGCAACACCGGCTGAGGGACTTGTGGATTGTGTCAAAATATTGAAGCCAGCAAGTACGTTTAAAGTTTTGGTAAAATCAGCATGCTGAAGTTGTTTCTCCGCTTCGGCCAATGCACCAGATGTACGGTCTAAAGAGGCTCCGGCAGGCATTGATAACGAGACTGCAATAAATCCTTGATCTTCCGAAGGAATAAATCCTGTAGGCGTTTTGCGGATCATAAATACGGTTAAAAGTAGTGTAATGCCCAGTCCTGCAAATGCAACCCACTTATAACGAATTAAAAACCGTAAGCTACCTAAATAATTTTTCGTAAGTCGGTCAAAGCCAACATTGAATCCAGCGAAGAAACGTTCTTTAAAATTAAGCTTCTTTGCATCAGCATGTGCTTGATGCGTCGGTTTTAAAAATAACGCACAAAGGGCAGGGCTCAGTGTCAAGGCATTAATTGCGGAAATAACAATCGCAATTGCTAATGTGAAAGCAAACTGCCTATAAAAGACCCCTGTAGAACCTTCCATGAAACCGATGGGAAGAAACACTGCAGACATGACCAGCGTGATGGATATAATCGCTCCGGTGATCTCACTCATGGCAGAAGTTGTCGCCAATTTAGGCGGTAAGTTCTCATGTTCCATTTTAGCGTGAACAGCTTCTACCACCACGATTGCATCATCGACGACAATACCGATCGCAAGCACGAGCGCAAACAAAGTCAGTAAGTTGATGGAAAAGCCAAAGAGCTGCATAAAGAAAAATGTTCCTACAATGGCTACTGGTACGGCAATAGCCGGTATTAAAGTCGATCTAAAATCCTGCAGGAATAGAAAAACAACTAAAAATACGAGTACAAATGCTTCAACCAACGTGTGTTTTACCTGATCAATAGATTGATCAAGGGCATCTTTGGTATTGTATAAAACAAGATATTTGACCCCTTTAGGAAAACTTAAGGAAGCTTTTTCCATAAATTCCTGGATTGCTATCTGGATCTCATTGGCATTTGAGCCAGCTAACTGCATGACACCAATGTTCAATCCTGCTTTTCCATTGATACGGGTGTGGCTCGCATAGGTATAAGATCCTAATTCTACCCGGGCTACATCTTTAAGTTTTAGCACAGAACCATCTGTATTGGAGCGAATAATAATATTTTCGTAATCACTAGGTTGATTGAGTTTACCTTTATATTTGATAACAAATTCGAATGCTTCGCGACTGCTTTCTCCGAATTTACCGGGAGCTGCTTCAACGTTTTTATCTTGAATTGCGGCCATTACTTCCTCAGGCGTCAATTTATAAGCCGCCATTTGATTTGGATTAAGCCATACGCGCATTGAATAGTCTTTGCTACCACCGAAAGCGAGTGCTTGTCCAACTCCCGGAATACGTTTGAGCTCAGGGATAATATTGATCTGTGCGTAATTTGTAATGAAAGTTTGATCATATTTACCTTGATCTTCCGTATAGAGATCCAATACCATGATTAAGCTGTTTTGTTGTTTTGCAGTCGTGATTCCGGCTTGCACAACTTCTGCCGGCAATTGGCTGGTTGCCTGTGCCACACGATTTTGAACATTGACAGCAGCTTGGTCTGGGTCTGTACCAAGTTTGAAATATACTGTAATCATCAGGGAGCCGTCGTTACTGGCTGTGGAGCTCATGTAGCTCATATTTTCTACACCGTTGATGGACTCTTCGAGTGAGGGAGCTACAGCACGAAGGAGAGTTTCGGCATTTGCCCCAGGGTACAGTGCCGTTACTTGCACCGCCGGCGGTGCTATATCAGGGAACTGCTGCAATGGCAGTTTTAAGATACCGATCACACCCAATATGACCAGTAATATGGAGATAACGGTGGCAAGTACCGGTCGTTCTATAAATTTCTTAAGCATGTGATTTTTCTAATTATAATGAATTGATGCTGTCTTTTGATAAAGCTTGTGGAGTAATCTTTTGCCCGTCCTGAAGCAGGTCAATGCCTTTATAAACGATACGGTCTCCCGCATTTAACCCTTTACTTACGAGGTAATTAGCGCCACTTTTTCCAATGACAGTAATTGGCTGTTGAACGACTTTATTTTCTTTTCCAACTGTATAAACGAAGATTTTGTCCTGCATCTCAAGCGTTGCAAGCTGCGGTACCAATAATGTTTGCGCATATTTTTTTGGCAACCTAACACGCCCCGTATTACCGTTGCGCAAAACGCCCTCTGGATTGTTGAAAGTGGCCCGAAGGGTGATAGCGCCGGTATTTTTATCAAACTGTCCATCTACCATATCTATTTTTCCTTTCTGGTCATAAATTGTTTGATCGGAAAGAACCAAACTAATCGGAGGAAGATTGTTTAGTTTTTGTTGCAGATTATTGCCTTCGGTGTTGTTTTTGAATGCGATAAAGTCATTTTCTCCCAAGGAGAAGTAAACATGCAGGTCTCTGACATTCGACAGCGCTGTGAGTGGTTGTGGATCTGTTGGACCTACCAAACTTCCCTGTTTTCGTTGTAGTCTACCAATATATCCTTCGGCAGAAGCTCGGATCAGCGTATAGCCGACATTAATTTTTGCAGTCTCCACAGCAGATAGAGCCAATTGTACATTTGCTTTGGCTGCATTGCGCGCGCTAATCGCGGTTTTTAATTGGAAGTCTGTTAATACCTTGTTATTAACCAAACGGGTTTTCTTTTCGACTTCCAACTCGGCGTTTTCCAAAGCCGCCTTTGCAGCGAGCAAATTTGCTTTCGCTTGGTTTAACTGTTCTTGATAGGGGCGATCATTGATTTTAAAGAGTGTCTGACCTCGAGTCACTTTCGCTCCTTCATCAACATAAATGTGTTCCAAGATTCCTTCTACCTGAGGTCTGATCTCGATATTGGCAGAAGCTTCGATCGTAGCCGGATATTCTTGATAAACGGTTTCATTACCATTCTCGATTGTAACGACTGGAAGAGTAACTGGTGGTGGATCAATGGGTTTGCTTGTTCCTGTTGAGCAACTGTAGAGAAAGATTGCACTCAGCACATATGCAGTCTTTACGATATTAATTCGTTTAACACTGTTAAGTGCCGGAACGTAAATCTTCTTAAGACTTGGTGATAAATTTGTTTTCATGTGATATTAAAAATTGAAGTTTTGGTGTGTTTAACGGTGTTAGATTTTTTAACGTTGTATTTTTTAGTATAAAAAAATTAGTCAGTCAGCGAACGCGTAATGCCATAAATAGCGTCCTTCAGTACTTCCTGATTCGTATTATCGCCATTACCTTGGTTCACAAGATTGATCGAAATCAGTCCATGTATAATAGACCAATAGGTGAAATACTTTCTGCAGATCAGTTCTTCGGATGGATTTTTCTCTTTCATGATTTCACGGATGACATCACTAATCAGCTTCCCATGGGATTCAGCACATTTATAAGTTTTTTCAAACCCACAGCATGCTGTACCTATGCCGAACATTAACTGGTATAATTCGCGTTCCTCAAAAGCAAAATCCCAATAGCTAAACCACATCGCTTCCAATTGTTTCTCCAGGTCGGTTTCTGTTGATTTTGCTTGTTTTACTTTCTTGGCAAGCAGGAGATAACCTTGGTTGGCGAGTTCTGTTAGAATAGCATCTTTATTGGCAAAATACTCATAAATCATGGGAGCAGTATATTCAATGATATCTGCAATTTTACGCATACTCAAAGCCTGCCAGCCCTCCTCTTTTACAATTTGGAGCGCAGCATCTAGAATGTTGGTTCTATTCTCATCTTTGAGCCTTTGTATACGTTCTTTACTGCCCATGTGTCAATACGTAAATAATTTAACAGTGTTAAGCAAAAGTCTAACTTTTTATTTTATTTATTGACATCTAAAAGTCATTAAATAAAACAATCTATTATTCTTGGTCAGAGATGTTGTTCTCATCATTAGCGAGCGCTAAAATCTGCTTTATACGATTCTTTTCTTTATCGGTTAATGGAATAGCCTGCTCGATAATCGGAAGAATGTCTTTTCTTTTTTCCGATTGCAATAAAAGATCAATAAAACCTAAATAGGTTTGAATAAGATCTGTTTTGATGCCAAAGAAAATGCGTGGATCCACGATATATATTTCTTGAATCAGCGCCAGGAGGGTACGTTTTCTTTTTTCATCCTTTTCAGATTGTGTATAGATGGGTAGAAGCCCTTTTTTTTCCAGGTCCACAAGTTTGACGGCAACTGCATGTTCTAATACATATTTTTTCTGTTTCCTATCCAGGAAATCACGTAATTCAGCGAGCAGATTTCGGTAGACAACTTGTTTGGTTTTTCCTGAAAAAAGATTATCATCTGTGGAGACGGCGATATCTTCCTGTTCGAAATGGTCAAAGAAACTGGAATCTATATATACAGAGTGGTGGAAATTGATTGCATTGTTATTAAAGCTGCTGAGTACTTTTGCAATTTCTTTCTTTTCGCTATTCAGGAAATAATAGTAATATCGATCGCCGATTTGCTGGTTCCAGCGAATGTAATTGATCGTAAAATTATAAGAAGAGTTTCCGTCTGGGGCATAGGTCGTCCAGGAAAGACGGTCGGTTTCTTGAATTAAGTGATCATAAGTCAATTGTTTGCCATTAATACGTATGCTGTAGTTTAGCACTTTATTTAAATACAGAAACCAGCCAAATTCCTGTGCTAAGAAATTTGTAAATTCATCACCTTCGAAAAAAATAGCATTTAGTCCAAAAACGCCTTCAAGGCTAACTTGTGTTCCGGTATTTTTACGTTCGGACAGTCTGCTTTCGCTCATATCATACATTTCTTTACTTTCTCTATCGATTTGAATGCGGTAGGTCTTCAAGTTTTCACCTTCTTTAAAAGTGGTATCCCAACTAGCACGTTTAGCAAAAAGAGAGAAAGAAAAGCGTCCTTTTCCTTTTTTTCCTCTGGTGTAGGAACTACGTTTTAGACTGTTCTTTTTTATCGAATCCAAAAAATTTCCAAATGAGTAGGAGAGTGTATCCAAGTTTATTCCTTCTCCATTATCATTTATGCTTATCTGATTAATATATCCCAATTCATTGCTGTCGATGAAGAGATCAATTTCGGTTGCTTTTGCATCAAATCCATTCCATATATATTCAGCGATAACATATTTAGGGTCTTTGGGTAGCCCTGCCGATTCTATACTCTGATTGGTTATCTTAGCACTTTTCTTCATTGTTCAGTTTTTTGATTTGAAATTTGTTTGTAGTGAAATTGGGCAAATTTTATTCAATATTAAAATACGTTATTTTTTGTTTCTCTTTATCAAAATGCTGAAAAAATATGCCAGACCAAAATAGATAAGCAGATTGAAAAGGAGGTAAATGACGGGAAATGAACGTCGATTTTCCATGGCGATCGAGCGCTTTCCGCCAAGGTATTCATAAAAGGGGAATGGGAAGCCCATACGATCATTGCCGTCAGAAGGACCGCCGCAATTGATGGACAATAGGGTGATGGATAGTGTTAATGCTAAAAATTAGCCAGGTTTTCCTTGGGAATTTCTAAAATATCTTTATCGTTATTTTGATTGTACGGCATAGAATTTTGACATTATCTTATTGAAGTTACAGATTATCCCAGGCAGTTAGAAGTTTAATCTTGATATTTTCTGTTTATTGTAGATTGTAATCGTCAATAATTGTTTCATTTACGATAGTTCATTGTCGACAAGTAGAAATTATGATTACATTTAATGTATGCTTATACAAACTTTAAAAAGCCTTTTCCTCCGGGATTTAAAAAAGCTTCGGGATGAAATCTCTTTGTACAGACTGGAAGAGAATATATGGATTGTTGAAAATAGTATTTCAAATTCGGCCGGAAACCTGTGTTTGCACTTGATTGGAAATCTACAGACTTATATCGGTGCTGAAATAGGGAAAACGGGATATATCAGGGACCGACCGGCAGAGTTTTCTTTGAAGGATATCCCTCGCTCCATATTATTGGACAAAATAGATGATACGATGGCGGTCGTAACCAACGCGTTAGACTTTTTGTCAGAAGATCAATTGGATGAACTTTATCCAATCTTAGTGTTTGAAGAGAAAACGACAACAGCCTATTTTCTTATCCATCTGACAACCCATTTGACTTATCATTTGGGGCAAATAAACTATCATCGCCGATTATTGGATCAATGTTAAATGGCTGATTACTAAAATATTTTTTTCATGGATATAAGAAAGGTGGCCTTGTCGGATCGTCCGGAAATCGGGGGTATTACCGAACAGCTGGGTATTCTGGAGACGCTGAAAAAGCAAAGACTATTTTGACAGTTATATTGTCTCAACAAGACGATGGTGTATTCGTTGGAACCACCGACGAAAAGGTTATTGGCTGGATTCAGCTACATAAGGTCATCAGTTTGGATTTGGTACCTATATGGAAATCATGGGCTTGGTTTTCGACAATCAATACCGGGGTCAGGGGTTAGGTCGATTATTAACGAAGGAAGCTACAGATTGGGCAAGTTCTTTTGGATGCTGTCGTTTGCGTGTTCGGTGCAATGTTATTCGAACCGAGAGCCACAAATTTTACGAAAGTCTAGGCTTTAAACTAAAAAAGGAACAGAAAGTCTTTGATTCCTTGCTTTAAAAGGGGAACTTTAGCCTTGATCAACAAACGATGGTATCGTTGCTTAATAGTAAGCGATGATTTAAGGAGTGTTGACTATTGTACGAATAGAAGGAGCATTAACAGTTGCTTGAGTATCTACTGTTGTTGTTCTGGATGACCGACTTAAATAGAATGAGAAGAATCTTTACTTTAATCGCCTGTTGCTTCGTTGTTAATTCACATGCACAGCGTCTCGATAGTATTACCACGCTTATCGCACCTGAATACGATCGGGTGAGCTTGGCGCATCGGTTTTGGCTTGGAGATAGTTACCGTAAATTATATAATACCCCAGTTAAAATGCGTGTAATGAATCTCGCGACTGAACGCGGTGGACTTCAGATCGTCAAGCTAGGCGGGGGAATGCAAACACAGTCACTTCGATTGGTAGACTCTTCAGGTAGAGAGTGGGTGCTGCGATCTATTCAGAAATATCCAGAGCGCAGTCTTCCGGAAAGTCTCCGAAAGACCTTTGCAAAAGATATTGTACAAGATCAGATTTCAATACATCATCCATTTGGGGCATTGACCGTTCCACCTTTTAACAAAGCTCTGGGTATTCCCTCTGCATCCCCAGAACTGGTTTATGTCGGAGACGACCCCAGATTCGGTGAATATCGCGAGGTCTTCAAAAATAGAGCTTATATGTTTGAAGCGCGTACGCCTTTCGAAGATCAAAAAACAGATAATAGCGCCAAGGTGATACGCAAGGTGCTGGAGGATAACGATACCCAAATTGACCAGAGACTTACATTGCGCGCACGGATGCTTGATTTCACCTTGGGGGACTGGGACCGCCACCAGGACAACTGGCGTTGGGATCCTGAAAAAGAAAAAGGTAAAAAGATTTATACGCCCGTGCCCCGGGATCGGGATAAGGTCTATTATAAAACATCGGGTGTATTTCCGACATTACTTTCTTACCAGTGGTTAAAGGCCCATTTACAGCCCTTTAGTCCGCACATACGTAATGTGCCGCACTGGAATTTTAATGCCAGTAATTTCGACCATTTTTTTCTTACTCATCTTACCGAGGACGAATGGATCAATGAAATAAAATTTGTTCAGAAGACACTCACCGATTCCCTGATTCATCAGGCAATGTTAAAGATGCCAGATACTATCGTGAAAATGAGTGCTAAAGAACTAGAAACAAATATTCGATCGAGAAGGGATGAGCTCATGGAAAGCGGACTGACCTATTACCGTTTTCTTGCGCGAGTTGTCGAGTTGCCTCTATCTGCAAAATCTGAATTTGTGGATATCGATTACAAAAAGGAAGGATCTGTATCTGTCACTATACACAACAAAAAGAAGGATGGAACTCAAGGACGAAAATTGCTTGAACGTACCTTTATGCCAAGCCAGACCAAGGAGGTCAGGATCTATGGACTCTCGGGCAGTGATGAGTATAAGTTACATGGTTCAGGTAAGTCGCCTGTTAAGATCCGTATCATTGGCGGAGACGGCGAGGATCTGTATCGTACAACTGAAAAGTTTGCGAACGGAAGCAAAGTCTATATCTATGATTTTAAAGATCAATCAACGAGTAGTCTGCAAATTGCTGATAACATTCATTTAAAGCTGAGCAACGATACGGCAATCCATAAATTCGAATACGATAATTTCGTGTATGACCGTAAAGGAGTTGTTTTTAATCTGGACTATGGCGTGGATCGTGGGCTTATTTTTGGACTGGGTTATCTCATCGAAAATCAAGGTTTCCGAAAAAAACCTTATGCTTATCGACACCAGATTATGGGGAGTTATCTGACAGGTCGTGAGTCATTTATGTTTGATTATAAAGGGAACTATAAGGAACTCATTGCGGGTCATGATCTTTATATTCATTTTTCTTCCCTTGGCCCCAAAAATCTGAGTAACTTTTTCGGATATGGAAACAGCTCTGTTTTCGATAAGTCGAATTCAAAAAGTATCTCTTATTATCGCAATCGATTTGACCTGGTTGCTGGCGATATTTTTTTGGAGAAGTATTTGAATCCTAAATTAAAACTTTTTTATGGTTCTTCGTCCGAGTATTATAGTAGTAAAGAGTCAAATAATATTGGGCGCTATTTTGAAGAGTTCCATGAAAAATATCCTGCAGAGCCTATCTATGGTAGTAATTTTTTTACTGGCGTTACCGCCGGAGTAGATTACGATACGCGTGATAATATTACGAATCCCAAATCAGGAGTCCATTTTCACACAAGATTGGGCTGGAATGCTGAGATTGGGGGCGAGGGACGGAGTTACACAAAATTACAGCATGCGATGAGTTTTTACAAAACGATTGCGAACAATTATATCACTTTTGCAAATCGCGTAGGATTGGATGCAGTATGGGGAGATCCATATTTCTATCAACATGCTCAAATTGGTGGCGAGATGAGTTTAAGGGGATATAACTCAAGGCGATTTACTGGAAAAACGGCACTCTATAATAATTTTGATATGCGTTTGAAATTATTTAGCTATTCTTCTTATTTAGTTCCCGGTACAGTGGGGGCAATTGGTTTTTACGATGTTGGCCGTGTATGGATGAGCCGTGAGAATTCCAATGATTGGCATATGGGATATGGCGGTGGGATTTATTTTATGCCTGGAGATCTCTTAACCATTCAGGGAGTAATAGGTTTCAGTAAAGAGGCAACATTGCCCTATCTTCGGGTAGGACTTTCTTTTTAGATATTTAGTGATTTTTAGGAATGAATCATTATGGAGAAGGATCTCAAGAAAAATTTGAGTAAAAGTTTTGCAGAGCGGGGAGTACGAAATAGCAACGTAGATTTATCTGTATTAAAAAAATATAAGAGCTATGCGAAGGTCTTCGCTGAAATTCACAATGGTATAGTTGTGTTGAGTGATCTAACGGCTAACTGGAGTTATACCTATATTGGAGCAATTGCGGAGAAGCTTCATCTTCCTTCCAATGAGAAAAAATTGGAAATAAATAGTATTTGGGAAGACTTTCTCCTTGAACGTGTTTATCCCGATGATTTGGTTGTTAAGCATGCATTGGAACTTCAATTTCTCAATTTGGTAAAAAATATGGATGTTGAAGAAAGATTCCACTATCAAGCGAACAGTATCTTACGGATAGAAGGAAAGGATGGGCAGACTATCCTTATGTCTCATGAGATTTTTTACCTAGATACCGGCTGCAAAGAATTTCCACAGTTAGCTTTATGTTGCTATTCCATCATGCCCGAAGCCGAACGTTCAGTCAGTATTAGAAATTATATTTTTAATCAGGTAACGGGCACTGTATATCCGTTGCATGAAAGTGGACTCAAAACCTCGCTTAGTGCCCGAGAGAAAGAGATTTTGAACTGTATCAAAGCGGGAATGATCAGTAAAAGTATTGCTGTAAAATTGGGATTGAGTATAAATACAGTCAATCGCCATCGTCAAAATATTTTGCAAAAGCTTCGTGTCCGGAATTCACATGAGGCTGTCAGTGTTTTTAATAGGCTGTTTCAGGAAGAAACTGAAACAATTTAAAAGTATGTCCGTCTAAAAAATCTTAGACGGACTGAAACGTTTTTTAGTTCGAGTTATTTTCTTTTAGCCATCTGGTTCGTCGTTGATCCGCCAGATGTTTGATATTAAAATAATCAAATTTAGCTTGGAATCCGTCGCCATCAGGTGAAGCAGCCATTAGACCAACCATGACCGGATGATTATCCGCCAACCAGGCATTTCTCATCATGATATACTCTTTGTCATCGAATGAGTAAAAGAATTCGACAGCATCTAGTCTACGTATTGCTTTAATCCAAATGAATGGGATTTCTTTGTCAATGGGGATAATGCTCCAATCACTCGTTTTATGTGTAACGACGGTACTCAAATTGTATTTTCCATCTACAAATTCTATTCCTGCTTTTATATAATTTTCATGATCGATGCGTAACATGAGACCTGCCTGATCAAATCGGTTTTTATATTTAGCTGAAATCTTAGCCTTAACTTCAAATTCTCCGCCCCTCAGTGTATAGAAAAAGGGAGCGTCATCTACGGTAAAACCATAGTGGGATATACGCCAGTAGTCACTTTTTGCTGTTACAGACATCGTTAAAGAATTGTCCTTGATAGTCCATTCGGCAGGTTCATTAAACCAAGTCATTTTATCTAATTTTTGGGCGCCGGCCTGCATGGTCAGCCAAGGAAGAAGTGAGGCTGTTAGTATGGTCTTTATGATTTTCATGTTTTATTGTTGGAGTAAGCATCTTTTGTTCCGAGCAAAGATATTCAAGAACCTAACTGGTTTTCAATACTGATAAATAACCATGATTTCAATAATTCATCCGATTGTAATTTATTTGCAATTTAATTGCATTTAATGGTTTTGCTACATAGTTGCAATAGTGTAAAAGTATTATCTTCGCTATGTAGACTTTGAATAACAGAATTGCTTTTTGTTTCTACAATACAATCAGGTTTCAAAAAAATAAGAATCTATAGCATGGAATTTTGGGAACGTAGTTTTGTTGAGAAGCAAGAAATGTGGGGTACTGAAGCTGCCCAATCAGCTGATTTTGCAAAGGATTTCTTTTTGGAAAGGAATATAAGAGACATTTTGATTCCAGGCTTCGGCTATGGTCGAAATGGTCGAATCTTTTTAGACAATGGTTTTAAAATTACAGGAATTGAGATCTCAAAAACTGCCATTGAACTTGCCAGAAAATATTTTGGGACAGAGACGATTATCTATCATGGATCAGTCAACGATATGCCTTTCGATACCAGTTGCTATGGAGGAATTTTTTGTTACGCCTTAATTCATTTATTGGACGCTGATGAACGTGCAGCATTAGTCCGGCATTGTTTTGATCAACTCGTTGAAGGAGGTTACATGATTTTTACAAGTGTTTCGAAACAAGCGAGTATTTATGGAAAGGGAGAGAAGATAGGTGCCGAGCGGTTTGCCATGTTTGGTGGAGTAAATATGTTCTTTTATGATTTTGATTCTATTCATGCCGAATTTGATCAATACGGATTGCTGGAGATCCGAGAGGTCGAGGAGAACTTTCCATTTTATATAATCATTTGTCAAAAGAGAAATAACAACTAAAAAAGCATATATGAAAGACAATAGAAGCTATGAAGTAATTATTATTGGGGGGAGTTATGCAGGGTTATCTGCGGCAATGGCATTGGGACGTTCATTGCGGAGTGTCTTAATTATTGACAGTGGGCTTCCCTGTAATAGACAGACCCCATATTCACACAACTTTATTACGCACGATGGGGAGAAACCACAGATTATTGCAAAAAAAGCGAAGGAAGAGGTATTGAATTACCCAAGTGTCAAGTTTCAGAAGGGCATGGCTGTCAGTGGTAAGAAAACAGCGGGCGGTTTTGAGATAACAACTGAAAATGGGGAAATATTTAAAGGAGAGAAACTTATTTTTGCAACCGGAGTGGAAGATACTATGCCAGGTATACAGGGATTTTCGGCCTGTTGGGGTATTTCAGTCATACACTGCCCTTATTGCCATGGTTATGAATTCAGAAGGGGAAAAACGACGATTATGGCTAACGGTGAAAGAGCCCTCCATTTAGCGGGATTAGTCAACAATCTCTCGACAGACCTAACGCTATTGACACCTGGTAAAGCTGATTTTGACTCCAGGCAAAGGGCTAAGCTGCAGCAACATGGTATTGCCCTTATTGAAGGTGAAATTGATAAGATCCAGCATAAGAACGGCTGGGTTCAGCAGCTGCAACTGAAAGATGGCCGTTCGCTTGCATTTGATGCAATCTATGCCGCTATTCCTTTTAGACAACATTCCGCAATTCCTGCGGATTTAGGGTGTGAATTGACAGAGCAGGGACATATTAAAATAGACAATTTTCAGAAAACAACAGTTGCTGGAGTTTTTGCCTGTGGGGATAATTCCAGTATGATGCGTTCTGTTTCAAATGCGGTTGCTACCGGAAATTTGGCCGGAGCGATGGTTAATAAAGAACTTGTGGACGAACGTTTTTAGTGGCTTATTGTATGTTTGGCCAAAGGATGTTTAACGGAGTGTAGTTCATCAGGAAGTTGGATTTTACAAGAACTTCCTGATGGTGAACTCCAGCCTTTAATTTTATCTTAATTTGAGACCCTTCTTAAAAGTAATTCAAATGGGCCATTCCTGAATTTTTTTGTCCAAATCTTACTGAAATAATAGCTACCAATAAAATAAGCCGATGAAAGAAAAAGTATCATCGCTGGTGATAGGGATCCTGGCAGCTTCAGGGCTTGAATAGACTTTTCGGTGTTGACTAAAAAGGAAAATAATATAATGCCCAGTGTTAAGTGGGATATATAATGCGTCAATGTCATTTGGCCAGTCTTTGCCAGACAGTTTACAAATGTATTTGGAATTATAAATCGGTTAATGTACATGAAAGCACTAATAAGCAAGAGGCTGAAACCTGTTGTACTGATTAAAAACGGAAGTACGGGAGGAAGATAATCGGCATTTAGAAAGGTATAGGCTGCTATCCCAATGGCATCCTGGGGAATACACAGCGCAAGTTGTACCGCCAGATATAATATCAGGCCTATCAGAAACACTTTCTTTTGGATAAAGAATTTGGTCCAGTCCAATTTGCCCAGGTACATACCGATCATAAAATAAGACATCCACGGAAAAACAGAATTCCAGCCATTATATAGTGAGTTTCTAATGAACCCTATTAAAGTCCAATGGTCTACATAGGTCAGCGTATCAAAATTCCATCCAGTTTCATACGGAATCAAAATAAGTAAAAAGTGAAAAACAATACTGAAGAAAATTGCTCCATACATGTAATATTTTTTATCAAGGAAAAGAAAAAAAGAGCCGATAAACATATAGAAGCCATAAAAGTGAAGGATATCTGCTGGCCACCAAGTAGATAATAATAATCCGAGAACAAATAAGAAACCCGCTCTTTTCTGTATGATAGTCCTTTGTTTAAGTTGTTCTTGCCGAGAAGCGTTAATTGATTTCTCTGATTTCAATGTCAGTCCCATACCCGCCAGGATAACAAAGATTGTACTCGAATTGCCACTAAAGAGACTCAGAAACTGACCTAGCCAACTGGTATGCTGTGGATCTCCAAAAACGAGATTAAAATTGACAATATACATACCGAAGATTGCGTAAGCTCTTAGGATATCAAATCCTATAAATCTAATTTTTTCTGCCATGATAGTTGATTTTCAAAATGTATTGCAAATTTTGAAAGATGAACTTATTTGGCATTTGACTTAAGTCAAATAATTAGATTTTTGTGCGGACTCTGCTTAACGTTTCCAGCGAAATTACCAAGTAAGAAGCGATATAGGTAAGAGGGATATGACGTATGAAATCGGGCTGCTCCAGCAGGAGGAGCTTATACCTTTCAATGGCATTTAGGGTATGAAATTCAAATAAACGTTTTTCTAGCCACATGGTATAGTACTCTGTCATTAAAAGATCTAATTGAATGAGTTGGGGATGATTTTCTTTGATATCTCGAAAAGAGTTTTTGTCAATGCAGGAGACTGTGACGTCTGTGATTGCCTGAATAAATTCTAGACTCGGCTGATTCGAAACATAGCTGCTGAATGCGACGGCAAGATCGTGCTTAAAAAGTAGTTCCGTTGTGACTTCTTTTTTATCATTCATATAGTATTTTCTGGTGATGCCTTCCTCAATCCAGAAACTGGATTTACAGATTTCTCCCTGGTATAAAAGAAATTCACCTTTTTTATATTTTTTGGTTTTAGAAACGGATTGTAATGCTAGCTCTGTTTCCACATCAAAGTTTTCGATTAAAGCATTAATTTTTTTCAGATGCCTTTTCATCATCAAGAATTTAGTGATTCTGTCTTACATGTGCTGAATCCGTTCCTTCCGGCTAGCTGTTTCTCTTCCCCATTCAGCAATAGATTCTAATAGTGGAATAAGTGTTTTGCCGAAAGCGGTAAGTTCATAATCTACTTTTAATGGCGCTTTGTCCGTATGTACTGTCCGTTTTACCAAACCATCTGCTTCAAGTTCTTTTAATTGTAAGCTCAAGGTGCGTTCGGTAATTAATGCGCATTCTTTTCTTAATTCATTATAACGTTTTTTTTCAATTAAATGAATCAGGATAACTGCTTTCCATTTTCCGCCTATGTATTTCATTGTCAGGCTTGTACTGCAGGGGTATTGTTTGTTGTCTATCAAATACATCTGTTACTATCAATTTTGACCGTTATTGCAAATATATAACACTATATTTAAGTTTGCAACTATAAAAAATATAGTTAATTAAATATTGTATGTTATGGCTTTTTTAGAAACAGCAAAGCAACGTTACACAACGAAAAAGTATAATTCAGTGGAGATCATTTCTGACGACAAGATTACTGAATTAAAGGAAATAATCCGACTGAGTCCATCTTCTATCAATAGTCAGCCTTGGAAATTTTTCTTTGTTTCTGCGGGGGAGGTGAAGCAGAGGCTTGCTGCAGCATCTTACTGGAATGCACAGAAAATAAATGAGGCTAGTCATTTGGTCGTTTTTAGCGCCCTTACCGATGTCGAACGATTTGAAACTCAAATTGAAAATACACTTCCTGAGGGATCAATTATTTATTATAAGCAATTTTTACAATCGAAAGGGGAGTTGCACGTTAAATCCTGGATGAAGCAGCAAGTCTACCTTTCTTTGGGATTTTTCCTTGCAGCGTGTGCTGCGAATGGAATTGATGCGACCCCTATGGAAGGAATTGAAAATGAGGTTTATGATGACATACTGGAACTTGAAGGTTATCAGACACTATTTGCGGTGGCCATTGGTTATCGGGATGCTGATGACACCAATCAACCTTCCATGACAGCGAAATCGCGTTTAAGTATAGAAAATATCATCGAAGCGTTATAGTTCTTAAAAAGATGAAACCGATTAAGGTTTCATCTTTACGATAAACTACTAGTTCAAGCTTATTTTTTTCCCCTGCTCAGGGAAGATATAATTCACTTTTAGTGGATTATTCTTTAATAATTCATTTTTGATAATCTCTGGATTGTCACCTGTTGGTTTTCGATGGGTGACAACGATCGTGAGCCCTTCGAGGTTTTTCAACCCTGTTTTTTCTTTGAGATTTTGAAGTTCTTCTAGCAACAGATTAGGGGTAAGATGTCCAAAAAGTAGATTTTCTGGTTGACTGTTAGGAAAGGATACTTCAATTAATATACTGTTTAATTGTTTCTGCTTAATTAGAGGGGCAATACTTCTCCAAAGCTTGTCCAGCTGACTAGATTTTTCGACCCGATCAGCTCCCGTATCGCCGAGATAAAGTAAATAGTGATTATCATGCTGAACGAGTGCAGCACTGCTTTTATAAGGATTTACGTGGCTAAGTTCGTATGCCGTCAAAAACAATGGCGTATTTTGAACCGATGCCGCGATACCCTCTTGTAGGGTTGTGTAGTGATATTTTCCAAGTATGGGTTTTTGCCCTTGATCGCCAAAATTTATCCAGGTATCTGTGATAAAGTAGTGGTTTTGTAGAATCTGAAGTACTGGAGCAATGGCAAAGATATTCTTTTTACTGTCGGCGGGTGAGTTAATAATGAGGCCAGATAGATGATCGAGATGACCATGGGAGATAAAATATCCTTTTATTTGATTACGTAAAACCGTTTCGACCGACCCATTTAAGCTTTTTAGTTGAATGGCTTTTCTGATTCCGGTATTTATGGTACCTGCATCGAGGGATAAGAAGGTCGTATCGCCTGGAATTCCTACTAAATAAGCAGACAGATTGTCTTCTTGTTCACCGCCATATATTCCCAAAGGAATGAGGTCAAAATGTTGGGCCTGACAGGTGATGTAAGTAAAAATGGCGAATAGGGAAAGTGCTAGTTTTTTCATCTATTTATACTCTTTAACTAAAAACCCATCCTTTGTTGAGGATGGGTTCAAATTTACGTTATTTTTTGTTTTATTGGTTGAATCGATAGCGTACACCCAATTGAATTCTCCAGCGTGAGGTTTCATCTACACTATTTGAGAATGTGTTGGTGAGCGGAATCTGATTGGTAGCATCCAAATAAGGGAAGGAGAATGTTGGCTGTCCCTGTGCATTTAATCCTTTGTAATTTAAGATACCATTTGCTTTGTTGGCAAATTGAGCTACACCCCAGCTTTTGTTGATCATGTTTCCGAAGTTAAATATATCGAAGGTAATCTGCAATTGATGTTTCTTGCTGCCGGTATTTAAGAATACATCTTGAGCAATACGAATATCTAGTGTTCCAATCATTTTACCGACCAATGCATTACGTTTTGCATACTGACCTCTGTGCGCATTGAGATAATTGTCTTGATTAATATAACCATTTAACTGAGACCATAATTGATCTGAAGAACGGGTGTCTTGTGCATTGTCACCGACCAAGGCAATCTCGTCTTTACTGTTCGGAATATAGATCAGATCATTACCTGACAAGCCATCATTATTTAAGTCACCGCCGTAGGTGTAGGAATAACGTGGACCATCCTGTAGTTGATAAAATAGAGAGAATGTTGTTCCCAAATGATCTAGGTATTCTTTACGGTAAAAGAAATTGGCAATGAATCTATTTTTAACCAAATAAGTAGAGTAGGAGAGATCAGCACTATTTGGATTACCAGATACATAACGATCACGCCACATCGACTGCGCAATGGATCCGCCATCGTTGACCGATATAGAGTCCGTATAGGTATAACCTACATTGGCAAAAAAGCCACCTTTGAATTCTTTCGATAAGGTTCCTGTTAACGTATAGCTATAACCTTTTGATGTATTGGACATCACGATAGCGTCTGATCACGATAGAGATTTAAGGCGGCTTGCAGGATAGCTTCAATTATTCGCCCTCAACCATCAGCAGGTAGGAAAAAGTGAGAATTATTTCCAAGGAGCTCATCCGTGTTAATAAAGATACGTACTTATCGCTTTTTTAAATCATATGTTTACAGTTTTCTTTTGTTGTTTAGTATATTCAAATTTGTTTAGAGGCAATGAATACATCTTTGTTTATGAATGTTAATTTTAGAAATATAGACTACTTGCAGACTGGAAATGAAGTTCAGAAAAATACTTATCGATTACTGCATGATTATCAGATTGTTGATTGCCTTAAAGATTATGATCCCATCGTAGTTGGAACGATACCGATTCATATCGATATTGCTGGGAGTGATGTTGACATCATCCTATATGTACAAGATTTTGATGTTGTTGAAAAAATACTGTGCCTTAATTTTTCGCAGCATGCGCATTTTCGGCTGCAGCGGGCTGAAAGCAATGTAATTGTATGCAGTTTCTCGATTGAAGAACAGCTATTTGAAATTTATGCGACCGACAAAGCGACTGAATATCAGAATGGATATTTACATATGCTTAAAGAACATGAAATTATACAACTAAGAGGTGAAGAATTTGCCGAGCAGGTCAGACAGCTAAAGAAGAGTGGGATGAAAACTGAACCGGCATTTTGCAGGTTATTGGGAATTGAGGGCGATCCGTATACGGAACTTCTCCTGTATAATCACATAGATAATTCGATGAGCTATGACTGATTTTAATTTATAAGAGCATGAATCCACTAATCGAACAATTTAAAAAATATGGTTATCTCAATGAAGTGATAGCGGCGGAAGTCGAAAAAAGAACACGTTATTTTTTTAAGAAAAAGGGCGAGCATTTTTTGAGAGAAGGACAGCATGCATCAAGCTATTTTGTTTTGAGTACGGGATTGATCCGCGCCTATTTCTTAAAAAATGGACGCGAAATGAACAGTTGGTTTGGTGAGGAAAATCAGATTTTTGGATCAATCCTACCTGTATATACAGAGAAACCCTCCTTTGAAAATATCCAGTTTCTGGAAGATTCGGAGATCTATGCAATTTCTGTAGACGATTTGAATGAATTGTATAGGATTTATCCTGAGCTAAATCTGATAGGACGAAAAATTGCTGAAGAAGTTTGTATTATTCTCGAAGAACGGATTATGTCATTGCATACTGAATCAGCGGCAGAACGTTATCAGTCTCTCATACGCCTGCAACCCAATTTAATAAATCGAATTAATCTTGGCCACATTGCATCTTATTTAGGTATTACACAAGAAACACTTAGCCGTATAAGGCGATAAGCATACGATTTTGATATAAGTCAAAAAAAGCCTTTCGAATAGCGATTATCTTTGTCTTAGAAATTTAAACTATTGAAAATGAATTGGATTGCATTGATTGTCGCTGGCATTTTTGAAATTGGATGGCCACTCGGTTTAAAAATGGCTCAACAGCCAGACTCAAATAAATTTGGTTGGATCATATTGGCTATTGTCTCCATGAGTATTAGTGGTGGGCTATTGTTTTATGCACAAAAAGCGATTCCTATTGGCACGGCCTATGCCGTATGGACAGGTTTGGGAGCTGTCGGAACATTACTGGTTGGAATCTTTTTTTTCGGAGATTCAGCCAATGTGTTTAGACTTCTTTCGGCAACATTGATTGTTGCAGGAATTATCGGCTTAAAAATATTTTAAATTCATTGGTGATATTTATTTCAAGTTCGGCGAACAACAACAATCTAAGTTTAACTTGCCACAAGTTAATTATTTGCAAAAATCTAAAACTTCTCTTTTTTTTGGCCGAAACTCCTTATAAAAGAGTAGGTTGGGATGATTTTTGCTGGATAATTAAATTATGAGGCAAAAACTAGCGGAAAAAATAGAATTGTATAGTAAAAGGTACGGCCTATTTATGCGGCCGGAGTATATTAGCTTTGCTCGTGATACAACAAGACTATTGCTTCGCAACGAATGTCTCCGCGAAGGTGATATAAAAGCCTACCAAGACTATATTGCTTCGCATTATCCCGAAGATCTTCCCTGGGAAATGAAACAATACCAGGAAGCAACAAAAGCACTGGAGCGGATGAGCAAAGAGATGGCAATTGCTTGGGTGAGTACGCATCAGATCAATATTTTTGAATCTGACATTTTTATTGATGACGAAGATTCAATTCTCCGTCCCATACAATCAAAAGATGAAGATATTTTTCGTTATAATTTTAATGCATTGGAAGAACTTATCTACAATCACCAACGGCCGGAGGATCTATTTCGGCGGGACAGGGATTGTTTTTGGATAGACACGCGTATTGAATTGAGATAGAGAGAAACTGCTCGGAAGGAAGCAGTAATTAAAAAGTCCTTAGCATACGCTAAGGACTTTTTAATTATAATTGTTTTATTTTTAGATTTCTAAAAGAAACACCTCTTGACCAATCCTGCAGCGCTAGTTTTCCACTAATATGCTGACCAAACTCTGGATATTCTTTGAAATTACTATGTTTTACTAAATCTTTCCATTTATTTGAATTAAAATCCATTTCAGCAGTGATTTTACCATTGAGGTAAAACGTAACTTTTCCATCCTTCTGAATGATACTTGATTCATTCCAATCGTCTTGCGCCTTCACATTGACAAAGTTTTGCTGCGGTAGAAATGTATAAAGACAGCCCGAGCGCTTTAAGGGCTTATCGAAATCAGGATGGGAATCGGCTAACAATTGGTATTCAGGTCCTGAATGGTAGGTCGCATCAATAGTCGGTTTTTCCTGTACATTGACAAAAACACCGCTATTCCCCTCTTTTTCAAGCTTCCATTCAAATTTGAACTCGTAATTTTTGTAATCTTTGTCCGATACTAAATCATATTTCTGGCTTTCGTTGTTTGGATCGCAATAAATAGTTCCATTTTTAACAACCCATGCTGCCGGTGCATTTTTACTATTGTTGTAGGTATGCCAATTATTGAGCGTTGAGCCATCGAATAAAAGTTGCCAGCCGTTATTTTGCTCTTCTTCCGTCAATGTATTGGGGCTGCTTTTTTCATTTTGACAGGATAGTAAAACGCAGCCCATGCAGAATGATAAGATAATTTTTTTGAAAAGGTTTAAGTTTATCATTGTTTAATTTGTATAAGTGTCTCTTTAATTAAGGTATCCCTAAAATAATTTTTAATGTGAACTTTTGGCGACAATTTTATGCTCCTTTGCAAATTTGTTACACAAAGCTCCTCATTGTGGCCCTTCTCAGGCTTCCATATTTTCATTTCCATTCCCGAATCTTTCCATAAACTTTCGCCTGGGTTATTCCGAATATTCATTCTCATTTTGATAAAACAACCTTATCAAAATGATAGGATCAACCAATTTTGTTTTACTGTCTATATTTTTATTTAACCTGATTAACAGTTGTTTATGTTGTTTTTTAACATAATGGAACAAGGTTTGGCCTAATGGGACAAATGACAATAAAAATGGAAACAGAACGAAAAAGAAAAGTATGTGGCAAGAGCCCTCCAGAGGACTGATTGTCACAGCTACTAGTATCTAACGGAAATTTAAAAAAAGAAATCGCGAATCGCTAATAAAATTTAACAATGGTAATGACAATCATACTCCTTGTAACTGGAATTTTTTGTTTCTGGTTATTCTATAAAATGGTGGATTTTTTTGAGAAAATATAAAAGAGATAATATGAAAGAGAAGGAAGAAAATAAGGGTACAGGGTCCCCTCACAATATATCGGGAGACCGCATAGCGAAGGTCGTATTAGTGCTGTTGATTATCGCGATGATTTTTCAGCTCTATGTCGGTTAGATTTTGAAGTATAGTTCTAATTCATAACATGAAAAAATTAAATCAATATAGGGCAGGTTTGTATATGGCCCTTCATTATAAGGAAATCCGGTCAGAGATTAATTTCTTGCTTCGGAAGCACAATTTTGCAGGTGCCCTGCAGGCTGTTATCAATCATCTTCGACACTTGAGTACAGAGCGCAACATCGACAAAATCTGTCAGCATATCGAGTTTCTCGGAACGATTTATGGCCGTGGAAACCACTATGTCAAATATATTTTGGAAAACCTCTTTGTAAGATCCTTAGGCGGTCTTCAGCGCATCAGTACCGTTCATACCTGGACAGTAATCGAAGCTCGGTTGCCCGTGCCTTTTTTAGAGATCCGTAAAGGACAACAAATACATAATCTATTAATATCAAAGTAAATGACAGCTTTATTTATTGTAGCACTACTGGTTTTTGGATATATCTGTTATGTACTTCTAAAGCCTGAAAAATTCTAATAACGAGATTGCTCATACTATATCGTCACTCATATCATGTCGCTGCAGCCTGCAATGAAATAGGAAAAAGGCACTTGAGGTTAGTTAACGATTGGTAATGATACACTTTTTATACAAATCAATTAAAGAAATGAATACAGAGATTCTTGGAATCATAGTGATGTTCATCGTAACATTGCTACTCGGACTTCCCCTTGGGAAATATATAGCCAAGGTATATGGCAATGAAAAAACCTGGTTAGATCCATTATTTCAACCCTTGGAACGATTTTTTTATCGTGTGGCAGGAATTAACCCTAATCTCCAGATGACCTGGAAACAGCATCTCATTGCTCTCTTGACAATCAATTTAGTCTGGTTTTTGTTGAGTATGGCTATTCTGATGAATATGGGACATTTGCCTTTAAATCCAGATGGGAATCCAGGAATGTCTGCCGATCTGGCCTTTAATACCAGCATATCCTTTTTGGTCAACTGTAACCTTCAGCACTATTCTGGGGAATCTGGCGTGAGCTACCTTGGACAAATTTGGCTCATGTTTCTTCAGTTTGTGACAGCGGGGATTGGAATGGCTGCCGCAGTTGTTATTTTCAAAGCTTTTAGGGATAAAACAACAACCCAATTGGGTAATTTTTATGATTTCTTTGTGAAATCATGTACACGGATTTTACTGCCTCTTTCTGTGTTGGTTGCTACCATTTTCGTGTTCCAAGGGATGCCTATGACATTCGAAGGTAAGGACAACATGGTGACAATGGCCGGAGATACTGTACAGGTAAGTCGGGGACCAGTAGCTGCCTTTGTCCCAATTAAACATCTGGGTACAAATGGCGGTGGTTTCTTTGGCGCAAACAGCGCGCATCCATTGGAGAATCCTAATTATTTGACCAATATGGTGGAAATGATCGCCCAGTTTATTATCCCGATGGCAATGATATTTGCCTTTGGCTTTTTTATTCGCAAACGTAAATTTTCATGGATGATGTTTGGTGTGATGACCATTGGTTTTCTCATCCTCGCAATCCCAAATATAAAAATGGAAATGGCTGGAAATCCGGCTATTGCACAGATGGGGATTGACACGTCGATGGGAGCTATGGAGGGAAAAGAAGTGCGGATAGGTGCCGCCGCATCGGGATTTTGGAGTATTGTTACAACGATGATTTCGACAGGTTCAGTCAATTCGATGCATGATAGTTATATGCCCTTATCGGGAATGAACGAACTGATAGCCATGATGGTAAATGCCTTCTATGGTGGTGTGGGAGCTGGAATACTCAATTTCTTCATCTTTATTATACTGGCTGTTTTCATCAGTGGCTTGATGGTAGGGCGTACGCCAGAGTTTATGGGCAAGAAAGTCGAGGCACGGGAGATGAAAATCGCTATGATTGTTGCCCTTGCCCATCCTTTTCTCATTCTTGTCGGTACGGCACTGGCTACGGCATTTCCAGCCCAAGGCGCTTCCACATTGAATAATCCCGGATTTCATGGTTTTAGTGAAATATTGTACGAGTATACCTCATCTGCAGCGAACAATGGCAGTGGCTTTGAAGGACTTGGAGACAATACGATTTGGTGGAATATCTCGACGGGTATTGTCTTGCTGCTCGGCCGCTTTATACCGATTATCGGTCCCATAGCTATTGCGGGATTGTTGGCCGAGAAGAAATTCATACCTGAGGGAGAGGGGACGCTAAAGACAGATACCAGTACATTCGGTTTGATGGTGTTTGCCGTAATTGCGATTATCGCAGCACTCTCTTTCTTTCCAGCACTGGCTTTGGGTCCAATTGCGGAATATTTTTCCATGTAATACGTAAAATTAAAGAATTCTAAAAATGAGCAATCAACAAACATTGTTTCAGAAAGAACTTGTACAACAAGCATTAAAGCAATCTTTCGTGAAGCTGAATCCTAAAATAATGTTCCGTAACCCAGTGATGTTTACCGTAGAAATCGGAACGTTGATTATGGCTGTGGTTTGTCTATGGATAATGACTGGAGAAAAATCACAAGGCACACTGGGTTATAATTTTACGGTATTTGTTATTCTATTTTTGACCCTGCTCTTTGGCAATTTTGCTGAGGCAATTGCGGAAGCCCGAGGTAAAGCGCAAGCAGACAGCTTGCGGAAAACAAGGGAGGAAACCCCCGCAACCCTGCGTGATGGCCGGGTCGTTTCATCTGCGCAATTGAAAAAAAATGATGTCTTTGTCTGTCAAGCTGGGGATGTAATTCCATTGGATGGAGAGATTATTGAAGGATTGGCAACCATTGATGAAAGTGCAATAACGGGGGAATCTGCACCAGTAATCCGTGAAGCTGGGGGAGATAAAAGTTCAGTTACCGGTGGTACCAAGGTCTTATCAGACCGAATTGTTGTACAGGTGACGACAGAACCGGGCGAAAGCTTCTTGGATAAGATGATTGCTTTGGTCGAAGGGGCAAGCCGACAAAAAACACCGAATGAGATTGCTTTAACGATCCTTCTCGCAGGTTTTACACTCGTGTTTATTATCGTAACCGTGACCTTAAAACCATTTGCAGATTATGCCAATGTCGGTATCACCATAGCTTCATTTATTTCCCTTTTTGTCTGTCTTATCCCCACCACTATAGGTGGTCTTTTATCGGCAATTGGTATAGCAGGGATGGATCGCGCACTTCGTGCGAATGTAATTACAAAAAGTGGTAAAGCAGTTGAAACGGCGGGTGATATTGATGTCCTGTTGCTTGATAAAACTGGAACCATTACGATCGGAAATCGTAAAGCGACAAATTTTTACCCCGCAGACGGCGTCATGAAAGAAGCTATGGTACGTGCAGCAACATTGAGCTCCATGGCGGATGAAACACCAGAAGGAAAATCAATTGTCGAATTGGCTGGTGTCAATCCATCAAGCTATAAGGTCGAAAACCCTACATTCATTAAGTTTACCGCTGAGACCCGTAGTTCGGGAATAGACTTTGACCAAACCCGTATTCGTAAAGGCGCAACAGATGCTATTCGAAATATCATTGTAAAGGCCGGAAATCTGTTCCCTCGGGAAATAGATGATCGCGTAAAGCTTATCTCTCAAAATGGGGGAACCCCATTGGTCGTTGCAGAGAATGAACAGGTGCTCGGTGTGATCGAATTGCAGGATGTGATAAAACCTGGGATTCATGAACGCTTTGAACGATTGCGAAAAATGGGTATCAAGACTGTTATGGTGACTGGAGATAATCCGCTGACGGCTAAATATATTGCCGAAAAAGCTGGAGTAGATGATTTCATTGCTGAGGCCAAGCCTGAAGACAAGATGAACTACATCAAAAAAGAACAGCTTGACGGACGATTGGTCGCGATGATGGGGGATGGTACAAACGATGCTCCGGCACTTGCGCAAGCCGATGTTGGTGTTGCGATGAATAGTGGTACACAAGCTGCAAAAGAGGCCGGGAACATGGTCGATTTGGACAACGATCCAACCAAATTGATTGAAGTTGTGGAGATAGGTAAGCAATTGTTGATGACTCGAGGCACGCTGACTACCTTCAGCATTGCAAACGATGTCGCCAAATATTTTGCGATTATTCCAGCTTTGTTTATCGCCGCAATACCGGCCCTTCAAAGTTTAAATATTATGCAGCTCAGTAGTCCACAAAGCGCCATACTTTCAGCTGTCATCTTCAATGCAATTATTATCCCATTACTGATTCCTTTGGCATTAAAGGGAGTCGCATACAAACCTATCGGTGCAAGCGCATTGTTACGGCGAAATCTGCTCGTCTTTGGACTTGGTGGAGTACTCGTTCCATTTATTGGTATCAAGGTTATAGACTTACTGGTTTCACTATTTATCTAATACATTTTTAATACTATAAACAAAGATGAAAACACATATATATCCGGCAATAAAGATTACAATTATTTTATTGCTTCTGCTCTCCGTTGTATATCCAGCCCTTGTATGGGCAATAGCGCAAATAGCGCCCAATCATGGAAAAGGGGAAGTGCTCGAGTACAATGGGCAAAAATATTACAGAAATATTGGACAGGCTTTTTCGAGTGATGATTATTTCTGGTCGCGTCCTTCAGCTGTTGGTTATAATGCTGCAGGATCGGGGGGAAGTAACAAAGGACCTTCTAATGGAGAATATCTTTCGGAAGTGAAATCGCGTATTGATACTTTCTTAGTCCACAATCCTACTGTAAAACGCGAACAGGTACCGGTAGACATTGTTACAGCCAGTGGTAGTGGTTTGGATCCAGATATCTCCATAGAGGCCGCAAAAATACAAATTGATCGTCTTGCGAAAGCGAGAGGTGTATCGGTAAATAGCCTACAGTCTCTTGTTGATGCCCACGTTCAGACGCCTTTATGGAATATGTTTGGACCTCGCAAAATCAATGTCCTTGAACTAAATATTGCTTTGGACAAGATGGTTGAAAAATAAAATTGACCTGATGGGTCATTGACAAACACTTTACAAGAACCATATACATGAAAAAACTAGCGATGTTGGCCTGTTTACTCGCAGGGGCAACACAATTATTTGCGCAGCAAGACACGACTCAAAATACCCAATTGTCGATAAGTGGTTACCTTGAAGCATATTATCTTCGGGACTTTAACAATCCAATTGGAAATACACGCCCAGGCTTTGTATATAGTCACAACAGGACGAATGAAGTAAACATAAACTTGGCACTTTTAAAAGCTGCGTACGAAACAACAAATACCCGTGCAACTCTTGCATTAGGTGTCGGTACATATATGAATGCCAACTACAGCGTGGAACCTGGCGTCTTAAAAAATATTTACGAAGCGAATGCCGGTGTTCGCATCTCGAAAAAACATAATTTATGGATCGATGCCGGAATATTTTCTTCCCATTTGGGCTTTGAAAGCGCCATAGGAAAGGACAATTGGACTGTAACAAGGAGTATTTTTGCGGATAATTCTCCCTATTTTGAAACCGGAGCAAAAATATCATATACATCCGCTTCGGGAAAGCTGTTTTTAAGTGGGCTTGTTTTAAACGGCTGGCAGCGTATTCAACGTGTAGACGGCAGTAGTCTGCCTGCATTTGGACATCAATTGGTCTATAAACCGACAGACAAATGGACCATCAATAGTGGTTCTTTTATCGGCAGCGATAAAGCGGATAGTGTAAGACAGATGCGTTATTTCCATAACCTGTATGCAATTTATCAAATGAACGAAAAGCTAGGCGTTACATTGGGATTTGATATTGGAACCGAACAAAAAGCGAAGGGGAGCTCAACGTATAACGTATGGTATACCCCCGTATTAATTGCACGATATGCAACGACTGAAAAATTTAGCTTAACAGCAAGAGGAGAATATTATAACGATAAACATGGTGTTATCGTCTCCACTGGGACGGTTCAGGGCTTTCAAACATTCGGCTACTCTTTAAATGCAGATTATGCGATTCTTCCGAATGTTCTTTGGCGTACAGAGTTGCGCAACCTCACGAATAAAGATGCTATTTTCCTTGATCGGTCAAATAAGCTGCTTAGAAATAGCGTGACAGCGGTCACTGCACTTACGGTTAGTTTTTAAAAACAATCGTTCCTGCCGTGTGTTGGATCGGCAGGAACCTTTTGAATATGAAAGGTATTAAAAATGGAAGAAAGGAAAAGCGCTGAGCACTTTCTGGATCTGATCCGGAAATCGAAACGAGGCCGATTCAAACTTTATATTGGAATGAGTGCTGGCGTCGGAAAGACATATCGCATGCTACAGGATGCACATACACTTTTACAGGGTGGAATCGATGTGCGTATCGGCTATATTGAGACCCATAATCGAAAGGAAACACATCAATTGCTTGATGGCATTCCCATTATTGCTCGGCGTCATCTTTTTTACAAAGGCAAACAGTTGGAGGAACTGGATCTCTATGCTGTTTTGAATTCACATCCAGAGGTTGTCATTATCGATGAGCTGGCACATACAAATATTGAAGGCAGCAAAAATGCCAAACGATGGCAAGATGTTATAGAGATTCTCGAGGCGGGGATTAACGTAATCAGTGCTATTAATATCCAGCATATCGAGAGTCTAAACGAGGAAGTTAAAGCGATTACAGGGATCGAAGTGCATGAAAGAGTTCCCGACAGCGTTATTGATTCTGCAGACGAAGTCGTTAATATTGACCTTACTGCCGAGGAACTTATTGTTCGTCTTAAAGAGGGTAAGATCTACGATGCTTCAAAAATTCAGGCTGCACTTCAAAATTTCTTTAAAAGTGAGCATATTCTGCAATTGCGGGAAATGGCATTGAAGGAGGTGGCTTCCCAGGTCCAGCGGAAAGTAGAGACCGAAGTTCAACCCCAGCGATGGGTGCGAAAGGAACGTTTCTTGGCCTGTATAAGTTCCAATGAACTAAAAGCAAAAAACGTCATCCGAAAGACTGCACGATTGGCGGGATATTACAATAGCAGCTGGTTTTTGCTATATGTACAGTTACCAAAAGAGCGTGGAGATCGGATTGCGTTGAACAAGCAACGGCACTTGATCAATAATTTTAAATTGGCAACGGAACTTGGTGGAGAAATCATCAAAGTAGAAAGCCGGAGCGTAGCCAAGGAGATCATCGCCCTGTGTGAAGCCCGCAAGATCACTACAGTTTGTATTGGAAAACCGCGGCTATCCCTTTTGAGGATTCTACTGGCTAAAGACATTTTTAGCAAACTTTTGGCACAGCTGTCTACTGAAGACGTTGATCTGATAATATTGTCTTAAAGATAAAGACGAATTGTGAATAAGATGAAAATAAAAACGAAACTTACTTTTGGTGTGGGATCACTTTTTCTTATGATCTTTTTGCTTGCTGCTTTGAGTGGCTGGTATGTGAACCGATTAAAAAAAGATACCGCAAATATACTGACAGCGAATTACAATACGCTGCTGTATGCAAAGAACATGCTATTGGCCTTGGAGGAAATCCCCGTTGAAAAAACTGCTTTTACCAGCTTCGAAGTCAATCTGGACAAACAACGGAAAAATGTGACCGAAGTGGGAGAACAGCAAACGACGAATGCTATAGCGAAGCATTTTTTACAACTGAAAGATAAACCTTTAGATGTTACTGTTGTCTCCTCTATCAGAAAGGATATTGCATTGTTAATGGAGCAAAATATGACTGCGATTTCAAGGAAGAGTATTGTCGCGGATCACACTGCTGAGCATGCAATTTTGGTCATTTCATTTGCCGGTGCACTCTGTTTTATTATCGCTTTTATTTTGTTGATTAATCTGCCAGCCAATATAGCGGATCCAATTGCAAGATTAACGGCTAGCATTCGGCAAATAGCGGGACAGAATTATAAGGAACGGATTGAGCTGCAGAGCAGTGGCGAATTTGCTGAACTTGTTACCTCATTTAATTCGATGGCCGAGAAGCTTGAAGAATACGCTGAAAGTAAACTTGAAAAAATTCTAAAGGAAAAAAAACGAATCGAATCTCTCGTGGATCATATGCGTGATCCTGTTATTGGTTTCGACGAAGACCGGAGGGTTATTTTCGTCAACGAAGAGGCTCTTCGCATCACAAACCTCCATAAAGATCAACTTCTTGGAAGATCTGCTTCAGCGGTTTCAGAAGAAAATGATCTTGCCAAGGATATTTTTAAAGATCTCTTTCTTCCTGTGGCAAATCGGGAAAAGAATGCCATTAAAATATTTGCAGATGACAGGGAAAGCTATTTCGAAAAAGATGTTATCGATATCAATGTTCTGCCGACGGGTGAATTTGAACCGAAGTTGATCGGTCAAGTGGTTATTCTAAAGAATATCACCCCATTCAAGGAACTCGATCTTGCAAAAACGAACTTTATCGGTACCGTATCTCATGAGTTCAAGACGCCTATTGCAGCGATTCAGATGGGAGTTCAACTGTTGGAAAATGAACAGATAGGTCCCCTAAATACCGAACAGCTTACGTTGTTAAATGGAATAAAAGATGATTCTAACCGCTTGCTTCAAATAACGGGTGAACTGTTAAATATGACGCAGGTTGAAAGCGGTTCTATTCAGATTAATTTACATGCTACAGAGATACAGCCTATTATTGATTATGCCGTCATGGCTAATCAATTTGCCGCTAACCAAAAAAATATTCATTTTGCTATTGAGATAGCACCTACTGCAAAAAGCATATTTGCTGACAATGAAAAAACTGCGTGGGTACTGACAAATTTTCTTTCCAATGCGGTGCGATATTCCTACGAGGATTCCGTCATCCGTATAACTGTTGAAAATACAGGGCTTAAAACCAGATTTACTGTAAAAGACAATGGACAAGGAATAGAAGCTAAATATTTGGAGAAAATTTTTGCACGGTACTTCCGTGTACCAGGCTCCAAGAAGGGAGGAACCGGTCTTGGTCTAAGCATCAGTAAAGAGTTTATAGAAGCACAAGGTGGGGAAATTGGCGTTGAAAGCGATTATGGCGCTGGAAGTTCTTTTTATTTTTCATTACGTAGTGCGGCTTCCAATGAAATATAGTGTCTCCGACGGTCACTTATTTTTCAAGCATGACGTGGGGATTAGGTTTAAATTATGAGCGGTGTTTAACACCGCTCATAATTTCCTAAAGATTAATGGTTGACTAAAGCCATGGCTCCCTCGCTGTATCGTGCTCCGATATTAGGGTACTTATTGAGTATTTCATCCATATTTTTTAGATCAGAATCGGATAACTGGACTTCGAGAGCACCTGCATTTTCTGCTAGGTACTTTCTTTTTTTAGTTCCTGGAATAGGGATGATGTCATTTCCCTGTGCTAATACCCAAGCTAAAGCGAGCTGAATGGGACTACAGTTTTTATCTTTTGCCAATAAGGAGAAGTCGGCGACCAATTGCGCATTATTCAATGCATGTTCGCCTTGATTACGGGGCAAAGTTCTCCTGAAATCGTCCGCAGCAAGGCTTTCTAAATTTAGGGAATTTGAAAATAATCCACGTGCCAGGGGAGCGTATGGGATCAAACTAATGCCCAGTTCGCGTGTCGTTTGTAGGATTTCTCTTTCTACATCCCGTGTAAGGAGCGAATATTCACTCTGCAATGCAGTGATGGGATGCACAGCATTTGCTTTCCTGATGGACGCTGGTGAAGCTTCACTTAAACCAAGATATCTTACTTTTCCTTCTTTAACCAATTCGGCCATTGCGCCTACGGTTTCTTCAATAGGTATATTGGGATCTACGCGATGTGCATAATAGAGATCTATCGTATCGATACCAAGACGTTTCAGACTTTTTTCCACCGCTACTTTTATCCATTCAGGCGAGCCATCAAAATAAGTACTTGCAGTACCACTTGGTCCTGCTATTTCATCTTTAAAACGAAATCCGAATTTGGTTGCAATAAAGACTTTGTCGCGGTTGGGAACGAGTACTTTTGAAATAAGCTCTTCATTGGCTCCATTACCGTACATATCTGCAGTATCCCAAAAATTGATACCGAGGTCCAATGCCTTTTCCAAAGTAGCAATGCTCTCTTGTTCGTCAGTAGGGCCATAAGCAAAGCTCATACCCATACAACCTAGTCCAATAGCAGAGAGTTTTTCATTTGTTGTTCCAAGATTTCTATATTTCATAATAATTACATTTTGTTCAATACAAATGTAGGCATAGACCAAATGAAGACAGTTAAGACAATCAAACAGATTATTATACAATTCAAACAGTACTGCTTCGGACCTGGTTTGGAGACATTCCAGTTTGTTTTTTGAAGAAATTGGTGAAATAGGATGGATACTCAAATCCCAGGCTGTAGGCAATATCTGATATATTCCAATTCGTGTGCAATAATAAAGCTCTGGCCTCCTGAGCCACACGATTAGCAATATGCATGCTGGTCGTTTTGCCGGTTGTTTCTTTTACCGATCTGTTAAGGTGATTGATATGTACTGAGAGTGCATGTGCGTAATCGGCAGGGCTTTTTAACTGCAGGCTGAACTGAAGAGTATTGATAGGAAATTGTCGTTCCAGCAGCTCAAGAAATAGTCCTGATACCCGCGTTGAGGCATTGGTATAAGATCCAAAACTTGCCGCGGGGCTTGACTTCATCGTTTCATGAACCAGAAGATGCAAGTAGCTGCGTAACATATCATCTTTATGGATATAGTTTGAGTTCATTTCATTCATCATTTTCTGGAAGATAACTGAAATTTCTGCTAACTGCGCTTTGTCGGGAAAATAAATCGGGTTGCTGCCTATCTTGAAAAGCGGAGAATCTTTTAAACTTTCAATCCGTTCACTATGTTGGATAAATTCTTCAGTAAATACGCAATACCAACCTGCCTGCTCAGTCGATTCAGGCTCCCAAGCATAGGGGACGACCGGATTAGCAAATAACATGGCTGGCCGATCGATTTGTATCCATTTATCGGCGTAATATAGTTTTCCCCTTCCTATAATAAGAGAGGTTTTATAAAAATCACGACGATTATAAGGAGATACAACGGTGCAGGTTTCTCTGCTAAAAACATTGAAATGACCAACTCCTGTGTTATTCAGTGGCCTATCTGGAAGAGATAATCCGGGTTGTCTTTTGTAAAAATCTGTTACACTTTCGGCTGATTTCATACCACTAAAATAAAAAAATAGAAGCAATCCTGCGTCATGAACACATCAGTTTCTCCAGACGAAGGCGCGAGATTTGTATCACAATGCTAATTTATTCGAATGGTTTATGATTTAGTTGCTATTTTTGGAGACATTCAAAACCGATTTTCTGACGAATATAATTTTACAGCTTGCGACCATGATCAAAATTTACCATAATATAAATTGCAGCAAGAGCTGCAATGTACTGGAACTGTTAAAACAACAACGTGCTGAATTTGAAATACAGGAATACCTAAATGACGTTCCGACGAAGGGGCAATTGGTCGAGTTATTGCGGCAGCTCGGGCTAACACCCCAGGAACTCATCAGAAGAGGAGAACCGGTATTTCAAGAGAAATTCCAAAACCTCAAACTAACGGATGAGCAATGGATCGATGTGATGCTGGCATATCCTATTTTGATAGAACGCCCCATAGTTGTAAGGGATGGCGTTGCAGTAATCGGCCGACCAATCGAAAAGGTTGTAGAGCTCATTGGGGCTAAATCATAAGGTTGGGTTGATTGTTGTATGTCGTTGTGTATGAGATATTTTTTTGAATGTAGCGGCTGCAGTATTGGATATTTTTAGACTATTTATCTGAACAGCCAGGTAAACCTTATCTTAAGCGATCTGAACGGGATTAATTTAATTGATCTGATTTTGTTATTTTTTTAAAGAGGTTATTTATGCTTTTGCCAACTTTATCCGGGTCTTGCTGGTGTATTCCATGGCTGTATCCTGGGAGGAGAATCAGTTCACAATTGTCGTTTTGCTTAATTAGGTCTGCATAATGTTTGATACGAAGGTTATCCAACGCATCAAACCAAAATCTACCATTTATTCCTAATTTAGCGTTCATTTCTTTTTTGTACCTCTCAATAGGCCAATAATACGGTAATCGTATCCAAAGCGAATAATTTGTTCACGATCTTCTTGAAAAATAGAAATTTTGGTACTTCCTTTTTTTATGAATAGATCTTTGAATCTGCTGAACCGTTCATTTTAATGTATCCATTTCTCTTTGAAGCAAATTTCCTTTTTAAAAACGTGCGGTGATGCGAGATCTACGAGCTTAAACATACAAATTGTATTTAATTGAATTGCTAGAGGTCGTCGAAATTAACGATTGTATTGTTTTCTTCAAATATTGATTATTGAGCTACAAATATCGTCAAGTTTTGACCTAATATGGATTTCGGATTTACGGGTTGAATTATTATGTGCAGATTTATGATAATAATTGAAAATGTGACCTATGTTGTCACGATTTTACAGATTTAAATGTGGTATTAAAATATTTTAGTTTGAAAAGAGCACTATTTATCATTCTCCTTTTGGCGATTTCATTTTTAATCGCGGCGTTTTTTATCAAAGTCAATAAACGAGAAACCTTGTTGTATAAGATACAGCAATGGGTTACTTACGACAAAGCTGATTGGGACAATTATGAAAATAACAAGCGACTTCTTGGTTCAGCAGCAGCCCAAGCCACAACGACCGAAGTGGTTGCCGTGGCAGATGACCTATATCCAGTCGATACAAATTATGTTGCTCCAGAATTCAGGGCTTCGGAAATCGAAAAAATTAAAAAAGCAGATTTTGGAAAATTAACTGTAGCAAAGTTAGGTCCAGATCATGATGATGCGCAAATCGCATTAATTCATTTTACAGATCGTAAATTGACAGACGTGATTATCAATCAAAAAATTAATATTAAAGTTGGAACCTGTTTTGAAAATCCGAAAAAAGATGGTCATTATCGCTGTGTAAGCTGTATGATTTTACTTTATAATCGAGCAAAGAAGGATTGGGTTGAGGCTCCAAATGGTGAAAATTTTATGAAAAATGCCTATGATTTTTACCAGGCTTCCGAAGGGGATATTTGGCAGGCGCGGGAGTTGTCCATGCGAATTCCCTATGATTATGCTTTAGTAGCAAAATATAGCAAATAATATTTCATAGTGAAGTAATTAATATGAATAGCATGATGTTTAAATTTTTTAGAGAACTATTGAATGCAGCGAGAGAAGGTGTCACTGAGGCAAAAGAGGAATTGACGCTACAAGTTGAACAAGAAAGAAAAGGGGGTGAAGGGGAGCTAGTAACGGACGGAAATATACTCCGGGATATTCCCTATGAAGAGCAGTTCGGCAATGCTCTTGGCGCCGCATTTAGGGTCATTGTTTTTGGGGATTGGTTTACTGTCTTCGGAAGTACTGGAGACGACGGAAATTATCCTATTCACTTATATCAATTTGGAAATTATCCCAAAATTGACCAATACCGAGATGATTTTATCAAATTGTTAAAAAGGGATTTTGCGATAACGGATATGGAGAGTTGTCTCGAGGTTTTGACCGGATATTTTACATTACTTGGAATAGACAGGACAGGAACCGCATTGGAAGGAAAATCCGGTCACATTGGTACAGCTATATGGGATATTTCAAAACCAGGGGTAAATGCATTTGCTGTAGCTGTGACAAGTTATATTGTGACATCCGCAACTGACGTTGGATACCTCTCAAAACCCATAGCTTTAACCATTTTAAAAAATCTATCGTTATATGCGAAAAAGCATTTTAGTGATTGGTTACTATTTGCTGACCATTTTCTAGAAGGAGAGAATCAGGTTGGTCTAAATAACAAAATTGGAAAATCTTACTTGAAACGGTACATCGGATATTTGAAGGGAAAGAAAGGTAGCCCCTGGAATAATGTGGAATGGCGGCTTGGAAATCAGTCTGGAATACTTTTACATGTGGCTTGGCGGTTCCAACGTAAGCGTTATCGTAGTATTGAAGAATTTGACAATGAAGTTAATCGGTATCAAAAAGACACGTTAGAAAATAGGAATCGATGGAGTCCAAATCAAATTGTTGTTGAACACTCTGAAATTGAAGTCTGCTACCTCGTTTGGATTAGAAGCATGGAGGATCTGAAAGAAAATGAATATCTGTTGGACGATGAAGCAGACGTCTTTTGTGACGACAATGTAGATAATGGATATTATCAGGTTGAATTGTGTGCCAGATTGAAATCGCCAAATGGTCGACATTTTACGGCTTTGGATTTGCTCTATCAACTGGAAAAACAGGTCTCCGAGAAAGAGTTGGGTGACCATATCTTTTTCGAAGGATTGGATGCAATCGAGAAAGATGAAGAGGGAATTCCTATGTTCTATCTGAGCTGTGGAAAAGTATAGAAATTGAAAGGTAGCGAAAACTGTAATCTAATTGCTTTTGTTATTCTAAATAAAACGTTATGAATAAATTACCGTTATTGATAATGAATTTGTTTGCATTTTTCATTTTTGGAGCATGTCAATCGCCCCAGAGGCCATCTCAACAAAATGCAAATGAATCTAAACAGAAAGTACAGGAATTACCTTCAAATATTACCTTTTTTGGTGGTGGAAGATTAAAAAAAATGAATATGGTATCAGGTAAAACAGACACCATCTTTATTTCAGTCCATCAGCCGGACTCGGTACTTATCAAACTAATAACACCCAAGGATACTGCTAATGTAAGGATTAGTCAGCTTTTTCTGCCCGATGGGTCCGCCGATGGGCCGTTTGGTCGGGAACTCACTTATAGATTTAAAGATATTGGCCAATATCATATTACTGTAAATGAAAATCGGATGATAGGGAATCATTATTCGGGCCCATATGAAGTGCAAATTGTGCCGATAGTGCAATAAAAGATAGTTCTTCTAAGCGAATTTTGTTCAGTTAGAGCAGCTATCTTTTTATTCAGCGATTGATTGTCTTATCCAATATGACTGATGCTAAATCTTCTCTTCAGATTACTCAACGTCTCCCTTATATTTGATGGTATTATTCTCGTAAAGCGCTGATTTTTTAGCATCATATTTATAGCTATCCTTCTGGTAAACGTTGTTTTCAACCTTATCCAAGATAATTGTATTTTTATTATCAGGTAAGAATAATTCAAGTTTTGATTGATCATCGCTAGCAACAACAAAAGCACTAATGACGGCTTCGCCTTCTTTTTTCTCTGTCGGATTTAAGCGTAGGCCAACATTAAAAACTTGGATACATCCTTGCTTGATCTCGCTCCAGGTCTGTCCCGCAGCGACTAGACAGCCATGCTCATCCTTACTACCACCAATCGATGGTGTTGCCTCTTTCTTGCTTTGATCAGCTACTTTCTCAGATTCGTTGTGCTTGGGAGCATTATTACAGGCTGCCAAAGTAATAAGACTCATCACTATAAATGTTAATTTTTTCATTTTAATCGGTTTTTATATGTTGATGATTTGTATGCAATAAATATACCATAGTCTTTTGCGGTGTCTTTCCTAATCATGTTATGGTCGGCTTTCATCCTTGTAAATAGGTCGAGTGCGAAGTTTGTCTGTCTAGTGAAAAATATCATTGGTCTCGCGTTAATATTGTCATAGGACAAGTAGAGCTATTTGATAGTTTATTAATATTGTTGTGTAATTCAATTAGGTCTTATCTCGATGCATTGAAGGACATGATTTTAAACCATCATTGATATACAAAAATATCCTTAACATCATATGGAACACAAGGATCAGCCTATAAAAAAGTTAGTCTCGGTTATTTTAGTTGAAAAGCAGCTCACCGATGTCTGGACATATTGGAACGATTCCGATGCCATTATGCAATGGAATATCCCATTTGACGACTGGCACTGTCCAGCCGTTAGTATCGATTTTAGAGAAGGTGGAATGTTTAATTTTAGAATGGAAAAAATAGCTAGTCGGGAAGGGTTTGATTATGTGGGTGTATTCGATGAGATTATTGCGATGGAGTATATTGAAAGCACCAGTGGCGGCAGAAAGTGTATTGTTGAGTTTCAGGCGATTGATCACAATACGATTATCAGGGAAATATTCGAACCTGATGCGTTTACTCCGTTGGAACTTCAGCAGTCTTTTACCGATGGAGTCTTGTTAAATTTTAAAAAATTTATGGAAAACAAAACATATCAGTAGCGTGTTGCTACAAACAGACAGATACTTTAGATGATAAATTATGCGCACGTTAGAATCAAAAAGCGGCTATGCACCGGCTAATGGAATAAAACTTTATTACGAAATATTTGGTACTGGAAAGCCTTTGGTATTGATTCATGGTGGTGGCTCTTCTGGTTTTTCCGATTTTGAGGAGACTGTAAAAAGGTTGAACGACCGATACCAATTGATTTTAATAGATCTGCAAAATCATGGCAGATCCGAGCATAGGACATCCGATGAAAGCTTTGAGCAAGATGCCAAAGATATTTTAGCCATTCTGGATTTTCTTTCTGTTGAAAAAGCCTCATTTTTCGGCTTTAGCAATGGTGCGACAACAGTTTTGAAATTTGCGACGATGTACCCCCATAAGGTTGAAAAACTAGTTGCGGCATCAGGAAATACGAAAAGAGAGGGACTTTTGGATGGCTTTTTTGAAAGCATGGAAGTTTCAACTATTCAGGACATGCCGCCGTTTCTCAAAGAGAATTTTATGAAGCTGAATCCGGATCCAGAGAAATTTAGAAATATGTATGAAAAAGACAGCCAACGGATGATAAACTTTGAAGATTTTGACATAGAATCTTTAAAAGGTTTGACCTGCCCAGTATTTCTCATAGGAGGGGATCAAGATGTTGTAAAGGCGACCCATTTAGCCGATATGCAGCGGCAGATTCCTCATGCAAGGCTGCTTATTTTACCAGCTAATCATGGAAATTACATGATGGCCGATTTTAATGGTGAAGTCAATACCAAACTGATTGATTTTACAATGCAACAAATACAGCAATTTTTGGAATCTAAATAATGCTTGTCAATCGAACAAAAAAGCACTAATAAAGCTTATCGGTAATTACGCATATTGCGTTCCATTTTACGTATACGCTGTTCATTTTTTCCATCAACACGGGATGCGACGGCCCATATGGCCGCGGGTATCCAACCCAGTATAGTTATCTGAAGAATCAAACAAAGAAGGCCACTAAAAATCTTACCGCGTAAAAAAAATGATAGCCAAGGAAGTAGGACTGCTATTAATATCATAACTAATCGGTTTATTGTAATTATGTACTAAAATACAAAATTAAAGTATTCGCTGATAAAAACTATATAGAATATGAACTAAAGAAAAATAAACTATTTATTGTAACGCTCTGGTATTTAATGTTTAACGGTTTGTTGGTTGTCAGAATAAGTAAATGTTAAGAAAACTTAAAATATGAGATTAAGCAGATGAATTTTAAAATTCAAATTAGGAGTGGCATCAATGTTGATGTTTCCCTGTCGAATATTTAGATGCAGTTTACATAGAATAAATGACGGAAAACATGGGAAACAATAATATTATTGAGAACTTAAATAGTAAATATCGTGGCTATCTCGATGATGAGGGGAGATGGCTCAATGAAGGATTTAAGAATATTTTCATCGATGGGGAACCAAACAGAGAAAACCTGAAAACATCGGTTTATCTTATGTTGCCCCAAGAGATCAGAGAATATGTCGATCATTTGCTAGGTGAAAAAATTGATTAGACGATATAGAAATAAACAGTACAAATTGAAGGTTTACTGAAATCAAGTATTTCTGGTTTTAGTAAACTTTCTTTTTTAAGATGGGATAGGAAAGCGTATGGTAAAAATTCATTAAATACCAAACTCTTTTACGGTTTGACAGATTTGCTCCTTTTCTTTTCGACTCAGCACATTTAATATTGTCAATATTTCTTTACCCTGAATAGTTTCAAGCTCAAGTCTTGGACCAAACCAATTACTTTCAATAATGCGGATGTTGACGATTTGGAGATATGGTACGAAGACCAGTGGATCCAAATCTGCCAAAGCCCACATACTTCCAGTTCTTTTTTCAATCCGTTTAAAATACAATCCTTTTTTATCTGTTCTGGCCCGTATAATCTTTTTGCTGATTCTTAAAAGAAGGATACCTCCTATAATAAATACTAAGTGGATCAATAACATGAATAAAGAGATCAAAAGCGAAATACATCCTTAAAGTCAAGTATCATAGTGTTGAAATTTTCTTTAAATGAATCATTTGGATGACAACCAATGAAAAATGTAGAGCCTCCCACTATAATCAGAACGATACCAATAATAATGGATCGCCAATTTGATAAATAATAATTGATACAGATTTGACTGCCTTTGGCGACAGATTTTCCCTTTCGACTTAAAGGATTTATAATTTGAGAACGATTGTTTTAACGAGATACAAGCTGTTTTCCGAGCTTTATATGCCTGTTATATAAAAACGTATAGAAACTTCTGTTACCTAAGGCTGGACTATGCAGCATCTTCAATCTGGATGAGACCGATGAGGATAAGTTGGGATACATTTGCGATATAAATCAAAATATTTAAGAAATGAATTACAACATTAGAAAAGCAAGTCTTGAGGACCTGGATCAAACAGCTGCACTATTCAATCTTTATCGAATTTTTTACAGACAGGAATCGAATCTCGAAAAAGCGAGGGAATTTTTGAGGGAACGGTTTCTATATGGCGAATCAGAAATTTTTTTAGCTACTCAAGGGGAACAGGCTGTTGGTTTTGTTCAGCTTTACAAATTATTCCATTACACTAAATTGCAGCGACAGTGGTTATTGAGTGATCTTTTTGTTCACGCCGACCACCGAAGCAAAGGTCTATCGATCCGACTTATCGATCGCAGTAAACTATGGTGCGAAGAGACCGAGGCCTGTGGGCTGATGCTTGAAACGGAGAAAACAAATGCTATAGGTAATGCCCTATATCCAAGATGTGGATTTCAATACGACAGTATGCATAATTACTACCATTGGTGGAGATAATCTTAAATGGATCGTCAAAGTATTTCTGTTCTTGGCGATCCATTTGATAGCTTAGCTTGATTAGACGGCAAATTGCGTCAAATGATGATCGAGGTGTTTATAAAACATGTTGTTCCATTCCCAGCTTTTGAGCCTTCCGAATGAATGGGACTCCTTTCCATCAAAATAGTTTTCGCCCAATTCCAGTGTTTTTTGAATATAAGCTATCAATCTGCCTTGTTCGAGCTCAAAATCCCGTCTTGACGTTACCAGAAACTCTGTAGAAGTAGGATTATTTCTCTTATAAGGCTTTTCGCTCACAACCAGATTTTTTACAAACCATTTTAGCAGCAGTTTCTTTAATCCAGTTGGTTTAGGATGCTTATTATCATAGATTAATTCATAGGTCACATTGCAGTGAGCAAGCATTTGATCAACAGTCATTTTACCCCCTTGGACCCTGCTGTCTGGATTAAGATTTTGAATCCGTGCCATAACTTCATCACTTACTGTTTTGTCGAAAATGTTTTTCATTATTTAGCTGTTAATTGGTTTTTTAATTTTGGGTTTCAACTTTTGGCAAACTTAGATAAATGGATTTTTATATGCAAAATTAGGCTTCATTTGACGGGTAATATAGGGAGCAAAAGATACTCATTTTGTATAATTTCATTTGCAAATGAATACAAATTTATTTTAGTTTGAAGATCTTTACGCCGAAGTAAAGATCTTAATCCCAAAAAATAGTTTGAATGACAATTCCGATGAGACCATTTCATTTTCTAAATCCAAGGACAGTCTATGTGGTACTTTTATCTATTCTTTTGTATTCTTGTCAGTCCCAAAATCCGGATAGCATTATACTTGAAAAAATGGATAAAACATTTAATGTGTCCAAGTTTTATGAGCCCAAAATACAACGAAGCGAAGAATTGTTGCATGCAGACATAAAAAAAATGAATAAAAAGGAGTTGAAAGAAGCTTTTGGAACCGCTATGTTTAAAAAGGATACGCTAGCCATTTTTACTTCAGAAGGGAGCTTGCCAACGCCATTTTATATCGAATCTACTGCAGTTTGGGGAACTAGAAAACTGAAGCCGGTCAAAGATTTTGGTTATCGTTACTCAACTGTTTCCTATAACGAAGAAAAGGATACGCTAGCGATGTTAAACGGGGTATCTTTTCCAGCGTTGACTATGGGAGAAGATAAAAAAGGTGAATTTGCTTATTTATATGCCATGAAGACCTCGAAAAATAAAGGAGATTTCCAAGATCTTTATAACTATCTACAGAAAAACTATAAAGCGTTGAGACTTCCAGAAGATGCGGGAAATAGTATAAAAGCTTGGGAAAATAAAGATTTCTATTATTTTTTGAGCAAAAAAAATAGAAGAGAAGAGCAGATCTTTTCATTCGGGGAAGATGAAAACGAAAATCCGACAGCTACAGACATTACTGATATCCGTTTAGAAATTTATAACAAGATATATATCGAAAATATGCGGAAAGAACAAGTTTATTTACCGGATTATATTCCTCTTATCCACTAATTGAACTGGAAAATTGGTGACCGTCAAACTTGTTACAAAGCTGCATAGACGAATTTGTTTATATTTACTTTCTTGTAAAAAAATCAATCAGATCGTTTAATTTTTATGCCCGGTACTCAAATATCAACTTCCGCTTATACAGATACCAAACCACATTATGCTGTACTTGACGGGTTACGTGGCGTAGCTGCTATTACCGTCGTTTGCTTTCACATTTTTGAAGCCTTTGCGACGAGCCATCTGGACCAGCGTATTAATCATGGGTATTTGGCGGTTGACTTTTTCTTTATGCTTTCAGGTTTTGTTGTGGGGTATGCTTATGATGATCGTTGGAAGACAATGTCAACAAAAGAGTTTATCAAACGTAGAATAATACGTCTACATCCGATGGTTGTTATGGGGGCGGTTATAGGAGCAATCATGTTCTATTTTCAGGGCTGTTCTGTTTGGGATGTGACTAAGGTAACATTTTCTTCTTTGGCCATTGCAACCTTATTGAATGCCTTATTAATCCCTGCAATTCCCGGGCATGAAGTGAGAGGACTTGGAGAGATGTTTCCGTTAAATGGACCTAGCTGGTCTTTGTTTTTTGAATACATCGGCAATATCTTATATGCCTTGGTCATTCGTAGATTCTCGAACAAAGCATTGGCTGGACTCGTTATTTTATTCGGAGTAGGATTGGCTGTATTTGCTACACTAGGTCCTTTGGGGGATATATGTGCTGGATTTTCGCTCACAGGAACTGAATTTACAGCAGGCTCCCTTCGTCTTTTATTTTCATTCACGGCCGGTTTATTTTTATCGCGAATATTTAAATCTTTGCAAATCAAGGGCGCATTTTGGATTTGTAGTTTGATTCTTGTTCCACTTTTGGCAATGCCTCGCATTGGTGGTGCCGAGCATCTTTGGATGAACGGTATATATGATACCCTATGCTGCGTGCTAGTGTTCCCGCTACTTGTCGTTTTAGGGGCTTCGGGAAAGGGGAGCAGTGGCTTCACAAATTGGTTTTGTAAATTTTTAGGCGATCTATCTTATCCGTTGTACATGGTACATTATCCATTTATTTATTTGTATTATGCCTGGGTCAAGAATGAAAACCTGAGTTTCGAAGAATCTTTACCTGGAGCCGCAGCTGTTGTCATCGGCAGTATTGTTCTTGCGTATTGCTGTCTGAGGTTATATGACATGCCTGTACGAAAATATCTGTCCAAACGATTTTTAAGATCAAAAGGGAAGTAAAGGTGATATGCTTTAGGATATCAAACAGTCCCCACTCGTAATCAGTCTTTTTCGAAGAATACGTTAAAGCAGTCCCATATCTACTAAATCCAGTACTGTATGCCTTTTATTGGCCAATGTGTTTTTTATACATGCTTCAATTATTTTTTTGACGCCACTTGAATAAGAGTCATGTCCGAGGACCTTGGTTTCAATCTTAATCTCATCATTTTGATCTTTGATTACAATCTGATGATAGGCATGCTTTTCTAAGTGGGCAACAGGGATATTGATCTTATAGGCTTGCGTTTTCGCATCACGGATAGAGATTATCCGCTCGTGAGGGACATGTAAGGAGTTGGCAATATGATAGGCTGTACCAGGCTCGGTCGTTTTGGAGGATTGATGGGACTCCATAATAGATATTTCATAGTCCTTAAAGTTATGGCCAAATTGCTGAAGCATAAAAAGTGTTTTTAACAACAGTATAGACGTATTCGGACAAATAATGAGCGGAAAGGCTGTATCAAGCTTTTCAGTCTCCAACCCGGTCGACAGTTCAATTAACACTGAGCCCGTTCGCGCACAAAAATCAAGACAATCTTTCAGTTCACGACCTGATCCAGCATGTATAACAATAGATGGAGAGGTCGTTGTATCGGAGGGTTGCCACGGAAGAAGTTCGACTGTGGGAATGGAGAAATCAGCTTTCAGTATAGCGTTTGCCAGTTTTCCTGATCCAACTACAAATGCTTTTTTTGTATTCATATAGTTTATTTTATCAACTATCCGATATCCTTTTGACTATAAATAGATAAAATGATATCAGATGAATTTGTAATGAAGTAAAGGTTGTGCTTGAGTCAGGTAAGTTACAAAAATAGACGGTAAAAATTTAATCTTTGTTAGTATGGAATTATTCTTTTTTCACGCATTTCGTCAAAAAGTTGGTAGAACATTTGTTCGGTATCCATAAATTCGTGAAATCCGAGGCGACGGGCTTTTGTGCCATCGGCAAAAAAATCATAATCCCAAGAAAAAACAAAATCGCCAAAAGGCCATGCGGAAACCTCCCGATAGCTATAGCTTAACTGATGCTCCTTTTGTAATCTCTGCCATATTGGTTCTTTATCCGCCATCATAGTTGCAAGAGATAGCGGGATTGGATCGGCGGTTTCCATCTTGAAATAAGAGGCCAATTTAGGCCAGAGTTCCTTCCATCGAAAGAGATCGCCATTGTTAATGTTGAAAGCTTGATTGGCAGCTTGGGGATTCGTAGCAGCCCATACCATTGCTTTCGCTAATAGTGTGGCATCAGTCATTTCCATCAGTGTCTGAAAAGCGCCAATTTTTCCGGGAAACCGAAGTGGGATACCGAGTTCTTTTGATATAGATGCATATACAGCGATCAGCATCGCTAGATTCATCGGATTATTGGGAGCTGTTCCGCCAACAACGGATGGACGTATAGCAGACCAGGTCCATTTCTTCCCTTTTTGTAACTGTTCGAGGTATTGCTGTTGACTGGTATTGAATTCCGGTGGCATATGGCCAGCGTCCGATTCTTTAGCAGGTGTCTTAAAGGGGCCTAAATGTGCACCATATACTTTGTAACCTTGCATGAGGCTGATATGTTGAATATTGGGGGCAATTGGTTCGACCGCGGTCAAAACATGGCTTAACATTTTCATGTTGGGCTCAACCAACTCTGCCCAGGTAGGTCTATCCTGGTAAGCAACATAGTAAATGTGAGTGACGGTATTCAAGTTACCGAGTTTTTTGAGACAGTCCGCTAAATCCAATAAATCTACGGCTATAAAGCGCACTTTTTGCCGGCCGACATTTGCTCGTCGCGATATCCCTATGATTTCCCATTCCTCCAATTTTTCGAGATATTCGATGAGATTGTTACCAATGACGCCATTGGCGCCAACAACTAAAGCTGTTTTCTTTCTAGTTTTCATTTTTATCTATTCTTTATAAGGACAAAGTTAGCTGGAAGTCTAACGCGTATTAGGTAAAAATCTAATATAATTATGTATATTTCTAATATGAAACGCTATCGTCAATTTGAGCCTGTACTTATCTCATCAGTTAAGATGTTTGAATGGAAGCATCCCGAACATAATCATAATCATTATGAGTTTATTTTTATTCGGGAGGGCTTAGGACGACATTTCATTAACGGACATCCATATCCTTACAAGGGTGGGATGATCTTTCTCCTCGGTCCCGACGATCAGCATTATTTTGAAATTGAACAATACACACATTTTGTTTATCTTAAATTTACCGATGCCTATCTGGGTTGCAATCCGATAGGTTCTGTAACTGCGATACAACAGTTGGAGTATCTAATAAAAAGTAGAGAAACCCATCAGCATGGATTTCAATTAGCTGGGGAAGCTCAATCGGCCGTTGAGCTGATCTTTGATCTACTAGTGCTATGGAGAAAGAACCAAACCGGAAATCAGGAGCTTATTTGGTTGCAATTATTCAGTATTGTACATATTTTGCAACTGAATATGCCTGAATTGCGAAGCAGTAGTTTTAGGGGCCGTGATCTGCAAGCTATGTTCTGTTATATCCATAAGAATATTTACGATCCTAATCGCCTGCGAACAACCGTGATGGCACAGCATTTTAATATCGCTAACGATTATCTCGGTATTTACTTTAAACGTCAGGCGGGAATTACTCTGCGGAACTATATTCAGAACTATCGCAGTACGTTGATAAATCAAAGAATAACAGCAGGAAGAGCGACTTTAAAGGAGATCGCCTTGGAATTTGGGCTGACCGATGTAAGTCATCTGACGAAAATTAGACATAAAGCTTAATTTAGTTCTTATAAAAGTGCTCAAGGCGCAACAGACCTAACCCATGGATAATTTCACCTTCCACTGCTTGACCATATAGAAATTAGGTTAAATTGAACATGTGGAGCAAATTCCATCATTATATCGAGAAAATGACGCCTACAACGCGTGGCGAAAAAAATTGGCTGGATAAATTGATTTTTCGACATTTTTTGTAAATTTGTCGAGTAATGACAGGTCAACAGGAAAATATTAAAGAGGAAATTATCCTTTCATCCATGAAAGTGTTTGAAACGTATGGATTCGCAAGGGTTTCTATGCAAGATATTTCAAAAGCTTGTGGAAAGGGACGAAGTACACTTTACTATTATTTTACCAGTAAAATGGATGTCTTTGATGCAATTGCGGAGTACTTATGTCAGCAAGTGTTTGAGGTCGCGAGCAGAACTTATAATAGAGACGCTTCTCTGGAGGAAAATTTAGTTGGTTTTTTACAAGCCAAACTGCGCCAGATTAATTTAATTACCAAACGTTTTCATCTCGCATTTGAAGACATGAAATCTGATCCAGCTTTGATGGTTTCGAAGACACGTTATATGTTGGATGACGAGATTAAGTTGATTCGTGAAATGATTGAACTGGCGATTCAGAAAGAAGAAATTCAGGCTTTGGAACATAAAGATGTTCTGTTTTTATCAGAGATGTTGGTGACAACTTCGCGCTGCTTTGAGCAGGAAGTTTTACTTTTTGACCGTTTTCCAGATTTTGAAGCTAGACTTTCTTGGCTGACAAGTATATGCGTCAGGGGACTGCGCTAGTAATTCGATGGTGTAGCAAAGAGAAATTATTTTGAACAATAAGAGTATATATTTATTGTTCTTTTTTTGAAAATGGATTCGACAAAAATACAAAATATGTCTATATTAATTAGTTACTTCTTTTTAATTGGGACAATAGACAGAATGTAATTATGGGGTTAAATGCGAAAGTAGGCAAATCGGTAGATAGTTTTGCATCGGAAAGATGCGTTTTGGTGATGGTGGAGACTGACGAAACGATTCGCCTTGAAATAAATGGTTTGCTGGATCCGGATATTGATTGTTATTTATTGCTGCACCGTGATGTGGAGAAGCTAGATAGCCTAGCGCTCGCATTGGAAAATCAAAATAAAAAGGTTCGATTAGCCAGGGACTTTGAGGAACTGAAACAAATGAGTTTTTTGAGCCATCACCTACAACAAATTGCCGTTAAAATTTTGAAATAATCTAAATATGTATAAAGTTGTTTACTCTTTGTCTCGTAAGCTCAAGTGGAAAGCCAGCGAGATTTATCATTTTCTTTATCAGAGTTTCCCTGAGATAAAAAATATCGACCTATTGCTTGATGATCAGCAATTTTTACTTGTTCTTCGGATGAGTAGCCGGTTGGAGTTTTCTATTTTGAATATATGTCAGAAACAGGGATTGGCCATGCAATTTGTTCAGGTGGAAGATACCGATTAGTTCGTCCGGTTTGCAGGGACTAAACTATCGGATCTGCAAATGTCTAATCCCTTGCTTAATGAGCCGTAAAGAAATATCATTTTGAGCTCTGCAGCAAAATAATTATGAAAGTTACTTTTTACTTTTGATAAAGTTCCAGTAAAACATTTTTTACATCTATTGGTTATTTTTATTGTATGGGTGGTGGTTTATGACGTGGGAATTTTTAAGCATTTATTTAAAACAAAATACAACAATTTTATCAAGTATGAGCACATTTTCAGTTAGAGCTTTTGGAACAGGCGCACCGGCGGATGATCTAAGACAAATGGATATTGAACGCCGCGAAGTAACAGAGCGTGATGTCGAGATTGATATCTTATTTTGTGGGGTTTGTCATTCGGATTTACATACTGCACGAAACGAATGGGGTGGGACAGTGTACCCAAACGTACCCGGTCACGAAATTGTGGGACGAATTACTAAAGTTGGATCTGCAGTTACTCAGTTTAAAGTAGGTGATTTAGCTGGCGTAGGATGTATGGTCGATAGTTGTCGCGAATGTGAGAGTTGTAAGGAAGGTTTGGAACAGTATTGTGAAAATGGAAATATCCAAACGTACAATGGTCATGATAAACATCTAAACAAACAGACGTTTGGCGGTTATTCAGAACGTGTAGTGGTAGATCAGGATTTTGTACTCCACATTCCTGAAAATTTGGATCTTGCAGCAACAGCTCCTTTATTGTGTGCCGGAATCACAACTTATTCTCCATTGAGACATTGGAATGTAGGGCCGGGTAAAAAAGTAGGTATTGTTGGTATTGGCGGTCTAGGACATATGGGAGTTAAAATAGCAAAAGCCATGGGAGCTCATGTGGTCGTAATTACAACGTCTGATTCCAAAGTGGAGGACGCCAAACGCTTAGGAGCTGACGAGGTGATCTTGTCAACTGATGCTGAACAAATGAAAGAACATGCAGGCACATTGCATTTCATTTTGGACTGCGTTTCGGCACAGCATGATATCAACGCTTATTTAAGCTTATTGAAACGGGACGGTTCCCTGACGCTTGTTGGTGCGCCTGAACATCCACTACCAGTAGCTCCTTTCAGTTTGATTCCAACACGTAAGAGTTTTTCAGGATCGATGATCGGCGGGATTGCTGAAACACAGGAGATGCTTGATTTTTGTGGTAAACACAATATTATCTCGGACATAGAGCTGATTAACATGCAGGATATCAATCATGCCTATGATAGGCTATTGAAAAGTGATGTTAAATACAGATTTGTTATCGATATGGCAAGTTTAAAAAACTAACTTAATAAAATTCTTAAACGCTGAACCATCAAGGGAATTTCTAGTACCTTTGATGGTTCAGTTTTTTTATAAACTTATTTTGCGATTAATTATTTTGTTAATCTTTTTGTCCTTGGAAGTTGTTAACTAGGGGGGGATGCAAAAAATCGTCATTTATATGGAAAAAGATAAAGTTATAATATTTTGGTTTCGAAGGGATCTGCGCTTGGATGATAACGCCGGACTCGCCCGTGCGCTCGCTTCAGGGCATCCGGTATTGCCCGTATTCATATTTGACGAAGATATTTTGAAGCTGCTGGACGATAGGAAAGACCGACGTGTGCATTATATTCATCAGGCACTAACAGGTATCAACGCGACCTTAAAAAAAAGCGGTGCAACTCTGAATACTTTCTATGGTAAACCTATTACTATTTACAGAGAGCTTGTTGAGAAATTTGACGTGCAGGGAATATATTGCAATCGGGATTATGAACCGAAAGCTATTCGTCGGGACAAGGAAATTTTCGAATTTTGCCAATCGATCGGAATTCCGTTTAAAGCCATGAAAGATCAGGTTATTTTTGATAAGGGAGATATTGTCAAAAATGATGGAATGCCCTATACCGTTTATACACCTTATGCAAAAAAATGGCGTGAGAGACTAAGCCCTGACTGCTATCGTTCCTATACCTATGGAACAGAATTTTTCTTTCAGCAAAAACATCAGCAGATAGTTTCTTTGGAAAAATTAGGCTTTTTTGAGACTGACCTTATTTTTGAAGAACCCTATCTGAATGATACGATTATCGATCATTATGATAAAAACCGCGACTATCCAGCGTTGATGGGAACAACCAAATTAGGAATAGCCCTTCGTTTTGGAACGATCAGTATACGTAGATGTGTCGCTTTCGCCCTAAAACACAATTTAACATGGTTATCTGAATTGATCTGGCGTGAATTTTTTATGCAGATACTCTACCATTATCCCCATGTTGTTACAGAATCCTTTAGAAAGCAATACGATGCTATACAATGGCGCAACGATGAAGAGGAATTCCAGCACTGGTGCAGGGGAGAGACCGGGTACCCAATGGTTGATGCGGGTATGCGGCAACTGAATAGTTCGGGTTATATGCACAATCGTGTACGCATGGTTGTTGCGAGTTTTCTTTGTAAACACTTATTGATCGACTGGAGATGGGGCGAGGCGTACTTTGCTCAAAAATTAAATGATTATGATCTGTCTGCCAACAATGGTAACTGGCAATGGGCTGCTGGCTGCGGTTGTGATGCTGCTCCGTATTTTAGGGTTTTTAATCCAGCACTTCAAGCGGAGAAGTTCGATAAAGATCAAACATATATAAGACAATGGGTTCCGGAGCTGGACACAGCTGCGTATTCGAAGCCTATCGTAGACCATCAGTTCGCCCGTGATCGCGCAATAAAGACTTATTCAAAGGCATTGAAATAAGATATTACATGTCTGCTCCCTTTCGCCAGTCAATAAAACAGCCAACTTGGCGCAGACATGTAATTACTGATTGTTATTGATCTAAGAATTCGGCAACAAAAGCATCAAATGCCTGTGGATTTTCGGCCTGAACCCAGTGACCTGCATTCGGAATTATTTTAAACACGGCGTTTGGAAATTGTTCCCTGATCTTTATTTTATCTTCGGGTAAAATATATCTTGATTTCTCTCCCGGCAGAAATAATGTAGGTCCATTGAATATTCCTGATTTTATTCCAACAGTGATAAATTCTGTATACTTATGTTTTAATACATCCAGATTAAAGCGCCAATCTAATTTCCGATCTTCTCTGATATATACATTTTTTAATAAAAATTGGATAACACCGGGGTCATCCAGATATTGTTCAATCTTAACCTGTACATCTTTTCTGTTTTCCAATGTCGTGATGTCAACAGCGGAGAGCGCATCGAAAATGTCCTCATGATGTGGAGGATAAGCTTTGGGCGCTATATCGGCAATGACAAGTTTTTCAATTTTTTCTGGATGGTCAATAGCAAACTGCATCGCCACTTTGCCTCCTAAAGAGTGACCCAATAACAGTATTTTGTCTGCTCCGATAGATTCTATATAAGCCAGAAGATCATCTACCATAACTTCTATCGACATATCATCACTATGGAAACTGCGTCCATGATTACGAAGATCGAGTAAATGTACCTGTCTTTTCTCTCCGAAACTACGACCAAAGGATCCCCAATTGTCTGCCATACCAAAAAGCCCATGTAGGACAATTAATGGAGTACCTTGGTTATCTGCCCCATATATTTTACTGTGTTGTATTTCTTTCAATGTCATGCTAATGAGTATTGCAATTTATCACCTGTCAACGATGAGTATATTATGCAGCGAAGTTAACTTTTGTTGGTGATTTTTTGATCGAAATTATGTAAAACATTTATGCGGCTTTCTACTTGCTTCTGTTTTATCGCTTTTACCATGTTGGTCGTATGTGGTGATCTAGTGGTAACTTTCGGCCATTCTACCCGTTATATTTTTGTATTAAACTTAATTCATAAAATAAATAAGTAAGGAACCATTAACAGTCATTAATATTCAAAATGAATATTTTTGGAAATATAAATAAGGCTTTTGTAATATTTGCTGTTTGCGGAACTGTTAAGGACGTAATGAGTGCATTTGGCGACTTACCAGAATGAAATAGAAGCAAAATTTTGACAATAAGAATAAAATTTTTGTAAAAGTGATCTTCGTCACTTTTTTCTTGAAAAGAATAATCTACTTTTACCGCTGTAGCGATTCTTCTAATAAGATGACTTGTTTGAGATTGACACAAATTATTTAGCCATAAAAATATATTATTTGGGGGTTTTCTCTTTATGGGAGGCCCCTAAATTTTAAAGATTTTATTTCTGAGATAGCGATGATTGGACTTATGTTGCAGATCTGGGAGTCTGCTATAGGAAAAGTAGGTCTTTTCGACTATTTTCTATAATTTTTTCGAAAAGACCTGTTGGTACATATGATAAACACTTAAAAAATAGCGTTCTGTTGAGTTAATATAACAGGATAGCTATCGGTGATAAGAATCGTGTGTTCATGTTGTGCCATGAAACCGCCTTTGTCCCCAACCATTGTCCAGCCATCTTCTATTTCAGTCGCATAGGTGGAAGTGGTCGAAATAAAGGTTTCAATAGCAACAACCGTATTTTTTCGAAATCTACGTTGGTCGAAGCGATTTTTGTAGTTGAGCAATTCATCAGGTTCTTCGTGGAGGCTTTTTCCTACACCATGCCCTCCAAGGTTTTTAATGACTTTATAGCCTCTTTTTTTCGCTTCTGTCTCGATGAGATGCCCAATGTCGGCTATTTTTACACCACCTCGAATATGACTGATTGCTTTTTGAAGAATTTCTTTGGATGCTTTTACCAATTTTTCATGTTGATGTATATCCTTTCCTATAACAAAGGAACAGCCATTATCCGCCCAATATCCATCCAGTTCGGCGGATACATCGATATTGATCAAATCGCCTTCTTTTAATATCCGTTCTGCTGTGGGAATACCGTGGCAAAATTCATTGTTTACACTAATACAGGTGTAGCCGGGAAAACCATAAGTGAGGGCAGGGGCAGAGTTTGCACCCATCCTCGTTAATATTTCGGCCCCATATTCGTCAAGCTCTTTAGTTGACATGCCCACTCGAGCATGTTCTATCATGGATTTTAAGGTATGAGCAACAGCATCGCTCGCTTTTTGTATGCCTGTTAGTTCTGTTTCGTTCGTTATTGACATTGCTGATTTTTTTATCGTGAAGCTAATAAGCTCTGTTTTCTTGATGTTGTTAAATTCTATTCTTTGTGAAACAAATCGTTGAAGGCCTTCGTGTTCTCATGAGATCCAAACCTATGCAAAGGTCTTAATAAAATTGAATAAAATAAAGATTTCCTTCCGATTAGAAATAAATATGCGTTTTTTCCGTCATAAAAATCGAATTGAGATGTCAGTAAATAGGCTGTTTTTTGTCCTGTTTTTTATTGCTTTAGTCCTATATTTTAATGTTTAGACATGTAATTTTTTATGTATCTTTACATAACTTTATTAGGTTTCTATCGAACATTTAAAATAAAAAATAATGGCTTTATTAGACACACTGGAATGGCGCTATGCCACAAAAAAATACGATCCTACCAAAAAGGTCGCTCAAGAAGATTTAAATAAGATTTTGGAAGCCGCACGTATGGCGCCCAGCTCTTCTGGACTTCAGCAGTTTCGTGTAATTGTGATTACGAATCAGGAATTAAAAGAAAAAATTGTACCTGTAGCTTGGGGGCAACAAATTGTCGCTGATAGTTCGCATCTATTGGTCTTCGCAGGATGGGACAAATATACAGATGAACGTATTGACAATACGTTCGACCAAATGAATACGTTGCGGGGGTTGCCGTTAGACACAACTGACGAATATAAAAATAGATTAAAAGGACAGTTTGCAAGTTTTACTGAAGAACAGCAAGCGGCCCATGCGGCGAAGCAAGCTTATATTGCTTTTGGTTTGGCAATTGCGCAGGCAGCAGAATTGGGCATTGATGCCACACCAATGGAGGGTTTTTCAAATGTGGAATTGGATGAGCTGCTTGGTTTGGATAAACTGGGTTTGAAGAGTGCCGTTATGCTTCCATTGGGTTATCGAATGGAAGAACAAGACTGGCTGTTAAAGTTGAAAAAGTTTAGACTTCCAAAAGAGGAGTTTTTGATTGAGCTTGCATAAATTGTAGGTTCATATAAATTAAGCAAAGCGTTTCAACATTCGGTTGAAACGCTTTTTTGCCTAAATGGGCATTTATAAATTGATAACATTTCCTGGTGTATTTCTTGCCATTCCCTTCTAACCCACTTTTATTTTCATTTTGTTTGCGATGTTTTTGTTCCGATGTGGAATTATTTTGCCTCAAAAAATAAAGAAAGAGGATCAGTATCGAAATTGTTATACTTTATGACACAGATGGTTGATGGTGGGCAAAAAAGATGCCCTAGAGGAATGTATGCTGTTTTTTTGAGTGAGATTGTAGGCTATCTTCTCGACTTTCTGGCCTGACGATGGTAATATTGTTTATGTTAATCTAGTTTTAGTATAATTCGGTGCTGTTTCCTAAATTTATGCTATTCGAAACAGCTGATTTTATCACCTATGTTTCAATAATCCTTAACAAAGAAAATGAATATTGTTTTGTTTTGAAGGAGTGAATAAACCTAAAATAACGCAGAATAGATATACCTCTATGCTATGAGGAAAAAGATTGTGGTGCTCATATTATTGGCTCTCGTTTTTATTGGTATAAGCATTTTGACTTTTGGAAAAAAGGAACCAGTGGATTTCAGCGCCGAGGTTAAACCCATTTTGAATAAACATTGTATTACTTGCCATGGTGGCGTTAAGAAAAATGGCGTATTGAGCTTTCTATTTGAAAATGAAGCTTTCGCCAGAGCTGAATCGGGTAAGCCAGTGGTACCGACAGTGAAGAGTTTAGGATGGCTACAGTGTTAGATCGGCTCAATACGACCTACTAAGTATGGTTGAGTACAACTTTAGAGTGCGTACAATGCCATAGCAATACTTATTTAAGGAGAGGGCAAAATAAAAAGAGCAGAAAGAATTTTCTATCTGCTCTTTTTACAACAAAGAAATATTTATTTGTTGTCTGGGTGTTCTAATAATTCAATGGCATCATAAAGTACACCGGCCTCACCTCGGAAGGTTCCCGAACCCTCGGGTTTGTTATCTTTTGTGTACCATTCATAAAATCCTTTATTTTTGATAACACGAGCAAGCATTGGCTGTATTTGTTCGTAAGCTTCTTGCTGGAACCCATTTTTTACAAGCTGCTGGATCATACGGCCACCAAACCAAGTCCAGTCCCCGCCGTTTTGATAACCATACGGGTACATTCCTTTGTTCTTAAATGAACCTGCCGGATAAGTGGGGTATACCGTGAGGCCAATTGTTGCTGCTCCTGCATCCTTTACATTTTTAATCATTTTGTCGAGTGATACTTTAATTTGCTCTTTGTTGAGTAAATTAGCTTCAATAGCGATGGCGGTTCCTCCATGATAATAGATTTGATTTTCATCAAAATCGGCTGCAAAAGGAGAACCTTTGATATAAATATGGGGAATAAACTTTTGATTTTTTTCGTCCCACAGATGTTTCATTGTATTACTCGCAATTGACGATCGGATCTTTCCCCATTTTTCTCTTTTTTCAGGAAAAAGATCCATGTAATTGTCAAGTGCAATCAGAAACATGGCATTGTCATAGATATCTAACGCGATATGTGAATTTTCATCGAGATGAACACCCCAATCATGTTCAGGTTGGACATCCCCCCAATCGACAGTTGTAGCACCCCAGAGAAGACCATAAGTATCGTTGTAACGTTTATCCAATAAAAATTGTAAGGCATGTTCCATACGATCTTTTACTGCCGTATCACCAATTTTTTCGTTGAGAAATGCCTTATCTTTAGTCGCAACGATATACTTATGTATCGCTTGAATTAAAGATGATTCCTGGTCTGTCTCGACAGTATTCTTATGGGCGGCATATTCAGGTGCTAATGGACTCGTAATTGTGTAATAATCCGATACCCCGTTTTTTAGGCTAGACTTTTTGACAAATCCGTCGGCAATATTCCCATCGGCTCCCTGGAGTTTAAAGAATAGGGCTAATTGGTCCTTAATCTGTTCATGAGGGTGCACTTTTGTCGCTAGGGTGATAAATGTATTGTAATCTCTAATCCATACCTCACTGTATCCATCACCTGCGTTGAATCCACTTTTGATGACATTTGTTGCCATGTTTTTAACAAGGCTAAAGCTGCTATCTTTCTGGATGCTGTCCTGCAAATTGGTGGTTGAAACTTTGCCGCCGGCATTTTGGCAGGACAATAACAATAGTGATGATGATAATGCAAAAAATATATTTCTCATTGTAGTATTGGTTTATCGTTACAAATTTGATTAACACTTGGAATCTTTGACGAAAGATTGGATAACTTTTACTTTGCCTATCCCCAAATTGCGTAGTGTATACGAGCTAGCTGCTGCTGGAACTGCAAACGTCTCTGCATAGTGAAAAACCTTTTTCATACCATGCTCGGTAGTCAGCTCAATTGCTTCACCTTCGACAAGCATCATGATATGACATTGTCCTTGCGTATCAATTGTAACAGCCTGCTCGAATTCATACCTAAAAACATCGTAGAAATGATCTTCATGCGTTGACAAGTGTATTCTTCTTGTTTCCCCCTCAAGAACTTCTTCTTTAGGCTGAGACAATAGCGTATTTTTGACAACATCGCCTTTACGATTAAAATTGAGGTTGGCGAAAGCCCTATCAATATTTAATGGCCGGGGTTTACCATCTAAATCTGGGCGCACCCAATCATACATTTTAAAGGTGTAGTTGTATGGGGTGGCGCTGATTTCGAGCACGAGATTATCTAAGCCAGAAGAATGTACCGTGCCATGGGGAATCAAATATAATTGATGTTTTTTTGATTCAAATTTTTGAACATATTGTTCGATATCCATGGCTATTCCAGTATGAAAGCTATCCTCTAATGCTTTACGGAATTCCTTGGCGTTAATATTGTCCTGAAACCCCAAATATACCTGAGCATTATCTTTTCTATCGACGATATAATAGGATTCATCCTGTGTGAAATTTTCTCCAAATTCTTCCTTAGCATAGGCTGGACTAGGGTGGCATTGAATCGATAAGTTTCCGCCATCAAATGTATCCAGAAAATTGAATCGTATTGGAAACTCGACGTCGAAGCGTTGCTGTGCACGGCCAAGTACATTCGCACTTTCCTGAAACATCAATTGATCAAAAGAAATTTCTAAAGTAAGTCCATTCGCTTCGAGCACTATGCCATTTTCAGGGACGATCATTTCAAAAGACCATGCGTAATTTTTGACATGCTGATCAATACCGGTGAGGTGATCCTTCATCCAGTGTCCGCCCCATACGCCAGGCTCAAAGGTTGGTCTCACTCGAAAATAATTTTGGGACATAGCTAGGAGAGTGGCCTGTAAATCCTGACCAGTAATCCAAGGTAAGTCTGTTGGTGATTGCTGATCGGCAAGAACCTCAACACGGGAAAGGATAGCTCTTTTATGTCTATTCAGAATTTCCCAGTCAACAAAATAATAACGTTTGTATGTTTCCTTCTGGCTGATCTGAGTTGAGCAGCCTAAATTTAAAGCTACTCCAGCGCGCATGCGTTGTATAAGCACATTTTTGGGAAGATCAATATACATGACCTTCTTAGACTCATCGAGCAATGATGCTCCAGGACCGTAAAAGATGATATGCTCATTTTGAAGTGATCTGGAACTTAAGAATATGTTTTGAAGGGCCGTTAACTTTTCTGTATCAAAATATTCAATGAGTTTAACGGGTGTCTTTTTTCCGAAGAGAGGGTCGTTGCCGCCAAGGTAGGGCGAAATGATCTCCTGGATCTCCGACTCAGACTTTAAAGCTGAATCCATGGCAATAAATCGTGTACTTACGCCTTGTTTTTCGAATTCTTGCTTAAGTTTGGATATAATAGTTTCCCAGTTAACACCCACAAAACCATCAATGCAATGTATATGATGTGTAATGAGATGCGCGACAAGATCCTGATAAGAATTTGATAGCGTTCCTTGAACCGGAAACGTTGGCAGGATTTCGTACTGAAAGGGTTTTGTTTGAATATTCGGATACATATGATGTAATTTATTGCAAATAGATAGTTTTGAATTAATATGCTTTTGTTTACTTTTTTGTGGACTTTTTATTGAGTTTTTCAATCCAGAATTTTTCGATTTCTTCCAATGGTTTGCCTTTAGTTTCCGGAAGGAAACCAAGTACGACGAAAAAGGCAATAGCACAGAAAAATGCAAAAAGCCAGAACGTGTAGCGCGCGCCCCAGGATGCAAGCAGGATCGGGGTCAGCTGTCCTACGATAGCATCTGATATCCACATGACCATAATACTGATGCCCATAGCGCGGGCACGGATAGCATTTGGAAAGATCTCTGCAGCGACCACAAATTTTAAAGGCCCAATAGAAAAGGCAAAGAAGAACAAAAACGAAAGGATAGCGATGATCAGTGCAATATTGTTGACCTGGCCCTGATTAAAGAGATAGCCCGTAATAAGTAAACTAACGGTAGCGCCTATGGTTCCAATGAGATACAGCGGACGTCTTCCCCAGTTGTCAACCTTCCAAATCGCAAAGAATGTAAAGAGAACATTCGCAGCACCAAAGAATAATTGAGCATGATAAGAGTTGTTCAATGAAATACCTGATTCCAATAGTATACTCGGCCCGTAATATACAATGGCATTAATTCCGCTGAGCTGTGAAAATAGGGGAAGGAATAGACCCAATAAGAAGGCCTTGCGGTAGATAGGAGAGAATAGATCGCTCATTTTTCCTTTGGATGAAAGACTGGGTGCCTCCTGTAGGTCCGCTATTCCTAATAGAGTGCTTATTTGTGCTACTTCAGCCATTCTTCCATTTTTGGAGAGCCAACGTGGGCTTTCAGGAATAAAATATACACCAATACATAATAACAAGGCTGGAATAGCACCTACTAAAAACATGCTGCGCCAAAGCTCGTTCTGCTGAGAAGAACTATGTTCAAGAAGTAGATAATTGCTGATATAGGCAAATAAAATTCCAAATGTAATAGCTAATTGGTAGCATGTAACCGATCTTCCTCTAAATTTACTGGGAGATATTTCCGCAAGATAAAGTGGGACAACGATTGAAGCGATACCAACCCCCAACCCTCCTACACTTCTACTGGCAATCAATAAGGGGTAAGAAGAACTAAATCCACAGCCTAATGCTGAAAATAAAAAAAGCAAGGCTGCGGTAACAAAGGCTGGTTTTCGACCATATTTGTCTGTCAGAGATCCGGTGAAAAACACACCAGCAATGCAGCCTAATAATGCTGAACTGACAAAAATTCCCTCCTGAGCGGGAGACAGCTCGAAAAATTGCTTGACTAAGGGTAAGGCACCCGCAATTACAGCCATATCGAAGCCGAAAAGAAAGCCCCCAAGTGAAACGATACATAAAATGATGATAAATTTCTTAGACATCTGAGGTTTATAAAAGTATGTATATACATACAAACATATATCTATTTTTTTAATTATCCAAAAAATCTTACTTTAGCACAAGCAATCCAGATGATGAATTTAAAAATAGACCATAAAAGTCCTGTTCCTCTGCACATCCAAGCAGAGAATTTGTTACGTGAATTAATCAAGCAACCCGAATATATTGAGGGGAAATTATTACCCAATGAAATTGAGTTGGCAAAGAGATTAGCAATTTCGCGTTCTACTTTACGTTTGGCGATCAATAAACTCGTATATGAGGAACTGCTCATTAGAAAGAAGGGAATAGGAACGAAAGTCGCAAGTTCTAAATTCAGTTCAAAATCCAAAAATTGGTTAAGCTTTTCGCAAGAAATGAAAAATCGCGGGATTGAAGTAAAGAATTTTGAGCTGCATGTCAGCTGGGTTGTTCCGGACAAAGCTGTTTCAAAGTTTTTTAATGTAGATGAGGATCAGAAGCTATTAAAACTGGAGCGATTGAGAGGAAAAAAAGATGACCCGTTTGTTTATTTTATATCTTACTTTCATCCGCGCATCGGCTTAACTGGCGATGAAGATTTCAAACGGCCTTTGTACGAAATCTTAGAAGCAGATTATCATGTCATTGCTGATCTTTCCCAGGAAGAGCTGGATGCAATGGCCGCTAATAAGTTTATAGCAGACAAATTGGAAATCAATATCGGTGATCCTATTTTGTCTCGTAAACGCTTTGTATTTGACCAGTCAGGGAAGCCGATTGAATACAATCTGGGATTTTACCGCGCCGAAAGCTTTACCTACACGGTTGAAAGTAGGAGGGATTATTAAGTAATTCACTCATCCAGATTTGAGTTGATAAATGGATGAGTGAACAGTTCGTTTAATGACTCTTTTCTAGGGTGGTTTCCGCCCAGTTTTCCATTAAAGTGATGGCCTTGCTCAGTACACCTGCTGAACCTTTGAATTTCCCTGATCCACTGGGAACATTATTTTGACCGTACCACTCGTAGAATCCTTTGTTCTTTACGACCCGGTCAATCATCGGTTGAATTTCTTCATATGCTTCTTGATAGAAACCATTTAAAATGAGTTGCTGAATCATTCGACCGCCAAACCAGGTCCAATCCCCGCCATTTTGGTATTGATAGGGCTGTGCCATTCCGCCGACAAAAAAGCCAATTGGATAGGTAGGATATAGTGTTAGCCCAATACTCGGCATTCCTGACAGTCGGACATTTTCCTTCATTTGTTTATTGACGGTCTCTATTTCTGAAGGCATCAATAGTCCCGCTTCGATAGCAATAGCGGTACCGCCATGATAATGAATGGTATTTTCGTCGAACCCTTTTGGGATAGGGGATGTTTTGGGATATATATGGGGGATGAATTTTTGTTTTTTCTTATCCCATAGATGGCGTCTACTATTTGTTTCAATATCTTTTTTTAGCGCTTTCCAAGCGGATAAGTAGGAAGATTTTGGCTGAATATCAATCAGGGTTTGCAGGGCGATAATAAACATCGCATTATCATAGATGTCTATCGCTTCGTTGGAGAGTTCGTTCCAGTCGCAACCAAAGCTATCGTTGGGTTGTACATCTCCCCAATCTGCTGTCATCGCACCCCAAAGCAGCTGATACTTTTGGTTGAACCGTTCTTTTTTTAGATAGTCCAGCATAAGTTGAATACGCTCTTTTACGGAAATACCGCCAATGGACTCATCCAAGATGCCGTAGTCCTTGGTCTTCCGGATATATTTACCCAGCAGTTGGATCAGCGAAGTTTCTTGGTCAGTTTCCACTGTATTTTTAAACCCCACATGGTCAGGCGCATTTTTTGAATAGTAGGGTGTATCGTCATGCCAGGTAAAGTCTTTCTTTAATACATATCCATCGACCATTTCGCCATTGGGTTGCTGCATCTGGAAAAATAATAAAATTGCACCTCGAATGTCGCTTTGGGATTTTTCTTCCAGCGCAGTCTCGATAAAAGTATTTAAATCCCGCGCCCAAATCTGTGAGTAGCCGCTTCCGGCATTGAACCCTTCTTTTATAACTTCCCGGGCAAGACTGTCTACATACTTTAATTTTTGATCGGCAACAATCGCCGTTGCAAGCGCAAGTTGAGCTTTATGGTCGTGTTTAACTTGTTGTGCAGATAACCGGGCTCCGAGCAACAGTAATATTAGACTGAAAAATGAGGTGTGTTTGTTCATGGTGGTTTATTGTAAAGAATTAGGGTTGACAAGTGTACTTGCCTATAATGAGTATCTCTTTTGGTTAGTGGTTGGATATCAGCCGTTCAATACGTATTTTTTTTATTTATTTATTGCTTGTGTTATTTTATATGTATGTATAATCAAAGTTATGGAAAAATGTCGTTATTTAAGCTTTAATGGTATTTTATTTGGTTAGTATTTAAAATTTTATAAATTCTAATGCTTCATTTGCTGTATTAGATGGCGCTTTGTGACATGATAAAATGCTTAATATGTTTATACATATTTTATTTTTTTGTAAGTTTGCTATTGAACCTAATTGAGCACAATGATAAAACGTATCATCTATTATTTTTGCAGTTTATTTGTCGCGACGGTAAATGTTTTTGGTCAACAGAAAACTGATCTGACAGCCTTTGTCAAGCCTAATATTGGATCAGTCCACAGCCGATATTTTTTTTACACGCCGGCAGCTGTTCCGTTCGGGATGGCCAAGCTTGCTCCGAGTACAAATGGAAGTTATGGCAATAAGTCGGGCTGGGAGGCCGTGGGGTATGATGATAGGCATACATCAATAGAAGGTTTCGCTAATTTTCACGAGTTCCAGGTGGGAGGAGTGGTATTTGCACCGTCCGTTGGGAAATTGAAAACAGTGCCTGGCAATCTTGATAAACCCCAGAGTGGCTATCGTTCATCTTTCGATAAAAAAGATGAATTTGCGACGTCAGGCTATTATCGTGTGAAATTGAAAGATTATGGTATACTTGCGGAGCTAACAGCCACTAAACGAGTCGGTTTCCATCGCTATACATTTCCAAAAACAGATGCTGCGAATCTTATTTTCGATATCGGACATGTGATGGGAGAAAGCGGACCAGTAGTAGATGCCGAAGTAAATTATAATAAACAGCAAATTTGGGGCTATGTTGTCACCAATCCCGTTTATGTCCAAAAATACCAACACGGCGCTGCGGTCAAAATGTTTTTTTTTGCAGAAATAAACAAAGTCCCAAAATCTTTTGGAACATTTAGAGATTCCACGATTTTTGATCAACAGAACACGATAGAAGGTAAAGGAGTAGGCCTATTTCTTAAATTTGATACGGAGGCGGGAGAATCTATAGAAATTAAAACCGGTCTGTCTTATACCTCAGTGGAAAATGCGCAACTGAATTTGCTGAAAGAAGCAAAAGAACTCTCCTTTGATGCTGCAAAGAACGAGGCGCTACAGACCTGGAATGAAGAATTGGGGCGGATTTTAGTGGAGGGTGGTAAAGAGGATGACCGTATAAAATTTTACACCGGCTTATATCATGCTTTACTTGGACGAGGCCTTGCCAGTGATGTAAACGGTGCTTATCCAAAAAATGATGGTTCAATAGGTCAGATTGCACGCGATAATGCGGGACTGCCTATTCATCATCATTATAATACAGATGCCATTTGGGGCGCATTTTGGAATTTGACACAATTGTGGTCCATCGCTTATCCGGACTATTATAACGACTGGATTCAGAGCCAATTGTTGGTCTATCGGGATGCGGGGTGGTTAGGAGATGGGATTGCCAATAGTAAATATGTATCGGGGGTAGGAACCAATTTCACAGGTCTGGCCATTGCGGCAGCCTATAATGTCGGGATTCGCGATTATGACGTAAACCTTGCTTATGATGCAGTGCGTAAAAATGAATTGGAAGCGAAGGATCGCCTACCTGGAGCGGGAAAGTTAGATGTGGGAGTTTTCGTTCGCAAAGGCTATTCGCCCTATATAAAAGATGATAATGGAAGCCCTGAGTTAATGACAAGTGGATCTCCTTTTGGGGCTTCACATACCTTGGAATATGCTTTTTCCGCTGGAGCAGCCGCACAATTTGCAAAATCATTGGGGCACCAAAAAGACTACGTTAAATTTCGGGAGTTAGCCAATGGATGGCGCCATCTGTACGATACCACGACGAAGTTTATGCGTCCAAAAGATAGCACTGGAAGATTTATTTCAAACTTTAATCCTTATGAGCCATGGCGTGGATTTCAGGAGGGAAACGCATGGCAATATACGTTCTATGTCCCGCATGTTCCGCAAGAATTGGTTAAACTGGTTGGGAAGGACCTCTTCAATCAGCGGTTGGATAGTATTTTTACGGTGTCGCAGAAGAATGTGTTTGGAGGTGGTACACAGATCGACGCTTTCGCAGGGATTGAGAGTCTTTATAATCATGGCAACCAACCGAACCTGCATATCTCTTGGCTGTTCTATTTTTCTGGCAGGCCTGATCTAAGTCAAAAATGGGTGCGTGCAATTTGCAATGAATTCTACGGGAACGATGCAACACATGGCTATGGCTATGGACAAGATGAAGATCAAGGTCAGCTTGGAGCTTGGTATGTACTTTCAAGTATTGGTCTATTTGATGTACGTAGTTTAACAACAGAACATCCCGCGCTTCAGATAGGCACACCACTTTTTGATCAGGTAACGATAAAACTACCGAAAGCATTAAGAAAAAATAAGTTTGTCATTCGCGTTAAAAGGGAGAATGCCAATAGCTATTTGGTCGATCGCATTCAATTGAATAAGCATCTATTAAAAGATTGGCAGCTTCCTTTTGAACAACTCGTCAAAGGAGGAATACTGGATGTTAAACTGAAAAGTGATTAAGTTAAAAAAGAAATAGCCCCTATGGGGCTATTTTCAAGGTAGGTTGGTTTGTTGATTGCCTACGCGATTTCAGCAATAAAATTGCCCTCTTGATCCAAATCCGCCTTGTGGGCCGCGATTTGTTGAAGATTAATATGTCCTATGACATATTTGAAATCTGGTGCGTAATATCGTTCTGTGATTTCACTGAAATTTAACTTCTCAATCAGTGTATCATCTGTATATCTCAAATAGACCTTAATTAAATAATCTTGGCTATAATTTAACGTGCTGGATTCTAAATGTTTTTTATATTCATAACGGTATCCATAGCGAAGAGCGGCGATATCCGATAGTACAGCAGAACCTGTTGGGTGGCCACCTGCGCCTTTACCATAGAAAAATTGTTCGTCCGCAAAGGCCGCTTTCACCAATACGCCATTGTTCTCATTTTCTACATTATAGAGCATGCTGTCTTTGCCTACTAGGCGTGGTAATACGTAAAGTACAACTTTGTTGCCGTCGATCTCTTTTGCTGTTGGTATCAATTTGATCTTGAGGTTCTTTTCTTTAGCAAAACGAATATCCTGCTGTCCTAATTTGTTAATACCAATATTAAAGACATCGTCTGGTTTAACATAGATACCATAGGCATGTGAAGCAACAATACACACTTTAAATTTAGGGTCAAATCCACCCACGTCCAAGGTTGGGTCAGTTTCCGCAAAGCCTAGCTCCTGTGCTTTTTTCAATGCATCCGCATAGTGCTGATTTTCATTGAAAACTTTAGATAGGATATAGTTTGAAGATCCATTAAAAATTCCGCTAACAGAGTGGAGCAGCTCATTGTCATAATACTCTTCTAAATTCCGTATAATCGGAATACTTCCACAAACAGCACCTTCATACAATAGGCTTGTGCCATATTCATGTTGGATATCGACCAATTCCTCTAAATGACTAGCAATCATTTTTTTATTTGCAGACACCACATTTTTGCCCGATTTCAAAGCGCGTACCGTTAGTTTGTATGCTGCTTCAGCATCATCTATTAGTTCGACAACAGTGTTGATTTCTGGATCTCCTAAAATTGCCTCTGGATCTGTGGAAAATAGATCTGCTGACAGCGAGCGTTTTTTATCCCCATTTTTAATAACAAATTTCTTGATTTCCAGATTAAGATTTTTGGTTTTGATAATGTCGTAAAGACCTTGGCCTACAACCCCAAATCCAAACATCCCTATTGTTAATTTATTACTCATATCTCTTCTTAAATTCTCTTATATATTGTTTATTCTCTTACACTAATTCGCTGATGTACTCTTTTTGTTCTCTTAGAAAGCTGCTAATGGTTGCCGTCAGTTTTTTTGTTTCGATCAAAAAGCCATCGTGGCCATACGTAGATTCGATCTCCTGATAGTAGGCATTAGGGACATGTTGAGCGATGAACTGTTGCTCTTGTGGGGGAAACAGCAAATCTGTATTGATGCTTAGCACCAAAGTCGGACAATTGATGCTTGCTAAAGCAGATTCGATAGACAGCCTTCCCCGACCTAGATTATGGCTATCCATTGCCTTGGTCAGGTAATAGTAGCTGTAGGCGTTATAGCGTTTTACCAATTTTTCACCCTGATAATTTTGATAGGATGCTGCTTTATAATGATCCAGCTTTTCGTTATCGTCTTCCTTTTGCGTGTTGGTATATGTGGTATAGTTGCGGTAGGATAACAATGCCAGAGAGCGGGCAACCTTTAATCCTTTAGCTCCTCCATCGGGATGATTGGCATAAAAAGTTCGATCAGTGGTGATGGCAAGGCGCTGGCTTTCATTGAACGCAATACCCCAGGGTGAATGCACGGCATTTGTCCCGACGACGATGAGGTGGTTGATCACTATGTTGTGAGATACAGCCCATTCCAACGCCTGTTGACCGCCTAAGGATCCTCCGATAAGGATATCGATTTGTTTGATTGCCAAATGATCGGCAAGAAATTGATGCGCATTGACCAAATCCTTTACCGTAAATTCGGGAAAAGATAGGTAGTAAGGCTGGCCCGTAGCTGGATTTAAAGACAATGGATTACTGCTATTATAGGCTGATCCAATGACATTGGCACAGATAATAAAATAATCGTTTGGATCAAATAAATCACCTGTTCCAAAAAGGCCTGACCACCAATCCAGTACATCTGCATTGGCCGTTAATGCATGGCAAACCCAGATCACATTGCTGTGATCTGCATTGAGCTTGCCAAAAGTTTCATAACTGATTTGTAAATCAGTAAGCTCTCTTCCATTTTCAAATACAAAAGGCTCAGGGTGCAGATAAATATGCTTACTCATTATACGTCTAAATTTTAAAGCCGACTAAAACCTGGTTATTTAATTTTATCAAAAGCTTGTTGTAAATCAGCTTTAATGTCGTCAATATGTTCTATTCCTACGGAAAGACGTAATAAGCCTTTGAATACCCCTGCGTTAGCTTGATCTTCATCACTCAGTTGTTGATGGGTAGTAGCTGCCGGATGTATAATCAGTGACTTGGTGTCACCAACATTGGCTAAGTGACTGATCAATTCTAGGCTGTCAATAAAATCGTTTGCTTTTTGTGCGGCGTCGCCTTTTAACTGGAATGAAAGCACAGCCCCATAACCATTTTTAAGGTATTTCTGTGCGTTTGCGAAGCTTGGTGAGCTCTTCAGGCCAGGGTAATTTACTTTTTCCACCTGCGGATGGGACTCGAGCCATTTCGCGACTTCCAATGTATTATCTACATGGCGTTGCACGCGTAGGGAAAGGGTTTCAAGACCTTGTAGCAATAAAAAGGAGTTGAAAGGAGAAAGCGCTGGTCCAAAATCGCGTAATCCTTCCACACGGGCCCGGATTGCAAATTGAATATTTCCAAAAGGTCCATTTTCACCGAAAACTTCGGAGAAAACTAATCCGTGATAACCTTCAGATGGCTCGGAGAACTGTGGATATTTTCCATTACCCCAGTTATAGTTACCACCATCAACGATCACGCCGCCGATGCTCGTACCATGACCGCCAATCCATTTGGTTGCAGATTCAACAACGACATTAGCACCGTATTCTAGTGGTTTAAAGAGATAACCTCCGGCGCCAAACGTATTGTCGACGATTAATGGTAAATCGTGTTTTTTGGCTACTGCTGCAATTTTTTCAAAGTCAGGAATATTGAAACTCGGGTTTCCGATTGTTTCCACATAAATGGCTTTTGTTTTATCATCAATGAGTGCTTCAATTTTATCCGCTTCGGCGTCAGTCGCAAAACGGGCTTCGATGCCCAGACGTTTAAAAGCAACTTTAAACTGGTTGAATGTACCACCATATAAATTGGAACCAGCAACAAAGTTATCTCCGCTTTCCAGGATATTATTTAATGCAATAAACTGTGCGGCCTGACCAGATGCAACAGCAACTGCCGAGACGCCGCCTTCCAGCGCAGCAATACGTTGTTCAAAAACATCTGTAGTAGGATTCATGATCCGTGTATAAATATTTCCGAACTGTTTTAAAGCAAATAAGTTTGCGCCGTGTTCGGCATTTTCAAATACAAAAGAAGTTGTTTGATATATAGGAACTGCTCTGGATCCTGTAGTAGGATCAGCAACCTGGCCAGCATGGACCTGAAGTGTTTCGAATTTTAAATTTTTGTTTGAAGACATAATATATCAGTTTTTAAGGGTTCAAAAAAGAATTTGCTAAGTAAAAAGAGAAGCATACACACCTCCTCGAAAGGTCTGTCAAATCTTTATCCAAGAAAAAGGAAATGATTTTTAACAAGCATGGAAGTGCATATGCATACGCATTCGCATCGATACAGTGGTACGATGTGTTACACTTTTGTTGTTAAGATGGTTCATTTGTGATGAACCTGAATTTTTAATGGATTTCAGTAATGTAATAATCATTGTCTTATATCATTTATATGCTCCAAAACGATATTGTTTTGGACAGGAATTGGCACCTTTTCAAGCAAATTGAAGGTTGCCAGTGGGTCATTGAGCCAGTCTCTCGCCACTTCTTTATAAATCAAGACCTACTGATTAAGGGAGGTATTGATTAGAAATCTTCTTTCGAAGACGACACAAATATAAACTCTTTTTTTATTAAAGCAAAAGAAATGCTGTTTTTTAGTTAAAAGAGTTTTGAACACTATGCTGATCGGTACAGCATATAACCCGTCTAAATTTGGTATAGGTAGTTTTTTTGATTTTATGTTTTTTTCAAATGGATGCTTTCTGCTATCTGATTTAAGTCTGTTAAAAGCGGTCGAAGTGCATCAATTCGACTGTGAATTTCATGTGCAGGATCATGATTTGTTTTTTTACTAAGCGATATCGAAAGGCCAACCAAATGCGAGTTAATGCGATAGGAGAGTGCTTGAAAATAATGAATATGAGACCAGTCTATCCACTTTTGCTCAGGTTCCTTTTTCATTTGATTGATAGCGTCTGAAAATAGCGCCATGGCAGTTTGCGCTTTTTTTCGAGCCAATCGTATATCGAAAGAGCTTTGTCGCTCGTCTAAAAGCCGATTATGAATGATTTGGAAATAGTGATGATTGTAAAGTGATACCTCTTTTGCCAACTGAACCATCCCCGTACTTTGGCGTACTGGAATCAAAAAATAACCGACGATAGCCAAGAGTGCACCAATAAGGGTGAAAAGTATTCTACTGCCCAAAATAAGATTAATATTACCTTCAAATAAGTTCAGTGCGATCACGATGCCCCAGGTAATAAATATAACGCTGACCATATAATTTGATCTGTTGAACAAAAAGAAACCGAAAAGGCCAATAGCCGCTATTAAAAGTAGGGCTGGAAGAAAATGAATAGAAATTAAGCACAATATACCGACAATTATCCCTGAGAATGTACCAACAATACGCTCGATATTCCGTGTTTTGGTCATAGAAAAGGCTGGTCTGGCAACAATGGCGATAGTGAGCAGGATCCAATAAGTATATTTAAAATCTAAAAACAAAACACCGATCAAAGCTCCGCTTCCAAACAAGAGCGCCATGCGCAATGCGAATCGAAAAAGAGGATTGTTAAGATGGAGTCTATTCTTAATATCCGTTAGATTCCGTAATGGGCGATTGATAAATTGTTGATATTCACTGGTGTCAATCTTATCTTGTATTTCTTGATTTTGATAAAAAGCGACCTGAATCCGGTGGAGGACTTCGATAATCGCTTCAATGTTGGTGATGATCGAGGATAATATATTTTTTGCAGTGCCAGTCTGTTGCTCTTGAATGCTTTTTAAGTCCATTAAGAGTGCGTTGATTTTAATGTTGTTATGATATAATTGATGTGCATAACGAAACCGCTTAGTAGGTTGCGAAAAGCTGTCAATTTCTAAGGCTAATAATTTTATGCTGTGACGAATTAAATGAAGACTACCCGTGTCTGCTAGATTCTTGCGGATTGCATCATAATCGTGATCAAGCGCAATAATTAACTCATGCAGATCAATTAGCCCATAAACTTGACTGAGCCAATAGTTGCTTTTGTGCCATTGTTGGCTGATGATTTTCTTTTCTCTAAAAAGAAGGGATCTGATTTGTTCCTGCTGCTCACTGATTTGCCCATGAATTTTTCCCACGCGACTGTAGGTGATATCTAAAGGAATATCGGGATCGTAAGATTGGGATCGTATCAGTAGGAATTGAGATAATCCATGAAATCCATTAGCCATAGCGTGTTTTAATGAGCGATAGGGCCGTATATACGCTTGTAAGAGACTAAAAAAGTAGTAGATCATAGAACCTGCTGTAATCTGTAAGCTAACAGCGAATGGATGCTGTGGAGCCATGCCAATCACGAAACTCATCAAAATCAATGTCATATTTCCTATAGCGGCATAGCGAGGGCCAAAAATACCATACAACGTACAGACGAATCCAGCGACAGCAAGTAAGATGACCAGAGGCCAATGATATGGAAATACAAGAGCTGTAAAAAGTGATGCAATAAAAAAGGTAGGGATACAAACGAGAGCCGACGAAAGCTTATCTTTTCGGTTGCCAGGAGGATCTGTGAGTGTAGTTAACAACGATCCGACTCCAATACCGATAGCCGTACCTGCATGCGCACCTAAAAGATAGATGGCTAAGCTCGGCAAAATGCTAATGGAAACATTACGCAACGCGTCGCCACTATGTTCACCACTCATAAAACGGATTATCTTGATATAAATACGGTGGAATCTCTTCTTCAATGATAGCGTGCTCATCAATCAGTTTACTAATTTGCAGTGCAAAAATACAAATATTATGCTTAATATTTTGTGTATACTTTTTATTTGTTTTGATTGTTGTTTTATTTTTAAACTTTTATTTTGATTCAATGCGTTTTTCCTATAATTCATTTTGAGCGGATTAATATTTACCAGAATGTTTAGGGCTTGAATGCGTTAAGAGTGATGTGGTTTACCGATTTTATCCCGTTGTCTACCGAGCAATTTGTGCCATCTGTCTATTTCTGCTGGTTATGGTGTAATGAATACACGAGGTTTGTTGTCATTATTATGAAAGTCGACTATCCAATTGATAGCGTAAAGAAATTACATTATGAAACCACAAAAAATTAAATTGTTGCTATTACTTATTATCTTGTCTCTATGCTCTGCTTTGGCGACTGTTTATGCCCAAGCTGCTGGGGGAAAATTACGTGCTGTCGTTGTCGGACAAGATAACCTTCCCATTGGAGCCGCCAGTATTTCATTGTTTCGTAAGCCTGGCGATGTCTTGCTAAAAGGAACGTTATCCAACGAAAATGGTGAAATCGAGTTGTTTGCGATACCTGAGGGAAAGTATGTGCTGCAAGTATCTTCCGTCGGTTATGCCATGTATCGCTCTAGTGAAATGACACTGAATACTGGTGATTTCAAGATGCTAGATACCATCCATTTACAAGTGGAAAGCAAAGTTTTGAGTGAAGCACAAGTTATTGCGAGGAAGCCATTGATCGAAAGTCAGCTGGACAAAGTTGTCCTTAACGTCGAGAATAGTATTCTGGCAACAGGAAATAACGCTTTAGAACTTTTACAAAAGGTTCCCGGTGTTACTTTAGATAATAAAAAGATCAATTTACGAGGAAAAAGCAACGTAATTATAATGATCGATGGCAAACCGACCTATCTTTCGGCCGACGAAGTGTCAAGATTATTAGAAAATACAGCGTCAAATGCGATTGCTTCAATCGAAGTGCTGACAAACCCGCCAGCAAAATATGATGCTGCTGGGAATGCCGGAATTATCAATATTAAGACGAAGAAGAATACACAATTCGGTAGTAATGTGAGTTTAAATTTGAATTTAGCACAAGGGAAATATACGAAGGCCGATGGTGGTTTTCAGATCAGCCATCGAAATAATTGGGTCAACTTATTTTCCTCTTATAATTATGCGAATACATTAGGTTTTAATGATTTAAATATCGATAGAGCTGTAGAAACCAAAGCGGGAACGACCTATTTCAATTCGGATTCTTATTCGAAATTCCGATATCGGGGCCATAATTTTAAATTTGCAGCAGATTTTAATCTGGGTAAACAGGATGTAATTGGCTTTGTGGTCAATGGTAACGTGAGCAATGGTAATTCAACAAGGGAGGGGAGCAATCTGATCGCGTCCCAAAAAGGAAAGCTTGATTCGATTGTACTTGGAAGTAATTTGTCAGATTTTAAGTATCATTATCTAACTTATAATCTCAATTATAAAAAGACATTTGATACTTTAGGGACAGAGCTAACATTCAACGGCGATTTTTCAGATTCTAAAAATAATGATAACAGTACCGTTGGTAACCGCTTTTTGGATGCCAACTGGCAAGAATTTAAATTACCAAATATTTTCCGGAATGATATGCTGTCAAAGACAAAGATTCTGGTTTTTAAAACCGATTTTGTACATCCTTTCGATAAAACCACCAAGCTTGAGGCGGGTGTAAAGTATAGTCGCGTAAAAACAGACAATAATCTGGTTTACGAGGACCAAAATCAGAATGGGGAGTTTGTGCGGAATAATGGACAAAGTAACCAGTTTTTGTATAACGAAAATATTGCAGCAGCCTATTTTAGTTTAAATAAGTCTTTTGGCAAGTTTTCCGTACAAACCGGACTTCGTGTTGAAAATACCAGTTCATTAGGAAATTCGGTCACCTTGGAACAGCAAACCAAGCGTAATTATACTGATTTTTTTCCGACGGTATTTATACAGCAACAGATCAGTGATGATCACAAACTTGGTTTGAGTTATAGCAGACGCATAGACCGTCCGGATTATGGATCGTTGAATCCTTTTATATACTATCTAGATCAATATACTTATCAATATGGTAATCCCTATTTAAACCCACAATATACCAATTCCTATGAATTAAATTATACGTTCAAAGAACAGTACTTATTGAGTGTGGGCTATAAGAGGACTAACGATGCGATTACCCAAATCATAGAAAGTAATCCAGAAACGAAAGCTATTGCACAGACCGATAGAAACCTGACTTATTTTGATTATTACAACATGAATGTCAATATACCGGTCAAGCCTTTTAAATGGTGGAGTATTTCGAACAATGCTACTGCTTTTTACAATAAATTTAGTTTTGATGAGCGTTCAGGGGCACAGCGCCAATTGGAAAAGCTGTCATTCCAAGTGAGTTCTACCCATGATATCCGAATTGGAGAAACGACGAATGTGGAACTAACAGCTAATTATTCCTCTCCGGCAGTTTATGGCGTGCTAAGTTTCCAATCTTACTATGGGATTGATCTCGGCGCAGGAAAAACATTTCTCGATAAAAAAATGAATATCAAGCTGGCTGTGAATGATGTATTGAATACGAGAGGGCAGCGCAGGTTGTCAAGTTATCAGGAAGATGGATATTATCGTATACGTAATGGATATGATAGTCGGGTTGTGCGATTGTCCATCTCTTATCGTTTTGGCAATATGAATATTAAATCTGTCAACAAGAAGGCAGGTAACAATGATGAAGATAGTCGCTTAAAAAAATAACGTAAGATACTTGAAAAAGCACTATAAAATGGTATATAAAACAGAAAGAGCATGCTATTTAGCATGCTCTTTCTGTTTTATATAAATTATCTTAGCTTAAGAATAAGATTTCTCTCAGTTTTGGAAGAGGCCATTTTTTATCATCAACAATTTTCTCCAATTTGTTAACATGATAGCGAATGACATCGAAATATGGTTTAACTGATTCATCGTAAGCGATTGATCTTTCACGCACATCTTCGATTTGATTTGCTTTTTTACGTTCTTGACGCATCGCTTCAGCTTGTTCCAAAATTGTATTAACGTGTGTAGAAATACGCTCCACAAAGTTTAATTGAGAGCTGAAGGCTGCCTGAGCGAGACCAAGGTCTTTCAATCCTTTGACATTCTCAATCAATTCATTTTGGTAAATGAAACATGCTGGAGCAATTTGGTTGTTAACCATCTCTTCGATGACACGAGCTTCAATCTGTAATTTTTTGTAGAAGTTTTCAAGCAAGATCTCGTGGCGTGCTTCTGATTCACGTTTTGTATAGATGCCAAGTGATTCAAATAATGCTAAAGATTCTTCTTTTACATAAACATCTAATGCTTTAGGAGTAGATTTGATGTTAGAAAGACCACGTGCTTCAGCTTCTTTTTCCCATTCTTCGCTATATCCATTACCTTCAAAACGGATTGCTTTTGAATCTTTGATATATTTGCGGACAACATTTAAGATCGCAAGGTCTTTTTTAGTACCTTTTTTGATTTGTTTGTCTACTTCAGTTTTGAACTCGATCAATTGGGCCGCAACGATGGCATTCAATACTGTCATTGGTAAAGCAGAGTTGGCTGAAGAACCAACAGCGCGGAATTCAAATTTATTACCTGTAAAAGCAAAAGGTGAAGTGCGGTTACGGTCTGTGTTGTCCAATTTTAATTCTGGAACTTTAGGGATACCATGCCATAAATTAGCTTCTGCTTTCACTTTTTTAGCGACACGGGCAGATTCAACCTCTTCTAATAACTCGTCTAATTGCGAGCCTAAGAAAATTGAAATAATTGCCGGAGGAGCCTCATTTGCACCTAAGCGGTGGTCATTACTTGCACTGGCAATAGAAGCACGCATCAAGTCAGCATATTCATAAACAGCTTTGATTGTATTGACAAAGAAAGTCAAGAACATCAAATTGTTTTTAGGCGTTTTACCTGGAGACAATAGATTAACACCAGTATTTGTGATTAAAGACCAGTTGTTGTGTTTACCGGATCCGTTAACACCAGAGTATGGTTTTTCATGCAGCAATACTTTGAAGTTATGTCTTAAAGCAACCTGTTCCATGACGTTCATCAACAATTGGTTATGATCGATAGCCAAGTTGATTTCTTCGTACATTGGAGCACATTCAAATTGAGAAGGCGCAACTTCGTTGTGACGAGTTTTTAAAGGAATACCTAGTTTTAACGCTTCATTTTCCAAGTCAACCATATAAGCTAATACGCGCTCTGGAATAGCACCGAAATAGTGGTCTTCCAACTGTTGGCCTTTAGCAGACATGTGACCAAATAACGTACGGCCAGTCAATTGAAGATCTGGGCGAGCATTATATAAAGAAAGGTCAACTAAGAAATACTCCTGTTCGATACCTAGAGAAGCATTGACTTTAGTAACTGATTTATCAAAATATTGAGCAACATCTGTTGCAGCTTTATCTACCGCATTGATTGCTTTCAATAAAGGTGCTTTATAATCTAAAGATTCTCCCGTGTAGGAAACAAAAACGGTAGGGATACATAATGTTTTACCAGCACCTGTCTCATAAATAAAAGCAGGGGAGGAAGGATCCCAAGCTGTATACCCTCTAGCTTCGAAAGTATTACGGATACCACCGTTAGGGAAAGAAGATGCATCAGGTTCTTGCTGTACTAATGCGTCAGCTGTAAATTTTTCAATTGCTTCGCCGTTTTCATCTGGTTCAAAAAAGGCATCGTGTTTTTCAGCAGTCGAACCTGTTAAAGGCTGAAACCAGTGTGTATAGTGAGAAACACCGTGATTAAGCGCCCAAGTTTTCATCGCTTGAGAAATATGTTCAGCTAAATCTCTTGAAATAATCTGTCCTTCTTCAATGGATGCAACTAACTCCTTGTATGAATTTTTAGGAAGGTAGTCTTTCATTTTGTTAACGGAAAAAACATTCTTTCCGTAGATGTCAGTTGCTTTTTTAGTTTCAACTTTTTCAAATGAAGCGATTTGGCGTGAGCCTGCTGCTTCTACTGCTTTGAATCTTAGGTTCGACATTTGTATTTTGTAGTTAAATTACAGTTTTGTTGATTGTGTTTTTCAAAAATATTGTGTTTTTGTTGAAAAGTGAAATTTTTTTTGATGTTTTTTGTGAAAAAATCTAAAAAACCTGGTTTTTTAGTATTAAAAAAGATGCAGTTTTTAAAAATTGCACCTTTTTTAATGTTTTTACTATAATTCAAATCCCCAGTCTATTCCTTTTTCTGTGGCAGGTATCCCTTTTTTCATCCAGTTAGGGGCTGGAGCGCCTTTTAGGAAATGATCAAAAAATTGTTGTTCTCGAATCTGTATATCCTTTCTGTTTTGTCGTAACATTAAATTATGCTCATCACCATTGTAATTTAACATCCACACCGGCTTATTCAGTCGCCGCAATGCCGTAAACATTTCAATACCCTGGTACCATGGCACGGCTCCATCGTTATCATTTGCCATAATGACCACTGGTGTCTTGACCTTATCCAAATGAAATAATGGTGAATTTTCGATATATAGTTCCGGAGCTTCCCAAAGCGTTTTGCCTATACGGCTTTGTGTATGTTCGTACTGAAATTGGCGGGACATGCCGGTCTGCCAGCGTATTCCGCCATAGGCAGATGTCATGTTGACAACAGGTGCACCGGTCCACGCTGCTGCATACATATTTGTACGTGTGATAAGATGGGCTACTTGGTAACCGCCCCAGCTCTGACCTTGGATTCCCATTTTTGTACTGTCGACCCAGGCATTTTGAGCGAGATATTTCATCCCTGAATTAATGTATTCCTCAGCTGATTTACCAGGGTGGCCTGTTTTATAACTTATATCTGGTGCGAATACCAAATATTCATTACTTACAAAATAAGGAATATTCAATCGTGATGGCGTAGGTGCAGGAGCCTGATACGTATACAGTCCGTCGGAAAGTTTTTCATAGAAATAAGCGATAATTGGATATTTTTTTGCCGGATCAAAATTTTCCGGTTTGTAAAGGATACCTTCAGCCTGATTTCCTTCTGGGGTTGTCCAATGAACTAATTCAGCTGTACCCCAATTGTAATTGCTCTGTTGCTGATTGATATTGGAGAGCTGTAGTTCGTCTTTGAATTTAACTGTATTGGTGTAGACATTAGGCGAATTGACATAATCTTCTTTTGTATAAAGAATAGTCTGTTGGTCTGTGGAAGCGCTGATATTCCTGAAGGTTTTCGCTTCTACAAAAAGACTTTTTGGATCGTTATGCTGTCCTTTGAATTGGTAAAAACCTCCTTGCTTGGTTTTATTGTCGAAAGAGGTCAGCAAACCACCCTTTTTATAGTCGAGCGTTGTCGCTTGGTCGCGATCCTCTTCTCTTCTTAAGGATAAATAACGAAATGTTGTCTGTGAAGCTGCCCCATAACCGTTGGTCAAGATGGATTTATTTGACCCATCTAGGCTAAAATACCAGATGTCATATCTCGAATTGACATATATTCCTTTGTAGTCAGGACTCCAGGCGGCCATGCCATAGCCTTGCGCTGTCGTAGGCATATCATTTTCCTCATCAGCAAAAGAAGCCGGTATTCCATCATTCAGAACGATTTTTTTCTTTGTGCTGACCTGGTACGAATTCCAGGTTCCTTTATCTTGATCAAAATAAACAATATATTTTGCATCAGGACTCAAAATTGCATTTCCCGAAAAGTTTGAAAGGATTAACTCTTTATTTCCTGTTTTTGTCGAAACCAGATAGATGTCATCTCTGGTGCTACCTTCCCATTGGCTTGCGATGCGCTTGCCAAAATCAGTACGCGCTAAGATATACTCTTCATTTCCATCAGGTGTTGTCGACGCGGAGTTGAATGTCTGGTCTGTAAGCGGGATAATAGTGCGGTTGTATTTAGGGTAAGTGACTGCTAGAAAATTTTTAGCAAGATCTTTCTTTAAATTTACCAATTGCATGGGTTGCAAATAATCATCTTGCCAGTTCCAGACGTCTACTTTTGCATGCTCGAAATCAACCAAAGTGGTATCCTTGACGCGGGGTATTGGCGCTATGCCGAAAAATAGCTTCTCCCCATTTTTACTGAATTTGATATCGCCATCACCGCTCACAGCCCAATTTTTTGGTATACCATTACTGGTTTTCGTCGCAAGATATTGGGCTGTATCAATGCCGTTTGAATAGTAATACAAGTTGTAGTTTTTCAGTAAGGCCTTTTCATTGGAGAGATCTCCAAGGTATGCGAGTTGATTGCCCGATTCATCAAATTTGAAATTCTTATAATTACCTTTCCCATTTGATATTTTTTTGAGCTTTTTGGTTGCTATTTCATATATATATACGCCAGATTCCTTTGAAAGGCTGTCTTTTGAGTCAGTCTTTTTTGAAAAAACAATCTTCGACCCGTTTTTATTCCACTCATATTGATCTACGGATGAAAATTGAACCGAGTCACCGGAGTTTAAATCATATAAAGCAAGCGTTGCCACTGTTTTTTTCTTTTTATCGTTGCCTTTCTTTGTTGATGTGGCATCGGTAGCGGTTTTTGGTTCAGATTTTTCATTTATCTCCTTATCAAAAAGAAAAGAGACGAAATTGCTGTTTTGATCAGCAATTTTATAAGATTTTACCTGCGCAAACTTAACAAGAGATGAGTTTGTTAAATTGTAGATCGCCAATGAATCCTTTGGGAGGTCTTCAGTCTTCTTTTTTTTGATTTTTGCTTCGCGAGTTACTGCGAAAGGCGCCTTAATCAAACTTACTAAATGGTTTTCGGTAGCTGTAAGTTTTCCATTATATCCGCGGGGAATTTGAATGAGTTCTTTGTTGTCTTTGGTTTTTAGAAAGAGCTGGTTGTCACCTTCTTGCGGGCTTACTTGAAATAGGACAAATTTGCCAGATTTACTGATATAGGGAGATGATATGCTTTGCCAACTATCATATACCGTATGATCCAATGGTTTCTTTTGTGCATGTGCAGCGAATGCTACAAGAAAACAAAATGGAATACAGATATTTTTCTTATTCATATTTTTAGTCCTTTTTGCTGCAATTTATTCATAAAAAATAAATAAACATCGATTTTTTGGTATATTCATTGTTACGTAAACATAAAAAACTGGTTATGAAATCATCATCCTCTGTTATTATTTCGATTATAATGGGCACTGTGCTGTTGCTTACCGCCTGGATATTGGGAGCAGCTTATCGCTATAAGTTTAAATCGACACAGACAATCACTGTAAACGGTAATGCGAAAAAAGATTTTGAGTCCGATTTAGTCAAATGGAATGCGACTTTTAGCCGGAAGAATTATGAATTGAGTGCTGCTTCGGCACAATTGGCTACGGATCGTGATCTGGTGCGTGATTTTTTAGTTCAGCAAGGCGTTAAAGCTGAGGAGATTCGCTTTGAAGCAGTGAACATTGCCAAGGATTTCGAGTATCATACAGACGGAAAAGGGAATGGTTACAATACGTTTTCCGGTTATACTCTATCGCAGACCGTAAGCGTTGAATCAAAAGATTTGAATAAGGTGGATAATGCTTCGAGAGAAATATCTACACTAATTTCAAAAGGGATAGAATTGAGTTCGAGTACCCCCAATTATTATTACTCAAAATTGGAAGACCTGAAATTGGAACTTATTTCACAAGCCTCAAAAAATGCACATCAACGCGCTGACAATATTGCTAAAGAATCTAACGCAGGGCTGGGTAATTTGGTAAAGGCCGATTTGGGAATTTTTCAGATTACAGGACAAAATGATAATGAAGAATACTCTTCCGGTGGCGCATTCAACACAACATCGAGAAAAAAAACAGCCAACATCACTGTGAAAGCAAGTTTTTTGAGTAATTAATCGAAAATTATTTGGCTGAATGTCAGTTCTATATTGATTATGATGGAAAATTTATTCAAAAAGTTTTCTCCTTTTCAATAAAAAAACTACTTTTGCATCATCCCAAACGGATATGCCCGGATGGCGGAATTGGTAGACGCGCTGGTCTCAAACACCAGTGGGAAACCGTGCCGGTTCGACTCCGGCTCCGGGTACAAAAATCCTCTTTACATTCAGTAAAGAGGATTTTTTTTTCACACATTTGTTGGTTCTGACTTTTTTGATGATTGCCACAATTGGCTGATTTTATCTAATAAGGATAAACATTAAAACTGATACATCCTGATACCAGCTTATACCAAATCCCAATTTTCAATCAATTTTTAGACAGTGATCAGTCACTTGTTATCCAGTGTATACTGAGTGATCACTGAGCAAGCACTGAACAAACACTGTTGAAAGACCTAATTTGATCGCCACTTGATCCTTATGTGCTGTTTGCTTATCTTTTGGTGTTTCTCTGCTTATTGTAGGTACTTTAGTTAGACCTTCCTTGGTATTTGCTCGCTATTTCTCTGCTTGTTCTTTGCTGTTTCTCTGCTTGTTCTTTGGTATTCTAACAATAACCTGGCAATAAAATGGTAATAAACTGGTAAGTAAAGGGCAAAGCAAGTGTTATCTTGGACCAAGCGTGTAGGCAGCAAGCATCAAATTGGATCCCCTCAATTGTTGGCAAGATATCAGCTTTTTTTGTGTAAACTTTTTTTTTATCTGAATATTGTTGTTTAAATTGGAAATACCAAATATAAACTTGGATGAAAGCGGTATTTTTATCTCTGGCATTAGTATGTTTTTTTTTCGGACATGGGCAGGTTGGCTTTGTCCTAAAAGGAAAAAAGAATATTAAACTGCCCTTCCTTTTTGTGCATAATTTAGTCGTTATTCCGGTTCAGGTCAATGGATATCGGATGAATTTTCTATTGGATACGGGGGTTAAGGAAACGATGATATTTGGAGAGACCTTAAAATCAATTGACAGTGCCGTTTTCGTGAATAAATTTCAGGGTTTAGGTAGGAGCGAAGGATTAGATGGTTATCTGTCTATAAATAATCAGGTCACTATTGCTGATGTTTATGAGGATTTAGATCAGCCGATCTATATTCTACAAAATGCACATATTGATATTTCTACCCGAATCGGAATAGAGGTCAATGGGATTATGGGAAGCCGTTTTTTTGAAAACTATCCGGTGGAAATGGATTTTCAGAAACATCGAATTACCTTATATCATAAAGATAGTCAGCCGAAAGGATTGGCTAAAATGCAGCCTTTGCCTCTAGATATTTTAAATAGTCGACCCTATGTATCGGTGGCTTTTAAACAGGGAAATGAAGCAATTGATGGCCGTGTGTTAATTGATATGGGAAATAGTGATGCTTTAATGCTTATTCCTTCAAAATTAAATAATTTTGACATTAAACCTCCCTTTATCGAAGATTATATAGGTCAGGGGTTTAACGGTGAGATCTATGGGAAAAGAAATCGGATAAGGTCCCTTGAGCTGGGCCCATTTACGATGAATTACCCGCTGGTTGCCTATCCTGAATTGAGCTCTCTGCAGCATGCAACATTTGTGAGTGAACGGATAGGGTCTATTGGAAATGAACTGTTACGTCGCTTTAAAGTCGTTTTTGACTATCCAAATAAAATGGTATACCTCCATAAGAATAAAGACTTCGATCGGTTTTACTATTTAAATATGAGTGGTCTGGAAATTATTCATGACGGGATTAAATACGAAAAAGAAGAGATTCCTGTTGTTCTTCAGAAGGACGGCGGTACAGAAGTAAGAATGGGTAATAGCGTACAATATCGTTTTGTGCTCAGAAATATGTACAAGATTGCAACGGTACGTGCAGGCTCACCTGCGGCACTTGCAGGATTGATGCCTGACGATAAAGTGCTACGGATCAACGGTCGATCAGCATCATCTTTTTCCCTGGAATCTATTCATAATCTATTCAAGACAGAAGAGGGAAAGGAAATGAGATTTCGGATAACCAGAGGTGATCATATAATTGATTTCAAATTTGTTTTAAAAGATCCCTTACCATTCAACTCAAATTAAATATTGTGAAAATTGGAAGTTTAAGCTTAACTTACCTATATTTGCATCCGATAATAATTTTTTAACAATTAAACACGAAGAGATATGTTGGTCGCCAAGATGATAACAGAGCAAGCTTTTAAGGCAAATGGATTTGCCAAAGGCAATCTTCGTGCTTTTAGTCGTATTTAGGATATTATTTAAATTATGAAAGCATCATGATGTCAATCTCGCAGAGATCGTTCGTCAGATCAATTTATAATTTTGAATAAACCAATTTAGACAGATGAAAAAGCCGAAGTTCATTCGGGCTTTTTATTTTCCAGATTTTCTGTTCAATTAACATAAACAAACCTTTAAAAAGGCGTGTTTTCTGTGCATGCTCATACAGCAATATAGACTCTTTGTTGAATGCTTAGCAAACAGGTTAGTAGCTGAATTGAACGGTTAATCCCAACAGAATATTCCCGAAATTTTTTAAATGCTATCAATTTTTGAGAGAACTTTGATAGCCAGTGTTTTATACTTTTTTATAAAAATGGGAAGTAAATTATCTGGGAAGGATCTACTAAAAATAGGTTTTCCACAAAATAATATCGTTAATACAGCTTTAGGATTAATTACGCGTCACAGGAAGAAAGAAAATAAAGAAACCATTCTTCTTGAATTAACGGAGGTCCTCAAGAATCCCAATCGGTTTATGGGGCACAATATATGGGGCAAAGTCTCTGAAGGTTTGGTTAAACCCGTCGAAGTACGCATGCGCGAGCTTAATGAGCATGCTGCTCCTTTTGCCATATTTGGTGAAAATGAAATTGATGAGCAGGCAAAAAGACAGCTTTACGATGCTTTGAAACTGCCTATTGCGAAGCAGGGGGCACTGATGCCCGATGCGCATACGGGCTACGGTCTTCCGATTGGCGGAGTATTGGCAACAGAAAATGCGGTTATACCCTATGGTGTAGGTGTTGATATTGGATGCCGCATGAGCTTATCAATATTCGATTTACCTGGTAGTTATTTTAAGGGGCGGGAATTCCAGCTAAAAAATATACTAAAGGAAAATACAAAATTTGGTTTGTACGACGCGCATCCCGTGAAGCACGATCATGCGATTTTTACCAAAACTGAATTCAGTGAAATTCCGCTTTTGAAATCCTTATTGAGTAAAGCATACCGGCAGTTTGGGACTTCTGGTAGCGGAAATCATTTTGTCGAGCTTGGCGCGGTTGAGCTTTATACTACAAGAGCAGAGTGGGGGATCGTACCTGGGCACTACTTAGCTGTCTTGTCCCACAGTGGATCCCGGGGTCTTGGGGCGAATATCGCTAAACACTATACAGCTCTTGCGGGTCGTTTGTGCCCTTTGCCCCGGCATGTTCAGCACTTGGCCTGGTTGGATTTGGCAACGCAGGAGGGACAGGAATATTGGATGGCCATGAATTTAGCGGGAGAATATGCTCAAGCATGCCATGAAGATATTCATAGACGCTTAGCCAAGGCACTCGGGGTGCAACCTGTGCTGACGATCGAAAATCATCATAACTTTGCCTGGAAAGAATCTGTGGATGGTCAAGAGTGTATTGTACACCGAAAAGGAGCAACACCTGCTGGTAGCGGCGTATTGGGGATAATTCCTGGTTCGATGACAGCACCTGGATTTATTGTTGAAGGAAAGGGAAACACTTTAAGCTTACAATCTGCTTCCCACGGGGCGGGACGCGTGATGTCAAGGTCAGCTTGTATAAATAGCTTGACCAAAAGTGCCATGCTGAAAGATTTAGAGAATCACGGAGTTGAATTAATCGGTGGGGCATTGGATGAATCTCCGCGAGCGTATAAGGATATTCATCGGGTGATGAAATTACAGGAAGAACTTGTTCATGTCCTTGGCACATTCAGTCCAAAGATTGTTCGCATGGATAAATAGTATGATGGAGGAAATGTATCTACAGGTTACCTCAGGACGAGGTCCTAAGGAATGTAATTTGGCAGTGCGGCTTGTGGTTGACCGTATGTCATCGGAAGCCGACAAAAATGGTGTCATACTAACGGAGATGAAAGCAGAGCTCCTAGAAGGATTGTCATGTTCAATAATCGTGAGATTGACAGGGTGTGACGTCGGTCTGTTTGTCGAGCGCTGGCGGGGAACCATCTGTTGGGTCTGTAAAAGTCCCTTTAGGCCTTTACACAAACGCAAGAATTGGTTTGTCGAAATTAAAAGCTGTCATCCACCCACGGAAGAGAAGGCATTGGATTTGAAGGATGTACATTTTCAGTCTATGCGCAGCAGTGGAGCCGGAGGGCAGCATGTCAATAAAGTAAGCTCAGCAATAAGGGCGACACATCGCCCATCGGGCGTAAGTGTTCAGGTGATGGATACAAGGTCGCAACTGCAGAATAAGGAGATTGCAATTGAGCGGTTGGCAGAACGCCTCGAAGAGTTAGCGCGCGCTAAGCTCCATGTCGCTAAAGAACAGCAATGGCGAAATCAGCTCGAGGTGAAAAGAGGTTTGGCAAAACGTGTTTTTCATGGACAGAAATTTATTGAACAATAACTCCATTTCTCTTGATTTTGTACCCTAAAAATTGAGAAGAATCCTATTTGGATGAATGAAAAAAGCCATGAACCCCGGTTCATGGCTTTTTTTTTGAAAGTGTTTGTTTTTTATGGGCATCAAGAACTTTCATGCCTGTTGGTGATTCAGCGGAATCAGGAAAGTTTTAGATGTAATGTTCTTTTAGGTTTAACCGTATTTTCTTCTGTAAAAGTTCTAAAATATAGAAAATAATTTGTTTAATTACCTTGGTAATTAGTATCTTTAAGATGGACAGTCCGATAAATGGATGTTCAAACTAAATAAACTTAAATAGCATTCATGGCTTGCATCGTGACAGGTTATGATGTGTTGAATTTCAAAATTCGATATGATGATTAAATCTCCCGGTTTCCTTTTTAAGGAGGCAATTACGAACGAAAATCCGTTGCAAGTTGTTGGGGCTATTAACGCCAACCATGCCCTTTTGGCCCAGCAGGCTGGCTTTAAAGCAATTTATGTTTCTGGTGGTGGTGTTGCCGCCGGATCATTGGGAATCCCGGATCTTGGCATTACAACGCTGCAGGATGTTTTGATTGATGTTGACCGCATTACAAATGTCTGCGATCTTCCACTGCTGGTGGACATTGATACAGGCTTTGGCCCATCGGCATTTAATGTGTCGCGTACCATAAAATCGTTAATTAAAGCCGGTGCGGCAGCAATACACATGGAAGATCAAGTCGGCGCGAAACGCTGTGGGCATCGCCCTGGAAAAGAGCTTGTGTCAAAATTTGAAATGGTTGACCGGCTGAAAGCTGCTGTGGATGCGCGGACCGACAACGATTTTGTCATCGGTGCACGTACTGATGCTCTTGCTTCTGAAGGCCTGGAGCTTGCTCTAGAAAGAGCTGTTGCCTATAAGGAAGCAGGAGCGGACTTTATCTTCGCCGAAGCGGTACATCATTTGGATCAATATAGTCAATTTAGTGCTGCGACTGGACTACCTATTTTGGCTAATATCACCGAATTTGGGCAGACTCCTTTGTTTAACCTTGATGAGCTGCGTCAGGCGCAGGTCTCCATCGTGTTATATCCCTTGTCTGCTTTTCGGGCCGCCAATAAAGCTGCAACAGAGGTGTATCATCATATCCGGCAAGATGGTAGCCAGGCGAAAATAATTGACCAGATGCAAACAAGAGAGGAGCTTTACAGAAGTATCGATTATTATGCCTATGAAAATCGATTGGATAAATTGTTTAATAAATAATTATAGACAGATGGAAGAGACAAAAGATACTAGTTTTAAACCTAAGAAAAGTGTTGCACTCTCGGGAGTACCCGCTGGGAATACCGCGCTGAGTACTGTAGGCAAAAGTGGCAATGATTTGCATTATAGAGGATATGATATTTTGGATCTGGCGTACCAGGCTAGTTTTGAGGAGGTAGCTTATTTGCTTGTTTATGGTAGTTTGCCAACGCAGGCCCAGTTAACTGGCTATCAAAGTCAGCTGATCAGTCAGCGTGGGTTGCCGATTACTGTTCAACAAGTACTGAAGCAGTTGCCGTCCACCGCCCATGCGATGGATGTCTTGCGGACTTATGTCTCTTTTTTTGGAAGTGTATCACCCGAAAAAGAAAGTCACCCCATTGCCGGAGCACGGGATATAGCCACCCGTCTGATGGCTTCCATGGCTTCAGCTCTGCTATACTGGTATCATTTTAGTCAGCATGGACGTGAGATTCAGGTAGAGACCACTGATTCCACTTTAGGAGGGCATTTTTTGCATCTGCTTCATGGTAAATCTCCTTCGGCATCTTGGGTAAAGGCCATGCAGATTTCGCTTAATTTATACGCTGAACATGAGTTTAATGCTTCGACCTTTAGTGCACGGGTCATCGCTGGAACAGGATCTGATCTGTATTCCTGTATAGCAGGTGCTATTGGTGCACTTCGTGGTCCCAAACATGGCGGTGCCAATGAGGTGGCATTTGAAATTCAGAGCCGTTATGCAAATGCCGATGAAGCAGAAGCCGATATCCGTAAACGCTTGGCAAATAAAGAGGTTATTATTGGTTTTGGCCATCCGGTATATACAATTTCGGATCCAAGAAATCAAGTAATTAAACAGGTAGCCAAGGAGCTTTCCGAAGAAGCAGGGGACATGACACTGTATTTGATTGCTGAAAGATTGGAAAAGGTGATGTGGGAAGAAAAGAAAATGTTTCCAAATCTGGATTGGTATTCCGCCGTATCCTACCACCTGATGGGAATTCCAACCGAAATGTTTACGCCATTGTTTGTTCTTGCACGTATCACCGGTTGGTCGGCACATGTTTTTGAACAACGGCAAGATGGAAAAATTATCAGGCCAAGTGCAAATTATATCGGGCCCGACGATAGACCTTTCGTCCCTATTTCCGAACGATAAATTGTGGTTGAGGAATAAAAAATGGTTTTTGTCGGGGATAATCTGACTGCAACGAAACGTAAAAAACAACAGAAAGAATCTCGAACGATAGTCTTAAACGAAATAAAATAATGAGTTCAGCAATATCAAATGAAAGACCACAGCCAGATCAGGTTTTAGTGGACATTGTGGACTACGTCCTAAATTATACAATTAAAGAAAAAGTAGCATGGAATACGGCATTTTACTGTTTTCTTGATACCATAGGTTGTGGCTTGGAGGCTTTAACCTATCCTGCCTGTACGAAATTGCTGGGACCTATTGTACCCGGGACTATTGTACCAAATGGTGCTAGGGTACCGGGCACTAATTTCCAACTCGATCCAGTGCAGGCAGCATTTAACATCGGTACCATTGTTCGATGGTTGGATTTTAACGATACTTGGCTTGCTGCAGAATGGGGGCATCCATCTGATAATCTCGGCGGAATTTTAGCTGTAGCGGACTGGTTGAGTAGGACTCACATCGCAAATGGTCAGAAACCTTTGAAAGCTAAACAGCTGCTGGAAGCCATGGTCATGGCGCATGAGATACAAGGTGTTTTGGCTCTTGAAAATTCGTTCAATAAAGTAGGCTTAGATCATGTTATTTTAGTGAAAGTAGCTTCAACAGCGGTTGTGGGTCGAATGATAGGGCTGACAAAAGAGGAACTTCTTAATGCGGTATCTTTGGCTTTTGTGGACGGCCAGGCATTACGTACTTACCGGCACGCTCCCAATACAGGTAGCCGAAAATCCTGGGCCGCAGGTGATGCTACTTCACGAGCCGTTCGTTTGGCCTTGATTGCAAAGACCGGAGAAATGGGGTATCCGTCTGTTCTGACCGCTCCAATATGGGGATTTTACGATGTGTCTTTTAAAGGCAATGCATTTAAGTTTCAACGTGCCTACGGATCCTATGTGATGGAAAATATACTCTTTAAAATTTCCTTCCCTGCCGAGTTTCATGCACAGACGGCTGCCGAAGCTGCAATGCAACTTCACCAGCAATTGAAGGAATTCGGGAAAAGTAGTGCGGATATCGCGCGCGTGACAATTCGTACACATGAAGCCGCTATCCGGATCATCGATAAAAAGGGGCCTTTGCATAATCCTGCAGACCGCGATCACTGCATTCAGTATATGGTTGCCGTCCCTTTAATCTTTGGCCGCTTGACAGCTGAAGATTATGAAAATCATATTGCTTCAGATCCGAGAATAGATGAGCTTCGCGATAAAATTTTCTGTATTGAAGACCCTCGATTCACTTCGGACTACCACGACCCACAGAAGCGGGCTATTTCAAATGCTTTGACAATTGAGTTGAATGATGGTACGTTATTGCCTGAATTGGTTGTCGAATACCCGATAGGTCATCCAAGACGCAGGGCCGAAGGAATCCCTAAGTTAATCGAAAAATATAAAACCAACCTTGCGAGGGTATTTTCTGAAAAGAAACAGCGGCAGATACTCGAAGCAACATTGGACTATGATACTTTTGTTGATCAGGATGTTTCTTATCTTATGGATTTGTTTGCACAATAAAAATATTAAAATAGGGGAGCAAATTGCTCCCCTTATTTTAATCATATTGCCCTGATGCTGCTAAATTATTCAATTCAGATAACTTTTTCCTACTATTTGGCCGTTTCATCTTTTTGCTGAATGGTCCGTTTCTTATCAGCAGGAAAAGACCTTGACTCGGTTTTCGCAACTGTTGGTCCTTTCGAAATCATGGAGGTTTTTAAGCCTAAGGGTGATATTACAGTGCTAATCGTGTTCCAACTATATCACTGCAGTATTGGGTAAAACGAATAAGTGGATCATCTAATGCCAGTTTGAAAGGAAGCCAGTATAAAATTTGAAATTCCTATTCGCTAATTCCTTTAATGATTCCGGTACATCCCATTGTTCACCGTAAGCATGAAATGCTTCACATTCAGCTACAAAAATCGGGAGGGTTGTAAGGTCGATATGACCAAATACCCCACCTGTATAAGAAGCATAACCTACTCCCAGGATGGAACCAATATCTCCGTCAATAGGTCGGTCAATTATACCTCCCTCCAGACAGCGGTAGCTATCTAGAGCCATGACGTGGAGCAGTCTCTTACGAATAGTTGGTGGGGTTAAAGTGTTTGATTGTAGTGATATAGTCGGGTTTTTCCAAATTGTTTTCTTTTTGCTTTCTATGTCATAATCGTAAAATCCAACGCCTGATTTTTTGCCTTTTCTTCCCTGATCAACCATTTTTTTGAGGTAGCTATATGCCCGTTGCTGGCTGGGGTGGAGTGCGGGAAATTGATCGTAAACATGAAGCATCAATTCCAGAGATATTTCGTCCAATACTGCCAAAGGGCCCACTGCAAATCCAGCTGCGACGGCTTCCTCTTCGATCAGTAAAGGAGAAATTCCTTCCAGTACCATTGTGATGCCCTCGAGTAAATAGTTGAAGAAAATACGCGACGTAAAAAATCCTGGGCCATCATGGACTATTATTGGAATTTTATTAAGCTTTAATGCTGTTGTAAGTGCCTTCTGTAAGGTGATTTCATCAGTTTCTTTTCCGCAGATAATCTCCACCAGTGGCATGCGGTCTACGGGAGAAAAGAAATGCATACCGATAAAACTTTTGGATTTATGAGCTGCTTTTGCAAGCTCAGTAATGGGTAACGAGGTTGTATTTGAGGCGAAAAAGCCGTTATCTGCCAGGTAGGGTAGGCTTTCCTGAGTTACGGCTGCTTTTAAAGAAAAATCTTCAAATACAGCTTCTATAATGCAGTCGGATCCATTCAGGTCGCCGACTTTTTCCGTAGGTTTTATGCGGGAAAGCAATTGTTCCTGTTGAGATTGGTTCAGGATTCCCATAGCCAGCAATTTTTCGCAAAGCTGGGTCGAATAAGCTTTACCCCGTTCGGCCTGAATGATTGTAACATCTTTTAAAACAACCTCGATTCCTGCTCTGGCAGCTTCATAGGCAATACCGGATCCCATCATTCCTGCACCCAAAATTCCTATTTTGTTTAGCGTATAGTTATTCAGCAGCCCGATTCGGTTCGGTGATTGCGCGTCTTGAACGCCATAGTAAAGGGTTCGGATCATATGGAGCGGTTCGGGCCGATTGAGCACTTCAAGGTATAAAGTGACCTCTTGATCCATCGCTTGAATTGGGGTAGATGAAGCTCTTTTCTTTAACAATTCGATGACTGCATTCGTTCCTGGATATAAGCCACGTGCCTTTCTTTGGACATTAAGAATGGCTTCAGGGCTTAACTGATCTTTTTGTTTGGTTTCTTTATCTGGAATCAGAAGGGGATTCTTAAGAATCCATTTTTTTGCCAGTAATATGCCCTCGTCTTGTTGCTGCGTAACTTCATCGATTAATCCCTGTTTGTAGGCTTCTTCACTATTCATGAACTTTCCCTGTGTCAGAAGATTTAAGGTAGCAGAATTCCCGATCAATGAAGGTAAATAAACGGTACTTCCAAAACCAGTAAACAGACCGTATTTGCTTTCCGGGAAGCCAAATTTGAGCTTTTGGGAGGCAATACGGTATCCAGCCCATAACATAGTTGCCAGCGGAATATCTGTACAGTTTTCTGTAAAGATCGAGACGATAGGCTTGTTTAACTCTTTCCAGGCCAAGGTTTTCAGTATAAGTGACTTTAATGTTGATGCAGTTGAATCACTAGAGGAAAATTGATTAAATAATTGGGCATATTCGATTTTTCCGACTGGAATCGGACAATAGTATATTACACCGGCTGTATCTTCCTGTTGTAGCGTAAAGGTAACTAAATCAACAAATTGTAGGAGGTAATCTACCATATGCAGTTGTTCGGGAAGTACCTTTGATAGGGGACTTATCGTTGCAATCTGTTGGTTATCCCGCTCGATGTGGAAAAGGGATTGTCTAAAAAAACGGTTATTTTCATCCATGATGCCAGAAAATTGATAGGAATATTTTAATTAGATTTACCCGATTGATAAGTGATATTATCTATCGTCATTTTTGCAATAATTTCGAGCATGATTTCTGACGTTCCGCCGATAATTGTGCCGACACGTACATCCCGATACAAGCGTGCTATTTTATAGTCTTCGGTAAAACCATAACCACCAAATAGTTGGAGACACTGATTGACCACATGTACTGCGAGTTCGCTCGCTTGTAATTTAGCAATAGAGCATTCCTGTACCGCATATTCATGCTGGTTTTGAAGGTCACAGCAATGATAAACAAAGGCTTTAGTGGTGGCGATATCTGCAGCCATTTGTGCAATCCGGTGTCTGATGGTTTGGAATTCCTGGATTTTTTTTCCAAAAGCTTCCCGCTGTGCGATATACTCGAGTGTATATTGAAGGGCAGAATCTGCTGTTGCAATACTATGAATGGCGGCAGTAAGCCGCTCCAGTTGGAGACCGTCCATTAAATAACGAAATCCTTCACCTTCTTTCCCGACAAGGTGGGAAATGGGAACCCGGACATTGTTAAATCCCAATTCAGCAGTATCCGATGCATGCCAGCCTAATTTATTAATCTTATTTGTAGAAACTCCCGGCGTATTTTTCTCGATAATTAGTAGACTAATGCCCTTTGCACCTTGATTGGGGTCGGTTTTGACCGCCGTGATGAAGAAATCCCCGTAGTAACCATTGGTAATAAAAGTTTTAGAGCCGTTGACAATATAAAAGTCGCCATCGCGAACTGCGGTCGTTTTGATGTGTTTTACATCGGAACCTGCACCGGGCTCAGTAATTGCAACTGCACTGATCATATCGCCAGCGATGACCGGTTTAAGATAACGTGTTTTTAGCTCATCTGAACCATATTTCAATAAATAAGGGGCCGACATGAATTGGATAACAAGTGCAGAGATGGTAAATCCTCCTGAGAAGCAATAGGACAATTCTTCACAGAGCACTAGCGAGTAATAAAAATCGAGGTCAACTCCGCCATATATTTCTGGGTAATTGAGCCCCATGAGTCCCATGTCACCCATCTTCTTCCAAATACTTCGATCTATTTCTCCCCGTTTTTCCCAGTCATCGACATAGGGGATGATTTCTTTTCGAATAAATGCGCGAAGCGTCTCGCGAAAGATTTGATGTTCAGCTGTAAACCGGATTGTCTGCATAATCGTTTATCTTGCTACTGGTTATTTTATCTGCGTGGGTTTATGAATGCCCAAGCGTTCGGATTCTATGTAAACGAATTTAATGAAAAGCCTTCGCTTTTTACGAATTTTTATTCTTTATTTTCTGTTAAATTGTTTAGGTAGGGAAGTTTTTTAGTTGATTTTTGTCCATTTATTTTGTTTTGATGCAAAAAAATAAAACCGGGTCGTTGTGTTGTCTCTGTTATATTTTTTATCTTTAGGCATAATTATAAACTTTTTATACCATGTCAAAAAGAGTATTTATTGTTGCGGCGAAACGTACGCCAATTGGAAGTTTTGGCGGCGCATTGTCGTCTATCTCGGCTCCAGATCTCGCTGCTCATGCTGTCCGCGCTGTAATTGCTGAAACAGCTGTCTCTACTGATTCAATCGATGAAATTATTATTGGTGCCGTTTTGCAAGCTGATCTTGGGCAGGCCCCAGCCCGACAGGTTGCACGATTGGCTGGTTTATCAGATCATACTTCTGCAACAACCCTTAATAAGGTATGTGCAAGCGGAATGAAAGCAATAGCGGTGGCTGCGCAGTCCATTTTATTGGGAGATGCCGACATCGTGATTGCAGGTGGGATGGAGAGCATGAGTCGAGTGCCATTTTATACGAATACCATGCGTTGGGGCGCTAAATTTGGAGCTCAAAGTCTCAGTGACGGCTTGCAACGTGATGGTCTTAGTGATGCCTATTCGAATGAAGCAATGGGTGTCTTTGCAGAATTATGCGCTGAAAAATATGCTATCAGCCGCGAAGACCAAGATAATTATGCAATCAGTTCGTATAAACGCAGCCTCGATGCTTGGCAAAAAAATAAATTTTTAAAAGAGGTTCAGCCTATAGCAATACAAACGCGTAAAGGGGAAGTGACCGTTTCACGGGATGAGGAGTTTTCTCAAGTCAATTTTGATAAGATACCCGAACTTAAACCAGCCTTCAAAAAGGATGGAACGGTCACTGCAGCCAACGCATCCACAATCAGTGACGGAGCTGCGGCAGTACTTTTGATGTCTGGTGAAAAAGTGAGTGAGCTCGGCCTTACCCCATTAGCCGAGATTGTGGCTTATGCCGATGCCGAACAGGCGCCCGAGTGGTTTACAACCACACCAAGTGTTGCTACAGAAAAAGTGTTGAAAAAAGCTGGACTGACGATTTCGGATATTGACTATTTTGAATTTAATGAAGCTTTTTCTGTTGTCGCTTTGGCAAATGCGCAAATTTTAGGCTTGCCCTTGGATAAGATAAACATTTATGGTGGCGCAGTTTCCTTAGGTCACCCGTTAGGTTGCTCAGGAGCGAGAATTATCGTCACATTAAGCAGTATCTTACGGCAGGAAGGAGGGGGTATTGGACTGGCGGCAATATGTAATGGTGGCGGTGGAGCCTCTGCGATGATTATAAAAAAGATTTAAGTTCTTCGTCCAGATAATGTTCCTTGAATCTTATCTGGACGGAGTTTACGTCGAACTAATCGCACTATTCTTCATAAAGCCGACTGGCTTCAACGCCATGTAGTGCAAGTTCTGATTCGATTTCCGTTGGATTTAATCGGATGCCTTCGATGGTTAATAGATTATAAATAGAATCCAGGTCTATTTTCCATTCGTGGATGCCATTCAATTTTTCAACAGCCTGTTTAATTTTGTCTACAAGACTGGGATGTTGTGCATTAGTTTCGAAAATGAGCTTTTCCATAGTGTTTCATATTAAGCCTGATAGAAAACCAGGCGGGTTTAACCAAAATAGCGCAGACAATCATTTGATCGGCTAATTACAATAGTCTCAATATAAGGATAATATCCTGAAATTAATGTTTTAAAGTGACTAAATTGTAATGAAACTGTTAATTTTTGTAATAAATACATGGGAATTTTATACTTGTATTTTCTCACTTATAGCATTGGATTCTGTTTCATTGTAAACTAATATTTATTTTTTACGACAAATCCTTTCCAATGCCGTATTTTCATTTGTAATGAAATTTTAAGTAAGTTTGGGATGAACATGACGACTGAGATCTTTTATATAATCATTCTAATATTGCTGACAATCGTTGTTGTACTTTCTGGTTTATATATCGTTTTAAAGCAAAAATACAAGAAGCTTGCAGGAGAAAACAAACGGCAAAAAGAGCTTTTTAATCGCATGGATAACGGAAAGATGGAGCATTTTCATCGCGCTCAGTTAAATCCCCATTTATTGAAAAATTCGCTGAATGGTATTCTTTCCCATGCCTACCAAACCTATTATACGATGGACAAATTGGCGATGGTATTGGACTACGTACTTTATGAAAGTGAGGACGAACTTGTCTCACCTAAGGCCGAGATTGAATTTGCACGTAATCTTATTGAAATTAATAAAGTTAAGCTTAGCCCATTATTTGATATACGTGTTAAATTTGATGTGGATGAGCTCGATGATGCTGTGTTTGATACACCGACTTTGGTTCCTTTAATGACAGTTGATTTGATCGAAAACGCCTTTAAACATGCCGACTTCCATAGTGCTGATTCTTTTATCTCCATTAATATGACATTTAGGAACGGAGTATTGGATCTTGTCGTCAGTAATCGAATATCAAAACGCTCACCTTTGCAAAAACAGAAAAGTGGCATAGGAAGTAAGACGTTAGAGGAGCGTCTCATGTTATATTATCCGGGCAAGCATCGATTGGATCGGTTTGTAGAGAATGATGTTTACAGTGCTCACCTTCAAATCAGATTATATGCGGATTGAGAGAAATTTAAAGTGTATACTGTTGGATGACGAAATACCAAGTTTGCGTTTTTTGAAAATGCTCTGTGAGCAAATTCCCGGACTGGAGGTTGTCAGGGCTTTTAATGATCCCGTTTCTTTGCTGCAGGAGTATAAGGAGCTAAGTTTCGATTTTTGTATTTTGGATATTGAAATGCCGGAGTTTAATGGATTTGATGTAGCCAAGGTACTAAAAGACTATCCGATTGTATTTTCTACAGCCTACAAGCAATATGCAAGTGATGCTTTTGATATCAATGCCGTTGATTATATGCGCAAGCCGATCTCATTACAACGACTTCAGCAAGCAATTATGAAGGTAGAGCAAGTTCTCAACAGCCAGCCCGAAATGATTTCTTTTGCACAGTTTAATACGAACAAGGGAAAGGCAATACTTTATTTTGAACAGATTAATTACATTCAGATTGCTGATGTGGACAGTCGCGATAAAACGGTATATCTGTCGGATGGCTCTCTCGTATTACTAAAAAATATAAGTTTTGACAAGTTGCTCGCAATCTTACCTGCCCCTGATTTTATTCGCATCAATAAAAAAGAGATCATTGCAACCAAGATTGTCAAATTTTTCTCTGCGGATGAGGTAACCAGCAATTTATTGGATGAGCAGAATCTGCCTCTACTTTTTAATTTGGGCGAGTCGTATAAAAAGGTATTCCACGATACGTTCAGTAGTTGATTACAAAATTCTTTAGTTTCATTACATTTTTTTCTAGTCTGACGTTCCTGGCAGCTTTAAAACTGCAATAGAATTATATTTTTGCTGTGACCATATGTCGGAGCCGCTGTTGCTTGGTCAATATTGGTGGAGATTAATATGCTATTGTCACTACATTTATTTTAATTGCTATTAAAGATGAGAAAATACAGGAATACAATCTTCTATGTCGTTCTGATAGGTACATTACTTGCAGTCATGTATTGGGTAATTCATTTAGGGACACAGTTACAGGCTCCAGAATTAAGTGGTGGCGAAAAGACAAGTAAAGGTGCTTGGCAAGATTTTACATCAACTTTATTACACAGTATCAAGCATCCCCTGGCTATTCTATTGGCCCAGATTGTAACTATTATTATTGCTGCCCGTATCATGGGATGGATTTGTATAAAGATTAAGCAGCCTGTTGTGATTGGAGAAATGCTGGCGGGAATTATACTGGGGCCATCTTTACTAGGACTCTATTTCCCCGAGTTTTCACATACGCTTTTTCCGATTGAATCATTGAGCAATTTGCAGTTTCTGAGCCAGATCGGACTGATCTTGTTTATGTTTATAATTGGAATGGAACTCGATTTGAATGTACTTCGGAATAAAGCACACGACGCCGTTGTGATTTCTCACGCAAGTATCGTGATTCCGTTTACTTTAGGGATCACCTTAGCTTATTTTTTATATTTATTCCATCCACCAGCCAATGTTGAGTTTTTATCTTATAGCTTGTTTATCGGCATTTCAATGAGTATAACGGCATTTCCGGTTCTTGCCCGAATTATACAGGAGAGAGGATTGCAAAAGAGTAAGCTAGGAGCAATGGCGATTACCTGTGCCGCTGCAGACGATATTACGGCCTGGTGTATACTGGCTGTCGTGATTGCGATTGTAAAAGCTGGTGACTTTGCCAGTGCATTATATACTATTGCAATGGCTGTTGCCTACGTGTTCATCATGATTAAGATTGTCCGTCCATTTTTGATGCGGGTTGGAGAGGTTAAAGGGAGTAAGGAGGCTTTAAGTAAACCTGTTGTTGCCATTTTCTTTATCGTGTTACTGTTTTCGGCATATGCGACAGAAGTGATCGGTATTCATGCGTTGTTCGGTGCGTTTATGGCTGGTGCAATTATGCCGGAAGGAAGCCGCTTTCGGACAGCGTTTATCGAAAAAATAGAGGATGTTTCCACCTTATTACTATTGCCTTTGTTCTTTGTCTATACTGGCCTCCGCACCCAAATCGGATTACTCAATGACCCCCAGCTATGGATGATCACGGTTGTCATTATTTTAGTCGCCGTTATCGGTAAATTTGCAGGCAGCACTTTAGCCGCCCGTTTTGTTGGTCAAAGCTGGAAAGATAGTCTGAGTATTGGCGCATTGATGAATACACGGGGACTGATGGAGCTTATTGTTCTGAATATAGGCTATGACCTCGGTGTTTTAAGTGCTGAATTGTTTTCGATGATGGTGGTCATGGCATTAATTACTACGTTTATGACAGGACCTTCCCTCGATTTAATTAATTTTCTATACCGGCCTAAGAAAAATTCATTGCAGGAGGATCTTCAAAACAAAGCAAAGTTTAAAATTCTGCTGTCATTTGCGAAAAGTAATACTGGGATTTCATTGCTGCATTTAGCAAACGCTTTAACATTGAAATCAAAAAAGAATGCAGAGATTACCGCGTTGCATATCGAACCTTCCAATGAATTACATCATTATGAAGTGGAAACACAGGAGCTAGACAGTTTTCGTGAGATCAAACAAGTCGCTCAGGAATTAGAACAGCCAATACAGACCGTCTTTAAAATTTCGGGCGATATTGACAGTGAAATCGTTCAGACTTCCAATGAAAGAGAACAGGATCTATTGCTATTAGGAGTTAGCGAATCCATTTATGAAGGTAGTTTACTGGGCCGATTTTTAGATTTTACTTCGCGGATCGTAAATCCTGAAAAGCTGTTTCATACGGTGACAAATGCGGAGTCTCCATTCACTACTTTCGATCGAAATCAACAGATTAATGCCAAAGTCAATGCTATGGTAGGCATCTTGATCGATAAGAACTTTGTAAAGGCGAGACGCGTGATTGTTCCTATTGTGTTAAAAAACGACGAATTTTTATGTGAAATGATTCAGCGTCTGATCCAGCATTCGGATGCGCAGATTATCGTTTGGGATCTTAATCAGGTACTGAGACAGAAAGAGAGCTTTAAAGAAAAATTGAGGCAATTGGAGCAACTTGTTCCCAATCATCTGACGATAACCGAAAAAGAATTAGACTATGAGGCCTGGCAGGAGCAGGATCTGATGTTGATAAGCTTGCCTAGTTGGAACAAAATCGTCAATAAGAAAGTGCACTGGCTTCAATTAACCCCCTCAACGCTGCTGATGGCAGATAGGAAGCCGTAAAAGAAAACTAAAAGCCCCTAGATCCATGTCTAGGGGCTTTTAGTTAAGGCTTTTTAAGGGCCTATTTATTCGCTTTTTCTATCTTGATTTTTAATCCGATCAGTTTTTCAATATCAGCTAAATAAGGCCTTTCTTCCACATCGCAAAAAGAAATTGCTTTCCCTGCTTGCCCAGCCCGGCCTGTTCTACCTATACGATGAACATAGGTTTCTGGAACATTTGGGAGGTCATAATTGATGACGAGTGGGAGCTGTTCGATATCAATTCCCCTTGCGGCAATATCGGTAGCAATTAAAATTTTAATATGACTTTCTTTAAATTCACCTAGAGCCTTTTGTCTTGCATTCTGAGATTTGTTACCATGAATTGCCGCAGCTCTCAGGCCATTTTTCGCAAGCATCTTAACGATTTTATCCGCCCCGTGTTTTGTCCGGGAGAATACAATAGTACGTTCGTGCTTCAGCTTTTTTAATATACCTGTCAATAATTTGATTTTCTCCTTTTTTTCAACAAAAAATACAGATTGATTTACTTTTTCGGCAGTTGAGCTGACAGGGGTTACATCAACCTCAATGGGTTTGTGCAGTATGCCATGTGCAAATTTACGTATGTTTGGTGGCATAGTGGCTGAGAAAAATAGCGTTTGTCTTTTTGAAGGGACTTTGGCAAGGATTTTTTTGATATCATGAATAAAACCCATGTCAAGCATGTTATCCGCTTCGTCCAGAATCAGAATTTCAATTTTATCGAGCGAAACGATCTTTTGATTCATCAAATCCAACAACCGTCCGGGGGTAGCCACCAGAATGTCAACCCCTCTTTTGATTTCCTTGACCTGCTTCTCTTGGCTTACACCTCCGAAAATAGTACAATAGTTTAATTTCAGATATTTTCGATATAAGTTTATATTGTCTCCAATTTGAATCGCCAGTTCGCGTGTCGGAGTAAGAATCAAAGCTCTAATCGGAACGACTTTACCTGCTGTCTTGCTTTCTTCAAGACGCTGCAGAAGCGGGAGTGCAAAAGCCGCTGTTTTACCCGTACCTGTTTGTGCACAACCAATAAGATCATCACCTTTCAGTACAATTGGAATGGCTTTCTGTTGAATTGCTGTAGGATGTGTATAGCCTGTTTCTGTTATTGCTTTTAAAAGCGGATCAATTAAACTGAGTTGTTTAAATTCCATAAGTAGTATGTTCGAATTTGTCTTAAATAAAACCTTTGACAACCATTTCTATGTTTTTGATTTGAATAGCAAGAGCCATTCAACAAAAAATAAAAAGATTGTTTAAGATAGTAAAGGAAGAATAGGAAAAAGAAATGGGATAAGTCATTAAGAATTACCCCATTAACAAGAAAGTGTATTTTTTGGATTACGCCAATTTTACATTTGTAGCGCTGATCCCTTTTGGAGTTCTTTCTACATCATAAGTAACAACGTCGCCTTCAGATACTTGGTTTTTTAGCGCAGAAACGTGTACGAAAACATCTGCACTACCATCCTCTGGTGTAATAAAACCAAAACCTTTAGTTTCATTGAAAAATTTAATTTTACCTGTATTCATTATTTTTAATTAAGTGCAGCAAGTTAGGTATAATAAATGATTAATCTTTTATTTTTTTTAATGAATTATATAATATAGGGTGTAATTAAGCTTTTTTCCTATCGAAGAGGTGGATTGGAATACGATTGGAGGGGAGAATCTATCAAAAATAAATGCTTAAAAAAAATTAGGTCTGTTGACCAATGTAACATCACGAATTCATTGGGCTATTGTTAGTCGTATTATTAATTATTTAGATAAATATTTTTTAAAAACATTCGTTCTTCGAAAAATTAGTATTAACTTCAAACGCCCCTCCCAAGGGCATGTTTTTCATAGGTAGATGTATGGTCGAGTAATTCTAACTCGACCATTTTTTTAGTTTGTTTTGGCGTTTCTCGGTATTTGTCTATATATATTTTACAATGCTTTTTATAGGCACCTGAATTCATTTTTGTATTTTCATCGGAGTAATTTGTTTTTTAATCACAACACGATTATTAGAAAGACATTCATCTAAGACGACTATCGATTCTATTTGTATTGGGGAATTGGATGATATTCGGCAAAAACAAAACTTAAACCAATGTTCAATGAATAGAAAAGATTTTATCAAAACATCTACCGTTTTAGCTGCATCATCATTTTTTTTAAAAGCCAAAGGGTCAAATTTTTTAGATCAATCCATCCGAGTTGGATTGATAGGCGTCAATGGAATGGGCTGGTCTGATTTAAATGCACTGTTGAAGAATGATGGTGTGGTTTGTACTGCGCTTTGCGATGTGGACGAGAATATTCTCCGTAAGCGGGTGGAAGAACTTCAAAAAAGAAACATCCATGTCGAAACGTTTATAGATTATAAAAAGATGCTTGATAGTACCAATGTGGATGCAGTCATTATAGCAACGCCAGATCATTGGCATTGTCTGCAGATGGTAGATGCTGTGAATGCGGGAAAGCATGTTTATGTTGAAAAGCCTATTGGTAACTCCATTTTGGAATGTCAATTAATGGTTCAGGCTGCAAAGAAAAATAAGGCTGTTGTACAAGTTGGGCAATGGCAACGGAGCCAGCAGCATTTTAAAGATGCCATTGATTTTGTTCATTCTGGTAAATTGGGTAAAATAAGGCTCGTGAAGGCTTGGTCTTACCAGGGATGGAAAAGTGCCATTCCCGTACAGCCGGATGAGCCTGTTCCTACTGGCGTACACTATACCGAATGGCTGGGACCTGCGCAAAAGAGACCATTCAACCCGAATCGATTCCATTTTAACTTTCGTTGGTTTTGGGATTACGCAGGTGGCTTGATGACCGATTGGGGCGTGCATATGCTGGATTATGCTTTACTTGGGATGAAAGTCTCCGATCCAAAGTCTATTATGGCTTCAGGAGGAAAGTTTGCATTTCCGGATGATGCTGGTCAGACACCCGATACCATGACAGCTGTTTATGAATTTGATGGCTTCAATATCCAATGGGAGCATGCCAAAGGAATTGACCTTGGCCCTTACAACCGTAATCATGGTGTGGCATTTATTGGTAACAACGGTACTTTAGTCTTAAACCGGGGCGGATGGGAAGTGATTCCCGAAAAAGGAAGAATGGAAGCGGTTCCAGTGCAACCATCTTTAGATAACGGACTGGATAAACATATGGAAAATTTTGTTCATGTCATCCGGCAACGCAACCCGCAGTTGCTCCATGCTCCAATTGAAGCAGGAGCTCATATAGCGATCTTTTCCCAACTGGGAAATATTGCTTTTAGAACGGGAGAAAAACTCTATTGGGATAAAGATAAACAACGTTTTACAGACCAAAAGGCAAATAAGTATTTGGCTTCAGTTTATCACAATGATTATAAATACCCAAAAGTATAAGGCATTTAACTTGGTTGCTGCGTAATAATTTAAATCAGCAACCAAGTTAGGATACTTATATTTCTGAAAAGACAAATTCATTTGCTAGATCGATTTCCTCGCGATTGATCGTATGCCCTGCATTTTGATAGACAACTAATTTTACATTGGCGTTCATCTGCTCCAGGATGGATGCTGTATCTTGGACCCGTTCCAGTGGAACATGAAAATCAGGATCACTGGTCCCCAGAAAAATTGGAGTTTGCGCAAAATCACCTGCATAGTGGTCCCGGTTAATTTCCTCGCCAATAACGCCGCCAATAATTGCCACCGCACCACCATAGTGCTGCGCATATCGTGCAAGATATTCGAGTGTTAGACAGGCACCCTGAGAAAATCCAAAAAAATAGATGTTTTCGGCTAGAATGCCTTTGTCTAAAGCTAGCTTAACCGTATGATCGATAAGATCAATTGCCGAGCTCAACCAGGGTTCATTCTCTTGTACCGGCGCAATAAATGAATACGGGTACCAGCTATGATTTTCGGCCTGCGGGGCAAGGAGCGCAAAATTATCGACATGAAGATAGGATGACATACCAAGGATATCTTCGGCGCTCCCGCCACGACCATGGATCATGATAATCGCTTTTTCTGCCTGTTCTAAATTTTGACCAGCTGTTTTAATATTTATTGAATGACTCATTTTGTCCTTTCCTTTTATCGCAATTTATATTGCTTTTTTAAACCAAACGTCTTGATATTGCTCCGGATGGCGGTGAAACTGCGCATTTACATAAGGACATAGCGGAACAATTTTCATGTTGTTTTCGCGTGCATGAGAAACCAATTTCTCGAGTAGTAATTTTGCGAATCCCCTGCCTTCATAGGCTTCGTCAACCTCTGTATGGTAAACTACTAGATTACCATCAATGATAGCGATGCTCATTAAACCTGCTTTACGTTCATCGGAGAATAATTGGAGCTCTCCACGTTGATTTTTGTCTAATACAATTTCAGTTCTTTCCATAGCTTTATTGTCTGTTGAATAATGTTTAAGTAACCCAGTTAATCTATTTTTGGTAATGTCTCTTCAATCTGCGAACGGTAGCTTTCATATTGTTTCGGCAATTTAAGTGACGAGCCCAAACTAGATAGCGGTTCGTCTACTGTAAATCCTGGATTGTCCGTAGCAATCTCAAACAAGACACCTCCCGGTTCACGAAAATAGAGCGAGAAAAAGTAATCTCTATCTATTTTTGGTGTAATATCTAATCCTGCTGAAAGTATTTTTTCGCGATACTCCATCAAAATATTGTCGTCCTTTACCCGAAATGCGATATGATGATTTGTACCCGCTGCATTTTTGCCGTATGGCAAATTTCTGTCTGCAATAATGTCAACAATGTGAGCTGTATCAATACTATCGGTGGCCAATCGATAATGGTTGTTGTCCTGCTTTTGGATCGAATAACCCAAAATATCTGTCAATACCTTTACCGTCGGATCTGCTTCTTTTAACGAAAGAGTCACATTATGAAATCCTCTTAAAGCATATGCTGAATTGACGTTAGTGCCTGTCCAGGGCTTTCTATTATCATCCGTTTCAATAAACTGAATCTGTAAACCGTCAGGATCCTGGAAGGAAATAAGCTTCTCTCCGAAAATCTCACGTTCCTGTAAGGCTACCTGATGTTCACCCAGACGGTTTTTCCAGAAATCGAGGCTGCCATGTGGTACAGCATAACCGATGTGGGTAGCCATACCTGCTCCCGATGTGCCCTTTCCGATACCCTCCCAAGGGAAAAAAGTAAGGATAGTTCCCGGTTCGCCCTGTTCATTGCCAAAGTAAAAGTGGTAAGTGCCGGGATCATCAAAATTGACAGTTTTCTTTACCAGGCGCATGCCCAAAACTTTTGTGTAAAAATCTAGATTTCGTTTTGCATCATCAGCTATCGCTGTAATATGATGTAATCCTAATATTTTATTTTCCATATCTCATATTTTTATTTTCTTAACTGATGTAAAGTTACGTCGGCCCGTATGGAATTTTATTGAACTAGATTAATAAAAGCTGTAATTGACATTTTTGTTTTTATCGTACTGGGGATTTTCTAAAAATATATAAAAACCTGCAGGATTAGATAATCAGTAAAAGCTGTGAAAAGGAACTGAAGGTCTTTCTAGCTAATAAAAAAAAACTTTCAAAAAAAACACCTGAAGTTGGGGACTTCAGGTGTTTAACCTAACCAATTATTAACCTAAATTTATGAAATGTATATTTCTGAATATTATACCAAAATGATAAATTCAATTATCATGCCAGCAATCAAAAAAATCAGTGACCTAAAACAAAAGGAGAAGGTGTATGTTTTATCGGCTCGATAGATTGTATTCAGTCAATGAATCAATACGTCGAGCATTCTAATTCATAAATGGATTTAAAGATGAAAAATTTAGTAAGACTTCAAATACTGACTTTCTACATTCTATTTCTTATCACAGGATGTCAGACGCCACAAATCGACGAGTCAAAAGCAATGGCTGCACAGAAACAACTTGAAGAGAACAAAGAGAATAAACGAATTGTATTGGATTTTTATCAGCAGATGTTTGGGGATAAGGATACTTCAGCTGTCGACAAATATGTTTCTGCTGAATATATTCAACATAATCCATCTGTAGCCGATGGAGCAGCCGCATTTAAACTGGCTGCCGCAAATTGGTTTAAGGGGCAGCCGAAAACAAAAATTGATGTACAGCATATCGCATCGGATGGAGATTTAGTCTTCATACATTTGAAAAATAAGAAACCAAACGGTAGTCTTAAATCAACGATCGACATCTTTAGGCTGGAAAACGGTAAAATTGTCGAGCATTGGGATGCACAGCAAGATGTGCCGAAAGAAGCGGCAAATGCACATCCCATGTTTTAAGAACCTTTATAAAATTTCTTTCTCCTTCCTCTAGATTCCACCTTTTAATTTTTAGAGGGGCTGTCAAGTCTGGTAATTTATGTCTAAATTTAGACCTAAATCATTTTGTACAAACTCCTAATTTTAATAATGAAAAGAATCCTGGGCCTAAGTTGTTTTTATGTACTGTTGTCTGCTTGTAGCGTTCATTATACACCTAAAGACCACTCTCACGTATATATCCAAAAGCAGAATCGTGAGATTAAAGCATGGAAATTGGTCTGGGAGGAGAACTTTAACTCCCCAAAACTAGACGATCAGAAGTGGTCACGAATTCCTGCAGGAGGTGCTGATTGGAATCGGCACATGAGTACGGACGACGCTTGTTTTGGCTGGGAAGATGGCGAGTTGATTCTCAAAGGAATTAAAAATACAGCTAAGGATAAAGATCCAAGACCATTTTTGACAGGCGGAATATGGAGTAAAGGAAAGTTTGCCTTTCAGTACGGCCGTATTGAAATTAGAGCTAAACTTGAAAATGCCAAGGGAGCATGGCCTGCGATGTGGATGCTGGCCGAGCTGGACAAATACGGGAAATACCCTAAAAATGGTGAAATTGATATCATGGAACATCTTAATTCTGATGATATCATTTACCAAACTACACATTCATACTATACCTTGGATCTGGGGCAAAAGGAGCACCCCAAACATTTTGGCACCGCATCGGTCAGAACAGAAGAGTATAACATATATGGTATAAGCTGGTACCCCGACCGTATCGTATTTCAGGTGAACGGTACAGATACATTTACTTACCCGAGAATCAAAGACGTAGACGCTTCTCAATGGCCTTATGATCAGCCCTTTTATCTGTTGATTGACCAGCAGTTGGGTGGAAGCTGGGTCGGAGAGGTAGATCAAGATCAGCTGCCTGTTGAGATGCGTGTTGACTGGATCAAAGTTTACCAATAACAGCTGTCATTTCAATGTAGAAGAAAAGAGAGCAATAGGTAAACCATTTGAGCCTTAGTTTTCCGATCATGTGGGCGCGGACGAAGCGTAATTATATCAATAACCAACGATTAGGTGATAAAAACTTAATATACACTTCATACGAAAATTGTTTACTTTTGGCCAGATTATGGAAGATAATACGATATTCAAGATTAGCAATAAGATTAAAGGAATCCGAAAAGAAAAAGGAATCACCATACAGGAAGTTGCGGATAAAGCAGGGGTGAGCAAGGGGCTTATTTCACAGATTGAAAATAACCGGACAATACCCTCCTTACTTGTGTTGATCAATATCATTAATGCATTGAATGTTGATCTAAATGAATTTTTCAAAGACTTTAATTCTGAATTGGATTCCGGCCCTGTTGTCGTTCGGAAAAAGGATAGTTACAGTCCATTTGAAAAGGAATCGGCTGTAGGCTTCCATTATAAGCGCATCTTTACTTCAGCAATGGATAGTTCGACTATGGATATTGTCCTTTTGGAGTTACTTCCAGATGCACAACGACCGATGGTTGAAACCGAAGCCTATGAGTATAAATATATCATCAGTGGACACGTTGAGTACATATTCAATGATCAAACAATTCGCTTAGAAGAGGGCGATTCAATCTTTTTTAACGGCAGATTGTCACATACACCGCGAAATATTGGAAAAGAAAAGGCTGTCATGCTCATTGTATACTTTTTTGAAAATAAGAAATAAACCATAACTACTTGGTGTCAAAGCATCACTGAATTATTCAGTGATGCTTTTTTTATTTTATATCTTTTATATCGCGTATGGATGTTTATATTTGTTTATAAATACTTAACAAAAGTTTAGTCTTGTGTTAATTTCCAAAATTTACTTTTGATTGCGGACAATAAGGTCTGTTAACAAGTTTAAATGATGGAGTTAAGCCAACGAATAAAACAACGAGTAAGTAGACTGGACGAGAAATCTGTGGCCATTGTATTGGCCATTACAGCATTTTTGTGTTATACAAGTATGTATTCATTTAGAAAATCATTTACGGCATCTGCTTTTGCAAATGACACGATTTTTGGTGTCGATTACAAAGTATGTATGGTAGTCATTCAAATGCTAGGCTATTTGTTGTCAAAATTTTATGGTATAAAATTTATTTCAGAAAGCAAACAACGTAATAGAGGACGGTATTTCATCGGTTTGATTTGCATTTCATGGATAGGGCTTTTGGCTTTTGCGCTTTGTCCGAGACCTTGGAATGTTATTTTTCTTTTTATCAATGGTTTTCCCTTGGGCATGGTATGGGGATTGGTATTTAGTTATTTAGAAGGAAGGCGGTTTACAGAGATTATGGGAGCAGTTATGTCTGTGAGTTTAATCTTTGCTTCGGGACTAATTAAAACTGTTGGAAGATGGTTGATGTCTTCTTTTCATATTACTGAATTTTGGATGCCATTTTTGACGGGTTTACTTTTTTTCCTGCCTTTTGTTTTTTGTGTATGGATTCTGGAAAATGCTCCCGGGCCAACAGTAGAGGACAAGAAGTTACGGACAGAGCGTGTTGCCATGGATAGTAAGATGCGAAGACACTTTTTTAGAACCTTTATGCCTGGTATTGTATTGACCATTATTGTTTATACCATGCTGACTATTTTAAGGGATGTGCGGGACAATTTTGAGGTAGAAATCTGGCAGATGCTACATGTAAAGGGGGCGGGTATTTTTGCAAAAGTTGATGGTACCATTTCCATTATTGTGCTTCTGCTAGTAAGTTGCTTGATTATGGTCAAAAACAATCTTAAAGCATTTAAGTTGATTCACTATATGATCATTATAGGTTTTCTGACTGCAGGTATTTCTACTTATTTGTTTACGAAACAATGGATTGATGGTTTAAGCTGGATGTTGCTCGTCGGCTTGGGTTTGTATATGGCCTATATTCCATATAATGCCATATTTTTTGAGCGAATGATCGCTACATATCGCATGAAAAGTAACATTGGCTTTGTGATGTATATGGCGGATTCTATCGGCTATTTGGGTAGTTTTTTGATATTGGTAAATAAAGGGTTTATGCCAAATTCTGTTACCTGGGGAAATTACTTTATTCAATTGGTCTTTCTAGCCTCGATTACCGGAGCGATTTTGGGTATCTTTTCTCTTTTCTATTTCGTCCGAAAAAAAGAGCAGATGAAAGGAAACGATAATGAGTTGCTCGCTCCCTGGCATACAACAAAAGGAGAAGTGCAAATTAGTTAACTATACTTTTTATAAAGATGAAAACAAATACATATGATTTAATTATTGTTGGGGGTGGGATTTTAGGAACTTTTCATGCTTATCACGCATTAAAAAAGGGATTGCGTGTGCTCCAGCTTGAAAAAGATAATTTTCCTGTGGGATCGACTGTTCGTAATTTTGGACAGGTGGTGCCATCGGGTATGGCTGGAGAATGGTTTGATTATGGCGTACGGGGACTCGAAATATACCAGTCCATTCAGAAAGAAATGGATATATCGGTTAGAAATAACGGTAGCATCTATATCGCTTCGGATAATGATGAAGTGCAGGTCCTTCATGAGCTTTCCAAGTACTATCAGACAAAGGGATATCAACATCAACTTTGGTCACAGGAACAGGTTTTATCCAAATATCCGGTGATGAATGCGGATTATGTCAGGGAGGCTATCTTTTTTCCGCAGGAGCTAAGTGTAGAACCGGAATCAATGATCAGCCAGCTGCATATTTATATGCAAAACAAATTCGCCGATTACACCCTGAAATATGACACCACAATTGTGGCCTGTGAGGATAAAAATGATGGGGTAACTGTAACAAGCAGTATATTACAGCATTTTGAAGGAAAGAAAATCCTTATATGCAATGGCTATGAATTCAAAATCTTATATCGATCGCTGTTTGATGATAGTGGTCTTGAAATTAGTAAGTTACAAATGATGCGCACCAAGCCGCTTGCACAAATCCAGTTGCCAGGGAATATCTTAACAGGATTGACCATTCGTCGGTATGAAAGCTTTGAGGAATATTGCCCCTCATTTCAAACAATTCCAATACCCGATCATTATCAGGAGCTGCGAGATAATGGGATTCATATCTTATTTAAACAAGCTACGGATGGAAGTATTATTATCGGAGATTCTCATGAGTACGCAGCAGGCAATCGACTGGATGAACTGGGCTTTTCTGTAAATTCTTACATCAATGAATTGATGATTACAGAAGCTAATCGTATCATACCCATGAACCGCGAATGGATTTCATCTTCCTGGGCAGGCTATTATTCGCAGCATAAAGATCATATACTTGAAGTAGATGTTACAGCTAGAATACACGTTAGAACCGGTATCGGAGGGAAAGGAATGACAGCAAGTGCTGGATATGCCGAAAAGTCTATTGAAAAGCTTTTTTAGATTAAAAATGTCGAAGAGCTTCGCTATCCCTTAGCGAGGCTCTTTTGTTTTTTGCCGCAGCGACTTGTTAAATAACATTCTTCCTGGGAAGTTTAGACCAATATTTTCTTTGCATTTTTCGATTGATTTTTTCTAATCCGTTTCCAGTGGCTTAGGGGTGGACCGTTTTTTTGCACCTTGATAAAGCGACTGTCATGAAAGCTAATTAGTAAATAACTTATTTATTAGGAAGATCTGTTATAGATCTTTTTAATTGCATCAACTATTTTAATAGTTGTTTGTTCTTTATAAAACATTGCCTGATCAATACTTCCTTATTATTTAGGCGTTCAACAATGTTTTTATTAACTTCACGGACAAAATAAACCAGATCTAAATATTAGAAGTGAATGGCAAATAACGTTTTTCCTGCAAATGAGTTAAGAAGGATAGAAAAATTAAAGTCCTATGAGTTAATGGGGCTCGGAAAAGACCCAGAATTGGACGTTTTTGCCCAAGCGGCCTGTTTAATTACAGACTGTCCTGCTGCTTTAATTGCGATGATGGAGCAAGAAACACAGCGGATTCAGAGTTGCGTTGGGATGGAATTGGACACCGTTGAACGGAAGAATACAGTCTGTCAATATACGATAATGAGTAAAGAGGTCCTTGTCATCGAAGACACTTTTGAAGACCCGCGCTCATCTTCCAATCCTTTGATTCGCGAAGGAAATATCCGTTTTTATGCTGGTGTTCCTCTTTTGGATGATGATGGCGATGCACTTGGGACAATCTGTGTAATTGATTTCCAGCCTAAAAAGCTGTCTGATAAACAAAGAGATTCACTGGCTGAACTTGGTAAGGCTGTAACTAAAATATTATTAGGTAAGAAACGAAAAGTACAGGCAGGTTACTTCTCCGAAATATTTCATTTAACCAACAATATTATTTGCGTATTGGATGAAGAACGCAATGTAAAAGAAGTCAACCCTGCATTTAGCAAAGTCCTAGGCCTGTCCAGATCAACTAGTTTGGGCAAATCTATTTTTACATTGTTGGGAGATGTACAAAAGACCTTGGTTTCAGATTTAAGCCGGATCGAAGAAACAAAATATGGGGTTCAATCAACGACCACGACACCAATAGAAAATGGGCAGACGGTCGAGATTGAATGGCATTTTAAATATGATCCTATCAACCATGATATTCTGGCTTTTGGTAGAAACGTAACAAAAGAGCGTGAAGAAAAACTCAAATTGGAGAATTCCGAACGTAGATTCCGCAGCTTCTTTGAAAATGCAATTGGTCTTATGAGCATGCATGATATGGAAGGCAATATTCTATCTGTCAATGAAAAAGGAAGAGAAATATTGCGTTACGCCAAAGATGAGGTTAAAGGGCTTAATCTAAAGCAGCTAGTTCCAGCACATCATGTAGGCATGGTTGAAGAATATCTCAAGCGCATTGCGGAAAATAGGGAGGATTCTGGTATGATGGTTTTACAAACCAAAGACGGTGAAGATATCTCTTGGCTTTACCACAATATGCTGGAAACCGATGAGAATGGACGGTCTTATGTAGTCAGTACCGCATTGAATATGACGGATCGATTGCGGCTAGAGAATGATCTTTTACATACCAAACAAATCCTGGAGCAGACAAATGCTGTAGCCCAGGTTGGGGGATGGGAGGTGAATCTGGTCGAAAACAAGGTGTATTGGTCCGATTCGACCAAGTTAATTCATGGTGTAAGTCCTGATTTTACACCTGATTTTGAACATGCCATCGGATTTTATGAGCCAGAAAGCCAGGTTATTTTACGTCGGATTTTTGAAGATGCTATTAAGAATAGAACAGCTTATGATACAGAGTTACGTCTATTAAAGCAACATGGAGAGTCAATTTGGGTGCGGGTAAAAGGTATTCCCGAATTTGAGAACGATGTTTGTAAGCGTGTATTTGGAATTATTCAGGATATAGATCATAGTAAATCGCTCTTTCTGGAATTGGAGCGTAAAGAATCGATGTTACGTGCGTTTGTAGATTATGTCCCGGCGTCTGTTGCGATGTTTGACCGTGATTTTAACTATATTTCGGTCAGTAATCAATGGTTGGAAGATTTTCATGAAGGGACAAGTTTGCCGCCTAATAGCAACTTTTTTAAACTGTTTCCAAATATTCCGGAAGACCGGAAAAAAATCTACCTCGATGCGCTAGAAGGCGTACCTTATAAGAATACCGATGAGGTTATACAGGCCGGAGGAATTGCAGATGCACAACATTTCAATTGGGAAGTAAGACCATGGCATCTTGCAGACGGAAGTATAGGTGGCATCATTATTTTTACGCAAAACATTACGGAGTCGGTAAAAATAAATGATGAATTAAAATTAGCAAAAGACAGGGCTGATCTAGCGAGTAAAGCAAAGTCCGAATTCCTCGCGAATATGAGTCATGAAATTCGAACGCCATTAAACGGTGTGATCGGATTCTCAGATTTGTTGTTAAAGACACCGTTAAATGATACGCAGTTACAGTACCTGGGTTACATCAATGAATCGGGAAATAGTCTATTGAATATTATCAATGACATTTTAGACTTTTCAAAAATTGAATCGGGTAAACTCGAATTATTTGTTGATAAATATAATGTATATGATGTAGCCAATCAGGTTATTAATGTTGTTCTCTATCAGGCTCAGCGAAAAGATGTCGAACTGCTTTTGAATATTGAGCAAGGTCTACCAGCTTTTGTCTGGGTTGATGAAGCACGTATTAAGCAAGTGTTGGTCAATTTACTGGGGAATGCTGTCAAGTTTACAGAAAAAGGCGAAATCGAATTTAAGATCAGTAAGCTTCGTAACGATAATGATAAATTAACCCTACGATTTGCAGTTAGGGATACCGGTATCGGAATTCCGCCAGAGAAGCAACAACGTATTTTTGATGCCTTCACACAAGAAGATAGCTCGGTAAGTAAGCGTTATGGCGGTACTGGACTCGGTTTGACAATTTCCAACAACCTGTTGAAATATATGGGAAGTAAATTAAATCTGGAAAGTGAGCTCGGTGTTGGATCAACATTCTATTTTGATATTGAAGTGCAATGCGAGGAAATGGAAGAGGAGGATATAGATTTGCCTTTAAATCGTGTCCTTGTTGTCGATGATAACGCGAATAATCGGATGATCCTTCAGCATATGCTCTCCTATAAAAATGTCGAATCTGTCCTCGCAGAAAACGGTATGGAAGCCTTACAGTTACTCATGAAGGGCGAGCGTTTCGATGTTATTTTAATGGATTATCACATGCCGATATTATCGGGTCTCGAAACCATCGAAAAAATCAAAGAGCTGTTTAGAAAGCAAGAAGAAGGGATTCCATTGATCGTGTTGCATACTTCTTCGGAAGAACACGAGGTTATTTCGGCATTTAGACAAGAAGAAAGGTCATTCTGCCTACTTAAACCTATTAAATCAGAAGAATTGTATTCGACTTTACGGCGGGCGATACAACAAAATAAAGAAGATGAAAGCCTGTTGAGAGCCCAGACAAACTTGTCCTTGTCAGGGGATTTATATGGTCAGGATGTTCAGGTTTTGCTAGCAGACGATAACGCGGTCAATATGGCCCTCAACTTAAGAATGATGGCTAGTATAATGCCAGGGGCGCGCTTAACTGAGGTGTCAGACGGGGCTCAGGCAATTCGTGCCTGTAGAGAAAAAATATTTGATTTTATTTTAATGGACGTTCAGATGCCAGAGGTGGACGGCATCGAAGCAACCAAACAGATCCGACTGATGGAAGGGTATGCCGAGACACCTATTATCGGCGTTACAGCCGGTAATATATCGGGCGAAAAGGAACGCTGTCTGGCGGCAGGGATGTCGGACTTTTTAGCTAAACCCATTCGACAGCAGGACTTATTCAAAGCGTTGGAAAAAGCAATGTTAGCTGTACAGCCTAGTGCTGCTGAATCCTCTGACTTTGAAGACTTAGATCAGCATTTGGACATGCGCCGTCTGGAAGAACAGGCAGGTGATGATCCTGCATTTTTATCCTTTTTTCTGGATCTGGTCATCAGGGAAATAACTGGATCCAGAAAGCAACTAACGGAGGCAGTGGATGCAAACGATATTGTGCGCGTTAAAGAACTCTTGCACAAGTTGCGGGGAACTTCGTCGACTGCTGGACTGGTTAAGCTGGCGCAAATGACTAAAGACCTGGAGACAAGTTCGACGATTGAAGCTGACCTTGCGGTCGCTTTTGTAGCAATCGAACAAGAAATGGATATCGGACTGGAACTAATTACGAAAATCTTAAATAAATAATGATATGTTGATTTTAATAGCTGAAGACGACGAATTGATACTGCGTACTGTTGAACACAAACTAGTAAAAGAAGGACACGACGTGGTGCTGACCAGAAATGGCCGTGAAGCCATTGAAAAAATTAATGAGCTGGATTTGGATTTGGTGGTTACGGATATTATGATGCCTTTTGCTTCTGGTATTGAAATTCTTTCAGCGATAAAAAGTATAGGAAAGAAGATTCCGGTTATTGTATTGTCGAGTATGGGGCAGGAAGAGGTCGTGGTCGATGCCTTTGATTTAGGAGCATCGGATTTTATGGTTAAGCCATTTAGTCCAAACGAACTCATTTTAAGAATAAAACGCTTAACAAATAAATAAAGTTAATTTATGCATCACCACATCCAGCTGCATGAGCTTATACTAGCGATTGTTATCGTGTTGATTTTAGTATTGCTTTTAATCATCACGGTGTTGGCCTATAGTTTCTATAGCTATCGGATCTTGCACAACAGACAATCCTGGCGGCAGATCATCGAGTATAAGATTATGGAGACAATTGTTGGAAGCGATGACAGCGACGATAGAGATCGGGAATTTGCAGAACATTTAAAGGAACCTTCATTTCGGGCACTTTTCTTAGATGTACTCGTCGACTCGGATAGGAAGTTTTCAGGTGGGGCTAAACAGTCGATCAATAGATTGTTTCATGATTTTAAATTGGAAGACGAAGCCTGGAGAAAACTTAGGCATCGAAGAGCTTATTTGGTTGCCGGTGGTGTACAGGAGCTCGCGGCGATGAATGTCGAACAAGCAATCCCCGAGATAACAGATAAGTTAAACGATCCCCGTACAGCCGTTTATCAGGAGGCTCAATATGCAATTGTAACTTTTAAGGGATATGAAGGGCTCGGTTTTTTGGAACATTTTGATAGGCCGCTATCAGACTGGCAGCAACTTCGTCTTTTGTACTCTATTCATGATATACCTGAAAGTTCTGATTTACATGTCGATACCTGGATTAAGAGTACAAATGATACAGTTGTTGTATTCACCTTACGACTGATCCGGAAATTTAGATTAATGACGTTTTATACAGAAGTTTTTCATCTATTGAACCATTCCTCTACAAAGGTTCGAGTACAGGCCATACGGACTTTGCAGGCGATTGAGAACAGTACGACAATCCAACAATTTATGTCCATTTTTGGCCAGCAGCCCATTGAGGTACAAAATGAGATCCTAAAAGCCATGAAGGTTGCCAAAAGTAGAGAATGTGAACGCTTTCTAAAGGATCAATTGTGGAATCATACTGCGGTGTCTATTAAAATCTCCGCGGCAGAAGTACTTGTAGTTTTGGGAGAAGAACAATATTTACGTGATATTTCACAAAATGAAGATACTTACGACGAACTAATACAAATCATTAAACACGCTTTGCAAGAGAAAAAATGTTAGAGTTTTCCCATATTGTATACGAAATTATAGTTTGGTTATTTTTACTGTACTCTGCTGCAGTGTTCATAATCTATGCCTGGATAGGATTATATGCTTATGGAGCTGTATTTCGTTATAAACACAATAACACGTTTACAGATTATAGCATTATTGCCACAAACCCCAATGCACCTACATTCAGTCTAATTGCACCAGCTTATAACGAGGGGATGACCATCGTTGAGAATGTACGTTCTCTGTTGTCGCTTTATTACCATAATCTCGAAATTATTATTGTGAATGACGGTAGTAAGGATGACTCTATTTTGAAATTAATAGAATCTTATGAACTTGAACCGACCTCTTTTTTTGTTCAGGGAAATATCGAAACGAAGTTAATCAGGGGAATTTATAAAAGTAAGAACCCTGCCTTTAAGAAACTGATCGTCGTCGACAAGGAAAATGGGGGTAAAGCTGACGCGCTCAATGTTGGTGTTAATATTTCTTCCGGTGATTACATTGTGTGTATCGATGTCGATTGTATTTTGGAACAGGATGCTATTTTAAAACTGGCGAAGCCATTTTTGGAACAGACCGACAAACGCGTTATTGCCTGTGGCGGTGTCATACGCCTAGCCAACAATTGTAATGTTGTCAATGGATCTGTCGTCGATGTCAACCTACCTAAATCATGGCTGGGGCGTACTCAGGCCTTAGAGTATATCCGAGCTTTTATATTAGGCCGGATGGCTTGGTCCCGGGCTTCTGGGTTAATTCTTATTTCAGGAGCATTTGGCGCTTTCGATCGGGAGATCGTATTGGCTTGTGGTGGTTATGATCGAAATACGGTCGGTGAGGATATGGAGCTTGTTGTTCGGATGCGACGTTATATGGAGGAGCAAAAGCAAGCCTATGAAGTGGTTAATATTCCTGATCCTTTGTGCTGGACGGAGGTGCCCGAATCGAAAGAGGTTTTACGTAAGCAGCGTAACCGTTGGATGAGAGGTACGATGGAAACCCTATGGAAACATCGGAAGCTAATGTTCAATCCGAAATACGGACGTTTTGGTATGGTCAGTATGCCATACTGGTTCTTTTTTGAGTTCTTGGGACCTATAGTTGAATTTACAGGTTACATCGTCTTTTTGATCTTTTTTATTTTAGGCATAATCAATTGGCCATTTTTCTTCGCATTATTTGCACTCGTCATTGCTTCAGGAATTTTATATTCTATTTATGCGATTTTGGTTGATCTTGTTAGCCATCAGGTCTATTCAAAGAAACGGGATCTTTCTACTTTAATTACCACTGCTATTCTTGAACCCTTGTATTTTCACCCTATCGTTGTTAAAGCAGGCGTACAGGGAGTGGTCGATTACTTTCGTAAACAGCATGGCTGGGGCGAAATGACGCGGCAAGGCTTTCAGCAAAAGGATGCCAATGAGTCCATTTGGAAATATTTTGGCCAGCGAATAAATGTATCGTTACAGAGCCTCGGGCCGGTGATGTTGGTTTTCTTTGCTTTGTATATGTTATCTGTCGGCGTTGAATGGTGGTGGTATGGCCGCCGTTTTACGCAGCTTTCGGAATCACATGCCGGGAAATATCTCTTTTTCGATAATCTGGTATTTCTCTTTCAATCTTTAGGTTTTCTGGGGATAGCTTATTTGTTGCTTCAGTTTTTAAGCAGTTTTTGGGCGAGATTGTTATTGGTCATCTCATTCTCTTTTATGGTCGTCATGCAATTCATCCTGTTTTTATATTTCGGCGAATCAAGAAACCTGCTCGGGGCCGATATGTTTTATTACAGTTCGGAAGAGATGAAGCAAATTTTGGAAGCTAGCGGTATGCTGAGTTTTACCAACATTGCTTTACTCTTATTGCTGATTGTGATCTCTTGGGTTCCGCTTTGGATAGCCAACAAACAGACTTTCAAAAAATCCTATACCGGTATCGCATTGCTATCTTTGGGGGTCGTATCATTTTTTATCTCCTCGGCTTCAATTTTGGGTAATGGTTCAGAAAAAGATGAATTTGTAGCCAATGCAAGCCGCAGTAAGTGGCGTTATTTTTTCGAATCCAATTTATCGAATTATGTGGATGAGCATCCGGGGATGCTCGCTATGTTCAATAAGGACGACGATGATGCAAAAGTGCTGGATACCAAATTCCCCTTCCTGAAAAAAGAAGATACCAAGGATTTCCTGGGGACCTATTTGCAGAAAACAACGAAGGCACCCAATTTGGTCTTTCTTATTATCGAAGGGTTAGGGCACGCATATAGTTCTGAAAATGGCTATATCGGTAATTTTACGCCGTTTATAGGCTCATTAAAAAAGCAGTCATTGTATTGGGATAATAATATGAGTTCTTCCGGTCGGACATTTTCCGTGTTGCCTACCATAACAGGTTCATTGCCATTTGCGATGCATGGTTTTCTTGAACAGGATACCTTGCCTGATAATTTTAACCTATTCAATATTCTGAAGAGCAATGGCTTTAACACCGGATTTTTCTATGGTGGTCACTCCAATTTCGATTTCATGAAAAAATTCATGGACTATAATAAAATCGATATGCTCATTGACCAGGCCGCTTTTGGGCCACCTTATAAAAAGCTGCCTGAAAAAGGAGGGGAGAGCTGGGGCTACGAGGATCAAGCCGTATTTAGTAAACTGCTCGAAGTTCAAAAAGTACAGGAGCATCCCTATTTTCATGTTCTTTTGACTTTATCTACACATAATCCATTTTTGATTAATAATACGGCTCATTATGAACAGTTATTTGATCAGCGGATAGCGACATTGAACCTTACGCCGGATCAAAAAAAGTGGGCTTTAGAAAACCGGACCCAGCTTGTTTCCGTACTGAATCTGGATGAAGCGATGGAACAGTTCTTTAATGAATATAAAAAGAGAGCAGATTTTGCAAATACAATTTTTGTAATAACAGGAGATCATGCAATGCCTGAGATACCTTTGCAAAGTAAAATAGATCGTTATCATGTACCCTTGCTAATTTATTCGCCGCTGCTAAAAGGACCAAAGACCTTTCATAATTTTGTCAGCCATTTTGACGTCGCACCTTCGGTATTGGCTTACTATCGGGATAATTTTGGTATCAAAACACCGGCACAGGTTACCTGGATCGGGCAAGGTTTAGATAAAGGTGCATCAGCGCAAGGTGATGGAATCGCCATGATGCAAAGTAAAAACCAATTGATTGATTTTGTCAGAGGCACTTACCATCTTTCGGACGGGCAATTGTATAAATTGGACGGAGTACTCAATGAAGATGCCGCTTCGGATAATGCAAAGGAAGAATTGTCCAAGCGCTTTGAATTATTCAAGCGCAAGAACAAATTATTTTATACCCAAAAGAAAATTCTTCCGGACAGTGTTTATACCAACTTCTTTGATCGGGTAAAGAAAAACTAGAATTTTCGAATATAACCAAGAATGATGTCCAATTGATTGCCTCTTTCTTTTGGCCGGAATTCTTGGTTATAATAAGTACCTGAGATCGAAAAGAGGTTACTTTGTTTAACAGAGAAATTGTACTCGGCACCAACTTTGAATGTCTTTAATTTATAGGGAGCATTATCCAGGAGATTGTTTCGGTTCTCCTCGGGGCTCAAACCTGTTCCGGCACTAAATCCAAAATAATCGTTGGCGCCCTTTGTATAATAGCGGACCGTGCCCGTATAAGATTGGGATATATTCTTTTCACCCGGTGTAAGATAAGTTCTTAAATTGAACCAAAAGTTTTGATAATACTTTCCTACTGAAGCCGTGTACATCCAGATATTGTCACTAAAATAAAGCTGACGGTAACCGATTTCCCCTTCAAAACTGTTTGGAAGATTGGCATAAAGAGATACGCCTGTTCTATATTTCGCAAAAATACCGACATTATTGGAATACCCGGCACCGACATAGAGGTAAAATATCTTGGAAAGGCGAGGATAAGCCTCCATTTCAAATTGGACGCCATTTTCAGCAAACTTATTTGCGTAGTTGGTTCTAAAAATCACGGAACCTATCGGTGTTGCGCGCTTATAACTTAGGCCCACAATATGCCAATTGTTATCAAACTGTTTGTCAAAATACACAAAATTATACGTCAGCCCGATCGCATTTTTTGCGGTATATTCTTCAATATTTTTTGCCAGTGCTCTTGCCTCTGTGTTTTTGGGATTAATCGCCAACAGGCTGTTAATTGCCTTCTCGGCAGCCTCGTAGTGATCATTGCCATAGCTAATCTTACCTTTTAACAAAAGAAGATCCTGCGACTGTGGATGTATGCTCAGCCCTTTATCCGCAATTGCAATGGCTTTATCCGTCTGGTCATTCCAGTATTCCAAGGAAGCATAGGCCAAAAAGAAGTCTTCGTCGCTTGTATTTTTTCTGTCAAGTTCTGTAAAGATGGTCCGTGCCGAATCAATCTTGTCAGACCAGGTATAGAGACGTGCAAGGAATATGCTTATATCTGTATAATCTGGAGCTTGAAGAAGAGCCTGTTTAGAGAGTTGAATGGCCTGCGGATAATCTTTCGAGTCAAAAGCCACCTTGCGTGCTTTTACAAAAAGATCATCAGCCGTGAGTTTGGTCTCTTGCGCAATTGAAAATAGGGGTAATAAAGAGAGGGAGAGTAATGGATAAATTACTTTTTTCATTCCAGATCGTATAGTTGACATTTAAGCTTGCTAATATATAAACCAAAATTAGGAAATTTTGTTTGTTGACACCTGTTTTAAAATAAATTTTCGAACGAACATCTCGATCCCACTTGTTTTTATGGAACTTTCCAGGGGCTGATTTTAAAATAAGAGGTTCGTAAAACGCCAATGAAATGTATCGACAATGGTCAATTGATTGCTATCCACTGGTAATTCAGCGGCTATTTTAAGTACCTGCATAGCCATCATGCTGCCTATTATACCGGGCAATGGACCTAAGACACCGTTTTTATCGCAATTGGGTACTTGCTCTGGGGCTGGCGGAGTTGGAAAGATATCCAGCAGGTTTTTACTGCCCTTATAGTTAAAGACAGCGAGCTGCCCCTGAAAACCATAAATGCTACCGTATACCAATGGTTTATTGAGCTCTATGCAGGTATGGTTCAGCAGATAACGTGTCGGGAAGTTATCACAGCAATCTACAATAATATGGTAAGGAGCAAGTATCGCAGCAACGTTGTCTGTATCTATTTTTACCGGAAAGGTTTCGAAATCAATTGTGCTATTGTGTTTTTGTATATAATCTTTGGCGCTGGCAGTTTTAGCATTGTGAATATGCGCTTCGGAATGAATAATCTGCCGGTTTAGATTATGGATTTCCACGTTGTCAAAATCCGCCAGGCCAAGTTTGCCAATTCCGGCCGCGGCTAGATACTGAATGACAGGACTTCCGAGACCGCCGGCACCAACGATCAGCACCTTGGCATCCATAATCTTCCGCTGTCCTGCAACGCCAATCTCCTCGATAAAAATTTGCCTGCTATAACGATCAAAAATGCTGTTTTCTTTCATGTGTTTAACGTATTATACCCGCATAATTAGTCTCCCAGTCCTTCATGACAGGAGCGTAACCCATTTTCCGGATTTGATTTTTGATTGTTTCCATATCCCTTTCATCGCTCACTTCAAATTGTTCCAACGCCTGCGGATCAACAACGTAGCCACCCGGGTTTGTTTTGGAAGCAGCACTCATCGTGGTAACCCCAATAGGAATGATATGATTCCTAAATGTTTCATTTTCTCGCGTTGAAATAGAAATTTCCAGGTTTTCATTCCACAAACGGTATGCACAGATCAGCTGCAAAAGATCTTTGTCTGCCAGATGGAAATTTGGTTCAACAGATCCCGTTGCCGGGCGCAGGCGCGGAAAGGAAATGGAATATCGTGTCTGCCAATATTGTTTTTGCAGATAGGCGATATGGGCGGCAGTGAAAAAACTGTCTATCCGCCAGTCTTCAAGTCCAAGCAATACACCTAATCCGATTTTATGGATTCCCGCCCGGCCTATCCGGTCTGGCGTATCCAAACGATAGTCAAAATTGGACTTCTTTCCTTTCGGATGATATTGTCTATAAACTTCCCGATGGTAGGTTTCCTGATAGACCAAAATTGCATAGACTCCGGCAGCCTGTAGTAGTCGATACTCGAATTCTTCCAGTGGCTGTACCTCGATGGATATCTGTGAAAAATGAGGTTTTAAAAGCTGAATAGCATTTAGGAAATAATTAATCTCGACAGTTTTGTTGGCTTCTCCGCTCACCAGGAGAATATGGTTGATCCCCATGGCTTTGAGTGCCATAGCTTCCAATAATAGTTCGGTGTTGCTAAGGGTTTTGCGCTTGATTTTATTATCCATGCTGAAACCGCAATACGTACAGATGTTTTGGCACTCGTTGCTGAGGTAAAGTGGGGCATAGAGCTGTATGGTTTTTCCGAAGCGACGTTGTGTGATTTGCTGTGTTTTTTGCGCCATCAGTTCAAGATAGGGCGCGGCAGCAGGCGAGATAAGCACCTTAAAGTCATCGAGCGTTAGATTGTCTTTCGCTAAGACGTGGCGTACATCCTGATCGGTCGTGTCGTAAATCTGTGTTTGGACCGTATTCCAGGAATATTGATCGAGTATCGATTTAGAATCTGTCATATGTTAATCATCAATCGAATAAAAATGAAGTTAAGGGGCTCGAGCCGACTGCATGGGTTTCAACCTTTCCTAAGCCGGCCTCAAAAGCCTTTCTGCCGGCGATAACGGCTTCTTTGAACGCTTCCGCCATTTGTACGGGATGATTTGAGACGGCGATGGCCGTATTGACAAGCACGGCATCAGCCCCAATTTCCATGGCTTTGGCCGCATCAGAAGGTGCACCTATTCCAGCGTCTATGACGACAGGGACATTACTTTCTTCAATAATAATTTCGAGGAAATCTAGGGTACGAAGCCCCTTATTACTGCCGATGGGAGCCCCTAACGGCATTACAACAGCAGTACCGGCATTTTCCAGTCTTTTACACAGTACCGGATCCGCATGGATATAAGGCATCACGACGAAGCCCAGCTTGGCGAGTGATTCGGTAGCACGCAAGGTTTCAATGGGATCAGGCAGTAAATAACGTGGGTCGGGATGAATTTCCAGTTTCACCCAGTTTGTTTCCAGTGCTTCGCGAGCAAGTTGAGCCGCGAGCACCGCTTCTTCCGCTGTTCGTGCGCCCGATGTATTGGGAAGCAAATGGAAAGCGTTTAAGTCAAGCGCACTGAACAGGTTGTCGTCGCTGCTGGTCTGGTCAATCCGTTTGAGGGCGACGGTAACCAATTGGGAGGCTGAAGCCTGAATGGCGCGGTTCATTTCGTTGAGATCACCAAATTTTCCCGTACCCAGAAATAGTCGGGATTCAAATATACGATCGGCTATATGTAAGTTACTCATACTAAAAGTTTGTTGAGAGATGAAACAATGTGTGGAGTTTGGGTTATCATACCAGATAGCGCAATGCCATAAACTCCGATTTGCATGAGCTGGCGCACGTCTTCAAGATCGTTTATGCCACCTATCGCGAATATTGGAATAGGGGGCAAGCCTTCTTGGTGGACTTGTTGGATGATGTTGTTATATCCTACAATCCCCAGTAGGGGACTTAATTTTTGTTTGGTTGTGGTATAGCTGAATGGCCCAAGACCGATATAGTCACAATTTTCTGTTATTCTTTGTTTTACATCAGCAAAACTATTGGCTGTACCGCCAATGATTTTTTCTGGACCCAATAGATCCCGTGCTGCTGTGACGCTGCAGTCGTCCAGTCCCAGATGGACCCCCTCAGCATCGATATCTTTGGCGATTTCGGGGTGATCATTGATGATGCAGTAAGCAGCAAATTCGGAACAGGCCATCTTGATCTGTTCGGCAAGCATATAGAGCTGTTTGTTAGAAGCCTCTTTCCATCGGATTTGGATCCATTTGGAGCCAGCGTCAAGTGCCTTTAAGATATTACTTTTTTGTTCTGCTAATGTTTGCCCCTGTGAAATATATTGGAGTCTTTCCATAGTTTTTGTTTGCATGCGATAAAATTTTCAATTGGATTAGCATGTTTCCATAACGCACCGTATAGCGCAATGCCATCTGCTCCCTCCTGTATGGGAAGAAGGCAGTTGCTTTGGTTTATTCCACCGAGACCGATCAGACGAGCGGTCGCATTGGAACGCATTGGAAGCTGCTTTAACAAGGCATTATCCTTTCCATAGCCGGCTTTTGAGATACTTGGGAATAATGGGCTCAAAAAAGCATAATCCCAACTTTCCTCGAGGCTATTGAATTGATCGATATGATGTACGGAGGTGGAACGAATGGCTGCGCCTGCTATTTTATTTGCCGGACCATTTTGTCGACTCTTTTCATTGACATGGATACGGGAGATCCCGAGATCGGCCCATAGGTGCGCATGTGAATGTAAGACCAGTTTGTCAAGATATACCGCATTTATAGACGCGATATACCTCGACATTTGTAAGTCTGTAAAATGATACTTGCGCAAGTGCAGGATATCAAGTCCCTCTTCGAACAAGGCATTGATAAGTGCATGTTCTGAAAATATCTCCTCTTCAGCTGTCAAAGCGATGATCATAAATAGATCTCTTTCCCTTGTGCAATAAATTCCTGCGATTTTTCCAGCATGCCCTGTGCGGCACTGTCCCGGATTTCCTGCGTAATTTTCATGGAGCAAAATTTTGGCCCGCACATCGAACAGAAATGAGCCACTTTGGCCGCATCGGCAGGCAGGGTTTCATCGTGGTATTCACGAGCGGTATCTGGATCTAGGGAAAGATTGAATTGATCTTCCCATCTAAATTCAAACCTTGCTTTACTCAGTGCATTGTCCCGGTATTGCGCACCGGGATGTCCTTTGGCTAAATCAGCCGCATGAGCCGCAAGTTTGTAGGTAATTACACCATCTTTAACATCTTTTTTATTTGGTAAACCTAAGTGTTCTTTTGGTGTAACATAACAAAGCATCGAACAGCCATACCAGCCGATCATAGCAGCTCCAATAGCTGACGTGATGTGGTCATAACCTGGGGCAATGTCAGTTGTTAAGGGGCCTAAGGTATAAAATGGCGCTTCGTCGCAACATGCCAGTTGTTTGTCCATGTTTTCTTTGATCAATTGCATGGGAACATGGCCTGGGCCTTCGATCATCACTTGAACATCATGTTTCCAGGCTATTTTGGTGAGTTCACCCAATGTTTCGAGTTCAGCAAATTGAGCCGCATCGTTCGCATCTGCGACAGCGCCCGGACGAAGACCATCACCGAGAGAAAAAGCAACATCATATTGTTTCATAATCTCGCAGATCTCCTCAAAATGTGTGTAGAGAAAGTTCTCTTTATGGTGAAAAAGACACCATTTGGCCATAATTGAACCGCCTCTGGAAACGATGCCGGTCACCCTGCTCGCCGTGAGATGGATATAACGCAGCAACACGCCGGCATGTATGGTAAAATAAGAAACTCCCTGCTCAGCCTGTTCGATCAAGGTATCTCTGAATATGTCCCAAGTGAGATCTTCCGCTACACCTTTCACTTTCTCGAGGGCTTGATAGATCGGGACAGTACCTATAGGAACTGGAGAGTTGCGAATAATCCATTCGCGGGTTTCGTGAATATTTTTGCCCGTGGAGAGGTCCATAATGGTGTCGGCACCCCAGCGACAAGCCCATACGGCTTTCTCAACCTCCTCATCAATACTCGAACTGACTGCACTATTCCCGATATTAGCATTAATTTTCACCAAAAAATTACGTCCGATAATCATGGGTTCACTTTCAGGGTGATTGATATTGTTAGGGATAATAGCTCGTCCTGCGGCAATTTCTTCGCGGACAAATTCAGCCGTAATCGCTTTTTTATGTGTTCTCGCACCAAAATTTTGTCCGGGATGCTGATGATCCATCCCTGGGGTGCTGGCCGTTAACTGCTCGATGCGTTGGTTTTCGCGGATGGCAACATATTCCATTTCCGGTGTGATGATACCTTTCTTTGCATAATGTAGCTGTGTGACATTGCAATCAGCTTTGGCCACTTTCGGTTTATGGCTATAGGCAAATCGAAGCTCATCTAAACTTGGGTCGGAGAGCCGCCGTTGTCCATATTCAGAAGTAATGGTCGCTAACTGCGTCACATCCTGACGATCCAATATCCATTGCTCCCGCAGGCGGGGGAGACCTTTTCGGATATCGATAAGCATGGATTCATCCGTATACGGACCAGAGGTGTCATAAATGGTTACCGGAGGATTGATTTCTACTCGTCCATTACTTAATTTGGTGGGACTCAAAGAAATCTGGCGCATAGCGACTTGAATTGGAAATATTTTTCCGGGTACAAAAATTTTCTTTGAATTTGGGAAAGGTGATTGTGTGATTGTTTCAGCTGCCATTTTTTACGGTGTTGTGGTGAATTTTTCGGTTGATTTTTTTGATATAATTATCCGCCTTGAGATGCGGTAATCAAGATAATTTGATCATGGGCTTTAAGTTTCGTAGCTGGCCAGTCATCCTTTGGAATGACTTGATTATTGATCGCTACGGCCACGCCTTGCGTCATGGCAGATAATTCCAAAAGGACCAAGGCTTCAAGTGAAGGCGGTGCCGGGTCAAAAAATCGAATCTGATGGTTTATTGTAAGTTCCATTCCTTATTTTTTTGGTAAAACTTTAGGAATGGCCACACGAAGGCACAGTAATGCACTTTGTAGACAGCTCACTTTTCCCTACGCCAGTATGATCCGGATCAGGTTCTAAGGGTAAAATCTCAGCCTGCACGAGCAGACACCCCTAAAGTTGGGACTAAGATAGGGTAATTTTTGTGAAAGTTGCAAGAAATTTATTTTATGCGCCTAAAAATAAACAGCAGGAAGGCACAGGACAATATGTAGGAAATATTTGATATATTAGTATTTTGAATAAGCTAAAACAATTTAACAACCGCCAAGAATACCTTCTTTTGATGCGTAGAATTTTATTGATAACGATGTTGTACATGATAGCAGGCAATGCTCATGCCCAACCTAAAAATAACTGCAGCGCTGTTCAGCTAACCTGCGAACATCTCGTTAATCCATTGGGTATTGATGCCGCAAATCCAAGGCTTAGCTGGCGACTCGATGACCAGCGGAATGGCGCCTTGCAAAGCGCCTATCAACTGTTCGTTGGGCAGGATTCTCTGGCATTGATTCAAGAGACGGATGGTGTCTGGGACAGTGGCAAACAGCTCAGCTCAGCCATGCTGGTTCCATACAATGGCGCAAGTCTAACACCCCGTACCAAATACTTTTGGAAGGTGAAGGTATGGGATAAAGAAGGCCTGTCAACAAGTTCAGCCATAGCGTCTTTTGAAACGGGAATGATGGGCAGGGATATTTGGGAAGGAAGATGGATCAGCGATGGCAAAGACATCCATGAGCGGAAAACCCCTTATTTTAGGAAAGTATTTACAGCAAAGAAAAAAATTAAGTCGGCCCGTGCCTATATTGCTGTTGCCGGATTGTATGAACTATCCATCAACGGTCAGCGCGTCGGCGACCATCGGCTGGATCCGATGTATACCCGATTTGACCGCCGAACACTTTATCTCGTGGAAGATGTGACCGCGCAACTTCAAAAAGGAGAGAATGCCATTGGAGTTATTCTAGGTAACGGTTGGTACAATCATCAGCCAATGGCTGTTTGGAACTTTGATAAAGCGCCATGGCGAGACCGTCCCGCATTCTGTCTGGATCTTCATATCGTTTATGCAGATGGTTCACAAGAGACTATTGTTTCTGATGAGCAGTGGAAAACCGCTTCTGGACCAATTGTTTACAATAATATCTATACAGGAGAGCATTACGATGCCAGACTAGAAATACCCAACTGGGATAAACCAAAATTTGATGACTCAGCATGGGAAGCTGTTCAATACAGAAATGCACCATCTGCCCACTTGGTGGCCCAGCAAACTGTACCGATCCGACTGGTGAAGTCATACCTGCCAAAGTCAATAACGAAGATTGATCCGCAAACTTATGTCTTCGATATGGGGCAGAATATGGCCGGCATCACAAAAATAAAAGTCAAAGGTCCGGCCGGCGCAGTGCTACGGATTAAACATGGAGAGCGATTGCATGCTGATGGGCGCTTGGATCAATCCAACATTGATGTCTATTATCGGGGTGATAAGGAGGCTGAACCTTTTCAGACAGATATCCTAACGCTAAGCGGACGGAATGATGAATTTATGGCAAAGTTCGGCTATAAGGGATTCCGTTATGTCGAAATTAGTAGCAGCGTACCCATTGCTCTGGATAAATCCACTGTAACGGCCTATTTTATGCATAGTGATGTGCGGCCGTTAGGAGAACTTAAAACTTCTTCTGAATTGGTAAATCGGTTATGGGATGCAACCAATAAGGCATATTTGTCCAATTTGATGGGTTATCCAACGGATTGTCCACAACGGGAAAAGAATGGTTGGACAGGGGATGGGCATCTCGCAATTGAGACCGCTCTATTCAATTTTGATGGCATCACCGTTTACGAAAAATGGATGGCCGATCATCGGGATGAACAACAGGAAAATGGTGTCCTGCCTGACATTATTCCAACAGGTGGTTGGGGCTATGGGACCGCGAATGGATTGGATTGGACAAGCACAATTGCTATCATCCCCTGGCAGATTTATCAATTTTATGGGGACTCGCGTGCACTGGAAGACTGTTATGCGGCTATTAAACGTTATGTCGATTATGTTGATGGCATCAGCCCCACTGGTCTGACAACTTTTGGACGTGGTGACTGGGTACCTGTTAAGTCGTCCTCTAATCTGGAGCTCACTTCATCCGTTTATTTTTATGTCGATGCAAACATACTTGCTTCGGCTGCAAAGTTATTTGGGCATACCGCGGATCAACAAAAATATGAATCGCTAAGCAAAAAGATTAAGACAGCTATCAACGCTAAATTTTTGGATACTTCAAAAGGAATTTATAGCAACGGAACACAGACCGAATTGAGTGTACCTTTATTTTGGGGCGTCGTGCCCGACGAAATGAAAGCCAGCGTTGCAGCCAATCTGAATAAGAAAGTTGAAGAGACCAACTTTCATTTGGATGTAGGAGTATTGGGAGCAAAGGCACTTTTGAATGCATTAAAAGATAATGGCTATTCAGAAACCGCTTATCAGGTTGCAGTACAGGATACTTATCCTTCTTGGGGATGGTGGATTGTTAACGGCGCGACTACATTGTTGGAAAACTGGGATCTAAAAGCGACACGGGATATCTCGGATAATCACATGATGTTTGGTGAGATCGGCGGTTGGTTTTTTAAATCTATTGGCGGCATTCTACCAGATCCCAAACAGCCTGGCTTTAAGCATATTCTCTTAAAGCCGATCTTTCCTCAGGGACTGAAAGAATCTGCGATTTCTTACGATTCACCATTTGGGAAAATTGTTTCTGACTGGAAATTAAAAGGCGACAAAATTATATACGATATCAAAATACCTGCAAATGCTACCGCGACATTCTATCCTCCGGATAATATAAAGAGTAGCGATGTTGTTCAATTGGACGCAGGTAAACACACGTTGGAGCTGCAGCTAAAGTAATAGGGCTTTCGCCTTTTCTTTCTCTGGATAAATAGTTGGTTTATTCCTTTGTATGGTCAGATTTTAGAGCGCTTTTGCAAGATTTCCAAGCTGTTTTAATTTTAAAGCTAGTTCATTGCTCCACGGCAAACCAATACAGAGACGCATGCAATGATAAAATTGATCCTGCAAGGTAAATATCCTTCCCGGTGAAATGCTGATCTGCAATTTAAGAGCGTAGCTGTATAATTTTCCAGTATCTATGTGTTTTGGAAATTCCACCCACAGGGCGAGCCCACCCTGTGGCCGGCTTATTTTGGTTCCTTCAGGGAAATGGCTCGCTATAATGGTGGCATAGTGCTGATAATTTTCCATTAACGTTTGGCGAAGTTTGCGAAGATGGTTGTCGTACCTCCCGGTTAGCAGAAAATTTCCTACAGCTTCATTAATGATCGCGGTAGAGGATAGCGAATGAATCAATTTTAGCTTGATAATCTGTTCTTTGTATTTTCCCGGGGCAACCCAGCCCACGCGGAAACCAGGAGCCAAAGTTTTGGAAACCGACCCGCACCAGAGTACATTCCCCTCTGAGTCAAAAGATTTGCAGCATTTGGGGCGTTCGGCACCAAAATGAAGGTCGCCATACGTATCATCTTCGATTAGCGGAATCTGATGTTTTGACAGCAGTGATACAATTTCCCTCTTTTTTTCGTCGGGCATGCAGTAGCCTAAAGGCGTGTTAAAATTGGGAACCAGTAAGCAAACCTTGATTTTGTGCAATACATTTTTGAGCGTTTCAATATCGATTCCATTTATCGGGTCTGTAGCAATTTCCAGGACTTGCAGGCCTAGGCTAACAGCTAATTGGAGGATTCCGGGATAACAGGGGCTTTCGAGTGCTACTGTATCTCCAGGCTGCGTTAAGGCCATAAGACACAAGGCCAAGGCATTCATACAGCCGTTAGTTGTCACGATATCATCTTCATGTAAATTTCCCTCCCATGTCAATGAACGTACGGCCACCATACGGCGTAATTTGATATTGCCCTGTAGTGGCTCATATGCTGTACCGCCATCATCTAGGACTCGTGTTGCAAGAACAATTTCTTTCTTCAATTTCGCAACAGGCAGCAGAACTCCGGAAGGAACACCAATAGAAAATAAGGTTAAATCCCGGCGCCCCATGGTTGAATAAACCTCATTCATCAATTGGTCGGGTTGTCGGCTGTTGGCAATGGGTACAGGCTGACTAGCCGCGGCCAACGGAAGTTGCAGGTAATTCAGGGGGCTGACGAAGTACCCGGATTTAGGCTTGGAGCGGATAAGAGAACGAGCTTCCAGCTCTAGAAATACTCTTTTCGCCGTGTTAATACTGATCCCGTGTTCACTGCTTAAGCTTCTCACTGATGGTAGTTTCTCTCCGGTTTTTAGAACGCCAGATTTAATCTTATTAGTGATATTGTCTGCTATTTCATTATACAAATAATCTTTTTTCACGACATAAGGATTTATAACATGCTTCAAAGATAACTGTGTCCGTTGAATTATCAAAAACTGTGACTGTACTTAATGATGGCATTCGACGAACTTTGTGTTAAAGATTTGACGATGGCAGAATTAAGTATAAGTAAGGTGCAGGAAAATACAGCGAGTGGCTGGTTGAATGGTTTTATAGGCGTCGTATTATTTAGTGGTTCGCTACCGGCGACGCGGATGGCAGTTTTAGCATTTGATCCAGTCTTTTTGACACTAGCAAGAGCTTCTATTGCCGGTCTACTGGCCTTACTAACTTTAGTGGTTTTTAAGGAAAAACGTCCCGAGAAAAAACAATTAGGTTCGTTAGGCATTGTGGCAATAGGATGTGTGGTTGGATTTCCTTTGCTGAGCGCTTTGGCCTTGCAGCATATCACTTCAGCGCACTCTATTGTTTTTATCGGCATTTTGCCCGTATCGACAGCTGTATTTGGTATCATACGTGGAGGCGAGCGTCCGAAGCCAATTTTTTGGCTGTTCTCTGCTTTAGGAAGCCTACTGGTTATCGGATATGCCTTGGCACAAGGATTAACAGCCTCACCTTTAGGTGATGTTTTAATGATTTTATCGGTCATTTTATGCGGACTGGGCTATGCAGAAGGGGCAAAATTGACGAAGACACTCGGGGGCTGGCAGGTGATTTCCTGGACGCTGGTTTTGTCATTACCGATTATGCTTCCACTTGCGTTTATCTATATGCCTCCCTCTTTTAATGAGGTGACTATTGATGCCTGGGGCAGTTTAGCTTATGTGTCATTATTCAGTATGTTTATCGGTTTCGTTTTCTGGTATAAGGGCCTCGCGCAAGGAGGTACGGCGACAATAGGGCAGTTGCAGCTGCTGCAACCATTTTTCGGCTTGGCTTTGGCAGCCTGGCTTCTTCATGAACAAGTCAGTATCGGCATGCTGGCCGTAACTGTTGGAGTTATTCTTTGTGTGGTGGGTACCAAGAAATTTGCGAAATAAGCTCCCTGGAAAAGATCGGTGGCTAATGGATCCGCATGGTAAACAATAAATTTGTTAACTTTAGCGCTAGGCGCCTCATCCAGGTTGTATAGGATGAAGTGTATTATTTGTAGCGAAAAAGACAATATATTATGATGTTACCTTTTGAACCTTATAATCCGATATGGAAGGCAAAGTTCAACAGTATCCAGCAAGACCTTCTTACTTTGCTAAAACCAATAGCTCCGAGGATAGATCATATTGGCAGTACAGCTGTTGAGGGCTTATCGGCTAAACCGATTATTGATATACTGATCGGTTTGGATAAGGACAGTGACCTTGATCTTGTGCCCGTTTTATTAAAAGGCAAATCCTATGTTTATTATGAGAAGTACAACGAAGAGATGCCATACAGACGTTTTTTTGTTGCCTTGATTGATCGCCCTGAAGTATTGGGCGTTCCAGCACATATTGTTCGGGGAGATGAAATTCCAGAAAGATTGCATGATCATTCGTTGCGGATAGCGCATATACACAGTATTCCGCGGCAATCAGATCATTGGTTGCGTCACGTTGCATTTCGGGATTATCTGCGGACACATTCCGAAGTAAGAGATAACTATCAACGGATTAAAGGAGAATTGGTGCTTCGCGAGTGGAAAGATGGCAACGACTACAACGATGCTAAAGATGAATTTGTGAAAGAATACGAAAGAAAAGCTATCGCATGGTATAAAAGAACCATGGGAAAAATAAGATAATAAAGAATTGTAAATTCATAGGCAGTGTCAGTATGGAAATAAATCTTTTTAATCGTCCATAAAAAAGCAGTCATGGAGATAAGACAATTAACGGAGTTGGATAAATCGGATCTATTAATTGCCATTAATGGAGCCTTCGCCGATTACATCGTACCCTTTCAATTAGGAGCATCCCAACTGGAGGCCAAGATCAGGAACGAGGATATCTTAATCGACTGGTCAATAGGTATTTTTGATGGGGCTCGACTTGTTGCTTTTATCCTGAATGGGAGGCGAGAAATTGAAGGCAGGACAGTAATTTATAATGCCGGCACAGGTGTTTTGCCTGCATATAGGGGCAAGGGTTTGGTTGGGAAAATGTACGGATTTATCCAGCCTTTCTTTCAAGAGCATCAAGTGGATCAATTACTTCTGGAGGTTATAGATAACAATCTGTCCGCTATTCGGGCGTATGAAAAAAATGGATTTGTTAAAGGACGCAAACTACTGTGCTTTGGAGGGGAGCTTCAGGTAAGTGCAGGATCATTTTCTTGCAGTATAGAACTTATGCACAATTTTCCTTGGGATATCTTACAAGCTTTCTGGGATATTGAGCCTAGCTGGCAAAATACAATAACGAGTATGGAATTAGTTCAGCCGATAGGACTGGGAGCATTTATTGGTTCTGATCTGGTGGGGTATATGTTGTTCAGCCCGCACAACAATCGGATCTACCATATTGCGGTAGCACCCCAGCATAGGAGGAAGGGTATTGCCACCCAACTTTTAAATGAACTTAAAAAGTATCTATCTAGCACGCAGATACAGCTCAATAATGTTGACGAAGAGGCCGAAAATCTGAGGTTTTTCTTAAAAAAGTGTGGTTTGACCAATAGAATCAACCAATTCGAAATGATTAAGAGTATTTAATAGTTACAATAAGAATCGTAATGGGAAAACTTATTTCAACTATGCTATAAATCAACCATATACAGCTGCGATTTATTTTTTAATAAAAAATAAACAATTTTCGTTGTAAGCTTGTTCTTTATAAGCTGGTTATAGACTCTTGTTCGTATGGAACTTTGAAGCCAGCCGAGCTTATTTATGATCTCGAAATAAAGATGTAACTGCCATCACCGCCATTCATCCAAAGTATACCAAGCATACTGACTGCTGCATTTCAAAGGACACTAATTTTTAAACATATGAAAACCAAGTTATTTTTAATCGCTATTGTCTCAAGCTTCTTTTTGTTTGCTTGTAGCACTTCAACCAGGATAACCGATGTCTATAAAAATAGAGACGTGACTCCTAAACAGTACCAAACGATATTCATTATTGCGATGACAAGTCATGCTAAGGCAAAAGATGTCATTGAATCCAATTTAGCCCAAGCAGCCTCTATGCACGGCTACAAAGCAATTAAAAGTACAGATGTATTTAAAAAGACATTTACTAGAGACGAAAGCCAAAACAAGGATTTGGTGATGAAAACCGTGCGTGATCTGAATGCGGATGCAATTTTCACAGTTACATTGATCGACAAAACCAGTGAGACCCGATACGTACCGGGAAGCGGTCCGTATATGCCATATCCAACCTTTGGATGGTATGGTAATTTTTGGAGCTACTATTCCCATTGGTATCCGATTGCATACGATCCCGGCTATTACACCACTGATAAAATGTATTATCTCGAAAGCAATTTATACGATGTAAGTTCTGAACAGTTGCTTTGGAGTGTTCAGTCTGAGACAATTAATCCTTCTAGTCTGGAAGATTTTTCTAAAAGTTATACGAAAGCGCTTGTCAAGGCGCTGGAAAAGGATATGTCTGCGCGTTAGAATAGGTCGGAGCTGTTTTTTATAAAGCTTATAGTTTACTCGAATTATAAGCTTTCTTTTTATTTACCCGCAGCTACGATCTGATCATAGTCCTTGTACAGATCAGTTCAGTAACTCCTCAGTTTGAAGATAAGCAATAATTTACAAAAGTGTAAGCATGATTAGGTTGAAGTCAATAATTTAATTGGTTTAATATTGATCTTTTTTTTATTTGTTTTTCGTATTTTCAACAATTAGAAATGCTAATTTTAGGATATTAGTAAACTAAAATCTAAACATAGTTGTTATAAAAAGGAAGCAGGATAGTTAATCATAAGATGAGGTACAAATTATACAGGGAACAGCAGTTGACATGCGATCTACATACCGCATGGGATTTTTTTTCTTCTCCCAAGAATCTCGCTGAAATAACACCAAAAAACATGGGCTTTGTAGTTGTGTCTGATTCCCAAGGACACGAAATTGCTGAAGGTATGACCATTGAATATTTGGTTTCTCCTATCTTAAAGATACCGCTGAAATGGAAAACAAGAATAACTCAGGTGGATAAATACGTGAGTTTTACCGATTTTCAAGAAAAGGGGCCTTATAAGTATTGGAATCATTTTCATGAATTTATTCCAAACGAACATGGAGTCTTGATGAAGGATACAGTTGACTATGAACTTCCTTTGGGAATTCTTGGAACTATTGCTCACGGCATTTTTGTTAAAAGGAAGCTTGCGAATATTTTCGATTATCGTTATCAGGTATTAGAAGATTTATTTAACCAAAGTAAAAGCATATCCTAGCTATTTTATGACGGATTTATTTATGCTGAGAGACTTCGTAGAATTGATGTTTAGGAAAATATAATTAGATGTAAGGAAGATGAAAAAGGTATATCAAATAGTTAATGGAATTGCATTGGTGATAACGGTCATTATTAATTACCTATCCAATACAGGAATTTTTAATGGGGAGACCATGGCGACGATATCTGCCAAATACCAGAATCTGTTTACACCTGCTGGCTATGCATTTTCAATCTGGGGCATTATCTATTTAGGTTTGATGGGCTTTGTTGTATATTATGGCCCCTTTGCCAAACAAACAGTTGAAAAAGATAGAGTCATACTAAATATTGGATGGTGGTTTTTAATTTCTTGTCTAACAAATAGTTTGTGGGTCATTACCTGGTTATATGATTACACCTTTTGGACAATTTTATTGATGATCCTACTTTTTGTTTCGCTGTTAAAAATCATTCAGCTTACCCCTGATGTAAACAATTCTACAGTGCGCACAGCAGTTTTTTTAAAATTGCCTTTTAGTATGTATGCGGGCTGGATTTCTGTTGCGCTGATTGCTGATATAGCGGCATATTTAACAAAGATAGGTTGGAATGGTTTTGGGATTTCCGATACAGTTTGGACCCTTACCATGTTTGTTATTGCACTCCTAATTCACTTATTTATGATCTGGAGACGTCTTATGCCTGTGTTTGCACTTGCGGCAGTTTGGGCTTTAATAGCTATTGCTGTTGCTAATAAAATAGTCAATAGTACTGTTTATATTGGGGCTCTGATTGCGGCAGGCATTGTTTTGTTCAATGTGATTGTATATTATATCAAATTTGCCTACAAAAAGGGGTGAGCTAAATCTGATCATTTAATTACATATTTTTAATAGGTTGATTAGCTATGTCAGAAAGAGAAAACATAGCTAATTTCTTTTTCCTTACATTTTCTCAGCGGGTGCTGGCTCGGTTTTATACTCTTCTTCCGCAGCAATTGTGTTTATTATTTTTGTTGGTCTGCCTTTTTCATTATAGTAGGTCCGCTTTTTTGTTTCATAATTATCTACACATTCCAGTTTCCCAGTTTCTAAGTTATATATGCTCCATCTACCAATTTTTTTTCCCTGTCTGTAAACGCCTGTTTGGAGCAATTTTCCTTTTTTATCGTACCAATACCATCGGTTGCTTTTAACCCCGTTAGAATACTGTCCTTTAATTTCTATTTGCCCATTCATGTAATACCAAGTCCAATGATCAACTTGGAAGCCTTGCTCATTATAATTTCCTTCTGCCTGCAATTGGCCGTTTTCATAATACCACTGCCATTTTCCAATATTGTCATTTTCTTTAGAAATTCCCTGATTTTTTAATTGTCCATTTTCGTGATAATACTTCCACTCGCCAATTTTATCACCCTTGCGCATGATTCCAATGGCTTGCAGGTTTCCGTTTTCATAATAATACCTCCATTCACCTGATGTTTTCCCATTTTCATAATTTGCAACATTCATCAGTTTATTGTTGGCATAATACCACTTCCACTCGCCGGTTTTCAAGCTGTCTGTCATTTCTCCAACACAACGCAATTGACCGTTATCGTAATATTCCATTAATAAACCTTGTTCCTTATTGTCTACAAAGTTTTTAACCGCTCGGATTTTTCCGTCTTCACTATACCATTTCCATTCACCGGTTTTTCTTCCACTTGCATAATTACCGATAACGGCGGGAGATCCATTTGTATTATAATACATATAGGGACCATCATCTTTATCGTCGCGATAATTTCGGAATCCCTGTAAGGATCCCTCTTCCGTATAAAATTTCCATTCTCCTGTTTTTGCGGCCATTTTATATTGTCCCGTAGACCGTAGCTGTCCATTTTCATAATAAACTTCCCATGTTCCGGATTTTTTACCCGCTATGTATGCTTCGCTTTTCTCCAATTGCCCATTGGGAAAGTAAAATTTCCATTCTCCGGTTGGTTTACCATCGATAAGCTGTCCAATCTTACTCAATTGTCCATCTTCGTGATAGCCTTGCCAAAGGCCGGTTTCCAGGTCGTTTTTGTATTTTCCACTTGCAAATAGCTGTCCACTTTTATAGAATTCTTTTGACCATCCGTCTCTTTTACCTTTTTTATAGTTGGAAATAATTTCAGGAGCGCCGTTTTCGTAAAATCTTTTCCACTGTCCTTCTAGGCAGTTTTTTTTGTATCGTCCGACATATTTTACATTCCCATTCGGATAATAGTATACCCATTTGCCCGTCTTCAGACCGTTTTTATCCAGCCGGCCTTTTTGCTTTAAGCTGTCGTTTTCTATCGTTACTTTGTGCGCTGATTGCGCGTGAATGACCTTATGGAAATTTAGCAACAATAGAAATAGAATGATATTTTTCATAACTTCTTATTTAATGGTACTTCATTTTAATGGCACTTCCTCCGCTGTTAAGGATAGTGCTGACTGAAGACTTCTATTATTATGCCACATGAAGATCAGATTTTTTCGATAGTTTTTCCGCATTGATTTATATTCGATGGCTACTATTTATTATTCGATATGTGCTGAAAAAAATATACCCTCCGTTTGGGACGAAGGGTATTGAATTACCTATACATTGCTGCCATTTTAAGTTAGCTGTCAGAACTGATTAGAAGACGTGTAGCTGGTATTGTTGATCATTTTTTCACGTAGTGTAATTGCACCAGCCCGGTTTCAAATGTCTTCGTCGTTATTAGTTTAAGTAGCTGCTCGGGTCTTCCTTCCTGGAACAGTCTTGTTCCATCACCCAGTAAGATGGGTATGACAGAAATTATCAACTCGTCAATTACATCGTGCTTCAACAGTTCATTGATGATCTCGGCTCCGCCGTCACAATAAATATTTTTCCCTTTTCCCGATTTTAATTCCGCAATTAAATTGACCAGATCTCCGGAATAGAACATCGTTCTGCCTACATGGGGCCTTGCTGTTCTTGTGATCACATATACATCCCGTTGCCCGTTGTCATAGTGTGATGCGCCAATATTTTTTAGCACATATTCATAGGTCTTTCTACCAACAATTAGGGTGTCAATCGTGTCTATAAAATCCGAATATCCGTAATCTTCTCCTTCTTTCTCAACGATGTTTAGAAAACTGAGGTCGTCATTGGGTTTTGCAATGTAACCATCTACGCTCATGGCAATAAAAACTGATAATTTTCGCATTTTTTTAAATGTTTGAATTTTTCTATAAAGTTAGCTTTAGATAAGCAAAAAGCTTTGGAAAAATACGACAATATTAAATTTGTGAAGGAGCTATTCCGGTATTTTTCTTCATATCATTGCTGAGGTGTGCCTGATCATAGTAACCGCATTCAAAAGCAATATCCGATAAGTTCTGTTTCTCATTTGAATTTCTGATCATGCTCAGTGCATGCTGAAAACGTATAATATTAGCATATTCTTTGGGAGACATACCAATATATTTCTTAAAAGCTCTTTCAAGCTGTCTTATGGTAATAAAGTTACTTTTCGACAAGTCGGCGATTACTATCTGTCCGTAGGCTTTATGTATACCATTGATGACGCTTTGCAAGGGATTAGTCCTGTTTATTATGCGCTCCGAATAAAATCTGTTAAAATAATCTATTGGGTGATGAAGAACTTGACCAAGCTCAAATGAATTGGATTTTTCAAATTCAATGGTATCATTGACTAATACGTGTTGCGGTTCATATTTATAGAAATTAGCAAAAGCTCCGGGTTTAAAACATACACCCCATAAATGGGTACCACCTTCAATGAAGCTGCCTTTGAAGGTGGTCATCGCACCGACCACATAGGTTTTGCCGAATTGGAGAGAAAGGGAACCGTTGTCGGTTAAACAGTTATCTCCTATATTTATAACTATACCCGCACAACCATCGGGAAAGACCCGCTCATATTGCCGGCCCAATTCATGGCTTCCTTTTAGTTCCCAATAAAAATCTATCAGGGGTTCCAGTGCTTTATAAGGTTTCGTTTTTTTATATTCCATTTATAGCAATAATTTACTATGCCTGCTGTTCCTCCCTTGGCCTTGTTTTCGAATTGAATTTAGCTGTAGTAGTCACCTGCAATATGAAAAAATAAAATGATATTTTTCAGTACAGAAATTTTTGAAATGGAAGACTTGGTGTTACTTTATAGTTAACATGTGCCGCTGCTCTTCATGGCTATTTTTGGCTTCCATTTGCACGTGTCAAGCACGCTTGTAGCACCCTTAAAGCACATTTCACTTTGTGTGTCAACAGTACTATATCCGTACTATATCTGTGCTTTATCTGTACTATATCCCTACTGGAACCTTGAAGGTGCTAGCAGGACCACTGCAAGGGGGACTAAAAATACCACGATTCTTAATTTTAAGTTAAATAGAAATTTGTGTATAAATACCTGATTGAGCACCAATTTGACGGCATCAAAACCTCGAAGCGGAGGGAAATGTAAACTTCGACACGTAGAGATTTTTGGAAGAGCATCTTGAAATACATCACTGATTACCGGAAAAGCCTACACGGACCGCTTTCAGGCCGATCAGACCTTGTAGATCCTCCACCTCAAACTGCTCAATTTCTGTATCCAGTAACCCTTTGTGCTGTAGTAGGTTAATGTAGCCTAGGTATTCAGTCTCTTCATGTGCATTGGAATATACAATGACCAATTTGCCTTTTTGTGTGATGCGTTCTGTAGAGCCTTTGATCTTGGCTTTATCAATGCGCTTCTTGGCAATCTCGTAGCGTACATTGTAGGATCCGTCGATATCGAACTGTTTTTCGTCCATCCGAAAGCGGATGGAAATAGGCGTTGCAAAGACCAATACGAGAGAAGTCACCTCGAGCTGATGCGGTAAGGAGGGTTGGAGCTGTCTAAACTCAAGTTCCATCGCACACATCACCTGCAGTTGCCATAGCCGCAAATTACGTAGGTAGTAGAGCTCAAAATTCCGGCCTGGTGCGATAGAGGCTCCGATATACATATTGTGCTCGATACCATCTGTCTTGTAGCGTTCGTAGTAATGCGGAAAGTATTCTTGGGCTTCCACCTGCTTTTCATCAAGGATGGCCACCAGCTTTTTGTTGATGATCGTGATGGAACTGTCATAATCCTGCCTGGCTTCATAAAAACCGCCGATGGCCGGGTTGACCCGCTCAAAATAGCGGTCTATTGCTTCGCTGACGAGGCTATTGTTATTCTTCCTAAAATTCTCCAGAATGGGGTGAATATCCTGGTTAAAATAATCGAGCATTAGCTGTTCCGTATCGGTCAGCAGCGCATGCTGCAGCGACGTTAGGTTTCTTTCCAGATCGAACACCTTTTGCTCAAATAGGGGTAATTTATGCGTTTGGTTGATCGCAGTGAACAGTGCGATCAGGTCCTTGCTCTGATTGATCAGATCTTGGCGGATGGCCTCATTGCGGGACTCTGAGGATCCCTGTACGTCGATTTGCCCATAGAGTGGATAGACGTGTTCAAAGACGATTTCCTGTAGGGCATAGTCTTTTCCAAAGGCGCGGTCGTTGAGGAAATGGACGGCTTCTTCCTGAAAACGCCATTTGACACTCGGGTGGATAGATGTATATTCCTTTTGGATCACCGCTTCGATCTGGTTTTCTGTTTCCGAAAATGCCTTCGACACTTTATCCTTGATAAAGGGCAAGATGAAGTTGAGTTTGCTGGCATTGACCGAATTGAGTTCCCGCACCCTTGATGAAGACATTTCCAGTAAACCCAATACCTTGCCCCCCTCAATTAGGGGAACAAAAATAAAGCTCTTGACCTGTTGCTGCTTGAGCTTGTTGATAAAATAGGCCTGCTTCGGATCAGCAACCGGCAGTTTGTCGATATCCGGCACAACAAGGTATTCGTCCTTGGTAAGCAAGCTTGCCAAGGTCTCGCTGCAGAGCATGTTTTCACACTCGTCGATCGTCGAATCGTAAAGCAGATGACTGTATAGCTGTTTCTCGACGATCCGTAAGTTGTACTCGTTCCGGACCTTTTCAAAGGAGGTCAGTCCGATGCGTAGATCATTTATTTTATAAATTGACCTGAAAATGCTTTCTATTTCTGCCAGCTGGATCGCACTTTTTTCGCGCAGCAGATTACTCTTGAAGCTGGATACGGCATTTTCAATGGTGGCATCAAAAAGCGTCATAATGGAAAAGCCTTTTAAAATCCAGCTCTGTTCGGGAAATTTGGACTTCCATAAAGCAATATCCGAAAAGTTGTCGACCAGTTCGGTAATATCTTCTGCCGAAAGATCGAGGGCTCGTTCTGTGGGAAGGACATCGATAAAATCGGCATTGAATAGAACGCGGTAATGATGAATGATATTATTTTTATCTGGAATATCCAAAAATAGGGGCGCATCCATGGCATCGACCTTAAAGCCATAATACTGACTGATGATAACGCAGCAATTGAGAATATAATAGGTGTCGGGCGAGATGTCGCGAAGACTAAAGTCATAGTGATCGCCTGCATCCTGTAATATTTTTTCCAGTCTTGCTGTGTGGTTGAACGTATAGAGATGGAAGGGAATGGTAATGGCCTTGATCTCATTATGCGTTAGCGAACTTGGAAACAGATCTGCCAGCAGCACCTTGATTATGGGCTCATAGCGTTGCAGGTCCTCGGCTTTTTCGACTCCTTCGATAAGTTCGGGGTATTTGCTGATTTCTTTCAGCAGCGATCGGGCATAAGTGGCCTGAAAGTCGACCGGTGATAAGGCCGCTGCTTCAAAGGATGGTATAATCTTGTGAAAAGCGATCAGGGTTTTAAACGGACTGGAATCAAAGGCGAAATTAAACTGCATAATGGTTGTTCCCGACTAAATTAGATATTGCTGGAAGATGTACAAAAATATAAAATAATCGGCGAAAAGAAAATCCAAAGCGGACGAGTGAGGCGTTGCGCTTTGGATTTCGGGAGGAGCTGTTTGAACTAGCCTGCCTTATTTAAACTGGATTTTTCGTATAGAACCGTCATCAGAGGCGACGTAGAGCATATTGTCCTTATCGACTGCGATCGCATTGACACCGTTGAACTGTGCTGCTTTGCCAATACCGTCTTTTGCGCTGTTTGTCGGGTTGTTGCCACCAGCAATGGTGGTCACCACACCATAGCTATTGACAATCCGTATGCTATAATTGTGGTTGTTGTAGTCATTGTCACAGACGACAAGATATTGGTCTGACCATAGCGTTATACCCGTCGGAACTCCAAATAATGCGGCGGTGCCCTGTCCATCCTGTGCTAGTTTATGGTTGTTGTTATTGGCACCTGCAAGGAGGTAGAGCCCATTTTGGTCTTTTTTCCAGATACGCTTGCCGTTTCCATCCGCAAGATAGAAGGTGTTTGCATTTTTCATTTTTGTCATTCCAAGAATGGTAGCGGATTGCTGATAGGTAGGGTCTACATTCAAAAAGTTGATATTATACAACCAGCCCATAATATTATCGCCAGCAATCCGGTTGACCACATATTGCTGATTACTGAAATTATTCGCATACAACATTGTCTCGCCATCGGCTAAAAGTGCAATTGGGCTCATACCTGTGTTTAAGCGGCGTCCTTCTAAATTGAGGTCGTTGCTACCGGCCCAATGTTCAGTTTGCTTTGGCATGTTCGGGACAAAGCGGAGTATGCTGGGAACTTCTTTGTTTTTTCCCGTCACATATATCTTTCCGTCGTTACCCAGGGTAATGGCCCAGGGGGTCATGATAATCAGTTCGGCGTCATTGGCATCAATTATCCCGTCGAGATTGAGGTCTTTTTCGGGTGGGCTCTTTGGCTGATAAATGACGGCCTGTCCGCTGGCATTGTAGGAAATTGTGCGGTGGTTGGAGGGATCAGTAAAATAGAGCGTGTTGTTATTGTCAACAGCAATACCCTGAATATTTTGGCATCCCAAAGCCGTTACGCCACTGATCGTGGTTACGTTGGGCAATAAGACGGGTATAGGGGACAAGCTACTCACTGTTTTATTGTTGACGGTGACGGTTAGCAATCCAGTAGTGGCCTCCGCAGGAATAGTGACAATCAGCTTGTTTTTTGAAGCCTCGTTCACCAAGGCACTTTTTCCATTGAGAGTAACCAGATTTTGCCCCGGTTGGTCGCCAAAATTTTGACCTAAAATCGTTAAGGTGCCACCCGGAATGCAGGGCGCTGCTTTGGCGAGTGCCTGATTGTCCAGCGCAAGCATGCTACTATAGTTGATAAAGGAAGATAGGGCAAATACAGCAAATGCAGTGTTGCTGCTGATGGAATTGCTGAACAGTTGTACCCCATTTAAATAGACCATACTGTTGATGACCTGAACAGTAATGGTTTTGCCGCTTAGCGTGATCAGTTTCTTATCGGCCGTTAAATCGCTCAATGAAAAGCGGCCCTTGACAATATAGTCCTTCATGGAAGAGCCATCTTTGAAATCGGACCCGTTGCTGCCGTTTGCTGCCTTTAACCTAGGCTGGTCCTGGCTGCTCTCGGATGCAGATTGGAGCCTATTCTTTGCGATAGACACATCAGCAAGGACGCGGTCGCTCAGGGTAAAGACCGTGATCCCCTGACTAAGCTCTTCTTCAGAAAGCGCGGCATTTTTAAAGTCGGCTGTAAAAGATTTCAGTGAATCGATTCCCGTCAGCACATCTTCGAGTTTCGATTTGATACTTTGTTCCGGAGGATTGTCTTTATCCTTGTGACAGGCTTGGATACCCAAAACAATGAATATTCCAAAAAAAATAAAAAATCTATTCATGATATATGTTTTTAAATGGCTCTTATGTTTGCTTGAAGACAGTCGGGTTTTCATGGTTTCATGTTAAGTAGGTAATGATGACTGTTAAAATTACCAGTCCTGATGAACTGTTGAAATACCCACTAGTGGGTATTTGTGAACGGTTTGACTTTCGGCTGCCAGGGCTGGGAAGCGCTTGGTCTTGGAGGGTTTCATTGATGCAAATTGTGGCTAGCGGCGGGGTAGGACGGGGGAAAAATTATTTTTGCTGGTCTTGTAAATTATGGTTAAATTTAATAAAGTCAATGTTGGCCTATGGAACGTCTTTTTAGCTCAGAGAGTCTAGCCATGTATTACGATGAAGATCGCGATATTTTCATGGGTAAATGGGACAACTGCAATGAAGCCGAAAAGCTCATCGCGGGAATCAAAGAGTACAAGGGAATTTTTGAGAAAATAGTACCTGGAAAGATCATCTGGGATCTCTCGTCCATGAGTTATACTATTCCGACAGAACTACAAAACTGGATTCTTGATTTTTTGGATATACCTGCGTGCCGACATGGTATAGACTATAAAGTTGCGCATATCTTAAGTCCCGATATCTACGCGAGCATCAGCGTGATGAATATGTACGTGGATGGGAAAACAACTTTCAGGCCCCATTTCTTTTCGCATGAAAATATCGCACTGGACTGGGTCAACTTAGCGACCAAAGGATCTGTTTCTGAAACGGAAATCTTGCCGCCATTACTGAAAGTCGAGTCTTTGCTCAATGAGAATAAGGGCCGGATTACCCTCGATGTGGACACTGCGGAAGTTCCGGAATATCTGCTGGATATTCTTAGAGTTATCAAGAACCGGTGTTTTTTTTCAGCGGGGATTCGAAACTATATGCAGCTTACCGCACGGGAGAAAGTGATTCTGACGCTGATCTTACAGGGAAAGCCCAATAAAAATATTGCGGATATGCTATGCATCTCCTGTGAAACCGTGAAGACCCACCGGCGCAATCTGCTTCGAAAACTGCAGTGCAAGAACATGAACGAACTAATGCGGTTCCAGATATTTTTGTAGCCCCGACGATATGGAGGATAACATGAACAACTAGCTGGATAATTCTGGATCTGACAACGAATATGTCGATTCTGAGGGGAATACCGATTATGATGAAAAGGAGTATTTTTACAACAAATACCAACAAATGCTGAGTAAGTTGGTGGAGATCAAAAAAGACGGTGCTACGGAGAAAGCAAAGCTGCATAAATTTGTTGTTGGACGACGCTATCTGTGACCAAATTTCGTTTTAACTTTTGATCTGTATGTGTCTCCAATGGGTAGATGCTTTCCAGCAATAACGAACTTGCCCTTTTCAAAATAGCTGATTTTTTTCATGTTTACGATATACGATTTATGAATGCGGATAAAACTGGAATCGGGAAGTGCCGCTTCCATATGTTTGAGTCTCTCCAAAGTTGTTATTCTGCCTGTAGTTGTGTGACAGATCACATAGTTCCCAAGGCCTTCTATATACAAAATAGCATCAAACTCCACCCACATTACCTTATAAGCTGTTTTTAACGTCAGGTGTCCGTTATATCTGGTTGCCAGTTTGGTTTCTATACGCAGCTTTGCTTTTGAAACAGCAAGTAAAAACCGGTCAAATGTAATTGGTTTCAATAAATAATCAACCACATCGTGTTCATAGCCTTTAACCGCATAGGCTGAATATGCGGTCGTTAAAACGACCATGATCCCGCTGTCCTTTATCAGCTCCAGCATCTCCATGCCAGTCACTTTTGGCATCTGTATATCCATGAAAACAACATCTGCCATTCCGTTTTTAATGGTCTGTATTGCCTCCGTTGCCTCCGTAGTTCTAAGTACGAGTTGCATGTTGGGGATTTTTTTGATATAACTTGACAACAGACGGATGGCTGGGTGTTCGTCGTCAACCACAATACAACGAATCGGATGTTTATTTTCCATATTGTATTTGCAGTTTGATGGTGAACCAACGGTCGTTTTCATCTATTAGTAACTCGTGGCTGTTCGGATAAAGAAGTTCCATTCGTCTTTTAACATTGCTGATGCCAATTCCATGGACGGCCGGTGTTAGCTTTGGGCCGACCAGATTGCGGCAGCTGAAATTTAGCGCATACTTATTGTTTTCTAGGATCACTTTAAGCCAGTTCTCATCAGGGCGGATGTTTCCGTGTTTAAATGCATTTTCAATAAAAGGGATAAGTAATAATGGCGGTATCGTCAGGTCGGGTTCAACAACATCATGTTTAACACGGATGTTGGTTGGCGGTTCAAAACGAAGTTGTTGCAAGGCTATGTACCGTTCCATATTTTCAACTTCCTGACCGATAGTTGCAGTGTTTTTAATTTAAGCTTGATGTAGACAGGGTAGGCGATAAGAGTGCTGCTGATAGCAATAGCACAGGCGAATATGTATAAATAGAGAAGTGACATGAATAGAAATTTTCCGACAATTACTCCGGGCTTATTATATCATGATGCCCCGGAAATGATAAAATGGCTTTGTGAGGTTTTTGATTTTGAGCAAAAGACGCTGATCCCTGGACAAAACGGTGGAATTCTCCACGCGCATCTAACCTTTGCTAATGGGGGAGTGATGTTATCCTCGGTAGAAAATTATGAATATGCCCATTGGTGTAGATCACCGTTGCAGACGGGAATAAGTACGGTAGAGATCATTGTATTCGTGGAAGATATTGAAAAGCATTACCATCATGTACAGCAGAAGGGAGCTAACATTATTATGTTCCTGGAAGAAAAAATGTATGGGGGGAAAGGTTATTCAGTTAAAGATCCAGAAGGTTATATTTGGGCTTTTGGTTCGTATGATCCTTGGCAAAGCTAATCGGCTGCTCGTCGCCTTATGCGCTAGGAGTTGATTTAACGAAGCTTATCAGCATTGACATACGCATCGCTATTGTTTGATGGTTTTGGAGATGTTGAATTCGCCTATTATATTAACATTGTTTTTCGAAAGAATAATAGGCGTTTTGGGATATTAGGTTATCCATTTTAAAGAGTATTTGCAGGGAATCTAGGATTTTTAAGAGATTGAGGACTATATTCAAAAAACTTACCTAGAGATTTAAAGCTAAAGATTAAAAATTATGAAGAATTTATATTTAATACAGATTGGACTTTTAACTTTTTTATTTAATAGCTGTAATACAGGTTATAAGAAAGATGATCAAGGTATTTATTTTGGATGATAAAAATATATTTTATACCGATGAGCAGATTCCTGGGGCAGATGTGTCGAGTTTCGAAGTCGTCGACGAAAAGAGTAATGTATCAAAAGATAAAAACAGTTACTATTATTGTAGCTATCGGATACCGGTAAAAGATTATATGACTTTTGAGCAAATAAAGGGTGATTACTGGAAAGACAAATACCATGTTTATGATATCTCCAAGGCTTTCTACGGCCAGGATTGCATTCTAACAGGAATGGATCCTCAAACGGCAAAAGCCGTACGCGATAGAAATTACATCCGGGATAAAAACGGTAAATGTCCATGATGAAAATAATAGCCCAGCTGCTATTTTTAAAGCATATGAAGGGCCTTAATCCAATAGATAGATCTTCTTTTCTTTTAAATTGAATCCAAGCTTTTTGCCCAGCCAATTGATGCTAGTTTTTCCTTCATAGATCAATCCTTCAACAAAAAAGACCGTTGGATTTCATCTAAACCGTAAAACTGGGCTGTTGACTTAGCGATTCTATAAAATATGATGACCTTTCAGTGCAGTATCCAATATTCGATTAAGCAAGCAGATTTGTGGAATAAGAGAGATATTTAATTTGATTAAAAGTGAATATTCGTGATCAGTGTATCCTTAAGTTCAGCTAATCTGTCCTGGCCGCTACTATCGTTTACCAGGATGATAATAGCGGTTTTCTTTTCGGGGTACAGGTAGCAAAGTGCAGTGAAGCCACAGCCGTCGCGCCCAGTATGCATTATATACTCAAGACCATTTTTCTCCTTGTCCATCATCCAGCCCAACCCCATGCGCATACCATCGGGCTTGGTAAACGTCATCTTATGACTTAGCGCGATGGCTGCATTTTTGTTTTTTAAATTAGCGGATGCATACTTGAGCATATCGCCGAGCGTTGAAAACATGGAGGGAGCTGCTCTGTAACCATAGTCTGGAATAAAGGGTAACGTCTTCCCATGTTCGTCATGACCGGCGATAAGGCGCTGTTCATCCTTTGCTGAAAGTTGAGGTTTTGTATCCTTCATGCCCATTTGATTAATTAAAAATGAAGTGATCAAATCGTTGTAGGGCTTATGATAAACACGTTCCAATAGTGCAATCAGTAACATCATTGTATTTCCATTGTAACGGAATTTTGTACCAGGAATCGTATCAAGCACAAACTTGTGCGTATCCAGGAACAGGCTGTCGGCGGTATAAACACGGTAAAAATTCCGAAATGCTTTGGGGGGCAATTTGGTGATGCTATCGAGGTATTTGTCATCATAATCTCTCGACATTGAAGGTAAAGCTGAAGTGTGGTTTGCCAGATCTACCAATCGAACAGGATGTCCGTTATACTGCAGATTCGGATAATCTCCAGGCAAATATTTTCGGATATCATCATCAAGATTCACTTTCTTTTCGATTGCTGCCTGTGCAAGCATTATTCCGACGAACGTTTTTGCGATTGAACCTAAGCCGAAAATTGTGTTGGTACGACTTAAGTCGCCCGCACCACGGTGAAAATGATATTGCTGCACTAAATCGTCCTTTATTATTCCGATCGAAAGATCAACGGTAATCGGAGATTTTAGATAGTGTTCTGCTGACCTTTGCACTAAGCTATCTAGCGAAGTTTTCAAAGGGTTGTTACTTTTTAAAATCGAATCCTGATAAGTTTGGCCGAAACAGAACTGTATTGTGAGCATGAAAAAAACAATAACTTTTAAAGGGGTTGATTTCATATAGCGCTAAAAGTAATAACATAAATATAGGCAAAGAATTTGTATATTATATGCAGGTGCCGATAAGAGGTTTCCTGTTACTTTTGAGGATCCTAAAACTGCTGATAATACGTTCGATCGGACCAGAATATATTATATACCGAGCGGAGCCTTGAAATTGCATGGAGTATTTTTTACGTCTTTTCAAAAATCAACCCATAGCCATGCAACCGAAATTAAAATTTCTGAACCGTTCCTGATCAGGGAAATAAAACATACATACTGAGGATGCTACTGACAGGAATGCTTATATTGTCGTAACCGTCTTTGCTACATGCTTCGGCTATTGTCACGACGAAAGCCAGGGTACATATCATCGTGATTTGGCTCATGTGCAGGCTTGGCTCATGTAGATAGTGTCCTATTATAATCACGGTAATAAAAGCGCATACAAAGAACACTGCGGATCCTAATAGTGTTTTTCGCGCACCGAATATGCTGTAAGAACCATAAGGCCATTTTTTGCCAGATAATGCCGCCATCGGATCACATAGTGCTAGGGTGAGCAACGGCAAATAATAAAAAATAGACCCTTTGTCTAACAATGCCTGTGTGAGAAAGCAAAGATAGACCGCCGCTGGATAGGCTAGGCTTCCGACAGATTTTCGGTCGATTGCATGGATAGATTTCAATAAGCCGAACTTGATAGATACTCCTAAAACCAAGGTGAACAATCCACATAGGATAAAAACAGACCAGTGACTTGTGATCAGAACTGGGAATAACAAGCAGATTATCCCCGTGCCTATATGGACGAGTTTTCGGGTAAACTCTGCTTTTACCTTAAGCTGTTGATACAATAGTTCAGCAAGCCCAAATAGCAGCAAGAATAGGGTACCTAACAGGAGCATGTTCCATAAATCGTTTTTCATCATCTGGTTTTTAAAGATAAATTAGTCCATACATAGCTCCGCTGAATATAAAGCTGTCAAATCGATCCAGTACTCCGCCATGGCCCGGAATGAGGGTGCCATAGTCTTTAATTTGACAGCTTCGTTTGTACCAGGAAGCCAATAGATCGCCCATCAATGCTGAAACGCAAATAAAAAGGGTCGTCTTTAAAGTTTGCGTGAAGGACAGGTCGATGGATGGAAAGAGGAAAAGGCTAGTACTGGTGACAATGACCAAAGCGCCAATTAAACCCTCAAACGTTTTATTGGGACTAATCCGAGGTATAAGTTTTCTTTTGCCGAATAATTGACCGCAGAGCTGGCTGAATCCATCAAAAATAACGATCGTGAAATAGATGGAACAAACCTTTTCTGTCGATGTCCTATGCCCGAAATTTATAAATGCGACGATAAGAGCAATATAAAGGACCACTATAGGACAAAAGAATAATAGCGGCCGTTCTGAAAAGAGATGAGCCTTGACAATTTCGTAAAGACCAACTATGCCAATGCAGACAGCCAAAAGTCTGACATGGTCAGTATAAATGGAAAAAAAGACAAGGATCAAAATCAGGAAGTAAACCCCCAGTTTTAACCAGCGTTCCCTGGCCTGTGCGACTTGACTATTCTTATTGAGATAGCCTGTGACCAATGCACCAATACCAAAAAAGAACAGCAATATATTCGCCATCAATAAATACATAATCAAGCTCTTTTTTGTAATTGGATAAGGAATATACTTTTCAGGTTGGATTGCAGCTTCGGGAGGATAATGACAAGAACCAATTCTTCCAGATAGGCCAAATAGCTTACGGTTAACATCAGGTGGAAATAAAAGGCGTTAAACCCGAATACAAAATAACTAAAGATAAATATGCCCTGGAGATAGCCGGTTAATTTATAGGACCATAAATGGAAACTGGGGAAGCGTTTAAATCGGATAAGCGCACAGATCTGGGGAACAATCCACAGGACAATAAGCAGGATAAATTCGATTTTATAGGCCATTACAAACCCTTTTTCCAATGTTATCATGCCGAGGAAAGCCATCAGGTATGTTCCGATATCTGCAACCGAATCTATTTTGGCGCCAAATTCCGTCTGTAGGTTAAATAGTCTGGCGATTAATCCATCGAGGATATCGCTAATCAGGTTTATCGACAATAATAGGATAAAAAGATCCCTGTCTGCTGTTAGGAGCGTATAGCTGATAAAGGGTAATGCCAGTATGCGATAGGCGGAAAGTGCGTTTGGCACATTCCATCTGTTTTCTTTTTTAGTTTCCATTTTGTAATGATTTTTTTCTGCCGAATTTTTGATGTGCCTGTGTAAACTGACCTGCTGAAAGGGCTGCGGCGATAGATAATTCCCCTGCGAGTACAAGAGCTGCGGTTATTTCTGCATATTTTATGGAGTTTCCTTCGCCATAGCAGTCCATCATTTCCAGGCACTCTCTTTGTGTCGGGAGCTTTGTTCCACCACCGATAGTGCCGACAATAAGATTGGGCAAAGTCACGGCTGCATAAAGTGAACCGTCTTTATTCAGCTCCATGCGCGTGATGCCTGTTGCCGCTTCGGCAACACAGGCGACATCCTGTCCAGTTGCTAAAAACAGAGCAGCCAATCCATTGGCATAATGGCCTTGCGCACCTATCGCTCCGCTTTGGATAACGCCCATGGTGGAGGTACGCCAATAGCGATCCATCAGCTCTGCTGAAGTTTTAAGGACTTCGGACACTATTTTGGCCGGTAATGTTATCTCAGCAGTTACCTTTTTACCCCTGACATGATTGAAAGCCGCGGCGGTCGCTTTCTTGTCTCCCGAGCTGTTTCCCTCAATAAACCAGTGACTGGGCTTTATGGGACAAGAGTCAATTATAAATCGGCAGATGGCCTCTGTGCAGATGGTAACCATATTCTGGCCAGCCGCATCCGCAGTGAAATATTCAAAGGATATGGTTAGATGATTGCCTTCGATCTGAACTCGGGTATCGGTTAATCTAGCAAACCGGCTTGTGCATCTTACGATTTCCTGAAAGTTTTCTTTCTCAGCGAGGAACCATGAAACGAAAAGACTTAAGTCCTTGATGTTCTCAAATTTGAATACAGGGCTTCTTTGGACTCCCTCTTGTAGACAGATCGCTGTAATGCCGCCGGCCAGTAAACAGGCTTTGGATCCGCGGTGATAGGATGCAACCAATGCACCCTCAGTTGTCGCAAGCGGGATATGGTAATTTCCATTGGCCGAAGTTCCATGAACTTGAAGGGGACCGATGACGCCTGTTGGGATTTGACTCATACCGATAAAGTTTTCGATATTACCCTGGAAAAGCGACGCTTCTAGGCTGGTGTCAGTCAAGATCGGGAACCGCTGGTTTGTTGCACTTTCGAGATAGCTTAATAATGCTGCTGTCCCTTCACAACTGTTTTCTCGCAAAAATGGCAAAACCTTTGACGTTTCTTTTGGGCTGGCTGATGCCTGTGGTTTATCTAATAGGGTTTTCATAGCTGGCTTTTAATAAAATAAATGTTGAATGTCTTCCAAAGTTATTGTGATATTCGCAGTTAAAATTGTGGTAAACAATAATATAATTTTTTATTTTTGTGATTATCGCAAATTAGTTCACTTATGTATCAGGAGAAGTTGATTCAGGAAATACAGCGGAAAATAGATCGCTCGAAATCTCTTATCGAGGTAATTGCAGAAGCGCTTGACATAAGTTATGATGCGGCGCACCGCAGAATCTCCATGAAGAGCAAATTTTCGATAGGAGAGACGGTGCAACTTGCAAATCGCTTTTCACTTTCTTTGGATAAGCTATTTCAGCAAAGTGACCACATTTTAGTAAAAAAAACAGCGGAAATCCAGTCCTTCAATGATCTGTCGAATTACCTGGAGCATTCGTTTAAATCTTTAACGGAGTTTGAACCAAATCTGCAGACTTACCTGTATTATTCTGCAAAGGATATTCCAATCTTTTATACCATCAATACAGGTCTCCTGTCTATATTTAAAAAATATGTATGGCTCAATTTATTGAGCTCGGACGGTTTGGAATTGTCTTTCGAATCTTTTTTGTCGAAAACACCCATCGATAGTAGAGGGCAGAAGCTCCACGATTATTATTCGTCCATCCTCGTGAAAGAGATCTGGAATGATACCACCATTAACAGTACGCTCCAGCAGATCATCTATTTTTCTCAGGCCGGTTTACTGACTGCCGAAAACGGAAAGCTGCTTTGTGAGCAGCTGAAAGAACTGCTGTTTTCACTGGAGAAAAGTTGTGTGTCAAACAACGACCAATATCAACTATACTATCATGAGCTCTTGATCTTAAATAATAATGTCCTTGTTGGAGATAACGACAGAAAGTCATTATTCGTTCCGCATACGATGCTGGGTTATTTCATTACCAATGATAAAGACAGCTGTCGACACGCCTTCAACTTCTATCAGCATCAGCTCAAAAATTCGCGGTTGTTAAATACAGCTGGAACCCGGGACAAGAAACTGTTTTTTAATAAGGCTTACCAAAAGATCGACCGCTATAAAGCACAGGTGAGTGTGGATAATGAAATGTAGAGTGGTCGAATGATAGGTAGCAAGATAAGCGACAATATGGCTCAGGTCGCCACTGCCTTTCACTTCGGCCTAAATACCGTTTTTGTCATGCTGCAAGAGGAGTACAGCGTCTTCGTAAAACAACTTGCGGGCATCTTGTAACCTTGGATTAAAGTTTTGTCGGTATTAATCAATTCCCTTTGTTAGCATTGGAATCCGATAAATTGCCGTTGAGGCTGTGATAAATAAATCCGTGCGATCTTTGCCACCAAAGCAGACATTAGATGTCCATGGTTCATTTACTTCAATATGTCCGATCAGCAGGCCTGTTGGACTATAAATAAAAACCCCTTTGCCTGTCAGGTAAATATTTCCCTGATGGTCTAATGTCATCCCGTCGGAGCCCTGATTGATAAGCAGCTTTTGTTTGCTGAGCTTACCGTCAGATTCAATGGTGTACCTGTAGGTTTTATTCCGTTCGATATCTGCGACATACAGGTATCTTCCATCAGCCGATCCTACAATGCCGTTCGGTTTTGTTACATCTTCAGCCACTACGATCGGTTTTTTTCCTTTTCCGGGGGGGAGGTAGTATACTTTCTGCCCTGCTATCTCTGGCTCTTTCCTAATCCAATAATCGCGCATATAAAAAGGGTCGGTAAAGTAGATGCCGCCTTTCTTGTCTGCCCAAAGATCATTCGGACCATTCAGTTTCTTTCCATCGACAGCTGTCAGCAGGACGGTAACCCGACCATCTTTGCCGATTGACCAGATTTCGTTTCTTTCGTCGGCACAGGCTAGGAGCTGACCTTGATGGTTAAAGTACAATCCATTTGCGCGACCTGCAGCATCTTTAAAAAGGGAAAGTTGCCCTTTGGTGTTGTATTTCCAGATTTTGTTATTCGGCTGGTCGGTAAAATAGATGTCCCCGGACTTATCGACTGCCGGCCCTTCGGTAAAGGCAAACTGCCGGGCTATTAATTTCAGGCTGTCCTGATGAAACAATTGTGCGTTAAGGTCTAAACCCTTTAAGGAGAAGAGTACGGAAAGTAGTAGTGTAGGCCAGTACCGACGAGAATAAATTGAATGGAACATATCAACTAATTTATCAATTTTCCGACAATAAACAATCTTCTTGGACCGATTAAGTTTGGATACAGCAGTTGAGGAAAGGGGCAATAACAAGAAAAGCCCATCGACTGATGAGCTTTCTTGTACCTAGGGCGGGAATCGAACCCGCACTCCCTTAACGGGAACAGGATTTTAAGTCCTGCGTGTCTACCAGTTCCACCACCTAGG
>JAIRVH010000148.1 GCA_031253985.1 Sphingobacterium sp.
ACGATGTAATCTTTTGTGCTTAAATAATTATTCATGTATTGGTAATTGGTTTAATTTGATCGCCTAATATAGAAATATTTTTAGAACTATATATATCTATTGACCAAATTTTCTAAATACTCCTGTTTACCACTGATAGTTTTAGGTTCACCCAATTCCACTGCTAAATCCCTTAAATTTTCCAAAGTTAATGTACGACCTTCAAACGATGCGCCATGGCCCGCATCAAACGAAGCATAACGGTCTGTACGAATTTTTGTGTAGTCTGAGTCCTGTAGGATACGATCTGCCGTAATAAGCGCGCGTGCAAAAAGATCCATTCCTCCGATATGTGCATAAAACAAATCTTCCGGATCGGTCGAATTTCGGCGGATTTTGGCATCAAAATTCACACCACCTCCTTGGAAACCACCACCTTCTAAAATAATCAACATGGCTTCGGTCAATTCATTGATGTCATTCGGAAATTGGTCCGTATCCCATCCATTTTGATAATCACCGCGGTTCGCATCGATAGACCCCAATTTACCGGCATCGACAGCTACCTGTAGCTCATGCTGGAATGTATGTCCGGCCAATGTAGCGTGGTTTACTTCCAGGTTTAGTTTAAAATCTTCCAAAAGGTCATACTGACGAAGGAAGCCGAGCACGGTAGCCGCATCATAATCGTACTGATGTTTTGTAGGCTCGCATGGTTTAGGTTCGATAAAGAACGTTCCTTTAAAGCCATTTTTACGGGCATAATCTTTTGCCATATGTAAAAACTGTGCGAGATGCTCCTGCTCACGTTTCATATTGGTGTTTAAGAGGCTCATATACCCTTCTCTCCCACCCCAGAATACATAGTTTTCACCACCGAGCGCAATTGTTGCATCCAATGCGGCCTTCACCTGAGCACCACCATGTGCAAGGACATGAAAATCCGGATTGGTCGCGGCCCCGTTCATATAGCGCTTATGGCTAAACAGGTTGGCTGTTCCCCAAAGCAATTTGATTCCGCTTTCCTGTTGCTTTTCCTTCGCATAATCAACAATAGCTGAGAGACGTTTTTCATTTTCGAGGACATTATCTGAATAATCGACCAAATCTACATCATGGAAGCAGTAATAAGGTATATTCAATTTACTGATAAATTCAAATGCCGCATCCATTTTATCTTTTGCCCGGGTGATTACGTCGCTGCTTTCATCCCATGGAAATTGATGTGTCGGTCCACCAAATGGATCAGATCCATTGCCATTAAATGAATGCCAATATGAACAGGCAAATTTGAAATACTCTTCCATGGTTTTTCCAGCAACAATTTGCTGCGGATTGTAATAACGGAAAGCCAATGGATTTGTACTCTCTTTTCCTTCGAACTGAATCTGGCCAACGCCTTTGAAAAATTCTTTTTTTCCTGTGATAATATTCATCTTATTTTTTATTTATGTTTTTATTTAACAATTCCTTCCATTGCTGGTAATGCTCTTCATACTGCGCTACAAATTGAGGTTCAACTGTGTACACAGGTTTCAAAGTGCGAAAAGCCTCGGCAAAATCCGTATAATAGCCGCTACCGATCCCTGCCCCCAGCGCTGCACCAACACTGCCGTCGTGATTAAAAATTTCCACTGGGACATTTGTGGCTCCTACAAAAGACTCGCGAAAAACGGAGCTCAAGAATAAATTTGCATATCCCGCACGGATCATATTCGGATACAAGCCATTTTCACGCATGATATCCAATCCATAACGAAAAGCATAAGCAATTCCCTCCTGTATCGCGCGCAGCATATCGCTTGCTTCATGCCTATTTAGATCGATTGCTGTAATTGAAGCGCCCACCGTCTGATTATTGAGCATACGCTCGGCGCCATTCCCAAATGGAATAACCTGCAGGCCTTTGCTTCCTATAGGTGATGACCCAGCCATGGTATTGATCTGTTCATACGATAAATCGCGCCCCAGCAGCTTCCGCCCCCAACTATTCATAATGCCAGTTCCATTGATGCATAGTAATACGCCCGTCCGAATATCATCTTCACGGTAATTCACATGCGCAAATGTATTGACACGCGATTCGCGGTCCGCAATCAACTGATCGCTAACCCCGTAGATAACACCTGAAGTACCGGCAGTAGCAGCAACTTCCCCGGGCTGAAAGACATTGAGGGAAAGCGCATTGTTGGGCTGATCGCCAGCTTTATAATTGATCGTCACCGTAGCGGAAAGGCCAAGTTCCTCGGCAACAGCTGCTTTAATCTGTCCATGCGTCGAAAATACAGGTAAGACCTCTGGAATAAGATGTTCATCAAAGCCATAGTAATCCATGATGGTATCGGATAGTGTATTGTTTTTGAAATCCCAGAAGATACCCTCCGATAAGGCCGATATGGAAGTTGTCACCTGGCCCGAAAGTTTCATGGCTATAAAATCGCCGGGGAGCATGATCTTATCTATCTTTTCGTAAACCGCTGGCTCATTAGCTTTTACCCAAGCCAGCTTCGACGCTGTAAAATTTCCTGGAGAATTCAGGTGATGGCTCAGATTGAAGGATCTTCCAATTTCATCAAAAGCGGTATTCCCCAACTCTACAGCTCTGCTATCGCACCAAATAATCGCATTTCGGAGCACCTGCTGATCTTTATCAACAACCACTAAACCGTGCATCTGGTAAGCGATTCCGATGGCGGAGATTGCTTTGGGATCGTAAAGCCCTAACGCATTTGCTTTCAACAAAGCCTGTTTAAAGTAGTCCCACCAATCCAGCGGATTTTGTTCGGCCCAGTTGGGCTCCACAGTAATTATGGGCGCTTCTATATCCGGATATTGCACCGAGCAAACCTTACGCTGCGAAGAAGCTTCAACGATTGAAACTTTTACGGAAGAAGTACCTACATCTATACCTAACAAATACATGGTAATTAATTGTAACTGGTTATTAAAATAATCTCGGAAGCAAGTATTGCAACCGGTTGCATAAAAGTAGGATATGTTTCTGAATATTCAAAATATTAAATAAAATTATTTACTTTGGAGCGTGAATAAAAAAACGACAATTTATGATATTGCCCGTGCGCTTGGTGTGACAGTCTCTACTGTATCACGCGCATTGAACAATGTGCCTACGATCAGCGAGGCGACACGAAAATTAGTGCTCGATAAAGCCAAGGAATTGAATTATAGCGTCAATAAGCTCGCATCGTCCCTTTCCTCGGGCAAATCCAATACAATTGGCGTTATTGTACCGACCATGCAAATTCATTTTTTTGCGGAGGCCGTGCACAGTATTGAAAAAGAGCTGAAGAAACACAATTACAGCCTGTTGCTTTACCAGTCAAATGAGTCTTTTGAAGATGAGGTGAATGGTGTAAAGACTTTACTGGAAGCCCAGGTAGACGGCATCATTGCTTCTCTATCCTTAGAGACACAAGAAACAAGTCACTTTCAGGAAGTCATCAACCAGCGCAAGTGCTTAATTATCTTTGACCGTACCCACAAAAATATTCCCGCTCCTGTCGTGAAACTCGACGATTTTAAAGCCGGCTATCTTGCAACCCAACATCTGATCGAACAGGGCTATAGAAATATTGCCTTTATTACAACAGACAAAGAGATTGCTATTTTCCAGGATCGTTTCCATGGCTTCGAAGCGGCGCTAAAAGAGGCTCAGCTTCCCCAGCAGAAAGACTTGATTGTGCGGGGCGACTTATCCATTGAAGCCGGAATAAAAGGCACCGAACAGATTCTGAAATCTGAAATTCGACCTGACGCCTTTATTGGCGGGGACGACTTTACAGCTGTGGGGATTATACAGGCACTCAAATCAGCAAATATCGCTATTCCGGCGACAGGTGTGATCGGTTTTGCAAACCAGACGTTTTCCTCCTTTATCACACCTACACTATCAAGTATTGATCAACAGGCCAATAAAATGGGGGAAGAGTGTGCCAAGCTCTTTCTCAAAATGGTCAAGCAAAAAAATCCATACGAAGCAATTGAACAAATTGTCCTTGACCCTTTATTGGTAAAAAGAAAATCTACCCACAGAATAGACAAATAATCAGTACCTTTGCCTAAATTTACTTCAATGCAAGCCCGGCAGAAATTTAGGACAATAAGCATCTGCTTATTATTTGTCATTCAGGCACTTTTTTTAGTTGCCATCTTTGTAGAAAACACACATTCTTATATTGTATTAGCCTTTATCGGCCTATTATCCTTACTGATCTTCTACAGTTATCTCAGATCGCCGATTCATCATCATAAGCATGAATATGAATCCATTAAAATTGCGGTTTGGGTACCGATAGGCGCTATTGCGTCCTATTACTTCAATCAGATATTCGGTTTAGGTCCCGTCTTAGGGGCGGCACTGACAGGTACTTTAGCCTCCTTCATCCCCAATATCAACAAAAACTCAGCTTATCTGCCCCACCTTCCTGCAGCTATTTATTGCGGCGCATTTGTTGGCATGTCCAATGCACAGGTGGCCCATGGTTTCTCTTTTATTCTAGCTGCCAGTATTTTCACCGCGATCTTCCTCATTGTATCGAAGAGCCTATTAAATGGCGTCGGCGGTAAACTGGGGACATTGGCCTTTCTAGGCGTTTCACTTACCTACCTATTGTTATACCTTTTTAAGTAATATGGAAACATTTATTTTATACCTGGTCGGTGTCATCGCAAGTACAGCGACGTATTACCTAAATACCAAGTTGAACCAAGGTGCTGTACGATCATCAGCTTTGTTGACCTTAGTCGTTGCCGGCTTTCTTCATTTCTTTCCACAAAGTGTTTCCCCCTATCTTGCACAATATATTCCGCCGATTTTCATAGGTGCATCATTTATAGGCATGGTATCAAAAAGTCAGTTATCCACTTATTTCGGCCTGGCCCTTGCCGGCGTTATCTTTACAACGATTCTGCTTAACACAAGTAAGTTTTTTACCGGCTACGGTGGAGCACTGGGGACGTCGGCCTGTATTGCACTCCTGGTTGTCTTGAGCATTCCTTATTTCAAATCACCACGAAAAATGACCGTTGGATTTCTGCAGCTCCGCAAAACAATCTTAAAAAAACCACGGAAAGTTTCAAAAAGACGAGTAGATTTGTTTAAATAAACAGCATACCCACATGAAACCTTTATATCTGATCTTCATTATCCAGATCTTCTTTCTGAACCTCTTAAGTGCTCAGCAAGCTACGATTAACATTGTCAATCAAGAACGTAACAGCAGCTATCGGGGGCTAAGTGTCGTCGATGATGAAACTGTTTGGGTAAGTGGCAGCAATGGTACTGTGGGTTTAAGCACGGATGCCGGAAAAAACTGGCAATGGGTCAATCCCATTGGTTATGAAAAAATCGATTTTAGAGATATCGAAGCATTTGATGAGAATGAGGCCCTTATTATATCGGCCGGTTCGCCCGCTATTATCTTAAGTACACAAGATGGTGGCCGAAGCTGGAAGGAAGTATTCAGCGACAAGCGACCGGAAATATTTTATGATGGATTTGCGTTTACGTCAAAAGGTGTGGGAATTGCTTTTGGCGACGCCATTCGTGGTAAAATGCCTTTATTGAAAAGCGTCGATTTCGGAAAGTCCTGGAAAGATATATCCGCGAATATGCACTTTTCCATTACTGACGGGGAAGCGGGCTTTGCGGCGAGCGGAACATCCATCTACTGCGATGACCAAGGTACCTACTGGATTGCCACCGGTGGAACTGTAGCCAATATATACAGCAGCGCGGATCAGGGCAGCACATGGAAGCGCTACAGTTGCCCCATGATTCAGGGAAAAAATAGCACGGGTCCTTTTTCGGTCGCATTTTACACATCAAAAACCGGCATTGTGGTCGGCGGTGATTACAAGGAAGATAAAAATAAAGACAAAAACAGCCTTTTGACCAACGACGGCGGCAAGACATGGTTGACACCACAGACAGCCCCTGCTGGCTTTAAATCGGCAGTCATTTATCTCTCCAAAAAACAACTGATCTGCACGGGTACCTCGGGTACAGACCGCTCGAATGACGGAGGTAAAAACTGGACACCTATCGGAAAGGAAAGCTTCAATGCCGTTCAAAAAGCAAAAAAAGGTCAAGCTATATTTCTGGCAGGAGATAAAGGAAAAATAGCGAAATTAGCATTATAGGCTAAGTCGCTATTTTTTGCACCTCTGCACGCTATTTCTTACAACACTGGCGCACTACTTTTTGCAACACTGGTGCTAGGTTTCGCAGTGCAAAAAACCGAGATTTACTCACTTATAAACAACTACTTGCGAGATAAACGTGATTCCTCCAGATCCAAGGAATACTCCATTTCTTTGATGACATCACTATCGTAAGCCTTACTTTCTTTGATTTTGTACAAGCCGTCACGACGTAAAGCTAAAAGTTCCAGCATAATTTTATTGTACAAGCCTCTAACAGCAGAAAGCTGCGCACGCGTATCTTCTTCTTTGGCACGCTCGGACGCATTTACACTCCGGATAATCTGCTCTTTGACGCGGGCAATTGTCTCATGTTCCAGCATTTCCTTTCCATAATGTTTATCCAAATAGGCAATAGATTCTTTGCCAAGACGGACGCGGATCTCATCGATTTGTTCTTCCATCGAAGCCTGCTCATCGACCTCTTCAATTTTGATCAGTTTGATCAGCAATGGCAGCGTAAGACCCTGAAAAACAAGTGTCACCAAAATAACCACAAAGGTAATAAACAAGATCAGGTTACGGTGCGGAAAAGCAGTCCCGTCATATAATGTCAAAGGGATCGCCAACGCTGAAGCCAAAGAAACCACCCCCCGCATGCCGGCCCAGCCCACAACCAAGGGCAGCTTCCAGCCTGGACTCTTTTCCTTGATACGAACGCGTTTGAACAGTATTCTAGGAACAAAGGCTGAGAGGTACACCGCAATCAATCGCAATACAATAACAATCACACAGATCGCCAAAGCATAGTCAATCGCTTCCTCCATGGAGTATTCGCCCAATCCGTTGATAATGACCGGGAGTTCAAGTCCAATTAAAATAAAGACAAATCCATTTAATAGAAAACCCACTGTCGCCCAAACCTCCTTCGTTTGGATGCGTGTATGATAATTGAGATAATCACCCGCCCGGAAGGAAAGAAACAGTCCCCCACTGACTACAGCTAAAACTCCAGACCATTCAAAATGCTCCGCAACAATATACATCAGGTACGGCGCGATAAGGGTAATAGGTGTAGAGATACTGGACGATTTAGCGATATAGCGCAGGAATATATAGAGGATATGACCGATGACAAGTCCTACAACAACCCCCATGACCGATAAAACAAGAAACTGTGTAGTGGCATTGCCCATGACAAACTGACCTGTAAGAATTGCAATGGATGCAAATCTAAATACAGTAAGCGAAGCGGCATCATTGACCAGGCTTTCTCCCTCTAATATGGCAATACCACGTTTGGGAATACTGACGCCTTTCAGGACCGAACTCGCCGCCACCGCATCCGGAGGAGAGATAATGCCCCCCAACAGAAAACCGAGCGCTAATGTAAATCCGGGAATGATGCTGACCGAAAAATATGCAATGGCCAATGAGGTAAAAAAGACCAAACCAAATCCCATGATAAAGATGGACCGGCGCCATTTCAGAAAATTCCCCCAATTGGTATACCAGGCCGCTTCAAAAAGCAAAGGCGGCAAAAACACCATAAATACAATATCAGGATCAATACTAATGACCGGGGCACCGGGAATCAAAGAGATCACCAGCCCGCCAATAACCAGAAGAATGGGATAAGAAATTTTTAAGCGCTGGCTCAGCACAAATAACATGGCCATAAAGAAAAACAGCACCATCACCAATAAGAGATTGCTATGGATTTTCTGGCCGGCCTTTCCCCCCACAGCTGCCTTTACATCCGCATAGGGAGCCGACATGGACATACTATATTGACGAAGCTTCCATTCACTGTCCAGCTTGCTCAACACCCCCACGCCGCAAAAAGACTTGGTATTGATCTTAAAAGTTTCATCAAACCAAGCTGTTGTGCTATCTGCATTAAAACTAATATGCCGTTTGTCATAGGTATAAGTCCAGGCATTTTTGGGATTAAAATATTGATTAGCGAACTTATCAATATGCGCCTTATCCCATCGCTCGTCATGATCCGTTCCCAAAATAATACCATCCGAAGCGACGACATTCAAAAAAGGGCCATACTTTACCTCGCCCGAAGATTTGTGCCATTGATCTAACACCCTATTGATTTCGTCTACAGGCTGCTGGGCACTTAATGGCAAGGCACATAAAATTAAACTAAGAAAACAATACGTACTTAAAATGATCTTTCTAATCATAAATTCTAAAACATCTTAATATCTAGGACTATGTTGTACTACTCAGATGAGCCCTAAAACAAAAAGCTGCGGATGCAGCTTTTTGTTTCTATTTAATTATTTCTTCAATTTCTCTGATAATCTTCTGCGCGATCTGCTCTGCAGCTTCGGGCGTCGGTCCCTCAGAATAGATCCGAATAATCGGTTCTGTATTCGATTTACGTAAATGGACCCACTCATTTTCGAAGTCTATTTTCAGTCCATCAATTGTCGAATGGTCTTCATTTTTATATTTTTCCTCCATTTTGGCCAATAGGTTATCAATGTCCAACTCCGGAGTTAAGGTAATCTTGTTTTTTGACATAAAGTACTGCGGTAAGGCAGCTCGGTATTCTGATGCTTTTTTACCGAGTTTTGCCAAGTGTGTCAAGAAGATGGCCACACCAACCAACGCATCGCGACCGTAGTGGGATGCGGGATAAATGACACCGCCATTTCCTTCACCACCGATCACAGCATCGACTTCTTTCATTTTTGTCACCACATTTACTTCACCCACGGCCGCCGCATAATATTCACCACCATGAGCTTTCGTAACATCGCGCAATGCACGTGTGGAAGACAAATTGGAAACTGTGTTTCCTTTCTTATGCTGCAATAGGTAATCCGCTACAGCAACTAACGTATATTCTTCACCAAATAACTCACCGTCCTCCATCATGAAGACCAACCGGTCTACATCCGGATCCACAGCAATACCCAGGTCAGCTTTGTTTTCAAGAACTGCAGCGGATAAATCTGTTAGATGTTCTTTCAATGGTTCTGGGTTATGCGGAAATTGACCATTGGGTTCACAATGGATCTTATAGACTGTCTGTACACCAAGCGCATCTAATAGAGCTGGTATAAATGTACCACCAGTACTGTTGACCGCATCTAGAGCAACTTTAAAATTAGCTGCTTTGATCGCTTCTTTATCCACATATTCTAAAGCCAATACAGCGTCAACATGTTTCTGTAAATAAGAATAATCTTTATGAACCTGTCCGATCTCGTCTACTTCCGAGAAGTCGAAGTCTAAGGATTCACCCAGCGCCAATACTTCCTGTCCTTCAACATCTGAAATGAACTCTCCCTTTGCATTCAACAACTTCAGCGCATTCCATTGACCCGGGTTGTGTGAAGCCGTTAGAATAATACCACCGGCCGCCTTTTCCATAGGCACAGCAATCTCAACCGTCGGAGTTGTTGAAAGACCTAAATCAACCACATCAACACCGATGCTTTGCAAGGTACCAATCACCAAATTACTGACCATCTCTCCGGAAACGCGTGCATCTCTTCCTACTACAATTTTTTTGATGCCACTCTGTTTGACAATTATTTTGCCATATGCGGCTGTAAATTTAACGATATCTATCGGGGTAAGTGCCTCTCCAGCACGTCCACCTATCGTACCACGTATTCCTGATATTGATTTAATTAAAGTCATTTCTCTTGAATTGATTAACGTGTAAATTTAGCACAATGCCAATAAAATATCGAATTAAAATTATAATTAATGAATATTTAACGTATATTTGTTGCAACAAAGTTGTTTTTAAAAGAAACAACCGTTTGCAATGAAATTATTTTTACTTTTGAAAAACGAGTTTTTTAAAGTTTGGGATTTCATTGTCATCAGCAACATTTATGATTCAACAATTAGTACACATCGATCAAGAGATTTTTCTGGCCATTAATCAGGGCTTGAGTAACCCCGTGTTTGATTGGCTATTGCCTATTTTGCGCAATCCATATACCTGGGCACCTTTGTATTTATTTTTGATCATCTTTTTCATCAAGACCTATGGAAAAACAGGTATCCTAATTGTTGCCATGACCTTGGTTACTTTCGGAATTTCCGATGGTATATCATCTCATTTGATCAAAAAGACTGTAAAAAGGATTAGACCATGCAATGACGTGGAGTTTAAAGAAAATGTCAACATCCGCGTACGCTGTGGTTCGGGCTTTAGCTTTACCTCCTCCCATGCGGCCAATCATTTTTCCCTTGCTTTTTTCTGGATTGTACTCTTCCGGAGGAGATGGAAATATGTGCTTTGGCTTTGTATTGCCTGGGCAACCCTAATCTCAGTCTCTCAAATTTATGTTGGTGTTCATTACCCGTTTGATGTGCTCTGTGGTTCGGCCTTAGGTATCCTGGTCGGTTTGGCTACAGGCTACTTATTCAAACGGTTTGTACCTAGCTTTTTTAAAACTGAACAAGTATAATGAATTCAATTTTATTGATTTTAATTTTATTCATACCTGCATTTGCAAGTGGAATTGCCGTATTTTTTGTACAGAAGAAAGGAACGAATTTTCTTAAACTCATTCTTTCTTTCAGTGGAGCCTATTTATTCTCCATTACCGTACTTCATCTTATGCCACATGTCTATCAATCCAACAATACTTCACCTGAAGTACTGGGCATTTATGTCCTCGCTGGATTTCTCTTCCAGCTCTTTCTTGAACAGTTTTCGCAAGGAATAGAGCACGGTCACATCCATACGGATAATGAGCACGGTCATCACAGCCATCGTTTTCCAATCGGCATTATGTTCAGCCTATGTCTACATGCATTTCTGGAGGGGATGCCACTTGCAGCGACGCATCAGACTGAACTTGCGCTAGGCATATCGATTCACCACATCCCAGCTGCATTCGCCTTAGGAAGTATCTTGATAAGCACGCATTTAAAGAAGAATACCATCCTTATTACACTGGCCTTATTTGCCGCTATGACCCCTTTTGGCTTTTTATTAAGCAAGGCCATCAGTGCGGGAGAAGTAGGCAATATCCAGCAGTATTTCGATAAAATCATGGCGGTGGTTATCGGTATTTTCTTGCACATATCGACGACGATACTTTTTGAATCGGGCTCCATTGACCATCATAAATTCAATAAAAAGAAAATGATTGCTGTTATTGCCGGTGTGGCTATAGCACTTGGAAGTTTCTTATTTGTGGGGGAACATGATCATGGGCACGATCAGCATCAACAACCGCATGATCATGAACATCATGACCATGCGCATTAATTTCTTTAGCCACGAAGTTTATCCAGCAGTGTACTTAACGTTATTGCCTCTTCTTCGCTAATTCGATTGGGTAAAAGATCCTGCATCAGCATATCCTCATCTAGATCTTTAAGAATCTCTAAGCCCTTTTCTGTGATAACCAAATCCACGGCTCTTTTATCTCCATCGGATTGACAGCGTGAAACCAGTCCTTTGGAAACCATGCGATCAATCATCCGGGAGATATCCGGCGTTGTACTCAGCATTCTTGATTTAATGAGATTATTGGTTGCAGGCTTAGGATATTGCCCCCTTAAAATGCGCAAGACATTAAACTGTTTCAAAGTGATCCCTTCTTTGGCAGCTCGCTGTTCAAGCTCATTGTTAATCCAATTGTACGTATATAGAATATTTACCGTACAACGATGCCATTCATTACTGAATTTACTTACTTTGATTTCGTCCTCAATCTTCATTCTGGTTGATAATTAATCGTTCTGAGTAGTAAAGATAGCTGTTTTTTACTAAATACATAACTATGACATTAGAATCATTCTAAATGGTAGAAATTCTGTATATTTGAAGAATTCAAAAAAACAGGTAGATGCGTAATAGAACTAGCTTAGATAAGCTAAAAAAAGGGGAAAAAGCGGTAATAATAGATTTTGATTCGCACGATATTCCAGCTAAATTTTTCGAATTGGGGTTTATCCCGGGTACTGAAATAGAAGTGAAACACATCGCTCCTTTGGACGGTCCTATATGTTTAAATATTAGTGCTAATAACGCCTTGATTGCCATCCGCAAATCAGAAGCTAAAGTCATCCTTATTGATCAGAAATAATGAATAACCCGATTATTGCACTTTTGGGGAATCCAAATGTGGGTAAAACATCTCTATTTAACCGGATTACAAAATTAAATCAGAAAGTAGGAAACTATCCCGGTATTACTGTCGAGAAACGTGAGGGGCAAGTAAAAGCCAATAACAAGACTTATCGCATTATTGATTTACCGGGGACTTATACCTTGTTTCCAAGTTCAATGGATGAGGAAGTTGTCTTCAACACCCTGGTTGACAAAAAAAGTAGTTTCAGACCCGACCTTGTAGTTGTCGTCGCTGAACCGACCAACTTAAAACGGTCAATTATCCTTTATCAACAAGCCCGGGAGCTCGGTCTACCTGCCATCTTCGTCATCAATATGATTGATGAAGCCAAGGAAAAAGGCATTACAATAGATATCCAAAAACTTGAGCATTTATTAAATACAAAAGTATACGAAACCAACGCCCGTACCGGGCAGGGTATAGATCAGCTGATCAAAAACTTTGATGCCGTTCCGCCCATGTATATCAGCAAATTCAGCTTACCAAAGGAAGCCGATGCTGCATTGGAGGAAACCAAACGCCTTTTCCCTTTAGATACAGAATACCATACCTGGCAATATTTAGCCAAGGGCGAAGTATCCTTTTTATCAAAAGAAAAGAATCAGTCCATCCAACAAATTCGTGATAAATATCAATTACGGGCTGAAAAACTGCAAAAAGACGAAGCTATATTACGCAGTAATTCTTTAGATAGCAGTCTCGCTGATCTTTATGTAAAAGATGAGGCTTCCAACAAAAACAAAACCAATACGATCGATAGCATCCTGCTGCATCCGATCTTTGGATATGTCATCTTCTTTGGCATCCTTTTTCTGATCTTTCAGGCAATTTATACCTGGTCTGGACCGGCCATGGACTTTATCGACGGCCTGTTCGGGGATCTTGCGGCCTATACACAAACAGCATTGCCGGCGGGGCCATTAACCGACTTGCTCAGCAATGGTATTATCAAAGGTATTGGCGGAATCGTGATCTTCATTCCACAGATCGTCATTTTATACATCTTTATCTCGATCATGGAAGAAACGGGCTATATGAGCCGCGTAGTTTTCCTGATGGACCGATGGCTTCGTCCTTTCGGGCTGAATGGAAAATCGGTGATTCCATTGATTTCGGGTGTTGCCTGCGCTGTTCCTGCAGTCATGTCTGCACGCAATATCGAGAATAGCAAGGAAAGACTGGTGACGATTCTGGTGACACCTTTTATGACCTGCTCGGCCCGTCTCCCGATTTATATTGTTCTGATCGGACTGGTTATACCAGACACTAAAGTCGGTGGATTTCAAGTACAGGGTATTGTTTTATTTGTCATGTACCTCCTTGGTATCTTTGCAGCGTTGCTGTCTGCAGTCATTCTGACGAAGGTTATCAAATCAAAACACAAATCATTTTTAATCTTCGAACTGCCGACCTATAAAACTCCGGATTGGAAAAATGTTGCCTTAAATGTCTGGGAAAAAGCATCAAGCTTTGTCTTCGGTGCAGGTAAAATTATTCTGGCAATCTCTGTGATACTATGGGCATTAGGCAGCTTTGGGCCAAATGATAAATTTAGCCGAGCGGAAGAATACGTTACAAAAAATAACCCCAACCTATCCGAAGCGGACTTAGATCACGAAATTTCGTCTTACCGGTTGGAGCACTCCTTCTTAGGCTATCTTGGCATGGCTATTGAACCTGTAGTTAAACCATTAGGTTACGACTGGAAGATGGGTATAGGTCTTATTTCTTCTTTTGCTGCCCGTGAAGTGTTTGTGGGCACCATGGCCACTGTATACAGCCTTGGTGACGAAGTGGATATCGAAGATGAAGCCTCTAAAACAACGGTATTAGGTAAAATGAAAAGCGAAATTAACCGGAATACCGGTTTACCTGCTTACAATTTGGCTTCTGGTGTATCCTTATTGCTGTTTTACGCATTTGCTATGCAATGTATGAGTACAATAGCGGCCGTAAAAAGGGAAACAGGTTCTTGGAAATGGACTTTAATACAGCTTTGTTTTATGACAGGCTTGGCCTATTTCAGTGCCTTAATTGCTTATCAACTTTTAAAATAAAAAGCTATGGATAATTTAACCGTACAATATCTCATCGTAGGAATTCTCGTTTTGGCGGCTGTGTGGTATGTCGTTAAAAATGTCCGAAAATCACTAAAGGGCAAGTCGAGCTGCTCCAAAGGCTGCGGATGTGACTGCAGCGTGGAAAAAACTCAAAAAGCAAATTAATCTGTCTTTTTGAGTAGCATTTACAAATAAGATTTCGTTATTAGTTAGAGTGGCCAAAAATCACACTAGCTACTATTTAGGAAAGCGCCGTTTTTTTGAAAATTACGGCGCTTTCTACTTCTTGATCTCAGATCATCCCTTATTGCTGATGAAAAACATTCAAATGCAACAAAACCAAAATATAATGTGCATAAATACCTAAGTGTTTTATTAACTTTATGCGCTTAGGACAAAACATGTGCTGGGAGAGCTAAGCCGATCAAAAGACATATCAGCTTAACAGTGCCGATTTTGGTCAATCCGATTTTGGTTTGGAACTATCAATATGGCCTCAGGCTCTCCAGTCCAAGAATCTGTCAAAATGAACTAGTAACCGTATTAACCATTCACATGGAGAAACAAAACAATAAGGAAGAATTAAAAAGAGGACTTCAAAATAGACATATTCAATTAATTGCACTGGGAGGCGCGATTGGCACAGGCTTATTTCTGGGTATTGGAAAGGCTGCTACATTAGCAGGGCCAGCTGTCATCCTTGGCTATGCATTTGCTGGGATCATTGCTTTTTTCATTATGCGCCAATTGGGAGAAATGGTGGTAGAAGAACCTGTTTCAGGAAGCTTCAGCTATTTCGCCAATAAATACTGGGGTTCCTTTGCCGGTTATGCTTCAGGCTGGAACTATTGGGTTCTTTATATCCTCGTCAGTATGGCCGAATTAACGGCTATCGGTGTTTATGTTCAATTCTGGTGGCCCGAAATACCGCTATGGGCATCGAGCTTATTTTTCTTCTTTGCAATCAACGCCCTGAATCTTGCCTCTGTAAAAATTTATGGCGAGACGGAATTTTGGTTTTCCATTATCAAAGTGGTGGCCATCATTGCGATGATTGTTTTCGGTGTTTACCTGCTTCTTAGCGGTACCGGAGGTGAACAGGCAAGCCTCAGCAACCTGACATCACATGGCGGTTTTTTCCCAAAAGGCTGGTTTAGCCAAACTGCCGACGGCAATTTTGAAGGCCTCCTTTCAGCTATGGCTTTGATCATGTTTTCTTTTGGTGGTCTGGAATTGGTTGGTATTACTGCTGCAGAAGCCGAGCACCCCGAAAAGAATATACCGAAAGCGACCAATCAGGTGATTTATCGGATTTTGATCTTTTACGTCGGCGCTTTGATCATTCTTTTCTCTTTGACGCCATGGACAAATATCACCGCAGATACAAGTCCCTTTGTACTTGTTTTTGACAAGCTTAATGGATTTGAATTCACCATCTTGGGAAAGACTTTTTATTTCACAAAAATTATCGCAAATGCGTTAAATCTCATTGTGCTTACAGCAGCCTTGTCGGTTTATAACAGCAGTGTATATAGTAACAGTAGAATGTTATATGGTCTTGCAGAACAGGGTAATGCCCCTCGTTTTCTTTCAAAACTCAACAAAAATCACGCGCCGATCAATGCTATTTTAGTCTCGGCATTGTTTGCTGCTGTCTGTGTATTTATCAATTATGTGGCACCCAAAAATGCACTGGAAATCCTGATGTCGCTGGTGGTCTCTTCGCTGATTATCAACTGGGTAATGATCTCTATTACACATTTGTACTTTAGAAAAAATAAACTCGATGCGCATTTACGGACAAAGTTTCCGTCTTTTCTATATCCATTGAGTAATTATATCTGTCTGATCTTTCTAATAGCAGTACTTGGTATTATGTGGGTGACGGGAATGAAGCTTCCGGTTGAACTGATCCCAGCCTGGCTGATATTACTCTATGTGAGTTATGTATTGATCAAAAGAAAGAAAGCTTAGTTTACTGAACATCGATCTTATCCATAAAAAAGCCTGATTCCTTACATGAATCAGGCTTTTTGCTAAAATTTAATGTAGATATTCCTCCGCGAGAATAACAAATTCATAATTGTCGCTCCAACCATCTAAAACAATCCCAGCTGGGTCCCCGCATCAGGTAAGCGAAAAAGATCTCTTCTTAAAGGAGGCAGCACCCCATTGTTCATATATTTTTTGACGGAAAGCTTAAATAAATGCTGTAAACTCTCGGCCATATGACCATCCCCTTTTATTCTTCGTCCAAAATCGGTATCATTGATCTTACCGCCATGACAGGCCTCAATCCAGTGCAGCACTTTCTCTGCCCGATCAGGATAGTTTTGATAAAGCCAATTCTTAAAAATAGCACCGATCTGTCCATTGAGCCTCACGATCGTATAGGAAGCAGTACGCGCACCTGCGTCGGCTCCAAGGCGAATTAGGTCAGCAATCTCATCGCTGTTGATTCCTGGAACGATGGGCGCCATCATCAGCATGACTGGAACACCTATCCCTGTCAATCCCTCGATCAGTTTCAACCGGGCCGATGCCGTTGCCGTCCGGGGTTCCATTTTCTGGCGTACTTCCTCCCGCAACGAATTGATGGTCACGGCAACCGAAACCAAGTTTAGTGCCGCAAGTTCGCGCAAGAGATCAAAATCCCGCCGCATCAGTACATTTTTACTGATGATAGAAACTGGATGCCGATATTTCAACATCAATTCTAAGATCGACCTTGTTATACCCAATTTGCGTTCGATAGGTTGATAACAATCTGTATTCCCCGAAAGCATAATCAAATCAGGCTGATAGCTCGCTTTCCTGAATTCCTGCTCAAGCAACTGTGCCGCATTATGTTTTACCAAGATCTTACGTTCAAAATCCAATCCCGCACTGAAGCCCCAATATTCATGTGAATTACGCGCGTAGCAATAAATACAACCATGCTCACAGCCCTGATAAGGATTAATTGATCTTTCGAAACGCAGGTCAGGGCTATTGGATTTGGATATAATCGATTTCGGATGTGTCGGAATAAACTGCGTTTTCTCGGCACCCAAAAACTCCTCATCCAGCCCCTCCACATGCTCCTGCACGTATTGGTTTACAAAAAACTTGTTATTGGGATTAATCTGTGCCCCTCTGCCCTTAAAATATTCCGACGAATTCATAAGTTAAAATTACTAAAATTATTAGTAAAAATCAACCAAAGAAAATAAATCCCAAATCTCTCAGTTAATAAGATAAATACTTTGCTTGGAAGGATTAAAAAACAGCTTTCTTTATTGAACCTCCATCCATTTAATTGCAGCTTTTATTTTTTCATCATCCTTCAATGATGGAAAATTATCTCCCCCTGAAATATGAATATCAGGAACAAATGTATCTCTATAAACTCGGTTACTATTGTCCTTGACATAGCCTACAGAATACGAAAAGGAAACTTCACCCGATAGATGGTGAAGATCTGTCATTGTAAGATAGCCAGCTGTAGGCTCACCTATAAATTTCACGCCTTCTATTTTTCTCATAGCAACTGCGGTCATTTCACCAGCACTTCCTGTTATCGGCCCCGTAATCACAACTATCTTTTTACCTTTAAAAGAACATTTGTTCAATGTATTTACTTGTTTTGTGTTATTAATATAAATACTACCACTAGAAATTCTAATTTGCTGATCCCTCAAACCGATATTCGTTATACTAAAAAGATTTCCATCCCCCAGCAAAGGTATTAATGCACCCAAGTCTATACTGAGAGTTCCTCCCATACATAGCCTTAAATCAATTATAAGACCTTTTAGATCATAATTACTCAGCGAGCATAATGAATCTTGTAATTGCTGTGCCATGTGTGATATTCTTGTCATTGAAATTAAACTATCCGTATATTCCTCGCGCGTAAGTTGCGATGATGGGAGTACAAAATACCCATATTTATTATCAATAAAGGCGGTTCGGAATGCATATTTTTCATTAAAAGCATATTGATATAAAATAGAGTCTGAAGTTGAGTGCTCATTAGTCCCATAGGATCCGACTGTTTTTGTTTTAGTCATAAATCTGCCATGCCTGTCACCTAATTCAGTATACAATCTTCGAATCGCAGGAAGAGCCTGCTCTACAGGGTCCGACGCAGTACGGTTTAGCTTTTCGGAAACAGTTTTCTTTAAATTATTCCAATTCACACGATCTTTATAAATTGATTTGGCCTCTAAAACTTGTATGACAGAATCCAATATCGTATTCTGTTGTCCAAAAACGTTAGTTGTATTACAACAAATACTTACAATTGCGAGTAAATATAGATTTCTTAAAATTGGCTTCATGAAGTTTAATAAGTTATTTCTTCATCCAATAGATATATGATAATCACTGGATGAAAAAACAATGATTTATTTGAAAAGTACAAATTTATTTACTGCTATACAAGCTAAATTGGTTGAACACGACTGTCCTACGCTCGATTTCAAAAAGACTTAGGTAGGGAGGATAAAATAAAAATCCCTATACTGTAAATACAGTATAGGGATTAAAACTCTTATTCTAAATCTCAGGACAGATTTCTATTATTTCATTAAGAAACCACCACCGAGTAGATCATTTCCTTCATAAAAAACGGCCGACTGCCCAGGAGCAATACCTTTCACATTATGCACAAAGTCAATACGGACTTTGTCATCCTCTTGTGAAATGGTCGACAAAGCACCAGAGTCTTTATAACGTACCTTTGAAATTGCTTCCATCGGTTGATCCAGTCCTGCATATTTGACAAAGTTTACATTACGAACGTAGGCGTGTGATTTTTCAAGTTCATGTTCCTCACCCAAAACCACCGTATTACTTTCTGGAAGAATCTCAATCACAAACATCGGTTTCCCCAAAGCAATACCTAAGCCTTTACGTTGACCGATGGTAAAATAGGGGTAGCCGATATGCTTACCTACCACTGTACCATCGGAAAGGATAAAATTACCTGGGCCGATCTGTTGATCCAAAGTAGGCACCTTATGTCTCAAGAATGCACGGTAGTCGTTGTCAGGAACGAAGCAGATCTCATAACTTTCAGATTTATTGGCCAATTCCTTCTGTCCCATATCCAAAGCCATCTGACGAATCTCCTTTTTCGTGAAAGATCCCAAAGGAAATTGTGTCCGCGCAAGGTTTTCTTGTGAAACTCCCCATAAAACATAAGACTGATCTTTATTTTCATCCTTACCTTTGGAGATCACATAACGGCCATTGTCGTGCATACGGATATTGGCATAGTGTCCTGTAGCGATAAATTCACAGTCCAATTTGTCAGCACGTTTCATTAAAGCCTCCCACTTGATGTGGGTATTACACAATACGCATGGGTTAGGCGTGCGCCCAGCAATATATTCTTCTACAAAATTATCAATTACGAAGTCTCCAAACTCATCACGTATATCTAATATATAATGAGGGAAACCATAGTTTACGGCTAATGTACGAGCGTCATTGATACTATCAAGGCTACAACATCCGGTTTCTTTCGACGAACCACCTGCGGATGCATAATCCCACGTCTTCATCGTAATACCGATAACCTCATATCCTTGTTCGTGGAGCATGACAGAAGCAACGGAGCTATCTACCCCTCCACTCATTGCAACTAAAACTCTTCCTCTTTTACTCATCTCTAATTATTGAAATGCAAAGATACAGCTTATTCCTTTTCCTATATGTTAGTTTCTTGTAATTTTATCTCGATCAAAATCAACACGTTCGAAAAAAGTAAGAAAATAATCTACATAAAAGTTTTAGAATTCAAATTATCGGACTATATTTGCATCGCAATAGGGGAACAAACCCATAGCAAAAAAGCGGTGCCATAGCTCAGCTGGTAGAGCAAAGGACTGAAAATCCTTGTGTCCCTGGTTCGAACCCAGGTGGCACCACGCTTCAATCTGATGATCACAGATTTAAATAAAAGGTCAACTGGTGCCATAGCTCAGCTGGTAGAGCAAAGGACTGAAAATCCTTGTGTCCCTGGTTCGAACCCAGGTGGCACCAC
>JAIRVH010000007.1 GCA_031253985.1 Sphingobacterium sp.
ACCTCCAAGCAACAAAATAGTATGATCATGATATTTAATATCTATACAGAAGATAATAAAAAATATGATGAACTATTTTTACAGAATTATGTGAACATCAACTTGATCCCACAGATCAAGCGTGTACCTGGGGTCGGTCAGGCCATGGTATTCGGTTCCAAAGACTATTCGATGCGTGTATGGTTGAATCCGCAAAAAATGGCGAGTTATGGACTTGTGCCACAAGAAGTCATTGCTGCAATTTCCAAACAAAGTTTGGAATCTGCACCTGGAAAATTAGGGGAAGAATCAAAAGCACCACTTGAATATGTCATACGCTACAAAGGGAAAAAGAACCTTCCAGAGCAGTATGAAAACATTATCGTTAAAAATAATGATGTTCAGATTGTACGTTTAAAGGATGTAGCACGTATCGAGTTTGGTTCGATCAGTTATAGTGGTAATTCGCAAAATAACGGCCTCAATACCGTTACCATTGGTATATTCCAGACATCAGGCTCCAACGCCAATGAAATTGAAATCGGAATCGATAAACAGATTGAAATAGCGCAACGCTCTTTCCCTCCTGGGATCAAGATTTTTAAATTGATCAGTACCAAAGAGCGCTTGGATGAAAGTACGGCACAAGTACGTTCGACATTGATTGAAGCCTTCATTTTGGTTTTCCTCGTTGTATTCTTATTCTTACAAGACATACGATCGACTATTATTCCAGCAATTGCAGTCCCTGTAGCTATTGTAGGTACCTTCTTCTTCCTGCTTGTATTTGGCTTTACCATCAATATATTGACGTTATTTGCCCTCGTACTCGCCATTGGTATTGTTGTCGATGATGCCATTGTCGTTGTCGAAGCAGTACATGGAAAGATGGAGACTTCCAACTTAACCGGCAAGCAGGCTACCCATAGTGCCATGAGTGAAATCACTGGAGCTGTAATCTCCATTACCTTGGTGATGTGTGCTGTTTTTATTCCAATTGGATTTATGACAGGTTCATCGGGCATGTTCTATAAACAGTTTGCCTATACTCTTGTGATCGCCATCGTGATCTCTGCGATCAATGCATTGACGCTGACACCTGCACTATGTGCATTATTGCTTAAAAATACACATGCCGAAAATCACGATGGGCAGACCTCAAAAACTGGGTTTTCTCAGCGTTTTTTCAAAGCATTTAACGCAGGCTTCGAAAACATGACCAACCGATACGTTGGTTCATTAAAATTCTTGGCAAAGAAAAAATGGATTTCGGCACTTTTGATCCTGGCTACAATTGGCGTTGCGGGGTACCTGATGACAAGCACTTCCAAAAGTTTCGTACCCATGGAAGATGATAACTTTGTAGTTTATAGCTTGGAAATGCCCCCAGGAACGGGACTTGATCGAACCACAAAAGCCGTAGAAAAAATCGAAAAACTACTTACCGATATTCCTTCTATTGAAAGTCATACGAGTATCACCGGATTCAATATGATCGGTAACAACTCCAGCGCAGCCTATGCAACAGGATTCATACGCCTGAAAGATAAAAAGAAGCGTGGTGAGATGAACGATATCGATCAGATTCACCAAGTGATCTCGCAAAAATTATCCAGTGTTAAGGAAGGTAATGCCATGGCTTTTCGCTCTCCTCCAGTGGATGGCTATGGTATGATGAATGGCGCAGAACTCGTCTTACAGGACAGAGCTGGTAAATCGCCGGTAGAGCTCAAAGCAATGTCCGATTCCGTTATTGCACAGATCATGAAACAACCGGGAGTACAATTTGCCTATACCATGTTCAGAGCAGATTATCCTCAGATGGAACTGGAAGTCGATGAAGACAAAGCCGCTCAACTCGGGGTAGACGTCAGTGAAATGCTTTCGTCCGTTCAAACTTACTTTGCGGGTGACCAATCATTGAATTTCAATCGTTTTGGTAAATTCTATCGGATAGCAGTTAAAGCGGATGGCATTTATAGAACCGATAAAGAAGCCTTCAACGAAATATTTGTCAAGAATAATCTTGGCCAGATGGTTCCGGTGAACACTTTGGTTACACTTCGTAAAGTTTATGGTCCTGAGTCGGTAACTCGTTATAATTTATACAATTCACTCACGATAAACGTGGTTAGTACGCCTGGTATCAGTAATGGTGCCATCATGGAAACATTGGAGAAAAATGTATTGACTAAGTTACCGGGAGACTATAGCTATGAATGGACGGGACTTAGCTTGGAAGAGAAGTCATCAGGCAATCAAACCGTACTTATCCTAGCATTAAGCTTACTATTTGTATATTTCTTACTATCAGCACAGTATGAAAGTTATTTATTGCCTCTTGCCGTCCTGTTATCCATCCCAACAGGTATGATCGGCTCTTTCCTAGGAACACGTGCTATTGGATTGGACAACAATATCTACGTCCAGGTCGGCTTGATCATGCTCATCGGTCTTTTGGCAAAAAATGCTATTTTGATTGTTGAATTTGCTTTACAGCGGAGAAGAGCCGGCTCCTCTCTCATTGATTCGGCTTTGGAAGGCGCAAAAGCGCGTCTACGCCCAATCTTGATGACTTCATTGGCTTTCATTGCGGGTATGGTACCTTTGATGTTTGCTACCGGCGGAACGGCTACAGGTAACCATTCCATCAGTACAGGAGCAGCAATGGGTATGTTAAGCGGTGTTATCCTTGGGGTAATCATCATCCCCCTACTATACCTTGTTTTCCAATATTTGCAAGAAAAAGTTTCGGGTAAAAAGCTTACGGACAATACAATACACAATACAAACGATTAAAATGAAAAAATTTCATCACTATATAACAATTTTCGCAAGCACTACCCTGTTGTTGTCCGCATGCAGCGTGGGGAAAAAATACACACGTCAGGAGATAGCAATGCCCGAAAATTTCAAAAATAGCGAGGTTGTTCTCACGTCCGATACGCTACAGCTATCCTGGCGTAAATTTGTACAGGACCCCTTATTGACCTCACTCATTGAGAAGGCTTTGTCCAATAATACGGACGTCAATGTAGCACTCCTCAACATGCACCAATTAGAACTCGCGTACAAGCAGTCTAAGAAAGGGTTACTGCCAACAGCTGATTTAAGCATTGGAGCGAACAGAACCTGGTTATCGAGCAATTCCTTGAATGGATCGCTGAGTGACCAATTTATCGGCACACCTTATATGGACGATTATAGTGCTACGCTTAGATTATCTTGGGAAGCCGATATCTGGGGAAAGGTAAAAATGCAAAAAGAGGAATCTATGGCTAATTTTTTTGGCCAAAAGGAAAATCTTTCCGCATTAAAAACACGCCTTATTGTACAGGTCATCCAGTCCTATTATAACCTGATTGCTTTGGATGAGCAGCTTAAGATTGCACAAAAAAATGTTCAATTGAGCGACAGCACACTTAGCATGATACGTTTGCAATACAACTCATCACTGGTCAGCTCGCTTGCTGTGGAGCAAGCCGAAGCTCAGAAGAAAACTGCTGAATTATTGATTCCCTTAGCCCATCAAAATATGGCGGTCGAAGAAAATGCACTGAGCATTCTTTGCGGAGGTTTCCCCGAGGGCATTCAACGTACAGCAAGTTTAGATGATACGATCGTTGGCAACGGGCTTGCTACGGGGGTGCCGGCCGAACTGTTAAGCCGCAGACCAGATGTCAGAGCAGCTGAATACGCTGTCGTTGCTGCCACAAGCAGAATGGGACTTGCTAAAGCAGCGATGTACCCTTCCATAAGCTTGACACCATCCATCGGTACAAACTCCATTCAATTTAACAAATGGTTCGATTTACCGGGTTCTATTGTGAAAACAATAGCGGGGAATATTGCACAGCCAATTTTCCAGAAAGGTGCTTTAAAAACAAACTATGAGATATCGGTCATCGAACGCGAAAAAATAGCTTTGCAGTTTAAACAATCGGTTATGGTCGCAGTTTCAGAAGTTTCGGATGCCTTGGCAAAAATCAAACATACGGAACAGCGCCTGCAACTTATCCATGCCAAATCAAATGCCCTCGCCAAAGCCACCGCCGATGCAGCCCTACTTTACAAAAGTGGGATGGCAAACTATTTGGAGGTGATAACTGCCCAAAACAATGCACTTCAAAATGATTTGGAACGTATTACAGTAAAACGGGAAAAGCTCAACGCAGCCATAGATCTTTACCGTGCACTGGGTGGCGGAACAGATACTTTAACGCCAAATACGCCATAGAATCACAAAATAAAGGCAACTGACTAAATATATGCCCCTAGATCCAAAGACTTTCTAGGGGCTTTTTCATTCCTTTTTTGCAGCTACGCCCAAAATTCCTTATCTTCGGGTAAATACAAATATGATGAATAGAACGAGTTGTCTTCCTCCTCCAATAGCGTAATATTTTTTCTCTATATTACTGAAGCACAATACTAGAAATGGACTGAATTGCTGTGCTTCTTATTTCTATCAATTTTATTATTTAACACCTTTCGTCCTTAATGGACGGAACTGGAAGACAATTTCTTATGAAACATTCATATTTCATGCTGCACCTTGCTGTGCTGTGCCTGGGACTATCTGGCGTATTTGGAAAAGTGATTTCACTCAACGAGGGGATACTCACATGGTACCGTGTATTTTTAGCTGCCGTTATCCTATTTTTTATTCTAAAATGGTATAAAATACCTACAGATTTTACTTTCAAAGAGAAACTGCATATTGCAAAAAATGGGCTACTATTGACAGCATCCTGGCTATTATTCTATGCTAGCATCAAATATTCAAACATTTCCATCGGCGTGATCTGCTACTGTATGGCAAGCTTTTTCACCGCTATTTTTGCACCGATGATCAATAAAACCAAAATCAGATTGTCTGAACTTCTGTTGAGTGGACTTACGTTGTGCGGTATTGCACTGATATTTCACTTCGATACCTCACACCAGCTGGGCATAGTCTTAGGGATAATTTCTCCGGCTTTTGCCTCACTCTATGCGGTTCACAATGAAAAATTGACCAAAAAGTACAACGCAATATGCATTAACTATTATCAAATGATCGGTGGAACAATAGGTCTGGTATGTCTACTTCCTTTTTACATTCAACACTATCCAATCAGCACTTTCATTCCCAATGCCCTGGATATTTTCTATCTGATCATCCTATCTTTATGTTGCACTGTGGGAGTCTATCTCGCATTTACAGAAATCTTAAAGAAGATATCAGCATTTACATTGAACTTAAGCTTAAATCTTGAGCCAGTATATGCTATTTTGATTGCATTTTTACTTCTTAATGAAGCAAGAGAATTAAACCTATCCTTCTATGTTGGACTGCTTTTGGTTGTTTCATCGGTGTTATTACAATATTGGATCAGCAGTAAAAAGAGCGCTTAACAACCTCCATTCATTTCCCAGTCCAACTAAGATTGGGAAATGAACATTGTTTCCTCCTTGTGCCAAGCAGGTAGCCCCGATAAACAGGTAGCCCCGAAAAAACATGTTGAAAAGAAAAATGTGTATCATTTTCAACAAAGCCTTATATTTATGAAACGATTCGGGTCTTAATTCCAAAACCGGCACAACCGGTCAAGCAATTGATTATATATACATTAAATAGATAGTTCCGTTATGAGCAATAGCAGTACAGAAAACAAATTTGTTAACCAGCAGATCCAATACCTTGAGTTTGTATCAAGCGACCTTGAACGTGCCAAAGCATTCTACTCAACGAGTTTCGGTTGGGAGTTTACGGATTACGGGCCAGCATATACGGCTTTTGGCGGAAAATATGTTGATGGTGGTTTTACACTTGGCGACCCCATAAATGGCAGTATTCTCGTCGTTATCTATGCCGACGATCTGCAGGCCACGCGTGATCAGGTTATCCGTGCTGGCGGGACTATATTAAAAGATATTTTTAGCTTTCCGGGTGGAAAAAGATTTCAGTTCCAGGATCCTGACGGATATGAATTGGCCGTATGGACTGTTGAATAAAAGTTGAATACAATATATACTGAAATACAAAGCCCCCATATTTTTCTCATATGAGGGCTTTGTATTTTAAAATCAGGCTCTTTTAGCTTTCTGATAGTTTTTATTTTTATTCCTATTGAAACGCTTCTTTTTATGCTGTGGATTCTTTTTGGCAGGATTGTAAGTAGGCCCCGCTTCAAACCCCTCTGGCAATGGAAGTTGTTCAATCGGATAACCTATTAAATTCTCAATCTGAGCGAAACGGTTTTGGTCTTTCTCATTGACAAAGGTAATGGCTGTTCCTGTAGTCGCTGCCCGCGCAGTACGTCCAATACGGTGTACGTAGTCTTCCGGATCCGGTGGAACATCGTAATTAACGACCAAACTGATCCCCACCACATCGATACCGCGAGATATCACATCTGTCCCTACCAGTACCCGTACCTGACGAGACCGGAATCTGGCCATGATATCTTCCCGTTTCGACTGCTCAAGATCCGAATGGAAACCCTCCGCATCAATCCCTTGCTTCTGTAATTCCTGAGCGAGAAGTTTGACCGTAGTTTTTTGAGACGCAAAAATAATAACTGATACATAGTTGGGATCCTTCAGTATATGCTTCAGGAGTTCCATTTTCTGTTGATCATAGGCAAGATAAATACGTTGATCTATCCCTTCCGAAGGTTTAGAAATGGCAATATTGACCTCCACAGGCTCTTGTAGAATTTTTCGGGCAAAAGACCTAATCTTCATCGGCATCGTAGCCGAAAACAAAAGCATCTGCTTTTTCTTCGGTAGATAACTTACAATACGTAAAATATCGTCTTGAAATCCCATATCCAGCATACTATCGGCTTCATCCAAAACAAAGTGCTTTAAATGAGAGAGATCAATCTTCATGGAGGTAAGATGGCTTATCAACCTTCCCGGCGTTGCAACAATAATATTTACTCCCTCTCGTATCGCCCGTTTTTGCTGTTCATACCCCATACCATCACCACCACCATAAATGGCTATGGATGTTGCCCCCGTGTAATAGGACATGCCCATAATCTGCTGGTCAATTTGCATAGCAAGTTCCCGGGTCGGAACAAGGATAATAGCGAGGATAGACTCCCTTGAATTCCGCGCTATTGCATCGAGGATAGGCAACATATAAGCTGCTGTTTTACCTGTACCTGTCTGTGCACAGGCAATCATATCTTTTCCCTCTTTAATAATCGGGATGGTCTGTTCTTGGATCGGCGTAGCCTCCTCAAACATCATACTTTCTAAACCTTCTTCCAAAGCTGGAACAAAGCCAAATTCATCAAATCTCAACGTATTGTTTTTATTGTTGTGCCCTAAATTACTAAATCTAATTCATAAAAGTCTAAAATTAATACCTATAGCTCGTTATCCTCTTTCAAATAGATGTCCAGATAGGATTAATCTTTAACCTACGACTGCTATCTATTCAAAATCTAATCAATAACCTCTGTTTTCTTTGCGGCTGACACTGCGCTCAAAACGATATAGCCTAGCAAGCCAGCGCATAAAGAAGCGATCAGAACCGCGAACTTTGCTTCTTCAATCAGCATGCTATCGTCAAAAGATAGTATCGAGATGAAGATCGACATCGTGAAACCGATTCCCCCCAACAAGCCTACACCAAAAATCTGTGTCCAGCCAGCCCCTTCCGGTAATTGCGCAATCTTCAATTTTTTAGCAATAAAACAAATCAGAAAAATTCCGATAGACTTACCGGCAATTAAGCCAACAATAATACCGATACCTAATTTTGAAGTCAAACCACCAATCATTTCACCATGAATTGGTATCAATGTATTTGCAAAGGCAAACAAAGGGATAATAATGAAGTTGACAGGTTTGGTCAATAGATGTTCGAGTTTTTCCAAGGGAGATTCTTCCGCATCCGGTGTTGTCGGCAGCGTCATGGCCACCAGCACGCCAGCTATTGTTGCATGAATACCCGAGTGGTGAACAAAGTACCAAATAAATAGTCCTGGAATCAGGTAAGCCCATATCGCTTTAACGCCCAATTTATTTAACACGATCAAAAACACAAATATACCTAAAGCAATAAATAAATAGGTCGCATGAATACCATTGCTATAAAAGATCGCAATAACCAATATAGCAAGAAGGTCGTCAACAATCGCTAGCGCAGCCAAAAAGATCTTAAGACTGGCAGGTACTTTATTTCCCAAAAGCGTGATAACCGCTAAAGCAAATGCAATATCCGTTGCCATAGGGATTCCCCAGCCATTTGCAGTATCGGTTCCCTGATTTAATGCAAAATAAATGGCGGCAGGCAAAAGCGCCCCACCAACCGCAGCCAAAATGGGCAGAATTGCCTTACTTGGCGATGAGAGTTCACCCTCTACAATTTCACGTTTTATCTCGAGCCCCACCAGTAAAAAGAAAATCGCCATCAGCCCATCGTTAAGCCAAAGTAGCCAAGAATATTTTAGATGGATACCGCTACTTTCAAAACCTATCTCATGATTCAAAAACTCCATTACGCCGTCATACAAGGATGTATTTGCGACAACCAATGCCAGAATAACACAGGAAAAAAGAATAATTCCCCCTGCAAAGCTGGATTTTAAGAATTCTCTAAAGACAGTTAAATTGATAAGTTTTGACATGATATGAATATCTAAAATACTTAAAAAGGTTCCCAAGATACAATTTTTACTCCTATTTGCCCAATCTTAGGAACAATATAGTCCCCCTAATGACAGAAAAATCTTAAAAACATCGGCTGCAACAAGCCACAGCAAAATATACCCCCTAAAATTTAAAAATACGCAAAAAAATCTTGCATATTGCTTCCGCTGCGAAGGAGTTTTAAGAAATCGGTATAAATTTTTTAACGAATTAATTTGACTTTGTTGCAAAAAATACTTAGCTTGCTACTATAGTTAATAAACCGTTTATTATGTGCAAGAAGTGGATTTTCATGGTGCTTCTTTTCGTAGCAAATTTTACATATGCGCAGACGACAGAGGATAAGACCCAACATTCAGGTTCCCATTACATTATTTTAGCAATCATCGCTATCATTGTCATTGTTTATATATTATACAGGAGACAAAAGAGGAAATTTAATGAATAAGGGAGATCAGTAGATCTCCCTTATTCATTAAATTTCCTTCCTATATCCTTCTCTCCTTATCTTCCTGGCACCGTTCAAATCCTAATGGCGAACCGGTTCATTCGTTTGTGCCAATCGTTGCGATCCCGTGTTTGCCGGGCATGCAATATCGTCCGTTGCGTCATACACAAGCTTTTTCCCATTCAATTTTGTCATTAGCTCCTGAGGGACATACAGCTGAACTTTGGTCACTGCATATCCACTTGGAAAGTAGCGCACATAATAACCATCGGGATGAAGCGTCCAGATACCACTTGGCACATCCGTACGCGGTTCGGCCATACCGGCCAAAATAGCATATTGCTCAAAATCAGCATAAGAGTAATTTCCCGAAGAAACAAGATGGCGAATATTATTTTCCGCTTCGAAGATTGTCTGTACAGCAAGTGGCATTTGGTCTTTTGCTTTTTGGACAACATCGAATGGCAAAACGCCTAGGGCACCGCCTTCCAGATGCAAAATTTCCTCAGCTGTAAGCAGTTTTAAGGCTGTCTCTTTCACAGGTCCAGCGTAATCGATAAATTTTGTTTTTGCAATAATCGTCCACAATAGCATCTGTATGTCTGATTGTGCAACTTCAGGGTGCTTTTCAGCGCTTTTCAAAATTGCAATGACAACGTCTCTCTTCTTGCCCAATGTAGGTGCATACATATATCCATCACCTTTCGAAGGCGCATAGGTACCCGCTTTCAAGCAATAGCTCTTATTGGTGATTTCAAAATGTCCAGCCTCCAACAGATAGCCATCGCTTCCGTTCTTTGGCAGATTTTCCAACGGTTTATAAGCAGCCGTATTTTGAAAGTCTGGCATTTGCTCGCCTTTCCGATTCACATCTTCAAAACTGGTACTGATAGCTTCAGGTTCTTTTAACAGTTTGTCTAGCCCCAGCACTTTGCTTCCCTTGGAAGCGACAGCCTTGCTCGCTTTATCGAGTAAACCTCCAAATTGGGCAGAAGCGTCTTGCAGGTTCACCAAAAAAGCGACAACAAGCACAATAGAGCAGCTTATTCTTTTTCTCTTCATAATTGATTTTATTTTGAGCTCTTGCACAACAAAAAAGAAGCCAATTTGGACAGTAAAAGCAATGTTCATTATTTATTAATGCAATATCAGTCTATAGCACGAGTTTCTCCCTTCTTGGAAAGAACGTCTTGCTTACCTCTTTTTCAACGTATACAACTTGCTGGAAAGATCTAAAAATCAGCCATTCACCCCAACACGAGAGGCTTCGCTATTTTGAATAGAAGTCATCACTGTAAATAGTTAAAAATACAAGATTAAAACGTATCTTTGCAGCATGATTAATGTGTCAAATCTCTCCCTTCGTTTTGGTAAACGTGTACTATTCGAAGATGTCAATCTAAAATTCACACCTGGAAACTGTTACGGTATTATTGGCGCTAATGGAGCAGGTAAATCTACTTTCTTAAAAATTATCTCAGGGGAAGTTGATCCTTCGACAGGTTCAGTGGCATTCACGCCAGGCGAACGCATGTCTGTTTTAAGTCAGGATCACTATGCTTTCGATGAGTTTACTGTTCTTGAAACTGTCATGATGGGTAACCAAGAGCTTTACAAAATCATGAAAGAGAAAGATGCTATTTATATGAAAGAGGATTTCTCTGATGCCGACGGCGAACGCGCCGGCGAATTAGAAAGTCTTTTTGCTGAAATGGATGGTTGGAATGCTGAATCTAATGCCGCAACGTTATTGAGCAGCTTGGGTATAAAAGAAGAGCTGCACTATAAATTGGTTTCTGAAATCGACGGTAACCAAAAAGTTCGCGTATTACTAGCGCAAGCTTTATTTGGAAAACCAGATATTCTGATTCTCGATGAGCCTACCAATGACCTGGATATAAACACCATCGCATGGTTAGAAGATTTTTTAGCAAGCTATGAAGCAATCGTCCTAGTCGTATCCCACGACCGTCACTTCTTGGATGCTGTATGTACGCATACGGTGGATATTGATTTTGGTAAGATGACAATCTATACGGGTAACTACTCGTTCTGGTACGAATCTTCTCAATTAGCGTTAAAGCAACGTTCTGATCAAAACAAGAAAATGGAAGATAAAGT
>JAIRVH010000018.1 GCA_031253985.1 Sphingobacterium sp.
CTGAAGAATGAGCTTCAACTTTAATCTGTGCATTCAATATATTTTCGATTTCTTCTTTCAAAGAAGATTTTAATTTCAATAAATCTTTCATATTTACCTTAAGTTTAATTTCTAAAACAAGCTCTGGTGAAACACATGCTCACCCGACTACATCACAAAGATACGGTAGATCTTCAAAATCTGTAGCAATAATATGCAATACAAATTCAGTCTAAATTAGACAAGTAAACCGCAACTTGTTTAGAATCAATACAATTACAAATACGTATTATTGATACTTTCAATATGCGATAAATTAAAACAATAAGAGGCAGAATTCGTTAGAAAATATTGGTTTTCAAAAAAACAACCGGCATTACAATTGACACTTATTTAAATTAAAATTAAATAAGGTCCTGACCAAACAAACCCTTCAAGGCTCCCCAGATACCAGCAGCAATGAAAGCAAAAGAACGTTCTTTCTGGCTAATTACAGCAGACACTTTCAGAAAAAACGCGGTGTACATCATAGACATACACCGCGTTGCAATTCGTTTATATATACTGCCTTATGCGAAAACCGCAAATGGCGAAACCTGCAAACAAGTTCTGATCACACTATTGAGCTCCATCATAAATTTAGCTCCAGCCAATAATTCACGCAACTGAAGCACATCTTCTACAGCCAAAATGAAACATCGCTCCGTACGGAAAGGCATAATGATTTCAAAATCGGATGACCGTGTTGTATCATGCAGCATACGTTCGACGTCAATAGCATCAATACGTTTCTTAAACTTCAAAAAATCCGATACGGAGAAAGAAGTTGTTTCATTATTATATTCCAACCAGAAACAATTTTTGCGGCTACATTGATAAACTGTACCTGCTGTGGTTGAAAACACTTCCTCAACATTTGCTAACGGACAAACCAATTCTGACATTTCTATTTCCCTTATCATTTAAATCGATCAAAAATAAATATTATTTATAATCAATCCAAGTAAAATGGAAGATTATTTTGACTTAATATAAATAAGCCTTTCAACAAATAATGACAAATAAAAAGGAGGCCATTGTCTATTGGCCTCCTTCCCTTAAAAGTATGTGCTATATTTTTAATCGTATTCTTCTTCCTCTTCTTCTTCCTCAACGGCAAGAACTTCAGCACGGCCATTGATCACTGTATTTTTTACTTTTGTCTTATGTTTATTGATCTGCCTGCGTAAGGATTCTACAGCAATATCTGTTGCTTCCTCAAAACTTTTTGCTTGCCCTTTGGCAAAAAGCTGGCTCCCTGGGATATTCAATTTAATTTCCGAAATCTTATTTGCTTCATCGTCGACATTTTCCAATCGCAGGTAACATTCGCCACCAATAATGGAATCCAAAAACTGCTCCAATTTTCCTGTTTTCTTTTTAATAAACTCGATTAGCTTTTGATCAGCATTAAATCGAATGGATTGCACAGTAATGTTCATTTTTCCTCCTTTTTTTAAGCTTTTGGATGAGCTTGTTTATAAATTGACTTCAATCGCTCTGCTGAGTTATGCGTGTACACTTGTGTTGCCGCAAGTCCTGCATGTCCCAGCAGCTCTTTAATTGCATTTAAATCTGCCCCATTGTCCAACAGGGCCGTTGCGAAAGTATGTCTCAAAATATGAGGGCTTCTCTTACCTTGAGTGGAAATCAGCGTCAATTGCCGATGTACAATATCATAAATCAGCTTGGCATATGCTGGCTTTCCTTCTTTCGTAACGATTAGTAAGCTGTTATTAGTATCAACAAATTGCGTCGCTTTTTGTTGCAAATAGTTTTTCAATTCTTTCAACAATAGATTATTGATCGGAACCAAGCGTTCTTTGTTCCTTTTACCTAATATAAGAATATTTTTATTAAAAAAATCAATATCCTGTTCCTTAATTTTCAACAATTCTGCCAATCGGATCCCGGTGCCGAAGAGCAATTCCATCACCATATAATCGCGGCAGGATTCAAATCCATCCTGCTGCTGTTCCATCTGATCCAACAAACGGACCAACTTTTCCTTTTCAACAACCACTGGCAATTTTTTAGCAGTTTTTAACGCTTTAATGAGCGCCATGGGATTTTTAGCAATACACTCCTCTCGTTGCAAAAATTTAAAATAGGTTCTCAGTGAAGACATACTGCGGTTGACCGAACTTGCATTTTTTCCAGATTCGACCATCTGCGCAAAATAATGACGCAAATCACGGTACACAATTTCCGCCACAGTCAGTCCTTCACGTTCCAAAAAAGACTGAAACAATTCCAGCTCATGGGTATAGGCTATCACTGTATGTTCCGAATATCTTTTTTCAATCTGTAAAAACCGTATAAACTCCTTTTCCAACATATTTTCCCTTGCTATATAGCTTAAATTACAAACTTAAAAGCACAAAAAAAAGGGAAAAGCTAGGCTTTTCCCTTTATATTTTAAAATTCTCAGCGAATCAATTAGTTAGCTACATCTTGATTCAAAGATTGTTTGTAAATCGCTTTTTTCACTTGAATGCGACGAGTTACAGATCTCTTTTCGTAAGCTTGACGTGAACGCAACTCTCTTAAAACTCCAGTTTTCTCGAATTTCTTTTTGAAACGTTTCAATGCTCTATCTAAAGATTCTCCTTCTTTTACATTTACGATAATCATGCGTTATATATACCTCCTTTCGCCGCTTTTAAATTTAAAGTGGGACAAAGGTAAGCTATTTCTTTTTAAAAAGGAAAACAAAATTGTTTTTT
>JAIRVH010000024.1 GCA_031253985.1 Sphingobacterium sp.
CTATAATGAGAAATAATTTTAAAGTGTTCAAACGGGTGTATAAGCATCGTTGTCAACCGTTGGAAATGCAGTTCTTTTATCGGATGATATTACAGCGTATTTCAAATGGTCTCTCACCCGAAGAAGTATCTTTTTTAATGGGAAAAGCACTGGATTTTATAAGCAAAGTTGAGTCTTTCAAAATTAAAACGGTTCTTGCTATGGATTACTATATTTTTTGTCGTGTGTTAGAAGTGGGGAGTATACATGCCATGATGCCTTTAGGGATGAATTTATCCAAGCAAAAGTATGCTTATGAGTTGCATGTCAATACATTGGATGACGAGGTTATTTATCACTTATATAGATTACCCATTGAAGAAGGGGTACAGGAGATCGAATTTAAGATAATGGACATCCGCCATAATTTTGATCCAAATAAACCTTCTACATTGGATGAGCTTCGGAAGGTCAAGAGAATCATCGAAGCGCAGGTTGGCACGGGCTATTTTAATAAAAATAGGAGTCCTTATGAAATACATAAATTGGTTTGTATAATACTCGGTACATATGTAAAACCTAAAAACCTGATGAAGATACTTGAAGATTTGCTCAATCGGTCTGATGAGCTTAAACTTATTCGGAAAGAATCAAAATATGGATTTGTTTATCTATCAAAAAGCTATGCTGGTTAAAGGAATAAGGAGTTACCCTTCCAGTAACTGTTCGTTGCGAACAGCTACTGGAAGGGTATAAAGATATTGATAATTTTCGCATACCCTACGGCTTATTTTTCTTATTCGTCTCTTAATTTCTCAACCGGATTAAATCGGGTTGACCGAAATACAATAATGACAACTAATAAACTCATTAAACCAATCAACATACCTAATGGTAACAGATAGGTAAGTGCATTGATGTCTATTCGGATGATGTAATTTTGAAGCCAGTACTGCATCAATACATAACTCAATGGAACCGTCGTCAGTGCCGCAAATAAGAATATTCCGTAGTACTCCTTCGAAAATAAAAACATTAAATGTGCTAACGATGCACCGAGTACTTTACGGATACCGACCTCTTTATTGCGCAGATGGATCGAAAGCGATATTAGTCCAGTAAGTCCTAATGCCACGATTAGCAATGAAACAACTGTGGCCATCTGTGATGCACGATGCAGCTGCAGTTCAGTTTCATATAAATTTTTGATGCGTTCATCCATAAATTGATATTCGAAAGGAGCATCTGGCATCAAGGCTTTCCATTTTTTTTCTAATTTCTGCAGCGCGTTAGCAAGAGAGCCCTGCTGTAAACGGATACTAAGGTATCGGTATTGTAAGCTTTCCTGTACATCTATCCAGATAATAGGCGGAGAGGCCTGGTGAAGTGAATTAGCTACAAAGTTTTCAGCAACGCCTACAATAGTCATTTTGTAACTTGGATCAGCCAGAGCAATCTGCTGACCAATAGCTTGCTTGGCATTTTTAAAACCAAAATCATCCATGGCCTTTTTATTAATAACAACTGGCCTATTATTCGCATTCACAACATAGTTTTTAGGGAGAAAAGTTCCAGCAACTAGTGGTATCTCATAGGTCTCCAAAAAGTGACTATCACTTGTAATCTGTTGTACCTGGATTTCTTTTTCGGCAGTCGTCCCGAATGCAGGCTGCATATTGGATCCCAGCAATCCAGGTGTTTCATAAGATAAGCTTACTGATTTAACTTCTGGTTGCAAACTGAGTTCCTGTTGTACGGTTCCCATTTTGCGAACGCCATTTTCGGACCAGTCTCTTGGTACTTGGACAGTTAATAAATAGTCTTTGTTGTAGCCTAAATTGCTATGGAGGAATAGATCCACTTGTTTGGAAATAATTAGCGTACAGACAAGCAGGAGCAAGGCTACCCCAAATTGAAAAAACAAAAGAACTTTTCGCACCAGCTGTTTGCCTCCTAGCGTCGAAAACTGATTTTTGACTGCAGGAAGTACCGCTATATTGGAAAGTTTAATTGCTGGATATAGACCCGCTAGTAAACCAATTAATAACGTCACTATACCCAATAATCCAAAAAAGTAAATCGGTAATTCGATTAATGTAGGCAGCTTACGCATCAAGATATGTTCGAAAATTGGACTTGTGACAATATAAATTGGCAGACTGATCAATGCTGCTATGGCCACGATCAGGATATACTCAGTCATCAGTTGTCTAATAAGCTGCACTCGAGATGATCCCATCATCTTGCGAACACCGATTTCCTTTAATCGCGTAATGTGCTGAGCTATACTAAAATTGATGAAATTGATGATAGCCATGATCAAGATAAAAATGGCAGTCCAAATCAATGTCTGTATCATTTTGCGGACGGCCCCTTGGTTGTCATCCAAATAATAGGTTTTCAATGGCTTTAGATCGGGGCTATATTCACTGGCAAATTCCTTATCGGTATTTTTTCTTACCAACGTTTCGATGGCAGCATCTACTCGATCCAAGCTTACACCTGGTTTCAATTCGATATAACCGGCAATATAAGGGTTATTCCAATTGTCTATAGATCGACCAAAGAATTCCTCATTGATGATCGGTAAAAATATGTCTGCATGCATATTCTTTGTGAGATCCATAATGGCATTTTGGACGTCGGATCTGATGATTGCTGTAATTTCGAAATCATGTTTTTCACCCTTGAAATTTTTTATCTGTAGCGATTTGCCGAGTACATTCACTTGCCCAAAATATTTTAAGGCTGCTTTGTCACTGATCACAACTGAAAATGGATTATTCAAAGCGGTATTTGCATTGCCCGCTAAAATATGGAAACCAAACATCGTCAATAGACTAGGATCTCCGAGAGACATGCCCTCTTCATGGATTGTTGCACCGTTTGCTACGATACCGGTCAATCCATCGACCCGATAGTAATTGGAGACTAAGTTGGGGTACTCTTCCTGTAAAGCTTTAGGAAGTGCTCCTAATGTGGTGAGGTTAATACCAAATCCTTCTTTCTTATACTTACTTTGCAACAAAAATTGCCGATCAATATTTTTGATGTTGCTATTCACTTGATGTACATCCCATATATAGGCGCCTACAAGCATGAGAAAGGTAATACCACAAGTCAATCCGATTAGATTGATCAAATTTTGAATTTTTTTCTTTCCAATATTTCGCCAGGCAATTTTAAAGTTTGTAAAGTTCATTGTCTAATAATAAGAATTTATTTCGGTCGTGGAGTTGCTGATAGCTTGTTTGCTCCATTTAGAAAATTAAAAATACAAATGTTTGGCCAAGTAATTATCCTGTTGATCATTAGCTTATTGCCTTCCTGATTCTTTTCCATGCTGTTCGATATCGGACAGTGCTTTGTCCACAGCTGAACAGACAAGTTTATTTTTATTCATCACGTAGACTGTCAACAGGCTTTGTTAGGGCCGCTCGTATCGCTTGTGAACTTACAGTAATTAAAGCAATAAAAATGGCCAAAGCGCCTGCTAGTGCAAACATCCACCATTGCATTTCAATACGGTAGGCAAAATTTTCCAACCATTTGTGCATCATCCACCAAGCAAGTGGAGAAGAAATGATAATGGCAATTAGAACGAGTTTGACGAACTCAGTGGAAAGCATGCGTGTAATGTCGGGCACTGTAGCTCCAACAACTTTTCGGATCCCTATTTCTTTTTTGCGTTGATTGGCGGTAAAAATAGCTAGACCAAATAGACCAAGGCAGGCGACAAAAATAGTCAGTGCCGCAAAGATACTCAGTAACTTACCGGTTTTCAATTCTGCTTGGTAGGTTTGCGCGTATCGGTCATCCAAAAAGGAATAGCTAAATGGAATGTCTGTTGGAAAGGAACGGTAGAGAGAGGCTAATTTTTGAATGAGCTTCTCCATATCGGCTGTTTGGGTTTTGAGAATCAAATTTCCTGCCTGATCACTAAGTACCATAACAAGCGGGGAGATCTGCTCATGCAAAGAGCGAAAATGGAAATCCTTAACCACACCAACGACACGATAACTTTTGTTGTCTTTATTGGTTAATGTCTTGCCGAGACTATGATCTTTCCAGCCTAGATCTTTGGCTGCGGTTTCATTGATGATGACAGAAAGGCTGTCATTGCCAAATGCTTTTGCGAAATTTCGCCCCTCTTTAAGCTGCATACCCATAACTGGAATATATTCTTCATCAATATCGTAACGAATCGTTTTGACCCATTGATCAGTATTGCCCTCCGGGTAGATGAAAAAATTATTGTTGTTACTTTCTCCGGCAGGAAGGTAGGAAGAATGTGAGATATGCTTGATTCTGCTATCTTGGGTCAATAAATTATAATATGTTTTTTCATTTTTCCCCAAAGGCCAGCTCGGTATAATAAGGACATTTTCCTTATTATATCCAAGTTTGATATGACGCATGTAGTCCAGTTGCTGTACAACCACTACGGTCCCAAAGATAAGTCCAACGGAAATGATAAATTGAAACACAACCAGGCCACTTCGTAAATTCAGACCTTTAGTGGAACGGCTTATCTTGCCTTTTAATACACGTAGCGGATTAAATGAGGATAGATACAACGCGGGATAGCTACTGGAAAATAGTCCGACCACTAAGCCAAAAGTCAGCAGGAGGGGGATAATTTTAAAAGCGTCAAGTTTTTGAATTTCAATTTCTTTTCCAGAAATCTGATTAAATAAGGGAAGGGCAAGCAATACGATTCCCAAGGCTACTCCCAATGCAATATAGGTCAGTAGGACGCCTTCCATAATAAATTGCCGCATAAGATTCTGCTTGTCTGCACCCAATACTTTTCGTACACCTACTTCCTTACATCGTTTAAAACCACTGGCTGTAGATAGATTCATAAAATTAATCGTTGCAATCAACAGCATAAAGAGTGCAATAGCACTAAAGATGTAAACGTAGCGTATATCCCCAGGAAGACTGAGGTCATAGTTGAAATTCGAATGCAGATGAATGTCTGTAAGAGGCTGTAGGTAAAGCCCGATCTTATTACCGGATTTTTTGAATTCTTGGTAGCTCATGCCAAAACCGGCCATGAATTGTGTGGCTACATGTTTATCGAAAAGGGTAGCTAAGTTTTTTTCGAGTTTTTCTCGTGATGCATTCTTCGAGAGAAGTGCATAAGTATAATATTCAGAAGTCATCCAAGAATCGGATCTTGAATCTTCCAAAGCCTCCAACGAGGTGAAAATATCAAAATGAAAGTGGGAGTTTTGAGGAATATTTTTAATTACTCCGGTGATTTTGAGGATATTTTGATTGTCTTTGATGGAAAGTTCACGACCAACAACATCAGTTGTACCGAAGTATTTTAAGGCGGTGGATTCAGATACTACGACAGAATTTGGAGAAGAAATCGCTGTAGATAGATTCCCTTTAATAAAAGGGAGTGTGAAAATTTTAAAAAATGAAGCGTCCACATAGGCCATCCGCTCTTCGTGAAACACTTTATTATTGACAACAAATAGGGGGGATCCACCGATTCTTAATCGTGCCGTTTCTTCAACTTCGGGCAGCTCCGCCTTCATGGTCGAAGCAACAGGTGGCATTACATGTGCCTCATTGATCGTTCCGCCCTTAACAGTTCCTCGGAAAACAACACGTACAATGCGATCTGCATGCGCATTAAAACGATCAAAGCTAAATTCATCGCTTACGTATAAACTGATCAGCAAACAGGTTGCAATTCCCATGGCCAACCCTGTTATGTTGATAAGTGAAGTGGACAAATTTCGGGTTAAATTTCGCCATGCTATTTTTAAATTGTTCTTGATCATATGGAGGCCCCCTTTATTATTATAAATGAATATTTACTCGTTTCGTAAGCTGTCTACGGGATTGCTTAGCGCTGTACGTATTGTCTGGATATTAACAGTAATCATACTGATCAAAAAAGTTGCAGCTGCTGCAAGGATAAAGAACCACCATTGTACGCCCACATTGTAGGCATAATCTTCAAGCCATTTTTTTGAAAAATACCAGGCTATTGGGCAGGCAATAAAAATAGCTAAGGACGTTAAGATGAGATAATCTTTTGAAAAGAGATGTGATATGTCGAGCACTGTTGCGCCTAGGACTTTGCGAATACCAATTTCTTTGGTACGCTGTTCAAGATTTTGCATAATTAAGCCCGTAATACCCAATGCGGAGATCAATAGCGCCAATGCACTAAATAAAATAAACAATTGTACTTGCTTATTTTCCTTTTCATATTGTTTTGCAATTAACTCATTGATCCATTGAAAGGAAACGTGTTTGTCAGGATAAGTACGCTGAATGATTTTAGATACCGATCGAAGGATTTGCTGTTCTTGTCCTTCCGCCACTTTTATCAGAATATTGCCGCTACCATTAAAATCTTTTGCTAAAATCACAGTCGGGACCATCTTGAGACGAAAAGACTCGCTATGAAAATCTTTAATGATCCCGACAGGGATAATTTGAAGGCCTTTATATAGGATACCGAGTTTGTCTATCCCAAGCTTTCTTGCGGTGCTTTCGGTCACAAGGGCATTATTGATCTCTCCGTCTTCTCCTGTACCCATTTCTACATGTGTATAATCTTCAGGAGTCAATAATCGACCTTTAATCAACTGGATTCCCAAAGTCTTGGACAGATCCGTATCCCCACCGATAAAACTGACTTGGATATTTTTTTCCGGATTGTCTTTATCTACAATTGTCTTGGCAAGGTAGCCCGAACCGATTGTCGGTGTCCAGGCCGCGACGCTGACCGATTCAACGCCAGTAAGTTGACCAATTTGATCTTTTATATTTGTATTTTGTGTGCCCTTGTTGAAATAGTCGATATTTAGTACATTTTTGATTTTCATTCCCAGAGGCGCTGATTGCATATAGCTAAGTTGTGACTTGATTGTTATAAGTCCTATGATGACGATAATAGCAATACTAAATTGTGTTGTAATAAGCATTTTTTTAATAAACACTTCGGCATTAGGGATTTTTGACAGCTTATTCTTCAAGGCATCCGAACTTTTAATCCCAGAGATCAGCCATGCAGGATAAAAACCAATCAATAGGCCAATGATGATCGATATTGTCAGAAAGGCCAGTAGCAAGGGGAGCAGTATGGATCTCACATAAGCAAGATCATAGCCTATAAAGTGTTCCAGTTGGGACAATCCAAGTTTAAAAAGGACTAAACTGCATAATGCGGAAATAAAAAAAAGTAGGATTGTTTCTAATAGCATTCGCCTGATCATTTGGGGGCGGCTGGCTCCCAGGATCTTATGTATATGAAGTGTTCTTAATTTTTTAACGGTTCTTACAGCATAGATATTAATAAAATTGATACAGGAGATAATAAAGACCAAAACGGCGACGCCTACAAATATATTTGTTGTTTTTTGGTTACCACTGATTTCTGTGCTGCCTAATGGCTCCATATAGATGTCCTGAATAGGCTGCAGGCGAAAGGAAGTCACATGTTTTGTATTTGGGCTGAGGTACCCTTTATACCAATGATTTAGTTTCTGCTCAAGTCCTACTCTTGGTGTCCCGGGTTTTAGCTGTACAAATTGTTCGGTGTAGTAGCCCGAGCCATCTTTGCTTAATTCCATCGATATCTTTGGAACTAAAGCAATGACGGAAGCTCTGAGTGTTGAATTATAAGGAAGATTATCCATAACACCCGTAATGATATAATCAGATGGCTGATTAGTATAGGGATCGGCACTTTGGATGACTTTTCCAATGACATTTTCGTTCCTAAAATATTTTTCTTTGAATTCTTTGTCGATAAGTAAGTTTGTTTTTCCTTGGACCAGCTGCTTAGGATTGCCTTCAAGAAGCTTGATGCTCAACATGTCCAAGATGTTGGTTTCCGATTCCAAAGCTTGTATGCCTATGGACTGTGTTGAGTTAGCATTCGGTTTTAGAAAGTATTTTCTAGATTCTATACGAGCCTCATTTTGAATCTCTGGAAATACTTGTTTGAGTTCTGTACTTAAATTAACGAATGTTCTCGACATTTGCCGTTCAAGACCAGCGGTAGAATCCATGGTAACAATCCGAAAGAGATGATCGGCATTTTTCCAGCTTTTGTCATACGAATTTTCTTCAATGACAAGAGCAAATACGAGAAGACACAGGGAGAAACCTATACTTAACCCTAAGATATTGATCCAAGTATATTGCCGGTTTTTAATAACGCAGCGTAGGGCAAGTTTGAATGAATTCATAGTCTTCTATCTGGTTTAATGCTGTCGAAAAAAATGTTAAACTTTAGTTACTCATCACGCAAACTATCTACAGGATTACTTAATGCAGCCTTAATTGCTTGATAACTTATCGTTGCCATACTGATCAGGATAGCCAATAGGCCAGCGATGACAAAGTAATACCATTGTATCGCGATCCGATAGCTGTAATCTTGCAACCATTTGTCCATAGCCCACCAAGCAATAGGTGTTGCGATAAAAATGGCGATAACGACGAGCTTGATAAAATCGATTGAAAGTAGTGATGTTACTTGAGTAGCATTTGCACCAAGAACTTTACGAACGGCAATCTCTTTCATCCGAGTTTCGGCCATATATGCAATCAAAGCAAGTAGGCCGAGACAGGAAATAAAGATAGTCAGTCCAGCAAAGACCATCGCCAGCGTACCTATAGCTTTTGTTTCTTTAAATTTTTCTTCGTATGTTTTGTCAATAAATTGATATTCAAAAGGATAGTCTGGGTTGAATTTTTTAAAGATTGACTCAATTGTTCTTAAGTTATCTGCTATGTTGTTGTTTGTATTTAAACGATAGTGAATCGTTGTAAACCAGGCTTGTGGCCCTAGGATCACCATAGGTTTATTGTCTCCGAAAGGTGATCCCATAATGAAATCTTTGACAACTCCAACTACGGTCCATTTTGTGCCATCGCCATCCACAATGCTGTTAACCGGGTTTTTGAGATGTAAACTCTTTACTGCAGATTCATTTAAAATCAAAGCCGTACTGTCTGTTGCAAATTTGTATATATCGATATCCCGTCCCTGTGTAAGTGTTAGGCCCAGGTTTTTTACGGCATCCGCATCGGTACTAAATCGGTTATAGGATATACGTTTGTCCTGTTCTGTGGGGGTCCCAGACGTAAATCCCCAGCCATTGCTGTAGAAATCTGTGACCGGTGACATGTTTTTCGAGACAGAAACAACAGCATTGCTAGCTAATAATTCGTCTCTGAGAATCTTATAATTCTTCTCGAGATCACCTTTGATACTGCTGTAAAGTAGCCCATTTTCATTATAACCGCGGTCGCGCTGTTTGGTATATTGGATTTGTTTGGCCACAATGACTGTTGCAATAATCAATATAATCGCGAGGCTAAATTGAATAACCACTAAGATGGAGCGAATACTAAGGCCTTTGGTTTTAGAAACAAACTTTCCTTTCAAGGTTTTGATAGGCTGAAATGAAGAAAGGAAAAAGGCGGGGTAGGTACCTGCTAATATACCTGTAAATAAAGCAAAGCCAATTAAAAATAGCCAGGTTGGTAAGCTCAATAGCGATAAGCTAAGCTGTTTACCGACAAGATCATTAAAACATGGAAGGACAATAAAAACAAGTATAGTCGCGAGTAACATGCCGATCAGGCTAACTAATATGCTTTCGACGAGGAACTGCGCCATTAAACTAGTCTTATTTGCGCCAATCACTTTGCGGACACCGACCTCTTTCGCCCGTCGTTCAGAACGTGCAGTGCTCAGATTCATAAAGTTGATGCTGGCCACTAATAAAATAAAAACACCGATCCAGGCAAAAAGCTTGACAATATCAATTCGTCCCGAAGTGTAATTTCCTCCTTTGCCACTATTATAAAGGAAAGAATCGGGGTAAGAAAAGGCAAAAATTTCACCGGTATTTCTGGCGGCAGTATAACCTTCAGCTTTGTTGCTTGCATTGATATGGTCTCTTAAATATGTTCTGATCTTGTCATTGAATGCTGTTACTGAAACGCCTTCTTTTAGTAAAATATAAGTGGTTAAAGAATTGTTACTCCAGTTGTCATCTACATAACCTATTAGTTTTGCATACTCGAAGGGAAGCAGGATGTCAAATTTAAAACTTGAATTGCTCGGAAGATCTTTGAGCACGGCTTGTACAGAGACCTGATTAACCGAATCTATCCGAACTGATTTTCCAATAGGATCTTCGCTGCCAAATAGAGCCTTGGCATAGCTTTCTGTGAGAACAAGACCTTTAGGATTATCAAATCTAATATTTTGTTCTCCTTTCAAAAATGGCAGGGAAAACATGTTGAAAAAGCCAGGATCGATAAAGATAGTGTTTGCGATCAGTTTCTTTTCATTGAAAGTTGTTAAAAATTGATGCCCCTCGTTGTATCTTGTAAAAGCTTCGATATCTGGGAAATCAGCTGCCATGGAAGGTGCCAATATTTTGGGTGTATAAGGCCAGGCAGACTTATCGCCTTGAAATTCGTCACGATTACTCAATACATACAGGCGATCACCTTTCTTATGAAAGCGGTCCATGGTCAACATATTTTGCAGCCAAAGCGCAATAAGTAATGCTCCGGCCATACCGATCGCCAACCCAATGATGTTAATCATTGAGAAGGATTTGTTCTTCATGAGGTTGCGCCATGCAATTTTAATATAGTTCTTTATCATGATTTTTACTCTTTCGTTTTTAATTTTTGGCCTTATTGCTTAAAAATGAATCAATTGTCTCTGATTTTATAACGGTGACTTTCTCGCGATGTTGATCGCTATTCGTCTCTCAATGTTTTTACCGGGTTACTATTGGCAGCCTTTATGGCTTGTGTGCTTACCGTGAGGAAAGCTACAAATAAGGCAGAGATTCCTGCTAATGCAAAGACCCACCATTGTATTTCAATACGGTACGAGAAATCCTGTAGCCATTTGTTCATTACCCACCAGGCTATTGGCGAAGCAATTAGAATGGAAATAATGACAAGCTTCACAAAATCTTTAGAAAGCATGGCAGTGATTCCACTTACCGATGCACCAAGTACCTTGCGAATGCCAATTTCTTTAGTTTTCAGTTCTGCAATATAAGAAGCAAGTCCAAATAAGCCCAGGCAGGAGATGAAAATAGCTAACCCCGAAAAAATGAATGCAAGTTGAGATGTCTGTTGCTGATCGTTGAATTTAGCTGCAAATTTTTGATCCACAAACTGGTACTCAAAGGGGTAAGCTGGATTGAATTTTTTAATAATTTCCTCGATTTGCTTTAGGCTCATTTCCATCGCTCTGTTTGGACTGGTACGTATAACCATATTCAACATCCAATTTTTTGAAGGATAAATCAGTAAGGGCGTTATTGGACTATAAGGTGACCCCGTAATATAATCATTGATTACACCAACGATGGTATAAGTTTTATCGCCCCATTTGAGGTAGCTTCCTATTGGATTCTCCAGTTTCATTTCTTTGATAGCGGCTTCGTTAACCAGTACAGAAACACTATCTGCCGGTAGCCTACCATAGTCGATGTCGCGACCAGCAATGAGCTTTAATCCGAGAGTTTTAACAAGGTCACTTTCCGTGCGTCCAAGTTCAAATCCCATTTTTTTTGCTTGTTCTGGATTGGCTCCAGGCCATAGAAAACTACCACCGGAGCTGGCTCCATTTTTAGTAATTGACCAGCCTGTACGGGTTACAGCTTCGGCGATATTGGCATTGATCAGTTCCGACTTTATGGCCTCGTAATTCTTTTCCATACCGCCTTCAATGGGCACTTCGATAAGTTGTGCATTTTCATAGCCAATTTCACGCTGGCTGGCATATTCAATCTGCTTGCGTACGATAATGGTTGCTATAATCAGTATAATAGCAACAGCAAATTGAAAGACAACTAGTAATTCTCGAAAATTCAGGGAAAACTTGTTTGTTCGTCCAAATATTTTGAGCGATTTTATCGGTTTGAACGAGGAGAGCACGAAAGCCGGGTATAGCCCGGCCAGTATCCCTGTAAGGAAAATAAAACCAATCAGAGAAAGCCAGATTGACGAATCTGAAAATGAAAAGATTAATGCCTTATCTAGAACCTGATTAAAGAGTGGAAGTGTCAGTATTGTCAATACAATGGCGCATGTACCTGAAATCAAGGTTAACAGTAAGGATTCGGAAAGAAATTGTATGATTAAATGGAAGCGTTGGGCGCCTACAACTTTTCTTACTGCAACCTCTTTTGCTCTTTTCTGGCTGCGGGCTGTACTGAGATTGATAAAATTGATACAGGCAATCAATAATATTAATAGACCTATTCCCGCTACCAATTTAACTTGATCTATTTTTCCGCCAACAGCAATACCTTGCTCAAATTTTGAATACAGATGCATTTTGGACATCGGATAAAGGAACATGGAACCTTTTATTTCATTGTTTGTTTTCCTGTTGACTATATTATTTAGTTTTTTATTAAAAAGATCAACATCCGTTCCTTCTTTCAGCTTGATATAAGTATAGAAAGTGTTTGAACCCCAGCCGGATGAATAGGTTTCGACTTTTTCTAAAGGTATCAGATAGGTAAAGTCAAAACTTGTATTACTGGGGAGATCCTGCATAATTGCCGATACTCTATACAGTTCTTTATTGTCGAGAAGAAGCGTTTTATTTATTGGATCAGTCTTTCCAAATATGTTTTTAGCAAGACTTTCCGTCAAAACAATATCTTTTGTGTCTTTTAGAGCCTCCTTGCTATTTCCTTTAAGAAGTTTGAAATCAAATAATTCAATAAAGGCTGGATCAACTTCATTTCCCTTGGATTTGATCTTCTTGTCGCCAAAAGACATCAGGGCGGTGCTGCTCCAATACATCCGCGCAGCGCGCTCAATCTCCGGATAATCTGCTAGCAAAGCCTGAGATGCTGGTGCCGAAGTGATATCATTTACGGATATTTTTTGCTGATCTTCATATTTATTCCAAAGTTTATATATGTTTTCTTGATTGCTGTAGAAATTGTCGAATTGCAATTGATTTTTTACCCATATACCGATGATCATTACAGCTGCTAATCCAATAGAAAGTCCGATAATATTAATCGCGGAGTACCCCTTGCTTTTCCATAGGTTGCGCCATGCAATTTTAATATAGTTCTTTATCATAGTTATTGAGTAATAATGATCGTGATGAAAGTGATAAAATTCTTCTATTCGTCCCTTAAACTATCAACAGGGTTTACAATTGCTGCTTTTACAGTTTGGAAACTGATGGTGACAAATGATATCAGTAATGCACTGATTGCTGCCAGGATAAATATCCACCAGTCCAATGTAATGTGATACGCAAAATTTTCCACCCAACGGTGCATGGCATACCAACCTAAGGGCACACTGATTAAGACAGCGTAGAGGACCAGTGCCATAAAGTCCATACTTAATATCTTAACAATTTTTCCTGTTGAGGCACCTAATACTTTACGGATACCAATCTCTTTGAAGCGTTGTTGCACAGCGTATGTTGATAGCGCGAATAATCCCATACAGGCGATAGCAATTGTAATGATCGAAAACAGCTGCATTACACGAGTTGTTTGCTGATCTTTGAGATATAGCTTGTTATAGTCGTCATTGAGAAAATGATATTCAAAACCGTTTTTTGAGTCGATGTCTTTGATGACAGCTCGTACTTGAGCGAGGGCATCTTTTAAAGGCGTAGTAGGATTGAGCCGAACGAAAATATTGCCGAAATAGTAATACTCAGGAAAAAGTACGATTGGTTTGACCTCCTTGTGAAGTGAAGCAAAGTTAAAACTCGCAACAACCTGTTTAATACTGCCCTTGCGTCCGTTTAAATTGATTTTCTTTCCAATAGCTTGTTCTGGCGTAAACCCCATGGCCGATGCCGCGAGCGTATTCACCACAAAGCCATATTCTGGAGAGACTGTATCCCGTGCACGTAAGATATCCGTATCTGAAAGCGATGCGCCAGCAACAGTTGGAATATGAAAAACGGACACAAAATCTTTTTCAATCGGGATTGCAGTAACATCCATATCGAAATCACTGGGTTGTCCTTCTACCTCACTAATGCTGTATCCACCTTGGATATTAACTGGGTTATCATACGAAGCAGTTACTCCCTGGACACTATTGAGCTGCAGTAATTTGTCTTTTAACAATTGTCTTTCTTTATCTTGCCATCCTCGACCATCTATGACCAGCATATCAGAGCGATCCAAACCTGTATTTTTGGACTGGATAAAATCCATCTGTCTACTCGCAAATAAAGTGCAGATAATAAAGAATATCGAGATACTGAACTGAAAAGTTACGAGTACTTTGCTGAGTGATATTCCTCGCTGTTTTTCAGTAAGCTTTCGTTTGAAAATAGAAATAGGCTTTGAACTGGCGATCGAATACGCCGGCCATCCACCTGATAGAAGTGTCAGTAGGACAACGAAAACGAGCAAAATAGCATAGAACCGAGGGTCTGTCCATACGGTCAATTTCATTTCGGAGCCCATAAATGAACTGAATACTGGTAAAAGGAGTACTGTCGTCAGAAGACTAAAAGCTACAGCCAGAAAGACCATGATACTGCATTCAAAAAAGAATTGAAAGAATATCGTTTTTCTTGCGGCACCCAAAACTTTTTTGACCCCGATTTCTTTTTTTCGCTCGAGGGCGTGTGCCAAGATCAAATTGGTGAAATTGATACAGGTTAGGATAATGAGTGCAGCACCTAACGCCATTAAAATATAGATATAGGTTATGTTGCCCGTGCCAGCAGCTTTGGAATGAAGATGGAAATCGGTCAGCTTTTCTAGGACGAACCGAAATTGATAGCCTTGTTTTGTTGCTTCAGCAAATTTTGATTTTGTCATTTGATCCAATTTCTGTTGGACCAGGCTGAATTGATTTTTGTTTTTTAAGAGTGCTATGGTGATATCATTCGCAGATGACCAAGCCATTTCTTTGTAGCGTTCCAATCCTTTGTTGGAAAGAAGTGCAGAGAAATTCAGCTGTGTATTTGTGGGCAAGTCTGCGATAATGCCCGTGATTTTCCAGTTGATTTTGTCAATGGATAGTGTCTGACCGATGGCCGGCTGATTAGGGAAATATTTTTCCGCTAATTTCTCTGTTAGGACAATCTGATTAGGCTCTGCTAACGCTGATTCGGAGTTTCCTTCAATAAATTTATAGCCTAATGTCTTGAAAATATTCTGATCTGCATATAATAGACCTTTTTCAGTGATCAATGCATCCTTGTATTCTATTTTACTGCCTTTGGTGTAGCCGTAAAGTCTGGTTGCCTGTTCTATCTCTGGAAATTCCGTTTGCATGGACGGAGCCAAGCCTGTTGGCGTTACCGAAGAATTCACTTCTTCCGTGCTGTTCGGCGATTTATACGTGAGGCTGATATAGGCAAGACGGTCAGCATTGGGGAGGAAACGCTCGTAGCTGGATTCATGGTATATATATGCCGCCAATAATAGAAAACATGTTATTCCTATACTAAGTCCAAACATATTTAACAAAGAAAACCCTTTGTTTTTTCTGATGTTTCGCCAAGCGATTTTAAAATAATTCTTTACCATGGTTATGAGCATTTAGACTGTTAATTAGGCTATATTCTTGTCACTTAGCTCGCTTTAGTAGAAGGCTCTGTTATTAGAAAAATAGCAAAGTCAGTTAGTTCAATTCGTTTGCCATAAATATAATATATTGATTTTTAGATTTTTGCTGCGTTTCTTTTAACGTCTTAAATGTTCGGAAACGGACAGTGCAGTGTCCGTCCCCGAACAAATTGTCATTATTCGCTTCTTAGGGTTTTTACTGGATTTGCCCAAGTTGCTTTAATCGCTTGGTAACTGACTGTCAGCAAGGTAATGACAAATGCGGTTAAGCCTGTGATAGCAAAGACCGTCCACGTAATTGCTATGCGATAAACATAGTTTTCGAGCCATGATTCCATCAAGAGGTAAGCTAAAGGGGCGGCGAGTACAAAGCCGATGCCCGTAAGCCAAATATATTCTGTAGTTAGTAGTCGCCACAAACCAACTTCTGATGCGCCTAATACTTTACGAATGCCTATTTCTTTTTCACGTTGTTCCGTAAGAAAGGAAACTAGCGCGTAGAGACCAAGACAGGAAATGAGTATGGCAAGACCTGTAAATAGACTTGTTAAGCTCTTAATCATTTCCATTTGTTGAAATTGCTTAGCATATTCTTGATCCGTAAATGTATAATCAAAAATCAGGTCGGGATCTATGCGATTGAACGTTGTCGCAATAGCTTTTAAGTCCTGCTTAAGATCTTGTTTTTCATTTAATTGAAGCGTTATTTTGTTCTTGGGTAGAAAATCAAGAAAATAGGCTGTAGGTGTAATAGATTTGAAAGGGGATTCAGATAACGTGTTCTTTATAACACCAATAATGGTATAATTGATTCCTCTTTTAGACAATTGTTTACTGTTAAGGTCGGTAACGCCCATAAATCTAGCAGCAGCTTCATTCAGAATAACAGCCGTTGAATCTGTCTTAAAATCTTTTGAAAAATTACGACCTTTTATAAAATTCCACTGTACAGTCTCTGCAAAGTTGTCATCTACGGTGAAGATACCCATAATTGCACCGTCCTTTGTATCGTTGCCCTGCCAATTAAATCCACCTCCGGTCAACGATAGACGGTTGACAAAGTTGGAAGAAAGTGCCGCTTCCTGAATTAATCGCTGCTCGATCAATTCTTTCCGGAGGACGTCAAAGTTTTTAACGATCGTAGGACTAGAGGAAGTAATATTGACCAAATTGGAACTTTTATAACCGATAGGACGATCCTTTGTGTAATGCAGTTGCTGGATCACGAGATAGGTAGATATCATCAGGAAAATAGAAATGGCAAATTGGACAATGACCATCGCTTTCCGCGTTCGCGCCCCACCTTTTCTACTATTGATCTTACCTTTCAATGCAAGAATAGGATTAAAAGCCGATAGAAACAGTGCCGGATACATGCCTGCAAGAACACCAATAGTAAGTATTCCCAATAGGGAGTAACAATAGAATCGAAGATCTGTAAAAGGTATATGTAAGCTCGTATGGGTGATTGCATTGACCCAAGGCAACAGTAATGTAGCCAATAGAACAGCGATCAAAAAAGCACAGGCTACCGCGAGGATGGATTCCACAAGAAAGCCAACAATAAGTTGTCTGCGATTGACACCAACAGATTTTAAAACACCAATCTCTTTCCCTCTTTTTAGACTTCTTGCCGTACTCAGATTAATAAAATTTATACTAGCTAATAAAATAATGAATACGCTGATCCAGGCAAACATCCATACATATTGAATCTGCCCGCCTACGTTCTTTCCATTCTTAAATGAATCGTATAAGTGCCATTTGGACATGGGATGTAATAGGATCTCAGGCTTTATATCTGTCAATTTTTTGTTGATGATATTTGTTAGTTTATTTTCCAAAGCGGGAACAAAGGCAGCATTGTCGATTTTGGCGAAAGTGCTAAAAAAGCAGCTTGACCAACTGTCTTCTATTCCTTGATTTTTAGTGAGATAGTCGACGAAAGGCAATACATAATCCAAACCATAAAAGGTGCTGTTTTCAGGAATATCTTTATAAACGCCTTGAACAGTATACTGTTCTTTACCATTCAATTGAAGCATTTTTCCGATAACATCTGTCTGGTCGAACAGTCGTTTTGCCAAGGATTCGGAAATAATAATGGTTGATGGGCTGGTCGGAGTAGCATTGTTGCCTTTTAGGGACTCGAGGGAGAATAATTCGGAAAATTTTCCTAGGGCGTAAAACCCAGGAGCATTTAATTTTTTATCGCCTACTTTCAGATTGTTGCTTTCCAGATTGGTGACCAAAGTGGCATCTGGCATCTCATTTTTGAAATCAGAAGCGATCGTTTTGACCAAAGGAATGGGGGTGGAGCGATCAGTTGATTTTTCATCATTGAAGGTTCCAGTCATCATTACCTGATAAATATGCTGATAATTGTTGTGGTGCTTATCAAAAGAAAACTGTTTAAGTACCCATAACGTACTTATCAGGGCAACAGTAAAGCCCAGTGCTAATCCCAAAATATTTATTGTTGTATTTAGGGGACTGCGTTTCAAATTTCTAAGCGCTGTTTTTAGGAATAATCGGATCATTTTATACTGTTGTTTTGGTTCTCAAATATAAACTATTCATCGTGCAAACTTTTTACAGGATTGGCATACGCGGCCTTAATGGATTGGAAGCTCACCGTAAATAATGCAATAGCAATGGTTATCCCGGCAGCATATAGAAATATAGTAACTGGTAACGTTGTTCTAAACGCAAAGCCATCGAGCCAGTTTATGCTGAAATATACAGCTATTGGTATGGCGATGACATTGGCCAAAACGACTAGGAGTAAAAATTCCTTATTTAGTAATTGTATGATGCTAAATACCGTTGCGCCAAGTACCTTTCTGATCCCAATTTCTTTAGTCCTCACCTGTGCTGTGTAGGTACATAGTCCTAAGAGACCTAGACAGGAGATAACAATAGCAATCAGGGCAAAAAAATTGAATAAAGAGCCTTGTTTCTGCTCATTCATATATTGCTTTTGATAGCTTTCATCAAGGAAGCTATAATTCATCGGCATATCGTCGTAATAATTTTTCCAGATTTGCTGCAATGAATTCAATGCGGACTGCGTACCGGAAGTTGTTGTTTTGATATAAAGCTGCCAGCAATCTTTTGGACTATATTGAAATACCATCGGTTCGATTTTTTGCCTCACGCTGGCATAATTGAAATCTTTTACAACACCAATAATAGTTCCTGGAACTGTGCGTATGCGTAAACGCGTACCGATCGGATCTTTTAAACCCATTTCCCGTACCGCAGTTTCATTGATAATGAAGTGTGTGGAATCAGCTGTTGAGCCTGTGAAGTTACGGCCTTCGCTTAGTTTTATTTTAAAGAAATCCAGTGTCAATTGATCGGAATAAGTGATGTTGAACCAGAGATTTGATTTACTGGGCTTTCCCTCCCAATCATTGTCTCCTGTAGAACCGCCACCATAGACCATATCCCGTCCTAAGCGGATTACGGCATTAATATCCTTATTTTTTAATAATTCACTTTTGACTGCATCGAAATGACTGGACATTTTTGGCGCCATGGCAACGGAAATCATATGATCTTTTTCATAACCAAGGTTTTTATGCCGGATATAGTCCAATTGGCGTCCTATTACGATTGTTAAGGTGATCAGGATAATAGAAACAGTAAACTGTAGGACTACCAAGATCTTTCTTGCACTGGAGTTTTTTAGGACAAATCGGCCTTTGAGCACTTTAATCGGATCAAATTTTGATAAAAGCAGGGCCGGGTATACACTGGTAAGTGCCAGCGTCCCCATAAGCATGATCAGCACACTGAACCATAGCGTAGGATTAAAGAGCTGTAAAGAAATCTGCTTTCCGGAGAAATGATTAAACCAGGAAAGGCCGATAAATACGAGCGCAAGTGCAAGTAGTGATGCAAGGACAAATAGTATAGCTGTTTCCAATATAAATTGAAAAAAAAGCTCTTTTTTGCCTGCGCCAATTATTTTACGAATCCCTACTTCTTTTGCTCGGGATAAAGAACGTGCTGTGGAAAGATTGATATAGTTGATACTTGCGATGACAAGAATCATAATCGCTACGCCTATAAAAATCCGAACATTGCCAATTCCGCCGTCGCTGCCGTCCATTTGGTAGAGATGCACCTTTGCGAGTGCTTGTGTAACATAAGGAACCGGGGCATCTTCAGGTTTGTTCCTTTCGTGTATGGCTTGTAGCTTTTTTGAAACTGCAGCAAGATCTGCATCAGGTCGCAGCAGTAGATAGGTTTCAAACGAAAAATTGGACCAATCTTCATCCATGGACGATAGAAAGGTCTTATTATCATAGGTTGTTTTGTTTTTAATGTATGCCTGCTCATTAAATCTAGAAATAGGGAGCAAGACTTGAAATTGAAATGTGGAATTTTCAGGATAATCGGCAATGACACCTGAGACGACACAGAGGTCTTCTATTCCCAATATGACGGTCTTCCCAATAGGATTCTCCTGACCAAAATAACGGCGTGCCGTACTTTGGGTGATTACAACAGAATTATTATCGGGGAAAGGTCGCTTTGGATCGCCTTTCAACAAGGAAAAGTCAAAAACACTAAAATAGCTCGGATCTACAAATGCAAAGTTCTTTTCTCTAAACCTTTTATCTTTATACTTGATGGCCGCGTCGCCGATTTTAAATATGCGTACGGCATCCTGTACTTCGGGAATCTCTTTCTTTGCAAAACTTCCGACAGGAGCAATGATAGATCCAAAGATCCGTTTCGAGATTCCTGTGCCACCTTCTATACCAATTTTGTAAATGGATCGCTGCTGTTTATGGAACCGGTCAAAGGACAATTCATCCTGAATCCAGAGCAATAGGAATATCCCCACAACCAATCCTGCTGTCAATCCTAAAATATTAATGGCACTATAGAATTTATTAGAAAAAATACTTCGCCACGCGGTTTTGATGAAGTTCTTTATCATTGTTATGGGTTTTAAGTGATTAATACATGTTATTAAATATACCTACTGTTCGATAAACTGATCTATTCGTCCCTTAAACTATTTATTGGATTTGCTTTTGCTGCAAAGACACTTTTGGTTGAAAGTACAAGACTCGCAAATGCAATCAATCCTAGGGCAGAGAGTCCAAAAATCCAGGGACTTATTGTCGCTCGGTAAACAAAGTCATTGAGCCAGTTATGCATAAAATAATAAGCAATGGGAAAGGCGACGAGACAGGCTATGGCAACCAACGAAAGTAAATTTTTCAGGAGTAGAAATGTGATCTGGAAAACAGATGCACCGAGTACTTTACGAATGCCTATCTCTTTTGTACGTTGATTTGCCGTAAAGATTGCTAACCCAAATAAACCCAGTCCAGCGATGAGCACAGAAAGTCCTACTGCCCAGGATAAGAGCTTAGACAGCTGCTTCTCTTGTGTATAGAAGTTTTGGATTACCTCATCCACAAACCGCAGGTCCAATTCATCATCGGGGAAAACCGATTTATAGCTTGACGTTATTTTATCAATGGCATTTTTCCAGTTTTCGGGATGCGATTGATCCAATGCAATATGGAGTACGTATCCTTGTTTGCTACCTGTATACAGCACTGGTTTAACCGCCTGCCGGGCAGAGGCCAGATCAAAATCCTCCATTACCCCAACGATGATATTTTGTCCATTTTCGAAGGTTTTGCCAATGGCATCTTGCGGATTTTTGATATGTAGTAATTCAAGGCCTTTTCTATTGATCAACATTTCACTCGTGGAATCCAGTAAACGGATATTTCTTCCTGCTAGAAGTGGAATTTGATAGACATCTAAATAGTTTTCATCGCCCGATCGGCTATCAAAAGTCAAGGATTCTTTGTCTGCTGATTGATCGTAAGTAATTGCTGTGGTCATCCAACCGTTCATCGCAGGTGCAATGTTCCCGAAACTGATAGCCTTAACAGCTGTTAGCTTTTTGAGCTCATTTTTAAGGACCACACCTTTTGCCGAATTTTGGAAAGCTCCCGGAATGTAGACATTCACAATAGCGTCCTTTTGAAATCCCATATCCTTATGAGTGACATAGTTGATCTGCCGAACAACAACGAGCACACAAATGAGAAAAGCCTGTGCCATGACAAACTGAAAAATAGTTAATGCTTTGCGCACCCATGTACTTCGGGAAAGGTTGGTGTTTTTCCCTAATTGATTTTTGAGTGCCAGTACAGGGGCGTAACCCGTCAATACCCAAGCAGGATAAAATCCGGCGAGAATAGTGACTGCCATAAGCTGCGCGATTAAGAATAAAATAATAAAGGTTTTGTCTAAACGGTCTAAACTTAAATTTTTGGGAATAAATCCTTCAAAGACATGTAAAAACAAAGGCAGTAATAGCACAGCGAGTACTGTCGCCGACAAGGTGATCAGAAATGTTTCCAGCAAGAATTGTTTGATTAAGGTTGCCTTAGAACTACCCAATGTCTTGCGGATTCCAACTTCTTTAGCTCGTTCGATGGATTGCGCCGTGGATAGATTGATAAAATTTACCGCACCCAGCGCTAAAAGAAAGAACGCCAGCAATATTAAGTTACGGAGAGCTTCGGGATGGGTGGCGTCGTAATTAAATCTTGTGTCAAAATGAACATCAGCTAAAGGTTGTAATTCGAGTTTGTCGGTGATTTTTTCGCCTTCTTTGATTTTATATTTTTTAAGGATGTTCGCAATATTACGCTCCAGAAGATGGGAGTTGCTTTGTGCTTTTGTCTTGATGAGCACCTGATGGGAATCAGATATGCTATTCCAAGCATCCCAGGTATACATGTTCTTTAAGTTATTGTCCTGCGGGATAGTCGACTCAGCAATGAAACTATCAAAATTGAAATCCGAATTATGTTGCGGATTTTCAATTACGCCAGCGACTTGAAGTGGGATACTATCTGCATAGATAATGGTTTTGCCGATGACATTTGTTGGGAGTTCTTTTCCATAAAACTTTTCCAATGATTGCTGCGTAAGGATAATATTTCCGGAAGAATTCAAGGCCTTAGCATCGCCAGCCAACCATTTCGAAGGAAAAATGTCGAAATATTGACTGTTGGTGAAAACTATCTTTTGCTCTTTTGGAAAAGTTTGGAATTTATCTGTTGTCAAGGATACCTTTAGTTTCTGAATGTGGCTTCGAAAGATGGGGGCTACCGCGTCTATATTTGGTAATTCCGATTCCATGGTACGGACCAATGGCACGTAGACACCGGCATTTTTAAATTCACCATTGTTAACAACACGATAAACCTGTTCTCTATTCGGAACATGCTTATCAAAACTATAGTCGTATTGGATCATTAAGAAGATCACCAGCATAGCGGTAATGCCAATCGCAAGACTGGTGATATTGATGAAAGTGATCAACTTATGTTTTTTTAAAAAACGATAGGCTGTTTTAAGAGAATTTACAATCATAATTATTTCGTTTTTTATTCATCCTACATTTTACTGTGATCTGTATTGCTATTCATCCCGCAAACTGTTTACTGGATTTAGGATTGCGGCTTTGAAAGTTTGGAATCCAATTGTAAGAAATGCAATAATTGTCACTATTAGGACAGCAACCGCGTATGCCCACCAGGGCATCTCGATATGGTATACAAAACTATTTAGCCAACTATTAAATAAGTAATATGCAATTGGCGCCGCAATCAGAAACGCTATACAGATCAATTTGATGTAGTTTGCGGACAGTAAATGAATAATACTGCTTATACTTGCACCTAAAACTTTACGGATACCGATCTCTTTACTTCTTGATTCGGCTGTATAGGCAGCTAGTCCCAGTAAACCCAAGCAGGCAATAAATAAGGTCAGGAATGAAAACAGGGTCATAACATTGGATGAACGGATTTCATTTTCATATTGATCCTGTACATGTTGATCTAAAAAAGAGAAGTCAAAAGCGGCATCGGGGGCAATAGCTGTATAGATCTTTTTTACCTCCTCCATATAAGTTTGGAGATCTGCTGTTTTATAGCGGATCAATAAATTCCGGGGAGATTCAGAAGGATTATTCATGGTATAATAGGTGTATCCACCAATCTCAGATTTCAGATTAGTATAGTTAAAATCTTTAACGATACCGGAAATAATGGAATTAGTCGCACTCATCTCTGTGACAATATGCTTCCCTATCGCTTCTTCGGGCGTTTTATAACCTAAAAATTTCATTACTTTTTCGTTTATCAACACATAGCAGGTTGAGTCAGTACGACCGATAACATCCGGTAAATCCGTGCCTGCTAGTAATTTCAGCCCTAAGGTATTGATTGTCTTTCCATAGGTGGCGCAGCTCAGCGTGGGCAAGCCTTGCTTGTCGGTCGTTAATTTATAGGTTGTTTTTCCACTTTCATTGAATCCGGGTATAGATTGTGCAAAAGTAGTAGACACTGTGTTGGTCAGGTTCTGAATTTCTTGGCTGAGGGTATTTATCTTTTTTTGATTTTTTAAAGAACGGATTGAAATGGATACCACATTTTCGGGTTGATAGCCTAAATCCTTATTGCGAATAAAGCTCATTTGCGAAAGCATAATACTGATGCCAATAATCAGTACGATCGAAATAGCAAACTGGCATACAACCAATATTTGTCTGATTAATACCGTTTTTCCTTTTTTGTTATACCCCTTATTCATTAGGGACATAGATTTTATATTGGAAAGGAATAAGGCAGGGTAGCTACCTGCAACAAGTGTAATAATCAACCAGGATATTGCCAATATCCCAAACATGTTCCAATTAAGGAGATGTTGGACTGTCATATGGGTCTTACCGACCAAATTGAACGCAGGAATGAGTGTAATGGCAAGGATAACCCCGATGAGCATAGCAAAGAAACTGACAGTTGCCGTTTCCACAAAAAAACGGATAACAAGCTGGCTACGGCTAGCACCAAGTACTTTGTTGACGCCTACTTCTTTTGCATTTTTTTGTGATTTGGCGGTGGCCAGATTCATGTAATTGATGCATGCGATCATCATGACCAGAAAAGCAAGGACTGATAATGTCCTGACGATGTCTATATTTCCGGCACGTGTAGTCACTTCGCTTGTTAAATCTGATGAATAGAGGTGTACTTTTGATAATGGCTGTAAGAAAAATTGCGTATAATATTGATTGTCTTTTTCAACATATTTATCAATCAATTTAGTTGCTTCTTGAGCTATAGTCGTCGGATCTGCTCCCTTTTTCAATAAGATATAAGTTTCGTAACTCGCATTGCTCCAGTATACATTTTGTCCCATCCATGAATCCATGATGTTCATGACCATATTACAATCCAATGTACTATTGGCTGGAAAGTCTCTGAATACACCGGTGACCTGCATGGTATCCCGTTGATTGATACTGATAAGTTTGCCGACTGCATCTTGCTTACCAAATAGCCTTTCCTTTGATGACTGAGAAAGGACAATGCTCTTTTTGTTCGAAAAAGCGGTACGTGCATTCCCTTCAATAAATTGAAAATCGAAGATGGAAAAGAGCGTCGAATCTGCGAGGTATAATTGTTTTTCGGAAAAATTGTCATTTCCGGTACGAATAGAAGCTGTTGCACCGAAACCGTCTTTTACTAGACGCACCATATTGTCCACCTGGGTAATATCTGATTTTAATGCTGGACCTACCGCATTGGGTAACGCAACCATTTTTTTCTGATCGTATTCTGCAGATAGTTTCATGTAGACCCGGTAGATATTGTCAGCTTTTGGAAACATGGTATCAAAACTTAGTTCCTGACGGATAAAGGCGAATAACAATAGCGATACACAGATACCTATAGCCAGTCCACTAATATTAAGGATACTGAAAAATCGGTTTGCTCTGATCGTTCGCCAAGCTGTCTTTATAGAGTTCTTTATCATGATCGTATGTATTTGTTTCTTGCTTATATATTTATCGGTGCTTTACTAAGTCTGTCTTATGCTATATATTCGTCATTATGCTATCTATTCGTCCCGTAAACTGTCTACAGGGTTCGTTCTGGCGGCCTTAAGCGTTTGATAACTGACTGTAAATAATGCGATCATAATGGCCGCGAAACCGGCAAAGGCAAACATCCACCATTGTGGCTCAATGTGGTAAGCGAAGTTATCCAGCCATTTTTTCATCGCCATCCAGGATAGCGGTGTTGCAATGAGGAGAGCTATAGCCAGTAATTTGATGAAGTCAGAAGAAAGTAGTAAGATTAAATTATATTGGGATGCACCGAGTACCTTACGTACACCGATTTCTTTGGTACGTTGTTGTGCTGTGTAAGTAACAAGACCTAACAAACCTAGACAGGCAATGAAAAGTGCTAGCCCGGAGAAAGCCGTAAAAAGTCTTCTAAAATTGAAGTCCGCCTCATATTGTCGATTGAAATTGTCGTCAAGAAAGCTATATAAAAATGGTCGGTTGGGTACCAGTTCATTCCACAGTTTACCAATTCTGTCGATGGTCTCAGGCTGGTCTACATGCTGGATATTTACCGTCAAATAGCGGCTGCTGCCAGGGTCTAAGCGCAGTGCAAGAGGTTCAATTTTACGATGCAAAGAAAGGTAGTTGAAATCTTTCACCACACCGATAATGGTTCCTTCTCGTCCCCATTGACGGAATTGTTTGCCTATGATATCCTGGGGATTTGAATAGCCCCATTGCTTTGCTGCAGCTTCATTAATAACAAGCGAGTGGGCGGTATCGGCAGGGAAATTTCTCGAATAAGCACGCCCCGCAGCCATCTGTAAACCGATATTAGGGATAAAGTCTACATCGACTTCGTATAGGAAAGGAGCAAATGGTGTCATGGTTCCGTTTGCCGACATGATTTCGGTTCCTGCATTTGGGAAAAATGTTCCCGGTACCGTGCGCGATGCGGTGACAGACAAGACGTCTTTATCTTTTGCAAGCGTGGACTTTATCGCTTCAAGGTTATTGTTTACCTTATCATCAAAATTATAATCTATCACAAGCCGTTGATCTTTTTGGAAACCAAGATCTTGGTGTTGCAATTGATTGAGTTGAGAAAAGACCACAACAGTACCTGCAATTAGCGCAATGGAAAGACAGAATTGAAAAACTACTAATACGCGACGTAATAGCGTCCCGCCTTTGCTGGTACTATAAGTTCCTTTGAGTACCGTAATTGGTTTAAAATTGGCTAAGATCAATGCCGGATAGCTTGCTGCCAATAGCCCCGTAAAAACGGTCGTTAGGATGAATATTACCCAAGTCGTCGCATTTTGTAAGGACGAATAATTAAGGTGTTTGCCCGAAAATGCTTCCAAAAAAGGCAGAAAAGCCACAACTAGTAATATCGCCAAAATACTACTGACGAATACTAGAACCAATGATTCAAACATGAACTGAAAAACGAGATTACGTTTGCTGGCACCAATGGTTTTTCGGACACCCACCTCTTTCGCTCTTTCCATCGACCTGGAGGTAGCGAGGTTCATAAAATTCACACAGGCGATAAGTAAGATAAATCCACCAATTATACTGAATATATATAAATTTTGATAGCTGCCGTTAGCGCCCGGTTGCCGATCTGCTGCTGAGTGCATATAAGCTTGGAGTATAGGCTCGATGTGAAAATTATATCTAGCGTTTGAGTTTTCATTTGTTGGTAGATGCCGTTTTAGAAACGCAGGTATTTTTTGGTTGAATTTTGCAGGATCGAAATCTTTTGAAGCCAGGAAGTAGGTATAGAAGTCTACATAATCCCAACCTTCTTTTTCAAACACACTCGGCCTAGCTTTTCGAAATGTGCTCATGGAGAGCAGCGCATCAAACGTAAAGTGTGAATTTGCCGGTACATCGGCCATTACTGCTGTTACGGTATATAAGCCCGCATCCGCTCGCCCCGCTGCTAGACCGCCTTCAAGAGTTTTTCCAATGGGATTTTGATCTCCGAAATATCTCTTAGCTGTAGTTGCCGTCAATACAACAGAATAGGCATTTTTTAAGGCCGTATGAGGGTCGCCAGCGAGAATTTTCCAGCTGAACACATCAAATGCCGTGGAATCCATAAAAAATACATTTTCTTCTTGGAATCTGTTATCGCCTTGTTTGAGTAGGATGGAAGTTTGCCCAGAAAATTGAACAACTTTCTCTATTTCTGGAAAATCTTCCTTAAGGGCTTCTCCGATAGGCCCATTGCCCCAGATTTGATGCTGCTCGGTACTGCTTACATCTTTATAGTCATGGACGATGCGGTAAATGCGCTCTTTATTTACATGATATTTGTCGTAAGATAATTCATTTTGTACATAAATTGCGATCAATAGGCAACAGGCCAAGCCTATGGCCAGACCAATGATATTAATGGTCGAATATCCTTTGTTTTTTGAGATATTGCGCCAGGCTATTTTTATATAATTGCGGATCATAGCTTTATTTCTTAATCTTTAGTGTATCGATAATAATCATCTACTTTCTTATATTTCAGCTTTTTATTCGTCCCGTAAACTGTCTACGGGGTTCGACAATGCAGCCCGAACCGCCTGGTAACTGACCGTGATAATGGCAATCAGCAGGGCCAAGATACCGCCAAAGACAAATGTTCGCACCTCGAGATCTGTTTTATAGGCAAAGTTGCTTAACCATTGTTTCATCAAGTAAACTGCAATAGGGCAGGCAATCAAAATGGCTATAGTCACGAGTATCACAAAGTTCTTTCCCAATAGACGCACAAGACCAAAGGTGCTTGCGCCAAGAACTTTACGGATACCGATTTCCTTAATGCGCATTTGCGCTTCATGAGTCGCTAATGCAAATAGGCCCAATGCGGATATAAAAATGGCGATACCTGCAAAAATATTGAATAACAAACCTGTGCGCTGCTCTGATTTATATAGACTATCAAATTGTTGATCAATGAAAGTATATTTGAAAGGGGAGTCTGATGGATAGCGGTTATAGATCTTTTCTAAAGCTTTAATGGCTTCAGGAGCCTTTGTCGTACTCGTTTTAACATATAATGTGCCCGACCCCCAACGTGTCCAGAAGACCATTGGACCGATTTTATCTTTAATTGATTTGAAGTGAAAATCTTTTACCACTCCGATGATTTGTCCGGGAAAATCGTGGAAACTCATATTGGATCCTACGTATGGAGGCTTTAACCCCATTTGTTTCGCCAAGGTCTCGTTGATGATATAGCCAGACGAATCAGCGGGCATACCGCTAAAGTTTTTTCCTTCGAGAAATTGCATGTTCATCAAGGGAATAAAATCCTTGTCAATTTTGGCTTGAGCTACAATTAGCTTATTGTCTTTGGACTTCCCGGGCCAGTCTATATCGCCTGTGGCATTTCCGAAATCTGTCATGTTGTATACACTGGATAGGGATACTCCCTGTATTGCATTATTGTTTTTGAGCTCGGCACGTATCGCGTCCATATGTTTGTAAGCCTCCTCAGGAAGACCAAGTGTTAAGACATGATCTCTATCATACCCCAAGTTGATCTTTTGGATAAAATCCAATTGCTTTTTAATGATCAACGTACATACAATAAGCGTTACGGAGAGTGTAAACTGGAAAACCACCAATATTTTACGCATCGTATTTGATGAAACCCCCTTCAATGATTTTCCTTTTAATGAGTTAATTGGACTGAACGAAGAGAGTTGAATGGCCGGATATATACTGGATAGCCCCAATGTACCTATAATTGCAGCACCGATGTACAGCCATATGGTCGTATTATGGAAAGAAAGGCTGATTGATTTCTGCGCGATCTGATTATATCCTGTATGAAGGATTAAAATAAGGATGAAAGCTATCAATAGCGAGCAGATAAATACAACAACAGTTTCTGTGATAAATTGTATAAATAGATGGAAACGATTGGCGCCGATTATTTTGCGGATACCCACATCTTTCGCCCGGTCCAGTGCCCTTGCGGTACTCAGATTGACATAATTTACCGCACCGATCACTAGAAGCAATATGGAAATGATCCCAAAAATCTGTACCATGCGAAGTGTCGATTTATTTCCATCAGGAGCGATGAGGTGCATGGTTTTTAAAGGATCTAAAACAAAGATGGTTGAGTTTTCACCATCGCGGGCTTTGGTATAATTGTCCGAGATAAATTTTCCAATGCGGGTAGGAGAAGCCGTTGGTTTTACTTTGACGTAGGTAGCGAAACTGTAATTGCCTAGGTCTTCATCGATTGTTTTCCATTTTCCATTACCGCCCCAGTTTGTAAACCGTTGTGCATGATAACCTAATGGAATGATCACATTGAATTGCATTGAGGAATTTTGTGGAACATCTTTTAAGATGCCGGCTACGGTGAACAGATCCGCTCCGTAACGAAAGGTCTTTCCAATGGCCTGCTGGCTGCTAAAGAGTTTTTCCGCTGTCGATGCGGTGACCAGTGCCTGTTTATAATTTTCCTGAAAACCCGCAAGGGAGCCCTCTTGCAAGGGAAAATGAAACATATTAAAAAAACTGCCATCAACATAATAGATACCCATATCCGTTACAGGGCGTTTCAGCTTATCGTTGACCAAAGTAACATTGTAATCCTGTGAAACGCGCGTTGCAGATTCTACATCGGGTGCATTTTGGGCATAGTTGCCTATCGGACCGGGAGTTATCCCCCATATTGCGCCATTGTGTTCTGGATCCAAATGGGAATTTACGGTATATATTGCCTCATAATTTGGGTGAAATTTATCAAAACTCTGCTCATCCTGTACCCAAAAGATAATTAATATAGAGGCAGTAAGACTGACTGATAGACCTAGAATATTGATAGCGGTAAAGAATTTCCGTTTCCTTAATTCTCTAATGGCAGTTATTAAATAGTTCTTTATCATGGTGATAGGTTTTTTTGATTAATTTTGCTTTTTTGTCACTCTTTGTAGTGCTTTATTCAAAACAAGGATTGTGATGGGATCATTGCTGATTTCCATCATTCTCCTTGATCACTATTGAGCTTCTTGACTGTTCTATTCATCTCTCAGACTATTAACCGGGTTTGCACGTGCCGCTTTGATAGATTGATAACTCATGGTAAAGAATGCGATAAAAAGGGTCGCGACAGCCGGAATCATAAACATCCACCAGGATAGGTCAATTTTATACGCAAAATCATCCAGCCATTTGTGCATTGCCCACCAGGCAATAGGAGTGGCAATTAAAATGGAAACGAGAATAAGTTTGATATAATCTTTTGATAATAGACCGATAATACCCAAAACAGTACTTCCCAAGACTTTCCGAATACCGATTTCTTTTGTACGTTGTGCTGTTGTTATGGTGACTAGCCCAATTAATCCCAGACAACTGATCAGAATAGTCGTCGAGGTAAAGAGATTGATAATCTTTGAGAATTTGAGATCACTGCTGTATAACTCTTTAATTTGTTGATCATAGAAATCGTATTTAAATGGAGCTTTCGGATAATATTTTTTCCACTCTTTTTCAATGTACTTTAGTGTTTCTGGCCAGGTCGCTGAATTATTATTCAGCTTCACGCTTAATCTATTTAATTCCCATTTCTTCACGGAGCTTAACATAACCACCGGTTGAATGGCGGCATGATGGTTTTTTGTATGGAAATTGTCAGTTACACCCACAATTTGCCGCTGTCTGTCCGTAAACGTAACAAAGCTTCCAACGGCATCAGCTGCAGATTTGAACCCTAATTTTTGCACGGTAGCTAAGTTTAAAGCAATACCTGTACTTGTATCGGCTAGCTGCAGCGGGCGACCGGCAAGCATTTTGAAATTATAGAGCTTAAAGTTATCTTGATCGACAAATTTCATTTGCACATCTGCTTGCACTTGTCCGGTATCACTTTTTACAAACAGGGCATTTCCCCAATGGTCGTTGCTCATCGGAAGATGACCTAAAGATACCTGTTCTATCCCTGTTATATTTCTAAGTGCTTGTTTAAAAACGAAAGGATCAACCTTACTGTCCTGATAACTTTTACTTGGAAAGCTTATGGTGATAATTGCATCCTTGTCAAAACCGGGATTACTTTGCAAGGAGTGCTTCAGCTGTAAACCAATAATGCAAGTCGAAATAACAAATAATTGCGCAATCAAAAATTGAAAGATGATGAGCATTTTTCGAAAAGATAGATTGCCAAATTTGATACCTTGAGTATTTGAAATTTTAATGACTTCAACAATCTTAATTTTATTGGTTAATAGGATCGGGTAACCTGAAGAGATTAACGTAATAAGAATTGTAAGTGCGGCCAAAAAGAAAAATACACCCCATGGGTCTGGATATAAATTGAGCTGATCGGGAATATAGGAAGTTAAAATTGTTTGAATAAGAACAAGCAGGGGCCAAGATAAAAGAACCGAAAAGGCGGTAATGCAAAACGTTTCCAGGAAAAAGGACCTAGTGATCCTTTTTTGGCTTTCACCCAATGTTTTTCGGATGCCAATTTCTTTGGCACGTTGTGGAATTTGGGCTGTAGCCAGATTGATGTAATTGACGCAGGCTAGCAAGAGTAGAAACACACCAATACCGATGAGTCCAAACATGATTTTCTTGTCTACGTTGTTTTGAGCGAAAGAAGTAAAATGTAAATCTTTTAGCGGTACTGTATTGAGATGCATCTTAAATCCGAACTTGTCAAATTCAGTATGCGTCATTTCATAAGCTTTTTTGTCGATTTCCTTGATCAGATTGGAAAGTGAAGCGGAAGATTTTACTTTTATAAAAAGCTGCCAGTTTGAATTTGAATTGTTCCAGTTGCTGCTATTCCATTCCTTTTCAGGGATCTTGATAAATTCCTTCGCCAAAAAACTGCTTGGATGGGCCAGATCTTTCACCACTCCGCTGACATTATACAGTGTACTATCGTAAGACAATGTTTTCCCTATAATCTGGTGAATTGGTGTACCGGGAAAATAGAGTTTTGCGCGAGATTCAGTTAATATGACTTCGTGATTGTTGGTCAATATATTTTTTTGATTACCAGCCAGCCAGACATAAGGGGTCATTTTGAAGTAATCTTCCGTGGTACCGATAATTTCCGGCTGATCTTCAAATTCGATTTTCTGTTTTTGATTCGTATTGCTAATACGCTCGAAGTATTGTTTGAATACAGGTACTGTAAGTTCAACGTTTGCAAAGTTTTCTTTGATATATGCCGGTAAAGGCGCAGGAATACCGTCAAAGTGATCCAGCTTATCCTTTTCTTCGTAAGAGCTGTGTACCTTATAAATCAATTCCCTATCGGGATGATGCTGATCAAAACTAAATTCATAATTGACGATACGGAAAATAAGCCAACAGGCACTTATTCCAATCGCAAGCCCGATTACATTTAAAAATGTAAAAAGGCGGTTGCGCCAGAGTTGTCTAAAAATTAACTTAATGCTGCTCATCATTATTAGGGTTATCGGGGTTAATAGCTAAGTCACTGGGTTATTTTTTTATATTGCAGTTGTTTCCATAATAACTTGTCCGTCTAACATGCGGATTACACGATCAGAAAATTTGGCATCATGTTCACTGTGTGTTACCATGACAATGGTTGTACCAGCTTCGTTCAGTTCGGTAAGCAGCTGCATAACTTCGTTACCATTATTGGAATCGAGGTTACCTGTAGGCTCATCGGCAAGAATCAATTTTGGATTGTTCACTACGGCACGAGCAACAGCTACACGTTGCTGTTGACCTCCCGAGAGCTGCTGTGGGAAGTGGTTGCGACGGTGCATGATCTGAACTTTCTCAAGGACTTCTTCTACACGTTTTTTACGCTCAGCGGCTGGAACGTTGGTATAAACGAGTGGAAGTTCAACGTTTTCAAATACAGTCAGCTCATCGATCAAATTGAAACTCTGGAATACAAAACCAATATTATGTTTGCGAAGATCTGAACGCCCACGTTCCTTAAATTTGGCAACCTCAATGTCATTAAATAGATAGCTTCCTTCATCCAAATCATCCAGTAATCCGATGATATTGAGTAATGTCGATTTTCCACAGCCTGAAGGTCCCATTACAGCAACAAATTCCCCTTCTTTAACATGAATGTTTAGGTTGTTTAATGCGACGGTTTCCACTTCTTCAGTGCGGTAATACTTTTGAAGGTTTGTGATCTTGATCATATTTTTTGTGCTCATGGTTTTTATGTTTTTGTATCCTTAGCGAAATTGCTTTGGACGGTTACTGTTTTTATTATTAAACTCGTTTAAATTTTATTGATCTCTTAATGTTTTGGTCGGGTTGGCTATTGCTGCTTTGAATGCTTGTGAACTAATAGTCAATAAGGCAATGATAATTGCTGCAACGGCGCTGATTACAAAAATACTCCAGGAAATCTCCACATGATGTACATAGTTGGTCAACCATTTGCTCATAATGATCCAGGCAATAGGAAAGGCAATAATACATGATATTGCCACAAGAATAACAAATTCCCGATTGAGCATCTGGATAAGTCCTGATACAGATGCCCCCAGTACCTTGCGGATACTGATTTCTTTGGCACGCTGCTCTGTTGCAAATGCGGCCAGGCCAAATAGTCCCAGGCAGGATATAATGATGGACATAATAGCAAATACACTAGAAAGTCGCTGTACGAAAAGCTCAGCTTGAAATTTAGCATTGAAACTATCATCTAAAAATTTATAGTCGAAAGGGAAGCCCGGATTATTTTTGACGATGATCTTCTCGATTTGTTGAATGGCATCTGGTAGATCTACTCCAGCCTTTGTTTTGATAGTCATGATGCCATTATCTCTATTCATTGGTAGAAACAGCATCGGTTCGGGATCCGCATATACATTGTTATAAACGAAGTTCTTGACGACACCAGCGATGGTGAATTTTTCCTCGCCGTAACTGATGATATTACCTGCAACAAGGCCATCTTTTTTGATCAGTTTTGCAAATGCTTCGTTGATCACGACCGAAGTGCTATCGCCCACAAAATTTTGATGGAAGTTTCTACCGTCAAATAGCTTGAGATCTAAAGCTGGGATAAGGCCCTCATCAGAACGTAACATACCAATCAGAATACTGGCATTTGGATCTTTTCCTTCCCAGCTGAAGCCGGATGTATTGGAGTTGATGTTGAGTATACTCATGTCACTGATACCTACTTGTTGAACAACTCCTGTTGCCAATAGTTGATTTTTAATCAATGGTAGATGTTTGGCCATATCACCTTGTAGCGCGGTAGTCAATACCTGGCTTTTATCAAATCCGAGATCCCTATTCTTGTTGTGCTGGATCTGTTGGTAGATAATAATGGTACAGATAATTAATACAACTGAGGCAGTATATTGCAAGATGACCAACCCTTTACGTATGAGGCTTCCACCACCAGCCTTCTGTTTCGCCCCTTTGATCGATGAAAGGGGCTTGAATGCAGAAAGGAAAAATGCAGGATAACTACCAGCAAATAGACCACATGCCAATGTTATTGTCGTTAAAAATAGCAGGTGAGAAGGAGCCAAAAGATTAACCGGAAGATCTTGGCCTATCATGGTGTTGAACGGTCTGATACAGATATAGATTAGTAATATAGCAACGAGAGTCGAAATAATAGCCAACACAAGGGATTCTCCCAAGAATTGCATAACGAGTGATTTTCGACTTGCACCAACGACTTTGCGCATTCCGACTTCTTTTGCTCTTTTTTCAGATCTTGCAGTTGCAAGATTCATAAAATTGATACAGGCGATCAGTAAAACAACCCATGCAATGAAGGTAAATAGACGGATATTCTTAATGCCTCCTTCTTTTTCAAGACCACTGTTATCAAATTGATTATAGGTAATCCAACGTTCCATTGGATAGAGAAAATTCTGTGAGAAGGTGACTTCACCATTGGTCTTGTGTTTGACGAAATCCATCATCTGCTTGTTGATCAGATCAACATTCGCATTTTCTTCGACCTGAACCAATGTTTGTACGCCATTGTTTCCCCAGTTTTCCAACCAATCCTGACCAGCTTCAAACTTTTTGAAAGGAATCAACCATTGAAAATCATAGCTGCTATTTTTGGGTAGGTCCTTGATAACGGCAGCGACGATGAATGGCTCGCTATTGTTCGTTTTGACAGTTTTTCCCAATGCAGGACGATTACCAAATAATTTCTTCGCTGCAGTTTCTGATAATACAATGTTATTCACTTGATCAAAGGCAGTTTTTCGATCTCCCTCAAGAAATTCTAAAGATAGCACGTCAGCGATGCTTCCATCAGCATATACACCATTTTGAAATATATTATTGTCTCCGACGGAAAACAGCATTGGCGAATTCCAGCTAATGCGCACGGCATGCTTGATGCCTGGGATTTCTTTCGCTATGCTCTGCGCGAAAGGTCCCGGGGTCGATTCAAAAACATAGGTGGCACCATCGTATGTCTGTTTTGATTTGACAATATAGATATCCTTTTTGTTGGCGAAATTATCGTTGTAGCCCAACTGGTTTTCCACCCATAGAAATATCAACGATGCCGCAGCGATCCCGACCGCCAGTCCAAAAATATTGAGAAAGCTGTAGCCTTTGGTTTTCCAGAGGTTACGTAGTGCGGTTTTAATAAAGTTCTTAATCATCGTGTAGTTTGTATTATTTATTTTATTTCTTCTATTCGTCTCTCAAAATTTTTGTAGGATTGACCATTGCTGCTTTGAGCGAAACCGATCCGGCCGTAAGAACAACCAATAAAATAGTTATTAGGGCTGCTAGTATAAAAACCCAGGGACTTATTGACGTACGGTAGACATAATTATCCAGCCATTTGGAAATAATCAACCAGGAAATAGGAAAAGCAATCAGGAATGATACGACTACAGGGATCATATAGTCTCTGCCGATCATCATAACAATATCCTGTGTCGATGCACCTAGGGTTTTACGGATTCCAATTTCTTTTAGTTTAGCCTCTGTACTGAACAAGACGAGTCCAGATAGACCAATACAGTAAAGTAATATGGTTATAGCAGCAAACAACTGAACAAGCGTTCCATGGATAATATCCTTTTTATACATTTTATCAAAAGATTCGTCCATAAAGGCATAATTGAACGTTGATTCAGTATTGTACTTTTTCCATAGCTTTTGGACGGCAGCAATCGCCTGTTCTTCATGTCCAGGACTTGTTTTAACATACATCCCCCCAAGTGCATAGCCCATGCCGGAAAAAAAGATGCAAGGTTTTATCGCTGTTTTTAGGTCATTGAAATTAAAATCCTTCATGATCCCCATAATGGTCAGTCTTTTTCCCTGAAAAGTAATGGTTTTACCAATCGGATTTTTTAATCCCATTTGCTTAATTGCCGTTTCATTTAGTAGCGCGTGGCTGCTATCGGAAGGATTGTTTTTAAAACCATCTCCTTCGGCTAATTTGATGTCTAAAACAGAAGTAAAATTTGGATCGATAGCAACGCGCCTAATGAAAAAATTGGACTGCAATTGATCTTTCCCATCCCAATCGATGTCGGCAGTTTCAGACCCGATATTACTGATGTCATTGCTGGCCGCGCTAACTCCTAAAATGCCCTGTTGATTCTGCAGTTCGTCTCGGATCGCTTCATAATGCGTTAAGAAGTTTTTTTGTTCAAATAAAAAGACATTTTCTTTGTTGTATCCTAAATCCTTGTGACGCATATAGCGCAGTTGCTTCTCAAAAATAAAAGTGGTGATAATCAGTATGACTGTGCAGCAGAATTGGAGGACGACAAGCCCTTTTCGTAGGTTATTTTTGTTGCCAAATAATGTGCTGTTATTTTTTAACTGGCTCAACACCTTGTTGCTTGAGAAAAGTACAGCCGGATAGATCCCTGCTATTATTACAGTGACGACAAAGGTGAGTAAAAAGATAAGCCATAACTCGGATGAAAAAACATTGAATTGAATGTTTTTTTCAGCAAGTGTATTAAAAAATGGGATCGCGAGATAAGCGAGTAGGGTAGCAATGCATAATGAAATCAGAAATAGCACCGCAGACTCAGTCAGATATTGAAGAAAAAGATGACTTCTCTTAGCGCCAATAATTTTACGAATACTGATTTCCTTTATTCTTTTTGTGACTCGAGCCGTAACCAAATTGACATAATTAATACAGGCAACAAGTAAGATAACAAATGCGATGACCGCAAATATATAAACGGACTGCATACCGCTATCATCACCTTTAGGAGTATATAGATTTGTTTGTGTTATTTTCTGAAGGAAGAATGCAAATTTAGTATATAGTGGATTTCCTTGAAAATTGCCTTTTTGGATAGCGGTGAGTTGCTGTGCTACCTGAGCGGGGTTTGAACCTTGCTTTAGCAAGAAGTAGATGTCATATTGAAAATTACCCCATTTTTCATCCAGTGGTTCTTTGGATAGACTCGCCAATAATTCAAATGGCAATAGATAATCAGCCTGAATGGAACTATTGCTCGGAAAGTCTCTGATGACAGCAGTAACTAAAAAAGGTTGCTTACCAGTTTTCAGAATAGGGTCAACTTCTAAGTAGAGCGTTTGTCCTAGTGGATTTTCATTTTTAAAATACTTGTTAGCAATCTTCTCTGTAATGACGATTGATTGTTTTCCCTGGAATAGTTTGTTGGGGGTCAATTCTCTTATAAAAGCGTCAAATACTTTGTTAAAAGTACTGTCCACATAAACTCCATGTTCGCTGGCCATAAGTTCGCTCTTATTGAACTGTATGTCCTGTGCGGCACTAATGCGGCAAGCCTCTTGTATCGCGGGAATTTTTAATTTTCCATATAATGCAATTGGCGGTGGGGCAGCGTGAACGAATTGGTCATTTTCCTTATCGAAGTTTGTAGAAAGTTCATAGACTTGATTCGCATTATTGAAGATTCTATTAAAAGACAATTCGTCCATGATCCAAAGAGCAATGACAATAACCACTGTTAGACTAATACTTAGTCCAGTAATATTCAGGATTGTAAACTTCTTGTTCGTCAGTAAGGAACGAACTGCCGTTTTGATCGCGTTCTTTATCATTGTTCTTTGAATATGATCACAACGGTTATCGAAAAGATTTGATGCTCTTAGTTATCTTCTCTTCGATAACCGCTATATGGTTTTACTTTTTAATATTCAGTTCTTGAACCTTATCGTAGGTCTCATAGCTCGATACGATAACTTTATCTCCCGGTTGTAGGCCTTTGATAACCTCATAATATTCGGGATTCTGTCTTCCAAGCTGGATGTCTACACGATATGCTGTAGTTCCATTCTTATCCAATTTGAAGATCCAGTTACCACCGGTCTGTTGATAAAATCCACCTTTTGCCAACAGCAAAGCTTTTGTTTCATCACTTAATGCTAGACGTATTTGTAGGGTCTGACCACGACGTATCCCTTTGGGAACATCGTTGATAAATTCCATGTCAACTTGGAATCTACCATTGGTGACTTGCGTATATACTTTCTTGATACGGAGTTTATAGGTTTTCTCCCCGATGGAAAATTCACCTTGTAGATCTGGGAAAATACGGTTGATATAATGTTCGTCAATATCAGCACGGACTTTAAATCCTGTCAAAACGTCGATTTGACCCAACCGCTCACCTGCGTTTTTATTTTGTCCAATTTCTGCATCGAAGGCAGTCAATTGTCCGTCAACAGGTGCTCTAACGATTAAGTCCCCAATTTTCCTTTTCATCAGTTCCAATGCACTTTGTGTACGTTGATAAGTCTGTTTGTCCTGATTGGTTTTTTGCGCATTGGAAATTTCGTCTTGTTTCAGGATCTGTTTGGTCAAGCTGACACGCTCTTTTTGGTAATTATAATCGTTCTTTGATTTTTCGAATTCTTGTGTTCCAATCGCTTTTTCAGCAAGCAATTTTTTATTGAGGTTATAGACACGTTCTGCCTCCCTATAGGCTTGTTCCACATCAGCCATTTGGTTGCGGTTGTTAATAGAAGCTTGTTGGGCATTGGTTTGCGCAATCTGGGACTGTGTCAATAGATTCAGCACTTGCGTTTCCTGTTGTACCAAAGTGAGCTCCTGATCTGTATTGGATAGGCGCATGATGGCATCCCCTTTTTTTAAGATAGCGCCATCTTCTACAAATTTTTCCTCTACACGTCCACCCACAGAAGCATCGAGATATATACTGCTAATCGGAAGTACTGTACCGTTTATCGGGATAAATTCTTGAAAGTTACCGTTTTTTATTTCGACAATAGAGATGCGGTCAGCTTCTACATTGAGTTTGCTTTTACCAGATGTAAAATAAAAGCTGGCGCTGATTAAACCAACTAAACCAGCAACCCCTACAATGGTCATGATACGTTTGCTATTCCACTTCTTCTTTTCTAAAGGTCTGTCCATAATTTAATATCAATTTCGTATGTAACTATGAAAGCTGTGCCAATAATTTAATATACTGATTTATAGCTGTTTGTTTTGTTTTGTTTGATGCTTGGTGTTCGATAGCGGACACTTCTTGTACGAAGACGTACAACTGTCTTTTTTTGCTATCCATTGCGGTAACTGAAACGCTTTGAACAAATATAATCACAGGTTGTGTTGAGGTCTAAAGGTTTTTGACACAATTATCCTTATTCTGTATTTCCCTGATCTTATTCGTAGTGCTATTGATCTTTTAAGATGATTACTCGGATGGATATCTATAACATCAAGTATTGTAGGATCATACCGAAAGTTTTGAGGAATAGTAATTTTTAATTACAACAAATTAGGATCAAGTAGTGAACAAATTCGCCCTTTAGACAGTGATTGTTCAGTGCTCGTTCAGTGCTTGTTCAGTGATCACTCAGTGTAAGCTGAAGAGCAAATGATTAATCACTGTCTAAAAATTGAGCAAAAATTGTTATTAGGTATAAGTTGGTATTCGGATGTATGGGTTTTTAGTAGTATCATTCAATTTCAATTGTCCAACTACGCACACCGACTGTCCATTAATGAACATTTTTCAAAATTCAATTTTTGTATTAATTTGATATTTAATGTTTTAGTTGTTTGGCATGGCGATGGTCAGCAAGAAAATAAAAAAATAGATATGAAGAGAGTCTATATATATACTACGTTATGTTTTTTATTGAGTTATGCCAGTACAGAAGCGCAACAGGCTGAGGGGGGACTATCAGAAAGAGAGGCCAAGACAGCGATCGTTAAAACGGACGACGATAAACAAACGACCAAACGAACTTTAGCTGAATGTATACTATTAGCTGTAAAAGCCAATCCGACCTTATTGCAGAATGAACTGGATGTGAGGCGTGCAGAGGTGAATTTGGCGCAGGCTAAAGCGAATAGACTTCCCGATGTAAATGCAACTCTACAGCATAGCCTGACATCTGGAAGATCGCAGGATAATTCTACCCTTCAATATATTTCATCCAACAACTCCACAGGCAATTTTTCTTTGGGAGCGAGCCTCCCGTTATTTAGAGGCTTTCGTATGTTTAACGAAATTCGGATGCGTGCTGATGCAAAGATTGCAGGTAAATTGACCTTCGACACGCAGATTAATGCCTTGAAACTGGATGTCATCACGGCTTATATTCAAAGCTTGACTGCCCAGGATATAGTGCGGCAATCCGAGATGCAGACTGAAGTGACCCGAGAACAGGTGCGTCGTGCAGAGACGATGCATAAGGAAGGCGCAATCAACCCGGGTGATTATTTCGATTTGAAGGGACAGCTGGCGAATGATGTCAATACGATTGAAAGTAATCGGCAGTTGATGTACAATAGCCGAGTAAAACTCGCGGCCCTATTAAATATGGATGAAAACCAATTGGGAGAATTGGATAACCTCGGAATGCAAGAGAGCGGACAACGACTGGATGCGAAACAGTTATATAATATGGCTGTCGACCAATTGCCTGATATTAAGGCTTTGGATTATCGGATCAAAGTGGCAGAACGGGATATCAAAATTGCGAAATCATACTATTATCCATCATTAAGCCTGAGTGCAGGATTAACGTCAAATTATTCTAAATTGGGGATTCAAGGAACGTATTGGTCACAAATGCGTAATAACGTCGGAAAATATATTTCTCTAAATCTTTCGGTTCCTATTTTTAATCATTTACAGGTTTACAATAACGTCCGTTTGGCAAAATTAGATTTACAGACCGCTAGATTTCAAAAAGAGATCCAGCAAAATGTTTTGCGGTCGGCAACGTCCAATGCAGTTTTTAATTTGCAGAATGCAAGTAACATGATTGCACAACTACGCAGTCAAAATGAAAATTATGCGGAATCTTTTCGGATTGCCAAGGTGGTTTTCGAATTGGGAAATAGTAATTCAGTGATTTTTTTGACAGCAAAAAACAAATTCGACAACAGCCAGATTCAATTGGTCGTCAAGCAGTATGAATGGCTGCTGCAAAAATATATCAATGATTATTACGCTGGCTCGTTGAATTTATAGTTATCTTAGTATCTTCAATGAAGTCAGGAAGTATGAAAAAAGCATCTATTTTAGTCGTGGATGATGACCAGGATTTATTAACTGCGGCAAGAATCTTGCTTAAACCTAAAGTCAGTCATATTCAAGTTGAACCTAATCCGGAGAATCTAATTGCACATTTGGAGAAGACGTCTTATGATCTGGTGCTTTTAGATATGAATTTTAAAAGCACAATTAATACAGGCAATGAGGGGTTATATTGGTTGTCCCGGATCAAAGAAAAGTTCCCGCAGGTACATGTGATTATGATTACAGCTTATGGAGCTGTTGATCTCGCTGTGAAGTCACTGAAACAGGGTGCATCAGATTTTGTCGTCAAACCCTGGGAAAATGAACAATTGCTGGCAACGATCGAAAGCGCACTCGCTGAATCAAAAAATAAAGAAAAGAAAAGTAAAAGTTCCTTGCTCAGCAGTGCGAACAGTCCTGATTTGATAGGTAACTCCATTGTAATGGACGAACTGCAATACAAGTTGGAGAAAATAGCGCCTACAGATGCCAATATATTAATATTAGGGGAAAATGGAACAGGTAAAGACCTGATTGCTCAAGCCATTCAACGACGATCACTACGTTCAGATCGGACGTATGTTAAGGTTGACGTGGGGTCGCTGACAGAAACATTATTTGAAAGCGAACTTTTTGGTTATAAGAAGGGTGCATTTACGGATGCACGTGAAGACCGTCAAGGGCGATTTGAAGCGGCAAATGGAGGGACATTGTTTCTCGATGAAATTGGCAATATCTCTTTACAGCAACAAGCTAAATTGTTAACCGTATTGCAGAATAGACAGGTAACTCCTTTGGGGTCTTACCAGCCAATTCCGGTGGATATACGCTTAATTTCAGCAACAAACGTGCCGCTGAAACAACTCGCAGATGAAAGTCGTTTTCGAAAAGACTTAATTTATCGAATCAATACCGTGGAAATTCAGGTGCCCCCATTGCGTGAACGTGGAGAGGATATCAAGCTATTGGCTGATCATTTTCTCGATATCTATTCGAAGAAATACAATAAACGGATTGAAGGCTTTGAATCGGATGCGGTTAAGAAAATGTTTGCCTATCATTTTCCGGGCAACGTGCGAGAACTCCAATACAGTATTGAGCGAGCTGTTATTATGGCTGACCAGCTCAGTATTGCCGGAAATGACCTCTTTTTCTCCCCCATCGAGCAACAAGTAGATAGTCCCGTTGTCGAATCTAGTCCCAGTAGCCAAAATCTGGAAGAATTGGAACGTAAAGCAATCAAATCTGCGATTGAGCGTTACAATGGAAATATCAGTAAGGCAGCAAAAGAATTAGGGCTTACGCGGGCAGCACTTTATAGACGTTTGGAGAAATATGATATTTAGTCGATGAGGCACGGAAAAATCTTAAATGCGATCAAGATTATACTGCTGCTGGTAGCCGCTCTGGTGAGTGCCTATTTGCTACTAAAACGTGAATACGTGCAGGCGGCTTTGATTTTTTGTATTATGCTTTATCTGGGTTTTAATTTATATGCACAATACAATTTTTTAGCCAGGCAGTTGATTGAATTTTCCGAAGCTGTCAAATATCGCGATTTTACCAGACGTTTTTTGGTGAAAAACACAAAATCAGTAGAGGGAAAGCTTTTCCTTGCCTTTAATCAAATCAACGAGACCTATAAAGAGATCAGTATTAAGCAGGAAATTCAGCATCAATACCTGGACCGTGTGATCAATATGCTGAATTCGGCTATCATCTTTTATGAGATGGATAGCGGCAAGGTCATGTGGGTAAATGAAGCATTTAAGCAGCTATTTCACTTGCCGCATCTCGGAAATATTGCCGGGCTAAAGAAAAAAAATAACGATCTTTATGAAAAAACCATGTTACTTGAAAATGGGCAGCAACAAATGGAGTCCGTCCAGTCAAGTAAAGGGAAAATTAAATTATTGATTCAAAGCTCCAGCTTTGAGACACAGGATGAGTTGTTCCGTATTGTGGTGTACCAAAATATCAATGAAGCAATTGATGAAACTGAGACAAAAGCCTGGCACAAATTATTGCGCGTACTGACGCATGAAATTATGAATTCCATTGCTCCGATCAGTTCGTTGGCTGAAACCTTGAATGGCCGTTTGGACCATTTTAAAGGGCATGAAGATATCGATGATCTAAAAACAGGTATATCGACCATCAAACGCCGGAGCGAAGGACTCTTGCACTTTGCCAAGAGTTATCGCATGATCAATAAAGTCGATCAGCCACAGCTGGCACCGATTCAAATTTCACAGTTGTTTGAACATATCTACCAATTGCTTGAACCGACCTTGATCCAGAAAAATATTGACGTGGATATTATCCTGAAAAATACACGGCTAATTTTATCTGCAGATGTCAATTTGATCGAACAGGTTATTATTAACCTGATGCTGAATGCAATTGATGCTGTAAAAAATAGGGAAGAGCCTTATATCAGTTTATCTGCTCTCGAAGTAGATGGTAAGGTTCAGATTCGGATTGAAGATAATGGGGCCGGAATTTCTGCTGATCTTCAGGAACAGATCTTTACGCCATTTTTTACGACAAAGAAAACGGGTACAGGTGTCGGCCTGACACTTAGCAAACAGATCATGTTATTGCACAAAGGGACTATTTTTCTCAATAGCACGGAAGGAGAGGGAAGTGTTTTTGTCCTTCAGTTTTAGCGATCGTATTCCTTCTGGTGGGTTACTTTTCTAATCTATCAGCATGTATTCCGTGGTATTAAAAACCTCATGTTCCATGTGAAAAATCATAAAATTTAGCGATGTTTGCAGCGAAATGAACTACACGCTTAAGTATTGGCGGCATTATTTTGTATCCCATAGTCGCCATGGGACCCATTCTCCTTTTGTCTATAAATTAGTTGATGAAGTGATCTATCAAAAGGCGTCCAAAGCACGTACTTCCGAATTACCCCAATTTATTCAAAACGAAAGCAAGGTAGAACAGAAAAAGTATGCATTAATGGATCGACTATTAAAGACATTTGCTTACGATGATTTTAGCTATTGGGCCGATCGTCCGCTAGAAAGTTATCGAAGTCTTTTACAAGACCAACGTGGAAGCTATGCGTACCGACATGTTTATTATATCGATATGGACGATCTTGACCTAGATTTTTTGGAACATGTTGGCGATCGAGATCTATTAATTATCAACGAGCCCCATTTGTCGGAGAAAAGGGAAGCGTACTGGAATAAGCTCAAACAGGATAGCCGAATTGTAGTAACGATAGATTTGTACCGAATTGGTTTGGTTTACTTCAGGAAAGAACAGCGAAAGGAGAATTTTCTGATTCGATTTTAGGCTGCCGTTACTACCATTGCCTGACTGCTTTAAAACTTGTAGGAATTGAGAAGAAGCAGGGATAGGAAGGTCGATTTTGGTTGTTACTCATAAAGAACAGCATCCATAATGTCTATTTATGTATGCTGCTCTTTATAATATATCTTTTTTAAAAAGCTTCACTTAGGGATAGATAGAAACCCGATTGTCGTTTTTCTCCGGGTCTTTGTTCGCCAAAGGAATAATCAAAGCGAATGCTGCTGTTATGTTCGAGACTAAAGAAGTAACGCAAACCACCTCCATAACTTGCCACATAGCGGCTGCTATTCTCTTTGGAAAAAGTCGATCCAAGGCCCGAAAATCCAACGATGCCAAAGCGTGGATGAAAGCGATAACGCAGTTCGGCCTGTGAGGCCAGGTAATTCTTATCCCGATAGCGCCCGAGGTAATAACCGCGCATCATCATATCGCCGCCAAGTTCACGGTAATTGTAGAATGGAACGGTTTTCCCAAATGTGGAGCGAAAGATTCCCTGCAGGGCCAAGGTGACCTGGTCGTGGAGGGGAATAAATCCGCGGAGATCAACATCGAGGTTTGCTCCCGTAAAATCAGTACTGGTCCATAATTTGGGAGCATAGGCCAAGCGTAATTTGGCATAATAACCTTTTGTCGTATAAGAGACGTTGTCTCTATTATCAAATAATTGCGATACACCGATTAGGAGTTGTTGTCCGCCATCTTTTCCAATAAGATCGGAATGATTGAAAATTCGATCGGCGCTGTCGCTGCGAATCGTGAAGTTATCGTATTGAATATTTAAGCCCGAATAAAGGTTATTGCCGACTTTTTTCTCGGCTTCGAGTTTGACGCGAAATAATTTTTGATCGATACGCTCTTCATCTGCCTTCCAGGTGTCCATACCCACGCCATAATAGTTAAAGGGCCAATTACGGTAGCGTATCTCACTGATGAGATGATAGTCGTTGTTTTTGGTCCAAAGGTCTGTCTGCAGTTTAAAGTTGGACTGACTGTTGGATGTAAAGGTTCCCATGAGCATGACCGTAGAGGTGCGGATTTTGGGGTCAGCTTTGTCCAGATAAAAATTATAAGCACTCGCCAGGCCGTATTCGACACCCGTTTCCTGCGCATAACCAACGGCCGGTAATACCATAAAACTACCGGAACGTGTGGAATCTCTTTCAGAGGAAAGAAATTTTTTGTTCAATTTTTGAATAATATTTTGAGCTTTCAATTCGGCCGATCCTACTAAAAGTACGGTTAATAGTACGGAGTATCGGGTAAGTTTTGAAAGTGATTGCGGTAAAATTTGCATGCCCAAAGATAGTATATTAGCCAAATAACCAAAATAGGTAAATATGCAATGAAAAATTATTGTGCTGCATATCAGTATAATTGCCAAAAACTGTCTTTTTTTTTTGATAAATATTTTTGTAAAGTAAGTTTTGTGTCTATCTTTGCATCAGCAAACAAGGGAACAACGGTTCAAAACAACGAAAGTTTGCTTAGTTCTTTAAATGAAAAAAAATAAAAAATAAACTTGCAGAAATCAAAAGTAAATTCGATATTTGCACTCGCTGAAAAGGTAGAAATGCTTGGTCAGACGTTGATAGAATGTAAGTTTAAATAAAGATATTAGAAGCCTCTTTAGCTCAGCTGGTAGAGCAACTGACTTGTAATCAGTAGGTCATTGGTTCGATTCCGATAAGAGGCTCTAAATGTAACGAAAGTTACAGGTCTGGAGGGGTTCCAGAGCGGTCAAATGGGACGGACTGTAAATCCGTTGCTTCGGCTTCGAAGGTTCGAATCCTTCTCCCTCCACACTTTATTTTAATTAGGGTGTTAGATTTACTCTAGTTTCTAATTATTAAGCGGAAGTAGCTCAGTTGGTAGAGCGATAGCCTTCCAAGCTATAGGTCGCGAGTTCGAACCTCGTCTTCCGCTCAAATTTTTCAAGTATTAAATTTAGTCTCTATCTTCTTTGATAATAATGTATCTAAAGGTGGGGGCATTAATACGTAAATAAGGTTTTTTAGTAAGCCGAAGTAGCTCAGGGGTAGAGCACTTCCTTGGTAAGGAAGAGGTCGTGGGTTCAAATCCCATCTTTGGCTCGTACTTGTGTAAAAGTTAAGCAAGAGTATATAACAAATAGAAATAATTTATAATTACTAATTCGCATAAACATGGCAAAAGAGAAATTTGACCGTAGTAAACCACACTTAAACATTGGTACTATCGGTCACGTTGACCACGGTAAAACTACAACTACAGCTGCTATCACTAAAGTATTGGCTGATAAAGGTTTGTCAGAAGCTCGTTCATTTGATTCAATTGACTCTGCTCCTGAAGAAAAAGAGCGTGGTATCACAATCAATACTGCACACGTAGAATATTCTACAGCTAACCGTCACTATGCACACGTTGACTGTCCAGGTCACGCTGACTACGTTAAGAACATGGTAACTGGTGCTGCTCAAATGGACGGTGCTATCATCGTAGTTGCTGCGACTGATGGTCCTATGCCTCAAACTCGTGAGCACATCTTGTTGGCTCGCCAAGTAGGTGTTCCTGCGTTAGTAGTATTCATGAACAAAACTGACTTAGTTGATGATCCTGAGTTGTTAGACTTAGTTGAAATGGAAGTTCGTGAGTTATTATCATTCTACGAATTCCCTGGTGATGATATCCCTGTAATCAAAGGTTCTGCTTTAGGTGCATTGAACGGTGAGCCTGAGTGGGTTGAGAAAATCATGGAATTAATGGATGCTGTAGATAACTACATTCCAATTCCTCCACGTTTGACTGACTTACCTTTCTTGATGCCAGTAGAAGACGTATTCTCGATCACAGGTCGTGGTACAGTTGCTACAGGTCGTATCGAAAGAGGTGTAATCAACTCTGGTGATCCAGTTGAGATCTTAGGTATGGGTGCTGAGAACTTGAAATCTACAGTAACAGGTGTTGAGATGTTCCGTAAAATCTTAGATTACGGTGAGGCTGGTGATAACGTAGGTTTATTGTTACGTGGTATTGAGAAAACTGATATCAAACGTGGTATGGTTATCTGTAAACCAGGTTCAGTAACTCCTCACGATCATTTCAAAGCTGAGGTTTACGTATTATCAAAAGCTGAAGGTGGTCGTCACACTCCATTCTTCAACAAATACCGTCCTCAATTCTATTTCCGTACAACTGACGTAACTGGAGAAATCTCTTTACCAGAAGGTACTGAAATGGTTATGCCAGGTGATAACGTTACAATCAGCGTGAAATTAATTTCTGCTATTGCAATGGAAAAAGGTCTACGTTTCGCTATCCGTGAGGGTGGTCGTACAGTAGGTGCTGGTCAGGTAACTGAAATTATCTAGTCTTAAATAAAGATTTAGAATCACATAGAATAAGCTAATCGACTGAGGTTGATTAGCTTATTTTTTCGATAAGCGATTTATCGGATTAGAATAAAAAAAAGTGAAAAAAGATTTGCAGAAAGTGGTTTAAAACACTATATTTGCATCACAAAATAAGAAATACACGGGCATAGTTTAAAGGTAGAACGAAGGTCTCCAAAACCTTTGGTCTGGGTTCGAGTCCTGGTGCCCGTGCTTATAAAAACAGATAAACTAAAATGGCAAAAGTACTTGATTTTTTTAAAGACTCTTATGTAGAGATCACTGAGAAAGTGACTTGGCCTACATGGTCTCAGTTACAAAGTTCAGCTGTTATTGTGCTTGTTGCTTCTCTTCTTATTGCATTGGTTGTCTTTGTAATGGATAAAGCTTCAAGTGTAGGGTTAGAATTCTTGTACGGTATTGCTTCTTAATTTTTCAATCGTATTTATTTATGGCAGATCAAGGTTTAAAGTGGTACGTAGTTCGTGCTGTAAGTGGTAAAGAAAAGAAAGTAAAGCAATATATTGATGCCGAGGTTAGCCGTTTAGGTATTGAACACTTGATTCCTCAGGTGTTAATTCCAATGGAAAAATACTACTTAATGCGCGATGGTAAGAAAGTTGCTAAAGAGCGTAACTACTATCCTGGTTATGTTTTATTGGAGGCAGCTCTTGACGGTGAGTTAGAGCACATCATCAAAAATATCAATAGCGTCATTGGTTTCTTGGGAGATAAAGCTGGTAATGCTGTCCCTTTACGCCAAGCAGAAGTAAATCGTATCCTAGGTAAAGTGGATGAAATGGCAGAACAAGGTGAAACCATTAACGTTCCTTACTATGTGGGTGAAACAGTGAAAGTAAACGATGGTCCTTTCAATGGATTTACGGGAGAGATCGAAGAAGTTCACGAAGATAAAAAGAAATTAATCGTGATGGTAAAAGTCTTCGGTCGTAAGACTCCACTTGAACTAAACTACATGCAAGTAGAAAAAGAGTAAGATTAGTAATTAACGATAGAGAAAAGCTTTTCATGAAAATTGGAAGGCTTTTTTTTGTATCTTAATAGCAATGAAAAGGCCAGGCATTTATCTATTCTTATTGGGAGGTTTACTGACATTTGTGCGTTGCGCAAATGTCGCAAAGTATAATCGATTTATGGAGACGCCCCTCAGTGTCGAAGCCATGCAGCAAGATATCAACTATGTTGAGCATAACTTATGGAAAATGCATCCAGACTTGTTTCTATATGTGCGGGAAGATCAGTTAAAGGTTAAGTTCGACAGCCTTCGTAGGGTGATCCGCCAGCCATTATTGCCCAATCAGTTTCAGTTGGCATTAGCATCTGTACTGGCTCAAGTTCGGCAGGGGCATATGACGCTGAGTCCCCTTATTTCAAAATTTGATCCGAAAGGCAAGGATAAAGTCCGTTATCAAAAAAGTAAGGGTCCCTTTTCACAACTGGGATTTCATTGGCAAGAAAATACACTCTATCTCTCAAAAAACGGGACCTTAGATTCGACCTTGGTAGTAGGTTCTAAAATTCTAGCAGTTGAGGGGATACAACCACAAAATCTGTATACAAAATATCGTCCAACCTTTACATCGGACGGCTATAATACGACATTTATAGATCAGGCTTTTGAGCGTTTATTACCGCGGTATTACCAATTGGAATTGGGCTATCGGGATTCTATTGCGATCTTGTTTTCCGATGCCGATAGTACGTACCAGCGGACTGTTGTAAGAAGGTTTGATAGTGTCGATACAAAGGCTAAATCAGAGATAACGACCAAGGCTGTGAAAAAAGTGAGCCAACCTGATCAGAAGAAAAGTGATTTAAAAAAGCAGCGTAAAATCTTTGGGTATAATGCCAATCTAAAAAGAATGAGTAAACAGCTCTCTTTCCCTGTCAAAGGCGATAGTAGTGTTGCTTTATTGAAAGTGGTTGACTTTTCGTATGGGCGTCCAAAAGAAGCCTATAGAAGAATTTTTGATCGACTGGAGCTTAATTCTGTACAATACCTGATCTTGGATCTCCGTGGGAATATGGGGGGACGTCTATCCGATGTGAAAGAGCTCTATAGTTATCTGGTGGAAGAGGGTAAATATCAATTTGTTCAGCCAGCAGTCATTACCTCAAAATTCAACTTGCCGTTTTACCAGGTAAAAGGATTGCCCGGGTGGTCCTATCCCGTCTTATCGCCATTTATTTTGCCTAGTGCGATTGTATCTTGGACAAAGACCTTTTCCAAAGATGGTCTGAATTATACCCATCTTACAGGGAGTAAAGTTGAAAAATCAAAAGACAATCGCTATCGCGGTGACTTATTTGTATTGATTGATGGCGGGACTTTTTCTGCAGCGAGTTTAATTGCTGCAAATCTAAAAGTTGGAAAGCGGGCTGTTTTTGTGGGGGAGGAAACTGGCGGGGCCGCTAGCGGCACAGTTGCGGGAATTCTTCCTGTACTGAAACTTCCGAACTCCCATTTACGTTGGCGTTTTGGCTTAATGGATGTCAAGCCTTATTATCAAGTAAACGAAATGGGGCGCGGTGTTATGCCGGATGTTCCTGTCATACGGAGTGTTGATGATGTTATCAGGGCGAAAGATCCGGTATTGGATAGGGTGTTGAAGTCTATTAAAAGCAATAGAGCTGATGTGATTTATTAAAAGCGATAATTTTAGCGTTGGTATCTAGAAAAGGGTCAGTATTTTTTTCGTAATAGAGATGAGCCATTTGGGCTAGGAGATAAAAAAACATAAATTCCTGAAAAATTAAAAGTTAGATACTTGCAGGATTCAAAACTTCTTATTAACTTTGCACCTCGGTTGGGGTGTTACGTCCTGGCCGATGAATGTTACGTTATTTGCTTCCAACTTACTAACAGACATTTAACAAAATTAAATTCAAAACAAAATGGCAAAAGAAGTCAGTGCGTTAGTAAAATTACAAGTTAAGGGCGGAGCTGCGAATCCTTCACCTCCAGTAGGACCTGCATTAGGTGCTAAAGGTGTGAATATCATGGATTTCTGTAAGCAGTTTAACGCTCGTACGCAAGACAAACCAGGTCAAGTATTGCCTGTTGTCATTACAGTTTACGCTGATAAATCATTTGATTTTATCATCAAGACTCCACCGGTAGCAGTTCAGTTGAAAGACGCTGCGAAATTAAAAAGTGGATCTGGCGAGCCTAACCGTAAAAAAGTTGCGGCTATCACTTGGGAACAGGTGGAAACAATCGCTAAAGATAAAATGCCTGATTTAAATGCATTTACTGTAGAGGCTGCTATGAAAATGGTAGCTGGTACAGCACGTAGTATGGGTATTACTGTATCAGGTAATGCTCCTTGGAACAATTAATTAAGAAATCAATTTAAGAAAAGTGGCTAGATTAACAAAAAATCAAAAAGCGGCACTATCCAAAATTGAAGCTGGTAAAGCATACTCTTTGAAAGAAGCTTCGGCTTTAGTTAAAGAAATCTCATTGACCAAATTTGATGCTTCTGTGGATATCGACGTTCGTTTGGGCGTAGATCCTCGTAAAGCAAATCAAATGGTTCGTGGTATTGCAACATTACCTCACGGTACTGGTAAAACTGTTCGTGTTTTAGTTTTATGTACTCCTGATAAGGAAGAAGAAGCTAAAGCGGCAGGTGCAGACTACGTAGGTTTAGATGATTACATCAGCAAAATTGAAGGTGGTTGGACTGACGTTGATATCATTATTACTATGCCTAGTGTTATGGCTAAAGTTGGTAAATTGGGTCGTATTTTAGGTCCAAGAAACTTGATGCCTAACCCTAAAACTGGTACAGTTACAACAGAAGTTGGTAAAGCTGTAACAGATGTAAAAGGTGGTAAGATCGATTTCAAAGTTGACAAAACCGGTATCATCCATACTTCTATTGGTAAAGCGTCGTTCGATGCAGATAAGATATATGATAACGCACTAGAGGTATTACAAACTCTAGCTCGTTTGAAACCATCTGCAGCTAAAGGAACTTACTTTAAAAGTATTCACATTTCCTCAACTATGAGTCCTGGTATTCATATTGAGACTAAATCAGTAGCAGGTATTTAATCATGAGAAAAGAAGAAAAACAAGAAATTGTTCTAGCTTTGGCCGAACAGATTAAATCTTACGGTAACTTCTACATTACCGATACTGCTGAGTTGTCAGTTGAAAAAGTGAATAACATTCGTCGTAAATGTTTTGAACAAGGCATCGAGATTAAAGCTGTAAAAAACACTTTAATTAAGAAAGCATTAATCGAAGCTGGTGTTGATGAAGAAGAAATCTTTGGAACGCTTAAAGGAGCGTCTACAATGATGTTTTCAGAAGTCGCTAACGCACCTGCGAAATTAATCAAAGAATTGCGTAAATCAGGTGAAAAACCGTTGTTAAAAGCGGCTTTCATTGAAGCAACTGCATTCGTTGGAGATAATCAATTAACTGCATTAGTTAATCTTAAATCTAAAAACGAACTTATTGCGGACGTTATCGCAGCCTTGGAATCTCCTGCGAAAAATGTTATTTCAGCTCTTCAATCAGGAGGAAATACTGTTGCAGGTTTAGTAAAAGCTTTAGAAGAAAGAGGTTAACGAATCCTCTAGAACAGAAACATTCGTTACAATTTAATTAACAATTTTTATAAAGTACATTCAAAAATTCAAAATAAAATGGCAGATTTAAAACAACTTGCTGAACAGTTAGTTAACTTAACAGTAAAAGAAGTTAAAGAATTAGCTGATATCTTAAAAGACGAGTATGGCATCGAGCCTGCTGCTGCTGCTGTTGCTGTAGCTGCTGCTCCAGCTGAAGGTGGTGCTGCTGCTGCAGAAGAGAAAACTTCATTTGACGTTATCTTGAAAGAAGCTGGTGGTCAAAAATTAGCTGTAGTTAAATTGGTTAAAGATTTAGCTGGATTAGGCTTGAAAGAAGCTAAAGATTTAGTTGACGGAGCACCTAAAGAATTAAAAGCTGGTGTATCTAAAGACGAAGCAGAAGCTTTGAAAAAACAATTAGAAGAAGCTGGTGCTGTTGTTGAGATTAAATAATCTCAACTAATTAGCCCGAAAAGGTTTAGACTCTGACGATTTTTCGTCAGAGTCTATTCCTATTTATATCAATACGCCACTATGCTGTGTATATGCTGGGCACAGTGGACAGGTGGTTTACAGCATAAATGTAAGCGCAGTTTTTTTAAAACTAAAATTCATATTCCCTTGGCAAACAATAATATTCAACAAGAAAGAATAAACTTTGCAACAAGTAAGAAAGTATTGGAATATCCAGATTTCTTAGATGTGCAATTGGAATCTTTCAAGGAGTTTTTTCAATTAGAAACTACTTCTGACAACCGCCATCAGGAAGGGCTGTTCAAGGTATTCTCGGAAAACTTCCCTATTTCTGATTCAAGAAACATTTTTGTGCTAGAGTTTTTGGATTATTTCATTGATCCACCACGTTATGATATCCAAGAGTGTATCGAGCGCGGCTTGACTTATAGCGTTCCGTTAAAGGCTAAGTTAAAGTTATCTTGTAATGATGAAGAACACGAAGATTTCGAAACTATTGTTCAGGATGTATATTTAGGGACTATCCCTTATATGACTCCTAAAGGTACTTTCGTGGTAAATGGTGCAGAGCGTGTCATCGTATCGCAATTACACCGTTCACCAGGCGTTTTCTTTGGTCAAAGTAGACACACAAATGGTACTAAACTTTATTCTGCAAGGGTAATTCCTTTCAAAGGATCTTGGATCGAATTTGCAACTGACGTAAACAATGTCATGTATGCTTATATCGACCGTAAAAAGAAATTCCCAGTTACGACCTTATTGCGTGCTATCGGTTACGATTCAGATAAAGATATCTTGGAATTGTTCGATTTAGCGGATGAAGTAAAAGTTAGTAAATCTGGTCTTAAAAAATATGTTGGTCGTCGTCTTGCGGCTAGGGTATTGAAAAAATGGGTAGAAGATTTCGTGGATGAGGATACTGGTGAAGTAGTATCTATCGACCGTAACGAAATTATCCTTGAGCGTGAAACTGTTCTAGAAGAAGATCACATTGATTTGATCATCGAAGCTGGCGTTAAGTCTATTATCTTAGCAAAAGACGATGAGTCAAACAATGCAGACTATTCTATTATATATAACACTTTACAAAAAGATACATCCAACTCGGAAAAAGAAGCGGTAGAACATATCTATCGTCAATTACGTAACGCTGAACCACCAGATGAGGAAACTGCTCGTGGTATCATCGATCGTTTATTTTTCTCTGACAAACGTTATGATTTGGGCGATGTAGGTCGTTACCGTATCAACCGTAAGTTGAAGTTGGGAACTCCGGACGATACGAAAGTCTTGACCCGCGAGGATATCATTGCTATTGTGAAGTATTTGATCAATTTGATCAATTCTAAAGCAGAGGTGGATGATATTGACCACTTATCAAACCGTCGTGTACGTACTGTAGGTGAGCAATTATATGCTCAATTTGGTGTAGGTCTATCTCGTATGGCCCGTACAATCCGTGAGCGTATGAACATTCGTGATAATGAGGTATTTACGCCAACTGATTTGATTAATGCACGTACACTTTCGTCCGTAATCAATTCGTTCTTTGGTACAAACCAGTTGTCTCAGTTCATGGACCAAACTAACCCTCTTGCTGAAATTACGCACAAGCGTCGTTTGTCAGCTTTAGGTCCAGGTGGTCTTTCCCGTGAGCGTGCAGGTTTCGAGGTTCGTGACGTTCACTATACGCACTACGGTCGTCTTTGTACAATCGAAACGCCAGAGGGTCCAAACATCGGTTTGATCTCTTCATTGGCTGTACATGCGAAAATTAACCACTTAGGATTTATCGAGACTCCTTACCGTAAGGTAAAAGATGGGGTTGTTGTGGTTGACGAACCGGTGGTATACCTATCTGCTGAAGATGAAGATGGTAAAACAATCGCACAAGCGAATGCTTTGTATGATGACAAAGGTAATTTCGAAGATGCGAAAGTAAAAGCCAGATATGAGGGTGACTTCCCAATTATCGAGCCTAATATGCTTGATTATATGGACGTTGCTCCAAACCAAATTACATCTATTGCGGCTTCATTGATTCCTTTCTTGGAACACGATGATGCCAACCGTGCATTGATGGGATCTAACATGCAACGTCAGGCCGTGCCTGTATTGCGTCCGCAAGCTCCTATCGTAGGTACTGGTCTTGAAGGTCGTGTTGCGAAAGATTCACGTACATTGATCAATGCCGAAGGTCATGGGGTAGTAGAATATGTAGATGCTGATGAAATTAAGATCCGTTACGACAGAAACGATGATGATCGCCTTGTATCATTTGATGATGACGTCAAAACGTATAAATTGATCAAATTCAAGAAAACCAACCAAAATACATGTATGAACTTGAAGCCTATCATTAAGAAAGGTCAACGAGTTGAACCAGGACAAGTATTATGTGAAGGTTATGCGACTGAAAATGGTGAATTAGCATTAGGTCGTAACTTGAAAGTAGCGTTCATGCCTTGGCAAGGGTATAACTTTGAGGATGCGATCGTAATTTCTGAGCGTGTAGCAAAAGAAGACTGGTTTACTTCTCTTCACATTGAGGAATTCGAACTTGAAGTTCGTGATACGAAACGTGGTGAGGAAGAGTTAACAGCCGATATTCCTAACGTATCTGAAGAGGCGACAAAAGACTTGGATGAAAACGGTATTATCCGTATTGGTGCTGAAGTTGGTGGTGGTGATATCCTAATCGGTAAAATCACACCGAAAGGTGAGTCTGATCCTTCTCCAGAAGAGAAATTATTACGTGCAATCTTCGGTGACAAAGCGGGTGACGTGAAAGATGCTTCATTGAAAACTCCGCCTTCATTGAAAGGTGTTGTTATCGATACAAAGTTGTTTTCGCGGGCGAAGAAAATGTCTAAAGAAGTTGAACGTAAAACTTTAGAAAAACTAGAGGTTGCTCACGATAGAGCTGTAAAATCATTGAAAGATCGTTTGGTGGAAAAGTTATTCACTGTAGTGAATGGTAAAACAAGCCAAGGGGTATACAATGTATATAAAGAGTTGTTGGTTGCTAAGGGAGCTAAGTTTACACAAAAAATCCTAGCTGAATTAGATTACAACAACATCAACCCAATGGGATGGACAACTGACGAAGATAAAAACGAGTTGATCAAAATGGCTCTTCATAATTACAACATCAAAATTAATGAAGAGTTGGGTTCGTTCAAACGTGATAAATTTGCAGTATCTGTCGGTGATGAACTTCCATCCGGAATTGTGCAGATGGCTAAAGTTTACGTTGCTAAAAAACGTAAACTGAAAGTAGGGGATAAGATGGCCGGTCGTCACGGAAACAAAGGGATCGTTGCACGTATCGTACGTGACGAAGATATGCCATTCTTAGAAGATGGTACACCAGTTGATATCGTGTTGAACCCACTAGGGGTACCTTCACGGATGAACTTGGGGCAGATCTATGAAACCGTATTGGGTTGGGCTGGTCAAAAATTAGGTGTGAAATTTGCTACACCTATCTTTGATGGTGCTGAGATGGATCAGGTACAAGATTGGGTTGCGAAAGCTGGTTTACCAAAATCTGGACGTACATATTTGTACAACGGATTGACAGGTGACCGTTTCGATCAACCAACGACAGTGGGTGTCATCTACATGTTGAAATTAGGTCACATGGTTGATGATAAAATGCACGCACGTTCAATCGGTCCGTACTCATTGATCACACAACAACCTCTAGGTGGTAAAGCGCAATTCGGTGGTCAACGTTTCGGTGAGATGGAGGTTTGGGCATTGGAAGCATTCGGTGCGTCTAACATCCTTCAAGAAATCTTGACTGTGAAATCGGATGACGTGGTTGGTCGTGCCAAAACTTACGAAGCAATCGTAAAAGGTAACAACCTTCCGACACCATCGGTACCAGAATCGTTCAACGTATTGGTACACGAGTTACGTGGATTGGGTCTAGATATCACATTGGATTAATTAAGCAAATAGGGCTTTGAAGGGCTCAGTCCTTCAAAGCTTCTTTATAAAGCTTTAACTTTTGAATAAGTATGTCTTACAAAAAAGATAATAAAATTAAAAGCAACTTCACTTCGATTACGATCAGCTTGGCTTCTCCAGAAACTATTTTGGAACGCTCAAGTGGTGAAGTTACAAAACCGGAAACGATTAACTATCGTACCTACAAACCAGAACGTGACGGTTTATTCTGTGAGCGCATTTTTGGTCCTGTGAAGGACTACGAATGTCACTGTGGTAAATACAAACGTATCCGTTACAAAGGTATCGTATGTGACCGTTGTGGTGTTGAAGTAACTGAGAAAAAAGTACGTCGTGAGCGTATGGGACATATCAACTTGGTCGTTCCTGTTGCACACATTTGGTATTTCCGTTCTCTTCCTAATAAAATTGGTTATTTATTGGGACTTCCTACCAAGAAATTGGATATGATCATTTACTACGAACGTTATGTGGTTATCCAAGCTGGTATTAAGGAAGAAGATGGTATCAACTTTATGGACTTCTTGACTGAAGAAGAATATTTAGATATTTTAGATACCTTACCAAAAGAAAATCAATATTTAGATGATAACGATCCTCAAAAATTCGTTGCTAAAATGGGTGCTGAGGCGTTAGAAGATTTGTTGAAACGTATTGATTTGGATCAATTGTCATACGATTTACGTCACCAAGCTGCTAACGAAACTTCGCAACAACGTAAAAATGAAGCGTTAAAACGCCTTCATGTGGTTGAGGCTTTCCGTAGTTCACGTGAAAATATCGAGAATCGTCCAGAATGGATGATTGTGAAAATCGTTCCAATCATTCCACCTGAATTACGTCCTTTAGTACCTTTGGATGGTGGTCGTTTTGCGACTTCGGATTTGAACGATTTATACCGTCGTGTGATTATCCGTAACAACCGTCTAAAACGTCTGATCGAAATTAAAGCTCCTGAAGTAATCTTACGTAACGAAAAACGTATGCTTCAAGAAGCGGTAGACTCTTTGTTTGACAACTCACGTAAAGTGAATGCGGTCAAAACAGAGGGTAACCGTGCATTGAAGTCTTTATCTGACATTTTGAAAGGTAAACAAGGTCGTTTCCGTCAAAACTTGTTAGGTAAGCGGGTGGATTATTCGGCTCGTTCGGTAATTGTCGTAGGTCCTCACTTGAAATTACACGAGTGTGGTCTTCCTAAAGATATGGCTGCTGAACTTTACAAACCGTTTATCATTCGTAAGATGATCGAGCGTGGTATTGTAAAAACAGTAAAATCAGCTAAAAAAATCGTTGATCGTAAAGATCCTGTCGTATGGGATATCCTCGAAAATGTATTGAAAGGCCACCCTGTACTACTAAACCGTGCACCTACGCTTCACCGTTTGGGTATTCAGGCTTTCCAACCTACATTAGTAGAGGGTAAAGCTATTCAATTACACCCATTAGTGTGTACAGCGTTCAACGCCGATTTTGACGGTGACCAGATGGCAGTCCACTTACCTCTAGGTAATGCTGCAGTTTTGGAAGCCCAAATCTTAATGTTAGGTGCGCACAATATCTTAAACCCTGCGAATGGTTCGCCAATCACAGTACCATCCCAAGACATGGTATTGGGTCTTTACTATATTACCAAAGGCCGCAGAACTGCTGGTGATCACATCGTAAGAGGTCAAGATATGACTTTCTATTCCGCTGAAGAGGTTATCATTGCTTTAAATGAGAAGCAGATCGATCTTCATGCTTGGATTAAAGTTAAAACAAAAGTTAGACAAAAAGATGGTAGCATCGTTGATACCTTATTAGAAACAACTGTAGGTCGCGTGATCTTCAACCAAGTGGTTCCTGATGAAATGGGTTTTGTCAATGAATTGCTTACTAAAAAATCTTTGCGTAATATTATCGGTGAAATTGTGAAGACTACGGGTATGGCTCGTGCCGCACAGTTCTTGGATGATATGAAAGAATTGGGATATCAAACAGCCTTCAAAGGTGGTCTTTCTTTCAACTTGGAAGATTTGAACATTCCTGCTGCGAAAGCTGAGTTGATCCAACAAGCTACAAACGAAGTTGAAGAAGTAATGAATAACTATAACATGGGTTTCATTACAAACAACGAACGTTACAACCAAATCATCGATATCTGGACGCGTATCAACAACAGATTGACGGCACACGTTATGGATATTCTTTCGAACGATAACCAAGGTTTCAACTCAGTTTATATGATGTTGGATTCTGGGGCCCGTGGTTCGAAAGAGCAGATCCGTCAGTTATGTGGTATGCGTGGTTTGATGGCGAAACCTCAAAAATCAGGTACTTCTGGTGGTGAGATCATCGAAAACCCGATCTTGTCAAACTTTAAAGAAGGTTTGTCGGTATTGGAGTACTTTATCTCTACCCACGGTGCGCGTAAAGGTCTTGCCGATACGGCATTGAAAACGGCGGATGCGGGTTACTTGACTCGTCGTTTACATGACGTAGCGCAAGATATGATTGTTGTGGAACAAGATTGCGGTGGATTACGTGGTATTTATACAACAGCATTGAAAGATAATGATGATGTTGTTGAACCATTGTTCGATCGTATTTTAGGTCGTACACCATTGCATGATGTATTCCACCCTGATACAGAGGAATTGATCGTTTCTGCAAACGAAGATATTACGGAAGAAATTGCTGAAACTATCGAAAAAGCTGGTATCGAAGGAATTGAGATTCGTACGGTTTTAACGTGTGAGTCTAAGCGTGGTGTTTGTGCTTGTTGTTACGGACGCAACTTGGCGTCAGGTAAGCGTGTTCAGTTGGGTGAGGCTGTGGGTGTTATTGCTGCTCAATCAATTGGTGAGCCAGGTACACAGTTGACACTTCGTACGTTCCACGTGGGTGGTACGGCATCGAACATTGCTGCTGATTCAAGTATCATTTCGAAATACGATGGTAAAATCGAATTTGAAAACGTACGTACAGTTTCGCAAACAAACGATAATGGCACACATCAGGTTGTCTTAGGACGTTCCGGTGAGGTTAAGATCATCGATGCACACAATAAAATTGTATTCCAACAAAATATCCCTTACGGTTCGCAGTTGTTCGTTGAAGATGGCAGCAACGTATCTAAAGGTGATAAATTGGTTGAATGGGATCCATATAATGCAGTAATTATTTCTGAATTTGCCGGTAAAGTTGAATTTGATGCGATCATCGAAGGTGTTACCTTCCGTGAGGAGTCAGATGAGCAAACTGGTCACAAAGAGAAGGTAATTATTGAAACGCGTGATAAGACGAAAAACCCATCTATTAAGATTTTAGATAAATCTGGAGAAGTAATTCGTACGTACAACATTCCAGTTGGAGCACACGTTGCTGTTGCTAATGGTGTAACAGTAAAAGAAGGTGGTATCTTGGTTAAAATCCCTCGTTCTACAGGTAAAACGCGAGATATCACAGGTGGTTTACCACGTGTAACGGAGTTATTTGAAGCACGTAATCCTTCTAACCCAGCTGTTGTAACAGAAATCGACGGTGTGGTAACATTGGGTGGTGTGAAACGCGGTAACCGTGAGATGTCTATCGAGTCTCGTGATGGTCAAATCAAGAAATACTTGGTACCTCTTTCTAAACATATCCTTGTTCAGGATAATGACTTTGTGAAAGCAGGTATGCCATTATCAGATGGTTCGATTTCTCCAGCGGATATCTTGTCGATCAAAGGTCCTTCAGCGGTGCAACATTACATTGTGAATGGTATCCAAGAGGTATACCGTCTGCAGGGTGTGAAGATCAATGATAAGCACTTCGAGACGATCGTTCACCAAATGATGCAAAAAGTGAATATCGAAGATCCAGGAGATACTCGTTTCTTAGAAAAAGAAGCAGTTAACAAATGGGATTTCATGGAAGAAAATGATTCCTTGTTTGACAAGAAAGTTGTTGTTGATGCAGGAGACTCCAATAGTTTACGTCCTGGACAAATTGTTTCTTTACGTAAGTTGAGAGAAGAAAACTCTAGTCTGAAACGTCGTGACTTGAAACTTGTTGAAGTTCGTGAAGCAATTCCGGCAACTTCAAGTCCATTGTTGCAAGGTATTACCAGAGCTTCATTGGGTACGAAATCGTTCATCTCTGCAGCCTCTTTCCAAGAGACTACAAAAGTATTGAACGAGGCTGCTATCGCAGGTAAACGTGATAACTTATTAGGTTTGAAAGAAAACGTAATCGTTGGTCACTTGATCCCTTCTGGTACAGGTATCCGTCAATACAGCAATTTAATCGTCGGTTCTCGCGAGGAGTATGATCAATTGTTAGCTTCGAAAGAAGAAGATTAATCGTTAATCGATTATTTTATATAGAAGGTCCAAGTGTATGCTTGGACCTTTTTTATTGGCTGATGTCGTTGGCCAAAAAGAACCTTCATTCTGCTTTCATTGCTGTTGATGTATGCGAAATCATGAAGGTTTTGTTTTTAGACAAGGTGATGCTAATCATATATGGTCTGGTAATCTTTGGAGATTCGCGAAGGATATTGATTAAGTTTAGATGTTGTTCGTGTTGTTTTTGCCTTAGGTATGCCTTATACAGTAGGGTAGTTCTCTTAATCAGGATCCCCGCTAATGGATATTAGAGGAAGTCCTTATTCATTTGGGCCTGTATTTTTGGGGTGCTTATATACTGCATTTAGCGGACTTCTATTGAAATAATCTCCCAATGTTACAGCAAGTTAACGTAAATATTAAAAAATGTTTAACAAAAGGCTTGGATGTTTGTTGGAAAACTCCCTATCTTTGCACCACTCCGCAAGGGAGGAACGGTTACCTCGAAAGAAGGAATCCTGAAAAAAGAAGGGTTTAACATAAGTTAGACGGGGTTTAAAATCCCACTGGGTTTATTTTAAACGCGGAAATCGAAAAAAGAGAAAAGAAAAAAAACTTCATAAAGTTTTTGGAAGTTCAGAAAAGATTTCTACCTTTGCAGTCCCAACGGAAACGGAGGGAAAACAAAAAAGATAAAGAGAGGCGCAATGCCTATCGGAATATAGCGGATACGGAAGTTGAAGCGACAAAAGTTCTTTAAGAAAACACAATCATGTAAGCGTGACGGGTAGACAGACGAAAGTCGAAAGTCATGAACAAATTCAAGTAATTCGTTCAATTCGATCCAAGATCAGAGATATAAAAA
>JAIRVH010000094.1 GCA_031253985.1 Sphingobacterium sp.
TCAGATAAAGCATCTATAAATTTAGACGGCACTTCGTATGACCTTCCGGTCATTGTCGGTACTGAAAATGAAAAAGCAGTTGATATTTCCAAATTAAGAGATCTAAGCGGATTTATTACGTTAGACCCAGGATACAAAAATACAGGTGCAACGAAAAGTGCGATTACTTTCCTTGATGGTGAAAAAGGCATATTGAGATATAGAGGATATCCAATTGAGCAGTTGGCAGAGAAATCAACTTTCCTGGAAGTTGCTTATTTGTTGATTTATGGAGAGCTTCCGAAAAAAGAAGTATTGGAAAAATTCAGAGCTGACATCAAAAAGCAAATGATGATTCACGAAGACATGAAAAATTTCTTCGCTGGGTTCCCTTCCAAATCTCACCCAATGGGACAACTTTCTTGCTTAGTAGGTGCATTGTCGGCATTTTATCCAGAATCTTTAAATCCAAACCTCACAGACGAAGAAGAAGATCAAACGATCATCAACCTTTTAGCAAAAATGCCAACGATCGTTTCTTGGATTCAAAAGAAATCCTTAGGTCATCCTGTTGTGTACCCAAAAAATAATCTTGGCTACATTGACAATTTCCTAAACATGTTGTTTGGTGAAGTTAATGATGAAAAAACATTCGATCCTGTTGTCATTGACGCCATGCACAAATTGTTGATTTTACATGCTGATCATGAGCAAAACTGTTCAACATCTACTGTTCGTATCGTTGGTTCATCCAATGCAAACCTTTATGCATCTGTTGCATCAGGTATCAATGCATTATGGGGTCCATTGCATGGCGGTGCAAACCAAGCCGTAATCGAGATGCTTGAAGCCATTAAAAATGATGGTGGTGATGCTGAAAAATATCTTGCTAAGGCAAAAGACAAAAACGATCCTTTCCGTTTAATGGGATTCGGTCACCGTGTTTACAAAAACTTCGACCCTCGTGCTAAAATCATCAAAAAAGCATGTGATGATATTTTGGAAAAATTAGGTGTTCAAGATCCTGTATTGGATATCGCGAAAAAACTAGAAGAAGCGGCATTGAATGACCAATACTTCATCGACAGAAAACTTTATCCAAATGTTGATTTTTACTCGGGTATCATCTACCGTGCACTAGGTTTCAAAGCAGATATGTTTACTGTATTATTTGCTTTAGGCCGCCTTCCGGGATGGATTGCACAATGGAAAGAAATGCGTGAAAACAAAGAGCCGATCGGTCGTCCAAGACAAGTATACGTTGGCCACACAGAACGCGACTACGTTGAATTTTCAAATCGTTAATTCGATTTCGATTTATATCCTAAAAAAGCATCCTACGGGGTGCTTTTTTATTTTCATTCCCTTTATATTGCCTCTTCCAACTGATTCGAAATTGTCCATTCGAACAATATAATCTCGCTATCCGTTACGTTATTGTCACGATAATCTACTTGTTAAGTATATTTTAATTTTTCCTTATCTAAATTCCCTGTTTTTCGTTAAGTTTGCGTATTCATTGGTCACTTATTAAAAATCATTATAAATAAGACTTGTTAGATACAATACTACATATCTTGGTTCCCATTGCTATTTTTACCTTTATAGCAGCTTTCACCTTGTTTGCAGTATACGCCGAACGAAAGATCGCCGGATTTGTACAAGATCGCCTAGGACCAATGGAAACAGGAAAGTATGGCAGTCTCCAAACGATTGCCGACATTCTCAAATTATTACAAAAAGAATTAATTACCCCTTCATCAGCCGATAAAATCCTGTTTAGGATTGCTCCTATCATTATTTTCGTTGCTGTATTTACAGGTTTTGCTGTTATTCCCTGGGCCAAAGATTTTATCCCGGCGAATACACATACGGGCTTATTCTTTATTATGGCCATCATCTCCATTGATGCCTTAGGCATTTTAATGGCAGGTTGGGGATCTAACAACAAATATTCTTTATTGGGTTCCATGCGGGCCATTGCACAAATGGTATCCTATGAAATACCAGTAGGTCTGTCGCTGATTGCTGTAGTGATGCTTACCCAAACACTAAATTTGAATGAAATTGCCATTGGCCAAGGTATTTTAACCGATGGAAGCATTAAGTTCATGGGCATTTGGGAGGTCAATGAAATTGGTGGTCTCTTCGCCTGGAACATTTTTCAGGCTCCACATTTGGTTATCACCTACATTATATTTTTTATTGCAACGCTCGCCGAGTGTAATCGTGCTCCCTTTGATATTCCGGAAGCCGAATCTGAATTGGTCGGTGGTTTCCATACAGAATATGGGGGGATACAATTTGCCTTTATCTTTTTGGCGGAGTATGCCATGATGTTTTTGGTCTCCATGTTGGGTGTCGTTCTTTTTTTGGGAGGCTGGAATACACCCTTGCCCAATATTGGCGCTATAAGGCTGGCTGATTGGACCACAGGCTTAGCTTGGGGAATATTTTGGACCCTGGCCAAATCATTATTTATTGTCGGTATCCAAATGTGGATTCGATGGACATTACCGCGGTTACGTGCAGACCAGCTGATGAGTTTATGCTGGAAAGTATTGACACCGCTGGCTTTTCTTTGTATGGCCATCTCTGCAATTTGGCGAATTTTAGTTATAGCTTAAGATATGATATTTAAAACGGCTTCGCATGCATTTCGTACGGCAATCAAAGGTTTATCTTTGACTGTCCGACATTTGTTTGGTGCCCGACGTTCGCGGACGGAGTTAAATATCAAAAAGGATAATTACTTTGAACAACAGGACGGTGTTGTCACGGTACAATACCCGCGTGAAAAAATGCCTATTCCCGAGGTTGCCCGCTATCAGCTGCAAGTCGATATCGAGGACTGTATTGTCTGTGATCTATGTGCAAAGGCTTGTCCTGTCGACTGCATCGAAATCGAGGCGATCAAATCACCGGAAGCGATCGGGAAAACGTCCGATGGAAGTGTAAAAAGGCTATATCCGGCCAAATTCAATATTGACATGGCCAAATGTATGTATTGTGGACTGTGTACGGTGGTATGCCCAACGGAATGTATTACCATGACCAATGAATATGACCGCAGTTCTCAAAAACTGACCGATCTTATCTATGGGTTTTCAGATATGACCGATAGTGAGGTCGCACAGCGCAAAGCAGAGTGGACCAAGTTTCAAGCTGAAAAGGAGGCAGCAAAGCAAAAATAAAAGATGGAAAGTATTTTATTCTATGCCTTTGCTACCCTAGCAATCGGTTCAGCACTTTTGCTTGTCAATCTTAAAAATATTGCTCGTGCATTATTCCTGTTTTTTATTGTGCTATTTGCCATGGCAGGGCTCTACTTATTTGCTTTAGCTGATTTTGTGGCTATTACGCAAATTATGGTCTATGTTGGTGGTGTACTCATCCTCATGTTGTTTGCCTTTATGCTTTCCAACAAAGAGCTTTTAAAAGATCTCCAAGATAGCAGTGGTTCATTCTTAAGCATGCCCAAATGGCAGTCGATTCCAATCGTACTTGGCTTCCTATTGCTCATGCTATACGGCATTGTTGAATGGCAACAGGCTCCTCCAACATGGTGGATCTTAAAAGCCCAAGAAAATAGTACCATGATTGTTGCATCAGATAATAACATTCATCAGATTGGTTTACGTTTTATGACCTTTTACGTTTTACCATTTGAAATTATATCCGTGTTTCTGATGATGGCCTTGATCGGAGCCTCACACTTATCTAGAAAGGAGCGTACAATATGATTACGCTGACGCATTTTTTAGTTGTCAGTGCCTGCATCTTTTGCATTGGCCTATATACCGTTCTTTCCAAGAAAAATGCGATCATGATTCTAGTGGGTATTGAATTGATGATCAATGCAGCTATTCTGAACTTTGTTGCTTTTGGAAAATACGACAAGGTCAGTTATGGCGGGCAAATATTCGCGCTATTTGCGATTGTCCTAGCCGCGGCGGCAGTTGCTGTTGGGCTGGCCATCGTATTGAATGTCTACCGACATTACAAAACCATTAATCCGGATGAGATCAACCAATTAAAAGACAAGTAAACATTGGATCAATTTGTTCACATATCGCCCCTATTGACCGCGCTGCTTACCTTAGTGGCACCATTAGCCGCTTTCATTTATCAGGCAATATTAGGTAAACGTGATCAATCAGGCATTATTTCTCTCTTAGCCATCGCCGTTAGCTTTATTGCAGGTGGACTTACCTCGTTAGCCATATGGAATAATCCCGTCGTATCCATTCAAGTAAATTGGTTCACTATTGGACAAACAACATTCAAAGTTGGTATCCTCCTGAACAATTTGAGTACTTTGATGCTCTTTTTGGTCCCGACGGTAGCCTTACCTGTACATATTTACTCAAGAGCTTATATGCACGGCGATGCGGGTATCCACCGCTATTGGATGTATCTTAGCCTTTTCTGTTTTGCCATGCTGGGACTGGTCATTATGGACAGTCTCTTGCTGATGTACGTTTTTTGGGAACTGGTCGGCTTTGCATCCTATCTTCTTATTGGCTTCTGGTTTACACGTGAAACGGCTGTACAAGCTAATAAAAAAGCGTTTTTAGTGAACCGCATCGGTGACCTCGGTTTTCTAATCGGTCTTGCGATCCTATTTACGCAATTCAAAACACTCAATTTAGTCGATTTATTTGGTGACAATGGGTTAATCTATCAATCCACAATCGCGGATGGACTTTGGACATCGCCGGTCAATAGCTTACCGCAGATCTGGTTGACCATTGCTGGACTCGCCTTCTTCCTGGCTGCGATGGCCAAATCAGCGCAATTCCCATTACATGTATGGCTTCCTGATGCCATGGAAGGTCCTACATCTGTATCGTCATTGATTCACGCTGCGACCATGGTTGCTGCAGGTGTATTTCTTTTGGCTACTGTATTTCCCTTATTTAATGAATCGGCGTTGTTATTTATAGCCATTATAGGTACAATCACTGCTGCATCGGCGGCATACTTTGCGCTTGGCCAATACGATATCAAACGTATTCTTGCATTTTCTACCATATCGCAGCTTGGTTTTATGATGGTTGGGATCGGCATTGGAACATGGGATGCAGCACTATTTCACCTGACTACCCATGCCTTCTTTAAGTGTCTTCTGTTTCTTTCGGCCGGAGCTGTCATCCATGAAATGGCCCATCTTAAAGAACATAGTCAATTGGACTTTGATCCACAGGATTTGCGAAACATGGGCGGTCTACGTCAATATATGCCGAAGACCTTTCTGCTCATGAGTATGGCTTCATTGGCACTTGCAGGATTTCCATTGACTTCGGGTTATTTATCCAAAGATAGTATTGTCATTTCTTCATTTGAATGGGCGCTTTCAAAAGGTAGCATATACCTTCTCATTCCTTTTAGTTTGATTATAGTAAGTATCTTAACTGCATTCTACATCGGCCGTTTGATATTCAAAGCTTTTTTTGGAGAGTTCAGGCTTTTGGATCAGCTTCAGGATAAACTTCATGGTGATCCGCTGCATGAAGCGCCAAAAACCATGTTGGTTCCGATGTTTATTTTGGGCCTCTTTTGCCTATTTCCACTATTCTCCTTCAATCCATTTTCCTATCACGATTCCTGGCTAATGGACGGCTTACTGTTGGACGAATATATCTTTGCACCAAGTCACCTTGCACACCTTATTATTCCCGCGATCCTGCTCCTTGGTGCTGTCATTGGCTGGATTATCGGCTGGAAATGGTATGTCCAAAATAAATACCCGTTGAACTCTGGTAGCTTCGCCTTAAAAGCTTCTTTCCATCAGGGGTATATTAACGAATTTTACCACTCAGTCTTTATTAAGGGTACATTAAAATTAGCACAGTTCTGCTATTGGTTTGATCGTCATGTCGTTGACGCATTGGTTTCTTTGATTCAGTTTATTGTCCTGTCACTTTCACAGCTTAGTGTTTGGATGGACAAATATATTGTAGACGGTTTTGTCAATACGGTTGCTTCTGTCGCCTATTGGACGGGCAATCAAGTCCGCTTGGTCCAAAACGGAAAGCTACAGACTGCTTTGTACTCCGTCTTTTTATTAGTTTTACTTGGTTTAATTTATCTTATATTCTTTTAGGAAATGCCTATTCTATCCTTATTGATATTTTTACCGCTATTGGCTACGGCGCTCATTCTCGCCTTACCAACACGCTATAAATCGAGTTACAAATATGTTGCTTTAGCATTCACAGCAATACAATTTGTACTGGCCGGAATATGTTATGCACAATTTGATGCCAGCAAAACAGGAGTACAAGATCTAGCGGGCTATCAATTTGTTGAACAGCTTTCCTGGATCCGTTTAGATTTAGGATCAATAGGTAAATTAGAGATCGATTATCTTATCGGTATTGATGGGATCTCCATGCCTCTCTTGTTATTAAGTGCTTTCGTTATGCTGATGGCTATCGGTGCATCCTGGAATATACAGAAAAGTCCTAAAGGCTACTTTGCGCTGCTTATGGTGCTCAATATGGCCGTCATGGGCATTTTCTGTGCACTGGATTTCTTCCTGTTCTACCTTTTCTATGAGGTCATGTTACTCCCGCTCTACTTCCTGATCGGTATCTGGGGCGGAGCGAGACGCGAATATGCAGCCATAAAATTCTTTTTATATACCCTATTTGGTTCTGTATTTATGCTATTGATCATTGTAGGATTGTATTTTTCAGTTATCAACCCGGTGACTGGAGCGCATACCTTCAATATGATCTATATGATGAATCCACAGAATTATCTTGAAGGATCTATTTTTGCTTGGGATGGTTATCAGGAAATCTTGGGAATTTCGGCCCGATTGGTTGGTTTCATTGTGCTTTTCTTTGCCTTTGCCATTAAGGTACCCATTGTCCCCTTACATACCTGGCTACCGGATGCCCACGTTGAGGCGCCAACTCCGGTATCTATAATTTTGGCAGGTATCCTTTTGAAAATCGGTGGTTACGGTATCATTCGAATCTGTTACAGTATCTTTCCCGATATGGCAGCCGTATCTAACTGGTGGCTGGGTTTAATTGGGGTTGTTTCTATTATCTATGGTGCATTAAATGCCTTATCGCAAAAAGACCTGAAACGAATGATTGCCTATTCATCAGTTTCACATATGGGTTTTGTGCTGCTTGGTATTGCATCGCTGACGGCAGAAGGTATTTCCGGAGCCATGTTTCAGATGATTTCCCATGGATTTTTATCCGCTGCACTTTTCTTCCTGGTGGGCGTGGTCTATGACCGTGTACATGACAGGAACATCTATAGTTTCCGTGGCTTGGCGCAAATTATGCCAAAATATACAGGCTACGTCGCCGTTGCATTTTTTGCTTCTTTGGGATTACCAGGCTTTTCGGCTTTTATTGGCGAAGCTTTTGTTATTATCGGTTCATTCAATGCCGAAAGTGTAGGTACAGGATTACCGCGCTGGATGGCCTTAGCAGGTTCAATAGGTATCCTATTAAGTGCAGCCTACCTCCTCTGGACTCTTCAACGGATGTTTTTTGGACAAATCCGTTTGAAAGGTGGAGAATCTTGGAGCAATGCCCTAACGGACGTGAACTTACGAGAACAGCTGATCCTGTTTCCAACCTTAGCACTCGCTTTATTACTCGGTATTATGCCAGCATTAGTATTTAACAATCTAAACGCCAGCGTCCTGAATCTCGTGAGCTTTATTCAACAATTTATTTAATTCAGCATGCTTGCATTCAGTCCATATATCAGTTCATTGCTCGATCAGATTATCGTCAGTATCCCTTATTTTAAACCCGAACTGACATTGATCGTCACTTTTATTGGCACTATCCTCGCTAGTCTTTTTATCGACAGACATTGGAAGCATACATCTTTTGCTATTACCCTCATCGGAACACTGCTGAGCGGTTGTTATCTATTGGGACAGGGAATTAGTCAGGTAGAAATAGCGGGCTTCTTTGATATGATTCATATTGATGCCTTTGCTATAGCTGCGCGATTGATTATCCTGCTGTCGACAATCCTCATCGCTGTTTTCATTCAACAACGTCATCAAGAACGACCTTTAGGAGATCTTTACGCCGTATTGCTTACAGCGACCCTAGGCTTGAATCTGCTAACGATGTCGAGCAATTGGCTGATGATCTTTATCGCCGTGGAAACCGTTTCGATTAGCTCTTATATTATGGTCGGTTATTTTTCGACCACGAAAGTTCAATCGGAAGCTGCTTTGAAATATGTACTTTTCGGATCGATCTGTGCTGCAGTTATGCTTTACGGTCTGTCTTTGCTTTACGGTTTCACGGGAAACTTGAATTTTGATGCACCTAGCCACATCGCTGGTTTGATGGAAGCGCCACAGATCATGATCAGCATCGCTTTATTGTTTTTGCTGACAGGCATTGGTTTTAAATTGAGTTTTTTCCCTTTTCATGTCTGGAGTCCTGATGTTTACCAGGGAGCCCCAACAGTGATTACAACCTATCTTGCCACTGTACCGAAAATTGCAGTCGTCGTCCTGTTATCCAAGATACTCTCCGCATGGCTTAACGTTTCCTTTTACTTCAGCGATTTCCTGACTTATGTCATTATAGCGATTGCCATTGCAACCATGCTGATCGGTAACCTAGCGGCCTTACGTCAGCAGGATGCCAAAAGGATGATGGCCTATTCTTCTATTGGGCATACCGGTATTCTGCTTATGGCTGTATTGGTTTATCAAAATAAGGAGTCAAATGTGCTATTATTTTACCTTTCTATATACGCCTTGATGAATATTGCTGTGTTTATCTTTATTGATGCCTTGGAAACTGGTTTAGGAAATACCTCAATTGAATCATATCGTGGATTAGGAAAACAATTTCCACTACTGTTCACATCCTTTTCGATCGTTTTAATCGCCTTGATTGGTTTGCCGCCGACTGCTGGTTTTGTTGGAAAGCTTCTGGTCTTTTCCAAAGTGTTTGAACAATACCAAAACTTCCAATCTTTCAGTTTATTGGTATTGCTAATTGTCGGAGCGCTCACATCGGTTATCTCGCTGTTTTACTATTTTAAGATTCCCTTGAATGCCTTTCTAAAGGACAGCACGGCATCTCCCGCGGTTAAATTCAATGCCGTACTTTTATGTATTGGGATCCTGTGCACTGTAGCGGTCTTGATCTTAGGCATCTTTCCCGATTTATTGCTTTCGGCATTTTAGAAAACAGGGAAACTTCTTTCATTTAAAACAAGCTTATCGTTCCATTCACTGGTTGAATGTCTCACCCGAATAGTAGGGATAACTCCATAATAAATTTTATATTTCCTCAATAAAAGTACTATTTATGGTTGAGGAGAGACCGATAAATTGTTTTTTATGTAAAGCGCAATTAAATTGCATATAAAAAGCAATTTATCTAAGTTTGTACCATGATTAGTGCAATAGCAAATCCAATTTTTCAGCGTGCTATCCAGGATTACCACGTATACGACCAGATTGATCATCCAATCCAAAATCCGTATGACAAACAATCCTTAGAACATCTCCTCTATTTAAAATGCTGGATTGATACCGTCCAATGGCATATGGAAGATGTGGTACGTAATCCTTCGATTGACCCCAAAGATGGCTTATATTGGAAAAGACGGATTGACGAATCAAATCAATACCGTACCGATACCGTGGAGTATATTGACAGTTATTTCCTACAAAAATTTCAAGATATACAAGCAGGTCCTACAGCAACAATCAACACAGAAAGTCCAGCATGGGCTATAGATAGACTCTCCATTCTGGCTTTAAAAATCTACCACATGGAACAGGAAACATTACGGACAGATGCTTCAGAAGCACATATCATTTCCTGCCAAGAAAAGTTAAACGTTTTATTGGAACAAAGGAAAGATTTATCCCAAAGTATTGATGAATTGATGACCGCCATCGCATCAGGCGATAAATACATGAAAGTCTATAAACAGATGAAAATGTACAATGATCCATCATTGAACCCTGTCTTATATTCATCAGGAAAATAAACCATGTCCTTACCGCAACGGATCATAGTAACGCGATTTTCAGCTATGGGCGATGTTGCCATGGTTGCTTCGGTCTTGAAAGAATTCTGCACGCAGTATCCTGCCGTGGAAATCATTATGGTCAGTAGGCAATTCTTTGCCCCGTTTTTTGAAGGAATAAAAAATATACGCTTTCACGCGATTGACCCCAAAACAACGCATCAAGGATTTTGGGGGTTGGTTCGGCTAAAAAAGGAACTGGCTAGATATAGGGCAGATGCCGTCGCTGACTTACATTTCAATTTACGTTCACGTGTAATTGATCTCTTATTTTCCCTATCAGGCGTAAAAGTCAAACAGCTGGATAAAGGACGTGCAGAGAAGAGAGCTTTAACCCGGGAGAACAACAAAATTAAAGTACCGTTGAAGCGAACAGTGGAACGCTATGCAGATGTATTTCGCGCATTAGGTTTTAAATTTGAGCTCAGCAATAAATTGGTTCCTAATTTGCAGGATGTACCCAAAGCGGCTTTTAGTATGTTTGGTAACTTCGATCGAAAGAAAATCGGCATTGCCCCATTTGCACAGCATCGTTATAAGATTTTTCCGCAAACCAAAATGGAAAATGTGATAGACGCATTGACGCACAATGGCTATGACGTCTTGTTATTTGGCGGCGGTGAACAGGAATTCCAAATTGCCCAAAACTGGACAGAGCGATTTCCCAATACCTATAATACAATAGGCAAATTTTCGTTACGGGAAGAACTCGATTTAATCTCTAACTTAGCTCTCATGATCAGTATGGACTCTTCGGGGCTTCATATGGCCTCTCTCATGGGCGTAAGGTGCCTTTCTCTATGGGGATCAACCCATCCCTATGCTGGATTCACAGGATATGGGCAACAGCTAACCGATTGCATCCAGGTAGAACACCCCAATCGACCGAGCTCAGTATACGGCAACAAGCCCTGTAATTGTGATGGCATAGAGGCGATCGATTTAATTACATCGGAAATGGTGATTAAAAAAATAAGCGCAATAGGATGAGAATAGGATTTGATGCAAAACGCTATTTCCTAAACAAAACCGGTCTGGGAAATTATAGCCGGGACTTAATTCGTATGCTCGAAAAGTATGCTCCCGAAAATGAGTACCTGAAATATACACCAAAAACTGGTGATCAATATATTGATCAGCCTGCAATACAGGACAATATCCGCTTACCTCAGGGTTTTATTAACAGCACGTGGCCCAATATTTGGCGCAACCAGCGTATTGTTCATGATTTAAAGAACGATAAGATTGACATTTTCCACGGGCTATCAGGTGAAATCCCATTAGGATTAGCAAAGGCGCATATTAAATCCATCGTTACCATTCACGATTTAATTTTTTTAAGACATCCTGAACTTTATCATCCAATTGACCGTTGGATTTATAAAAAAAAATTCAGACATGCCTGCGAAGCGTCCGATCGCATCGTTGCCATAAGCGAATGTACTAAAAATGATATTGTCGACCTATTTCATATCGCTGAAGACAAAATAGATGTTGTTTACCAAGGATGCCATGAAGCATTCAAAACCATCAAAACTGAAGAACAGAAGGCTGAACTTAGAAACAAGCTAAAATTACCAAAGGATTTCTTATTAAATGTTGGGACAATTGAGCCTAGAAAGAATATCTTACCTACAGTAAAAGCGATTAAAGACATCGATATTCCCCTTGTTATTGTGGGAAAGCCGACACGCTATCATCAGGAGATCATGGATTATATCCGACAAAATAACATGGAGAACAGGATCTTTTTTTTCCAGGGCTTAGCGATGGAAGAGTTGGCAGTTCTATATGCTTCGGCAACGATTTTTATCTACCCATCAATTTACGAAGGCTTTGGCATTCCGATTATAGAAGCGCTCTACTCAGGCACACCTGTGATCACAAGTAATATGGGCGTATTTCCAGAAGCAGGGGGTCCCGCATCTTGTTATATTGATCCTACAGATGTATCGCAGATACAGCATGCTATAACAACGCTACTTGCAGATTCTGCCAAGCGGTATGAAATGATCGAAAAGGGGCTTGAATTTGTGCAGAAGTTTAATGACGACAAGGTTGCCAAACAAATGGCTTCCATTTACGCCTGCTTATAAATTGACCACTTGGCCTGTTGAAATAAAATACTTCTTCAATACATGCAGAGAAACAAGTTCTTCTTGCGCTTGATCCAAAAATAATTTCACATAAGCGTTGGCCTGTTTAACAATCGCTTCAGCGGCCTCTGGGTGATTAATATAATACTGCAGCTTTTCTTCCAAATCCGAATAATCACTTTTAATGCAGATAAAGTGATGGTCAGGTAGCAATGTCCCCTCCATAAACCAGGTTTCATATCGTGGCATCGGCATGACAGCGATGGAATTAGACGACATAATCCATTTCAGATTTGTCGCCACATCGTTTCCTTCCAAGGCAAGAATAAATTTGTAAGACAAGTGTCCAGTGATCGATAGATAATCTGGATCTGAAGACTTAAACGCTCTTTTTAAATCACATAATGGATGTTTGTGGTATTTCTGAAAGAAAAGTTCCCGATGGACCTGTGCAAACTCACTCCTGCCAACAAGCGCATTTTTTTTCTTCTGAAAAGCAACATGGTCGGTAATAAAGTTAAAGTGCCTGCTCTTATCCAAGTTTAACAATACCGAGTTGGCATTATCACCTGCAATTGGCCTACTTTTCACCAGCGCAGGTTTATCCGGAATATCAATAATATCTCCAGGTAGAATTTGAAATTTCAATCGCTGATCAAAATAGTCAAGATATTCTTTACTATCAAAATAATAAACCCGAATCTTCTCCGGCATCTTATAATTTTTGATTTGAATTGCTTCATCTGACAAGGACTGCTGCGGTGATAACTTATTATAATAGTTTACCCGAAACCGAACCCATTCAGACTCATCCATTAGGCTTTTGTTCAACAGCACTGCTGCTCTTTTTCGCAGGAGCAGCTTCGGCCTCAACTGCCGTCCAAATACACTCAGGTAATAAAAGAATTTAACATTCTTATTTTTTAAAAAGATCTTCTTGAAATTCAAACTCATAGCATATATAAGAAATAAGAGCCGCCTTTAACTAATCGTCCTTAGGTTTGACCACGGGTACACGAAGCTGCATTTTTTTCCAATGCAGTGAGCGGTCGCCGTAAATCAGGATCTTACTGAGTTTATACTTAAATTTCAGGAGCCCTTGATAATCGTCTGTTATCCGGCGATAGGAAACCTGGGGATCTTCTTTTAAAACCAAATTTATGGCCTCTGTATAAACAGTTGGTCCCGTCATTTGATGAACATTATGTGGGTATCTATTTTCCTCTATATTTCGTACGATCAGCTCGATCGTCTTTTTCAGGAATGGATGTCCTTTATCGTATATCAATGCCCATTGTGCATAAAGACTTCGATTCTTCTCATGGGTAATAACAGCAGTATCATCAGGTCTAATAACACGATCTAACACACCAATAATATCGCTATCTAAATCTAAATAAATACCACCATAAACATATAAAACCGCATACCTAAAAAAATCCGCTTTAGCTGCACCGATCTGCAAACGGGCAAAGGCCTTATACGTACGTTGGTCAAAATTTTCCCTGATAAGCGTATCAATTTGAGCATCATCAAAGAATTTCCTACTATAGCCTTTATTTCGCTTCAGAAATCGCCAAATATAAAACTTCGTCAACAAGGGTATCTTATTGGTTTTAAAAGTCTGATAGATAACTTTTGGAATAGCCACTTGGAATAAAAATTAAATTATAGTAATAAATAGCCTGTACAGTGTTGGAAAAATAGATTCAAAACTATATAACATGCAAAAATAGCGATATATCCCTTACAAATATCTATTTTCTTGTATTTAGTTAATCACCTATTGTTCTAGAGAACAATAAATATTCATTTCACAAACATTTCATTTTTTTTATATTTTATTACAAAAAATATGTAATATATTTGTCACAAATCAATAAAGTCCACCGTGGTGATCTACATTGTGAAAACATTAAATGTCATTTTTCAATTTGATTGTAACGAATTGGTGAACTTTCACGTTACAATAAAGTATGGTCCAATTTTACAATTATATCGTATACTTTGAGTCAAAAAATAAGCGCTTTAATCATTACGTACAATGAAGAGGACAATATAGCAGAAGTGCTCAAAAGCATGGAGTTTGCAGATGAGATCATTGTTTTGGATTCATTCAGTACAGATCGAACAGTTGAGTTAGCTGGTCTGCACCCCAAGGTTAAGATTTATCAGAACAAGTTTGAGGACTTCACCAAGCAGCGCAATTTGGCCTTGACTTATGCGAATAACGATTGGGTACTTTTTTTGGATGCCGATGAGCGTTTGACTTCGGCTTGCCAAACGGAGATATTATCGACAATAAACGATCCGCAAGCAAAAGATGCTTATTATATGTATCGGCTATTTTTCTTTTGTGGTGAACGCATTAATTTTTCGGGAACACAGAACGATAAGAACTTCCGTTTGTTCAAAAAAAGTAAAGCAACATACGACACGAAAAAGAAAGTGCATGAGACATTGCTTGTCAATGGTACAATTGGCAGCTTAAAGAATAAGATATGGCACTATTCCTTTGCAGATTATGCGAGTTATAAGGAAAAAATGGTCCATTATGGTCAGCTTAAAGGTAAAGAGCTATACGCCAAAAATAAACGGTATTCGCTCTTCAGTCACCTGGCCAAAGTATCCTTTAAATTTTTTAAGGCATACTTTTTGAAACTAGGAATATTAGATGGGCGACGAGGATACCAACTTTGCTACTTACAGAGTCTCAGTGTACATGAAACTTTTAAGTCATTGAAAAGAGAAGGAAAAAAATGAAGATTTGTATTATAAGCTTTGATTACTGGAACTACGACCACCATATTGTAAAGAAATTACAAGAAAAGGGTATTGATGCATCACATATTAATATGGGGGCATATAAATACAAAAATTTTGGTGAACGGGCTTCTAATGCTATAAGCAAAATTTTTCTGAATAGAAACATCAAACATATAAAGCGCCAAGAGTACGTATTAAACACCTTAGAAAAACTAGGTCCTCAAGATCAGATATTGGTGCTTAACCCCCATACCTTGGATTACAAGACTATCAAACAGATCAAATCTTATACGCCATACTTGATTTCATATCTGTATGATAACCTCGAGCGTTTTCCTGTAGAAGAAAAGTTGGAATTATTTGATAAGATCTATTCTTTTGAAGATAAGGACGTAAAAAAATACGGTTTTGAGAAGATAACAAACTACAATTATCTTTCTGAACAACCAATTCCGGCTGAGGAAATTGAAAACGACTTATTCTATATTACTTCCTATGACAAACGACGTATTAAATTACTCCGTAAATTAGTATCTCGTCTCTCCGCTCTCCAAGTACGCAGTAAGATTATTGTGGTAGGAAAACAGATCTGGAAGGAGAAACTAAAGCAATTATCTTCTAGCAGACTACTTAGTAAGTATATTCAACTAAGAAAAACCCCGATATATATAGATGAAGTATTAGCCGAATATAAGAAAAACAAAGTAATTTTGGATCTTATGCGAGATGGCCAAGAAGGATTAAGCTTTCGTATTTTTGAAGCGATGGCTTTTGAGAAAAAACTCATCACTGACAACCCTAGTATTCTGAACTATGATTTTTACGATCCTCAAAATATTCTATATATCGATAACGATCTAGAAATTCTAAACGAATCTTTTTTTCATACTCCATACAAAAGAATTTCCACCGAATTATTTAGAAAATACACTTTAGATAATTGGCTTGACAACGTATTTGGTCTTGAACAAATCTTAAATGAAAAAAAAATTACTCTTTATAGCTCCTAATTATTACGGATTTAATGAAGTTGTCTATCAAGGATTACAATCCTATAGCGATTATGAAGTAATTGAAATAGACTCAACAAAACCCTATAAGTATAAAAATATTGGTGAAAGAATATTCAATTTTTTCCTAAAAACTTTTAAAGGACATAATCTAAAAAAAATAAAAACTGAATTATATATCCAGCAGACCATTGAAAGATCCGAAGAATATGATTTGCTCCTTGTAAATCGACCAGATATGTTAACAGAACAGGCATTAGAGACTGCTATTGCTAAGTCAAAAAAAAGCAAGGCAATTCTGTGGGACAGTATCAAGAAAATTCCACAATCAAATGAATATCTTGCTAAATTTGACAATGTATTAAGCTTCGACCCTGATGACTGTTATAATTATGGATTTACCCCTATCACTAATTTTTACTTTAAGGAAGCTCAAAATTGGGAGATAAAATTTGACGTCGCCCTATTGATAACATATGACAATAGAATTCATGATGCTATCAAACTATTTCAATACTTCAACAGCCAAGGGATAAAAGCAAAAGCACGAATTTTTGTCTATAAAAAAGACCAAATCAAAGAAAAACTTCCGGAAAATATGGAAATAATTGAGCAAATTATCCCTTTTAAAAAATCCTGTGAATATTATTTCGACAGCAAGGTCATTTTAGATCTATCACATCCGCATCAAAAGGGACTTTCTTTTCGCCCTTTTGAGGCGCTAGGATTAAAAAAGAAACTGATTACAACAGCTGAAAATGTAAAATCTCTAGAATTTTACAATACGACAAATATACTATATCTTCAAGATATCAATAACATTGAGCTCCCTGAGGAATTTCTAAAAGATGAGTACCTTAATCCGAGTTTACAAATAACAAAAAGATACTCTTTAGAAAATTGGGTAGAAAGCGTTACATCATAATGAAAAAAGATTTTATCATTTATTTCATCTGTCCGACAAATAAATATGCTAGTGGTGGTGTAAAGCAGATGTATAGACAAGTAGATATATTAAATAACGCTGGAATTAACGCTAAAATTCTACATAAATGGTATGGGAATAAAGAGAAATGGTTAGAAAATAATCCTCCAATTTCCTATAATCCATATATCTTTAAGCAAATAAAATACATTGCTAAGTCGAAAACCATCAATATCTTCAGAAGAATAACTTTATTTCTGCTGAAGTTGGTCAGCAAAAGATTAGAAAGTAACTCAATATTGGTGTTTCCAGAATTTTATGGCTTAAATGCACATAAAATTACACCAAATTTATCGCGGGTAATATTTAATCAAAACTGCTATTATACATTTGACCATTCAACTAACTTTGAATTACAGAAAAACACATATACTGACGATAAGACTCTGGCAGTAATCACAGTATCTGAAGACTCACAAAATTACCTGAAATATGTATTTCCTGAGATCTCAATTCATAAGTTAAGGTTAGGAATAAACAATGAACTTTTCTTTTATTCTCCAGACAAAAAAAGACAAATATGTTTTATGCCTAGAAAGTTGTCTCACGATATTTCACAAGTCATCAAAATACTCCAACTTAAAGGAATTGACAGCTCCTGGAATTTAATCCCTATTGAAAATAAATCAGAAAAAGAAGTAGCACGGATTATGCGTGAAAGTGCAATTTTTTTAAGTTTCAATCATCGGGAAGGGTTTGGTCTACCACCCGCCGAAGCAATGGCCTGTGGCTGTATTGTTGTGGGATATAAAGGCAGAGGAGGCGCGGAATATTTTAACCCAGAATTTTCATATTCGATAGAGGAAGGAGACATAATAGGATATGTTAATAAAATTATTTATATAGTAGGTTTATTTGAGACAAACCCAGATCTAATAACACGTCAAAGAAAACAAGCTTCAGATTTTATCTTGACAAATTATAGTATAGCCAATGAAAGTGAGGACGTAACAGATGCATGGAAAAATACCTTAAAAAAACATAATTCGTCTTTTTAATCTTACATCAAAATTATACAGTAAAAAGAAAAACACGCATACTTTATAATATTTGAAAAAACTATTTTTAGTAAATTTGGCATTCACCACAATGAATTTGGCTAATGAAAAAACAATTAAAACGGATATATCATTTTTTACAGTACGTATCTTTAATTTATTTCGATAAAAAAGTAAAAAAGCAAAGAAAAGATGCTAGCAGCATTCCTATAATAATTATCAATTATAACCAATTGGAAAATTTAAAAAATTTGGTTTCATTTCTTCTTGCTAAGAATATTAAAAATATAATAATTATTGACAATAAATCAACATATCAGCCTCTTTTAGCGTATTATAGTCAAATCAAAGATAAGGTAAAAATAGAAATGATGTCTGAAAATTTGGGACACATGGTATTTTTTGAAAACGAGGATCTACAAAATAAATATGGATACGGATATTATTGTATAACTGATGCAGATATTCTTCCAAACGAAAAATTGCCAGATAATTTTTTAGATATCATGATAAATGTCATGGATAAGTACCATGATAAAATACAAAAGGTCGGATTTGCCCTTGACTTAAAAACAATCCCTGAGTTTTATCCGTTTAAAGAGAAGGTGCTAAAATGGGAAAAACAATTCTGGCAAGAGAAATTAGGATCAAATATATACAAAGCAGGTATAGATACTACATTTGCTCTTTATAAACCAAAATATCCGAAAAAATTCAAAGTGAAACCAATGAAATTTTATGAAGGTATCCGCATTGCAGGAGATTTCACTTGTAAACATATGGGTTGGTATTTGGATCCTAAAAACCTTACAGAAGAGCAAAATGTTTACATGAGAACATCTTCGAGCTCAAGCTCTTGGAAATTTGACGAGGATGGAAATTTAGTAGCCTCCGAAGCAAATTATTAATTTCAATCAATATCTAATATTTGACTGATCCAAGAAGAGAAGCTATATTCCTTTTTAATGCTTGGATCAATGGCAACATATGGAGTTCCGAGGAAAGCAAGGATATCTATATAATTCATTGAAGAAGAGTCTAAGACATAGAAGTTATTGGGATGATAAAAATCATATTTAATGATATTTACATTGGTCGTAATCACTTTTTTTTCATATTTCAATCCTTCAAATATCCGAAAGGATAATCCGTTATGATCACCAATTAAAAAATCCACTACAACCTTTGTTTGCTCTATATGTCTCAAATAGTCTTCGAATGGAATAATTTCATTTAAACACTCTATCCCCCTCTCTTTATAAAGATTTGAATGCTCTAACTGGTTGGAAGGAAACACAATCTGAAATTTTACTGTTTGATAAATTTTAGTTAAAATATCAAACAAGTTTAACAAAGAAAGCTCCCGACTCTTATTATAAAAGCCTAAAAAATAAGTATCATAATTAATCGAATCAGTTGTTTGAACAAAGTCGAAATAAAAATTATGTGAAAGATAAGTCTGCAGTTCGTCATTTATGATAACATCGTCTTCATCGAATACATAAAATTTATCAAATAGTGGAATCATTTTAAAGATATCTGGATTCCGTCTTAACCCATCGTAATGATAGGACACCATATACCTAGATTTTTTTTTGGCCGCTAATAACACATTTTTGTGAAAAAAATCGGCTCTGAGGACCAAACAATAATCAAATAAATCAAAGGTATCAATTCTCTTTAAAAGCTGTTCAGCTGTATATTCGCGGGCAAGTTGTTGTTTATATTGATTGTTACCATCTATCAGTTTTTTTATCGTATTAATGACTCTCTGGAATATATTTTTATATTTAAATTTTATGGAGTCATGGAGGACAACTGTTACCTCAAAACCAATCTCTAACAAATTTCGTTCTATTAACAAATAGAGTTTATAATCATTTGGAACAAGCAGCAAAATTCTTTTCTTCATAAAATATATACACAATTCCCATATATACACACCAATAATATTCTATTCTTCGTCATTATCGAGTATACTATCAATTCTTCTGGTGAACTTCTCATCAACACAATAAAGATAAAAATAAGCTTTCAAACTCGTTGATAATTGAGTTTTTTTTGAAAATATTTTGCTCCTCATTTCAGGTCAAATTTCACAGAAAGCTTGATAATAGAATCAATAAAAAGACCTTCCAATATAGATATTTTGCATATTTTTACAAGAAAAGAAAGTATTATACCATTCTGCCATAAGCTAGGGTTTTAAATATGGCATTGATTAAAATGTACCCAACACTATAATGATCTCAAACCAACCTTTGATAACGGTCTTGATGGCCGCATATAATACCGAAAGATATATTGCTCAGGCAATTCAAAGTATACTAAATCAAACCTATAGTAACTTCGAATTCCTAATAATAGATGATTGTTCATCGGATAATACCGTAAGTGAGATAATGAAATTTGATGATAGCAGGATCAAATTATTAAAGAATCAAATTAATCAAGGCGTTGTATTCACTAGAAATAGAGCTCTACAGGAAGCTACTGGAGATTTTATCGCGATAATGGACAGTGACGATATTGCGATCCCAGATCGTTTGCAATTACTAATAGACGAATTTATTAAGAGCCCCGAACTCGCATTAATTGGCGGGCATGCAGATGTAATAGATCCACAAGGGATACCTACAGGGCAGAAATTTAAGGTAGAGACAGACCCTGACTTACTTCGGCATCTCTTGCTTTTTGGCAATAACTTCACCCACTCATCCGTTATGATAAGGATGGATATATTTAGAGAATTCAATGGCTACCGAATCCCTCTTGCGGAAGACTACGATTTATTTTTGAGAATTTCAACAAAGTACCCTGTGGCAAATTTAGATAAGTGCCTACTTTTATATCGGGATCATACTTCAGGCATTTCAAAAAAATATGCAGTAGAACTTGAAAATCAAATTTTACCGATAAAAGAGAATATTCTTTATAGCCTTAATTTACCCTCAGATATAAAATATCAAAAAATGATAACACCTCCATTTGACTGGCCCGGCATTAGCATTGATGAATATAAAAAATTTTATATCCAATTATTAAATCACGTTAATCCAACTAATCAATCATTATCTTTTGAAACATATCAATTTATTTTCCAAAAATGGTATGAGGTAATCATGAATAACGGTGGAAAAAAAGCTTTATTCTATTTCTTCTCTAAGCCCTTTTTTGGATGGAAATATATTACAGCAAAACAATTTAGAAGGGCATTAAAAAAAACTGTCAAATTTTTTTAAAATCTAAAAAATGAAAATAGTTAAATTTTTAGGTGGTCTCGGCAACCAATTATTTCAATATGCTTTTTTTTTAGCATTAAAGCAAAAATTCAAATGTGTAAAAGCTGATTTAATTGATTTTAAGGATTATGAATTGCATAACGGTTTTGAACTGGAAACTATATTTAATATTAAACTTCCTAAGATAAATTCTTTTGAACGAAATCTATATTCTCAAAAAAACAGAAATTGGAGTTGGCGAAAATTAAGAAGAATGTGCTTTACCAAAAATGCCTATTTTGAGGAATCACCGCAATTTGCTTATGCAGGCCACATTTTTGAAGACAGTAAAAGTCGCTACTACTGGGGCTATTGGCAACACATTGACTATGTCAATCATGTAGCTTCACTTCTTCACAAGCATCTCATATTCCCTCCTTTAGAAGACGCTAAAAACATCCAAATACAGCATTTAATAAAGAATCATAATGCAATTTCACTACATGTCCGGAGAGGCGATTATCTAAAAGAACCCTTATTTAAAGATATATGTACTGAGGAATACTATCAAAAAAGCATACAGCATATACTTGAGACACAGGATTCACCGCTTTTTGTAGTATTTTCTAATGATATTAAATGGTGTAAATCAGAGTTTAGAGATATAAATGCTATATTCGTTGAACATAACTCCGGCTCTAACAGTTTTCGCGATCTACAGCTCATGTCATTGTGTAAACATCATATTATCGCGAATAGCAGTTTTAGCTGGTGGGGAGCTTGGTTAAACGATAATCCGGATAAAGTTGTGGTATCGCCAAAAAAATGGATTAATGATGCTACGATAGAGACTACGGGATTAATCCTACCAACTTTTGTCACATTTTAACTCATCTAGATTCTCTAGTGATGCAATTATTTACAAATAACCCAAACTACGATATCGTCATCTGCGTAGGTCCGCAGCATATTGAAATTGCAAAGGTTGTGATCAAACAAGTTAAACGATTTTTTCAAGCAAAACAAATATATGTCATAACAAACGTTTCGCATTTCGAAAAATTTCAGCCATTGAATTTAACGAACTTAGTTTTTGTTAACGAAAATGAATTATTTGACCGATTTAATTTTCAATCTGTCGCCGACTTCCTAAGACAAAAAATAAATGATGGAAATCGAGCGGGCTGGTACTTCCAGCAATTCTTAAAAATGGAAATTTCCAAAATCATTCAAAGTGACTATTATCTAATATGGGATGCAGATACCATCCCGTTAAAACCAATCAAATTCTTTGACGAAAACGAAAAGGTATTGATTCATAAGAGTGAGGAAAATCATAAACCTTATTTTGAAACATTAGAACATATACTTGGTATAAAAAAAACAGTCAACTATTCGTTTATATCTGAGCATTTTATGGTCCAAACAAAGCTGATGCAAAAAATGTTACTTGAGCTGAGCACAAACGCTGAGAATCAGGTCTGGCCATATTATATCCTTGAAAATATAGCCACAAAAGATATCGCACTTTCTGGATTCTCCGAATATGAAACTTATGGTAGTTTCCTTAACTCAACCAACCCCAACAGTTTTCGGCTACGAACCACTCCTTCAGAATTATTAAATACGACTAGAAACGGTAGCATGATTTCCGACACTTTACCAAGCAGCAAAGATCTGAAATTTTTAGAGGTCTTGGGTTTACATTATGTTACATTCGAAATCTGGCAAGATCTTAATCCTAAAAAAATTAAAGCCAACAAAAGACGCATCGTCTTATTTTTTTTGTTGGAAAAAATTCCAATGCTAAAATATCTGAATAAATTAATCATAAAAAACTTCAGGAAAACTTATTCATTACCTCAACCACTCTAATAATATCATCTTCCGTATGTCCGTAAGAAATTGGAAGGCTCAATATAGTTTGATGAATTTTCTCAGAAATAGGATACCTATCACCTGATAAAATTCCTTTCATCGCTTTTTGTTGATGTGGTGCAATGGGATAATGAATTTCCGTTCCGATACCATTATCTAATAGATATTGTTTCAACCGATCGCGCTTAGGGTGACGGATCGCAAAAATATGATAAACGTCCTCTTGTTGAGGCTGTACAACTGGAAGTATAAAATCAGACTTTAACTCACGAAGATAGACTGCCGCCAGCTTTTGTTTGTGAGCTGTAATCTTATCTAGAAATTTTAATTTCACAGATAGAAAGGCAGCTTGCAACTCGTCGAGCCGCGAGTTATAACCTACTTCATCAAAGACATATTTAGCAGACGAACCATAATTACGTAGGGTCCGAATCGAATTATTTAGTTTATCATCCTTACATGTTATAGCTCCAGCATCCCCTAAAGCGCCTAAATTCTTAGTCGGATAGAAGCTGAACGCTCCAAAATCGCCAAATGAGCCTGCCTTTTGGCCATTGTAGCTAGCACCATGTGCTTGGGCACAGTCTTCAATAATACGTAATCCATATCGGCCTGCGAGAGAAATAATGGGATCCATATCACACAATTTACCATAGAGATGAACAACTAAAATCGCCCTGGTCCTTTCTGTTATAGCCGACTCGATTTTTTTAGGATCAATATTGTAGGTAGTCACATTGGGTTCAACAAGTACAGGTTTTAGGCCTACCTGCATAATGGCAAGGATTGAAGCAATATAGGTATTAGCAGGAACAATCACTTCATCACCAGGATTAAAGCCGAAATAGCGTAATGACAAAACTAACGCATCTAATCCGGAGGCTACACCGATGCAATGTTGCACACCACAATAATCCGCAAATGATTGCTCGAATTGCTGTACTTCTTTTCCCAAAATATACCAGCCTCCATGCAATATTTCATGAAAAACCTGCGTATACTCCTCCATAAATTCCTTATTGACCTGACGTAAACTCTCGTAAGCTATCATGTATAAAATAGGGTTCGTAAATATAATCTGTTGAATCAAAATATTCAGAAGCAAGTACCATAAGAATAGCATCTTCCGAAAAGTCAAACATCTGATGCCAATCCTTTGGTTCCAATATTAAGCATTGATCAGGTGAATTTAATTCAAAAACCCGTTCATTATCTCCATCCTGATTGTAAATCGCGCAACTGCCTTTTAGACAAATTGCAGCTTGTACCGTTTTATGATGTCGATGTCCACCCCGTATGGATCCATCCACCCCATAGATATAAAATATCCTTTTCACCTCGAAAGGTGTTACTTTTTCGATCACCGTTAGATGTCCACGATCATCGGTAAATGTTTTTAAATCAATTTTATAGGCCATTATCTTAAGAAATAGGATTGATGGTAGTATTCTCTAAATTTGCCAAGTACATATAAATTGAACATTCGGCGTAGTGATTTACGAATACGCGGAATTTCATTCATTTCATGAAATTGAAGTAAGCATGATAATGACCGTATTTCACGACCTGAATTTTTTAATGCTTTTATATAGGGTTTATACAAAAAGTGGATGTCATTATCACTTATCAAATTGCCTCCTGCGAGAGTAAAAGAATTCTTTTCAGCATATTTTAATGCGTGAAAATGATAGAAAATCACAGGAAATAACCGCTGGCTAGCAAGCTCTCTTCCCCAGACTTGCCCCATTTTATGCTCAAAATCATATTGCTGAACATTCCAAGGCGCTACACCACCGCCTAAATGTTCCAGAACATGCACTCCAGTAAACTTAGTCGTCCATACATCCAAATATTTTTGATCACCAAATCTTCCGGGTTCTCTGCGATTGTAGCACCATTCAATACACGCGGAACGCCACCACTCCAAAACCGCTATACCTTCGTCTGAATTCTTAAAGTAAACAAACTGCACACAATAGGTCCCTCCCGATTCGCTATCTTCATACATGGGGCTGTATCGATGTGGAGTTATAATCACCGATGCTCCCTTTGCCTCTTCAATTAGTATCACTGGATCGGCATAGAAAAATAAATCTGCATCCAGATACGTGCAATTGGATAAACTAAATTTTCGAATACTATATAGGATAATTGAGGGCGTACAAGTCCAACAATATTCTCCTGTAGTGCGAGTGGATTTTATAGCCAGTAATTGTTCATCTTCAAAATCACATAATCGGATAATAGTAGCTTTATTCAGCTTTAATTCAGACAGAATGCGATAACACTCATCATCAAATGCAAAAATATAAAGGTGAAAGTCCCTTGCACACTTTTCAAGTGACCGATACATGGCCAGTCCTCTTGAGAGATACAAAGAATTAAATAAGGTGCAATAACTATTCATATAATATTTACTTTTCAAAACTTCCTGTATTATTATTTGTATTCATACGCAAGCCTATTCATTGGACTAACACAATGAACAGGGACAACGAGCGTTAATATTTATATTAGTATAGAATCAAAAATTTTAATCATGGACAACAGTAAAAAACTTTATATCATCCGACATGCAAAAGCTGAAACGATTCCGGGAATAAACGATTTTGACCGTGCCCTTACCTCCGATGGGATTCAGCATGCAAAACAGGTTGCTACCAAGCTTGCCACAAAGTTGAATCTTGACGAAAACAGTATGGTGATCAGCTCTCCAGCCAACCGCGCACTCCAAACAACGCGTATTTTTCTGGATGTAATGGGTTCCTCTACTTTTGATATTCAGATTGAAGAAACGATCTACGAATGCACATACAAACACCTGCTATCCATTATCAATGCAATTCCTGATCATATCAATCACGTACTGCTCTTCGGTCATAATCCTACATTAACTGATTTAGTTGAATACTTAACCCGGAAAGCAGCCTATTTACGGACCTCATCATGCGCAGAGATAAAACTCGACACCGGTTTCACTTTTCAGATGCTCAGCGGCAATTGTGCCGATCTTGTGCAAATAATTGACTAAAATTCGATTCAAAGAACAAACTTATCTTCAAAGAAGATCTATTGATCACTTACCCGCATTTGATTTCATTGCCTTATCAATTACCAAAGGCACTGAAATCAAATCCAAATCATGTGAATACACGACAAATTTCTCCACCCAGCAAGGATCGAATTTTTCCTTAAATTCTTTTAGTCCCTTTGGTTGACGGAAATACGGGTTATTCTCATATAAAAAACTAATAATGCGTTCAACGAGCCCTTTCTTCTTGTCAAATCCCGAAAAAGGCGCCAAACCCATATTTAGAAAAGAATAACCTTCCTCTTTGCAATACTCCAAAAAACGAATAATCAATACGTCCATATTTCCACCGGGAGCATCTTGCAGTTTTCGGATAAGATCGTAAGTCGCCTCGTCCGGCGCATAATTGGGAATGATATTCAAAAATGCTAAAATGCGACCTTCATTATCCTCCAACGTAATTACATGGCTATTTTTAATCTTTCCAACATCAAACATCCCCTGAGAAAAAACACGTTCCGAACGCTTCATATCCCGCAGCCAATGATCCGACACGACCTGCAACTTCTGAAGCAAGCCATTGGACAAGGGTGCCCGATAAAGATTCGAAACAAAGCCTTTCTTCTCAATACTATTTACTGCATTTCGAAGCGATTTTCTTTTCTTGCCTTCCAGCGAAAAACTATCGACATTAACAATCGCCTCTTCCCCGATCAGAAAAGATTTTTTGCCAAGTTGTTTGAAAATCCCCAAATGTCTACCGTCAACGCGGTAATAGGCTGTTTTCAAACTCGATTTGCGACAATAGCGTTCAAATGCATTAATCAGTTCTTTCATGGCATCCTCAGTATCCTCACAAACGGGTCCTTCCAGGACCATCGCATAACCATAGCATTTTTTGTATGCAATAAACCCAGTCTGTTCAGCATTAAAGAAAAGATCTTTATCGCCATAGGTTTTAAAATAATCGACAGGCGATTTACCATAACGCTCCAAAAGGTGCTGCGCAATTTCAATCTGTCCACCGGCATCTTCTTCCTCCAACTGACAAGGATTGACCATCCAGTAGAATAATGCGGAAAGACTAACGACACTAAAAAAATTAATGGAATACAAAAAATACTGTCCGATCGCGGTTTGGGGCTCTGCGACATCGCCATTGAGCAGCACAAAACAATGTAATGTATTGCTCACCGCATTTACAATAGTAAAGTCCATATTGAAATGCTTCGCATTCAAGAAATAAAAACCGGTAATCCCATACAGAAATACAACCCCAATAAGCCATAAAACCAGGCTGAGGTTTAAAGAACTTAACCTCCTGTTGCTTTGTACAAAATAATGTCTTGATGAATAAAGCAGCATCAACAATACCAAAAAAGCGAACCAAGCTTCTTCAAAATCCAGCCCTTTGGAAAGATTGGCAAAAATAGAAAGTGAACATAGGGCCACCGCAACATACCAGGCCATACGTAATCCTTTCAATAAAAAGCCCGAGCACATCACTAGCAGTATACCAAAAAAGAGCACAGCTGCATTTGAAAAGTTCAACGCATCGTACGATATAAATTGTTTTAATGCAGCTACACGGCTATGGATAGCTGGCGTCAGAACCGAAATGATATTGATAAGTCCCATCACAAAAATAAAAACCGAGGGAAGTATCCGAACAAAGATGTTATTCTTATTTACAAAGAAACTAATGCCGCCCAATGCCAATGGGCCCCAAAATTCAAATAAACGGTATAACAAGGATATCGAAATGGCCTCTTCTTCGCTGTAGCCAAACTTACACAGAATGACAACCATAGACATTTCGATAAGACCTAGCCCCTTCATCAATGGCGAAAAACAATAGACCAACGTTCCGACTGCATAGGTTACTGTACAAGCCAATAACGATGTTTCAAAGCCCAAGGCAAGCATAGCAATATAGATGTGCAAAATCCCAACCAGCTCAATGACTGTTGCCCAGATTAAACTTTGCACTACTGCCCAGAAATTTACGCCCTTCTTATGCAGTTCATCCCAAGTGCCTGCTATCGACGGAAAATGACGCACGGTGAGCGTGTAAGCACTTCCGCCTCGATAAAATGATCTGCAGTACCAACCAAATCCCAACAATAGAGTACTAAAAACTACCATAATCCCAATGATTTGCACATCAAGACCGGCAATTCCCACAAACAGGAAAACAAAAAGACAGAGTATAAATAAAGAAACTAGGCTAATAACAGCATAGATAACCGAAGAAAGATTGGCATTTGAATCGTCGATTCCCTCCTGATTGACTTCTTTTTTAAAGAAAGCCAACGAGGTAAATCCCCCCACGGGAAGAAAGACACTGATAAAGTTTCGCTTTAAAAATAAGCGAGTAGCTCCACCCAGTGATAGCTTTTGTTGCAAAGACTTGAAACTATAGACATAGACCAAACCTTGCATGGCGATGTAAGCCAAAGACACAACGATACCTATCGCCACCCAGAACAACGAACTGGACTGGATAAGCCCTACAGACGATGCTAGTTCCTGTCTTTGATTCACAAAAAAATACACAGCCCCCAAAAGGACCAATAGCCCCAATAAGGATTTCCAGATCAACATTTTGTTTTTCATCAACATAATACTTCTAGACTTGACAAGCCCAATTCTTTAGTTTTTCTAAACCTCTTTTACTAATGACATCATTTCCTAAAAATAGTCCCAATCCCATTTGTGGATTTTTATAACATTAAAAATCAATACCGATCTTTGCCCTAACGCCCCAAGGAGATATTCCAGGATTATTGAGGTAAGTAAAACGACGAACGAGGTCTACACGTAAAATTTTAAAGATATTACTCAAGCCGACACTACCTTCTATATAAGCTCCATTATTCAGCGAGAATAACTGCGGTTCCCGCGGATCTTTAGGTAACTCATCAAAACTTTTGGTGTATCGGTTGGAAGCATCGACAGCCCCGTACAACATCTTTACTGAAGCTATTTCCCGGAGATCCAGCTTTTTTAGTAAGGGAACTTTATTGAGAAAAAAGCCATTAAATGAATGTTGCAATAATAAAGAAGCATACTTATCACTCATAAACTCCATCGAATTCATCAAATTGTATGAGTTGAGCTGGTATGAATACGTTTGATTTGCACGGTGAATAATCATCAATGGATAAGGAACTTTTCCAAACTGTATTCCGGATTCAAATACAAGGTCCGCAAAACCAAATTGTGAAGCAAAAAAGCGTTTATTGGCATTGACTATAAAACGTTGATAATTATAGTCTCCCCCCAATAATCCTTTCACGCCAATCTGCGCTGCTAACGTGAAAATAGGCTGACCGGTATTGATAATACGTCGATACCGTTTACCCTGATATAATTTTTCATGTGGAGCCCAGCGTAGCTCTCCGGTGAAACCAGAAGTCCAGAGCTCATTGCCGTTACTCCTTCTAAATGCTCTGCGGTCGAACGCTAAAATCCCGCCAGGGCTAAGAATCTGATTGAAGAACCCCAATTTAAAAGAGAGGTGGTTTTCAAACTCTTGCCAATATTCTACCTGCCTTCTTTGTAGATAAAACATTTTATCATTTTCGCCCCTTCTGAACGATAGCAGAAAATTATCATTGTCAATGAAATTTAGATCCTGTCCCGGCACTTGCACCTCTTTACTCACTTTTGCGCTGATTAACTTCACTGGAAATTTATATACCGATTCGCCATTAAATGAGTAAGTGGCCCCCGCGTTATATTTCCATTGCTTATCTTTCGTACCGTAAGCACCATACCCTTCCAGCACCAGTGTTTTGCTAAATATATCTGTGGTATTGCCACCAAATTTAAATCGGCTGCCTTCTACGGGATTAAAACTGTAAAAAGATGGTACTGACCCTATCTCAATGACACCGCGGCCATAATAACCCGACATGATAAAAGAACCTAAAGCCATCAAATTTTTAAAAGATTTTGACTGTTTTAGACTGTCAATATTTGTAAACGCCTGCTCTTCCAGCTTACTTAGTTTCTCAGGTCTTACAAGCTTCCAATCAATTCCGTTCGGATTTTGCGGCCCAGTTCGTGTCACTGCTTTACCACTGACAGCGAGGGCTGCGTTATCGGATGGCAATCTATTCGTCACTTTCTCGCCGAACAGGCCCATACCATCCTTAAAAATGCCCAGATCTATTGTCAGCACCCCTCTACTCAAGAAGAACCGATGAGCTCTATTTTCCGAATAATTCAACACAATATTGAGCCCCTTTACCCAGTTGATGTTTGTCGCTTCATTGATGGTCAACTCCGCTTGGTCTAATGCGTAACTTCCGTCCAGGCGAATATAAATGAAACCTGAAAAAAGGGCATCCTCCCTATTCCGTGGCTCTACTCTTATTTTAGCGTGCCAAGGCTTGCTATCCTTCAATGTATCAACCAGGTAATATTTATAAAATGAAGGTCCCAATGTGGCTATTGGACTCAAAAAACGTCTGTTCCCAATCGAAACATCGGTATCATAGATATTTGTTTCGCCATAGATTTTATCCAAATACTCGTCGATACCATCTTCATCCAAATACTGATCTACGCGTGACTGATTCTCCCCCAATAACACGAAGCTGGAACCATTAATGGCATCTAATTTTCGCTGACCAATTTTCTCATCCATAAATATGGGCACCAACGACCTTCCGGGATACTTTAGTGTGTCCATACCCTGCTTCAAGAATCCAAAACGTTTCAGTAAACGGGATTTATCTACCTTTTGATTTTGGATAGACAATGACATCGATAGCTTTTCATATTCCTGGTAGCTACCTATTTTTTCATTTAACGCATTATTTTCATCTCTTTTTTCGATTACCTTACGGATTAAGTCCACTGTGGGATTATGTTTATTGGAATATTTTCTCTTGTTAGGTGCATTCACCACTACCTCGTCTAGGCTCTGTTGCTCATCTTCCAATCGGATGATCAGCACTTTCTTGCCCTGTGCAACACTCATCGGGAATACTTGCTTTTTATAGCCAACCGCACTGATCAGCAACTCCCAATTGCCAGGCACTGCAGGCAGCTGAAACTGCCCCTCTTTATTTGTTGCCACAGATCTGGCTGTATTGGAAAGCTTCACAGTCACACCTTGTATAGGTTTTGCTGTCGAGGCATCGAGGACAATTCCTGTTAATGCAGTCCCTTGTCCAAATAGTCGGGAAGTAAAGAACAGTAAAATCAATAAAAAACAATATCGCATAAAAAAAACCTTGCATCTAAATTCAGTAGGATGACAAGGTTTTAATAAAAAAGTCCTAATACAAACGCTATCTTAATCGAATCGTATTATAAATAGTTTTAAAATCTCGATTATAATTATGCGGTCCGGCCAATACATCGACCTTTAGGCCAGCATTTCGAAACATTTTAACAAGATCTTCCTCCCCCTCTTTACAGAAGACATAAGTAGAGGGGAACTGCTTTAGCTTCATGACTTCAGCGAGTACCTCGTAGCCATTGGGTTTCTGTTTCCAGTTGAGCATTGTCGAAACGGTCACTTCAAAACTCGCATATTGGTCTGGCGACAGATAGGTTACATGCCGAATTGATTTTTTCAATGGATCCGAAAAATTATTCAGGACAAAAGGTAGTACCCCTGCCGAAAATGAATGTCCAATCAAATAAATCTGGTCACAATCCCACTCCTTTTTGAAATGGTCAATATACCGTTCGAATTCTCTTCCTGCTTCCTGTGGTGTTTTCTTTTTCCAGAAATATTTTTTTGCGTCGATCACCAAGCGGGGATAACCATCGAGCGAAAAATAAGACAGCAGGCTTTTGCTAAAATCGTTGTAGCCACCATCGCCCGTAATAAAAACAAGCATTGTTTTTTGCTTATTATTCGTATCCTTAAGCGGGATCACATAAGTTGGCAGCACCTCTGCCTGTATTGGTTTTAGGGCAAGACATAGCCAGAAAAAAAGAAATAGGAATAGCTTATCTGCTTTAAATAGTGCAGTCTTCATATGTATATATTAAAGTATAAATAGTTACTTTGTATGATCATAATGCGCCCGGAAACCCGAGGCATTCATCCATAAATAAGCTTTAGGATGCTTTCTTATCATTTTATTTACTGTTTCTGATAGCCTTTACGGGGATAGTTTTACGTATACCATCCATCACATAAAAAAAACCAAGTGCATTGTTTGAAATATTGCCCTCGACATTGGCTGGTACTGCCGACAACAACCCTTTCCACTCTGTTTCCTGGAATAGATTATAAAGAAAACGGGAGTAACGGGGCGATTCTGAAAATTTAGAAACGATTAAACTGTCCTTCATCGAAACTTCATAGTTATAGGTCTTGCCAAGTAGATTATTCAGTACATTGGGAGCTCCCAAGCGGTAACTATAACTAAAAGGAGATCGAAAAGAAGAGATATCATCTTCTGAAAAATCTTTTTGAGGCATAATAAGCCATTTATTGGAGGTACGCATGCCAAACAGGTGTTTACTGACCTTTATCTCCCACTTATTATTCAAATTACTTTTTTCTACAGGCAAAAATGCATTTTCAATGGGAACAACAGGTATCAATTGATCCTGAGCTTCATACGATTTTCCATTCAATGTAATGGTCAGCTGAAATAGGTTGCCGACCGTGTCTTTCAGATTGAACAGCTCACCCAGATAGAGCCCGTCACCCAAATCGCTAAATTCAATACTATTGGGACCATTGGTTATCCGTACCGTAGCTCCACTGATCCCGACAGTACCAGAATTTGACTTCAGTGCGTCTAATTTTTTTAATTGGATATACTGCTCTTTGTACATGGTATTAATCCCCCCTTCAACAATCATATCGTATGACTGTCCTTCATCTACAGCGGATTTTTGACAAGAAACCGCTAGAAGATAAATAACTAAAATCAACAAGAATCTCATATCAAAACCTCATGGTGTAATTAATTGACGGTACTCTCCCAGAAAATGATGTTTTCTGAATAGCCAAGTTCCCATTGCTATCTTCGGAGAAACTATAGTAAAGCGGATTACGTTGATCAAATACATTATATAATCCGAAACTCAGGGTATGTCTTCGTCCGCGTTCCCGCTGCTTTATCGTTTCTAGATCCACTGAACAATTCAGATCAAAACGGTTAAATGTAGGCATCCTATGCGAATTGCGGATGGAGTATACAGGAACATGGATTCCTTCATATTCCATAAATCCCATCGGATAGGTTAAAGGCCTTCCTGTATGAATCGTATAAAAAGCGCTCAGATGAACCGACCTACCTAGATCGTAAGACAAGCTACTCTTGAGCACATGCGGAATGTCAAAATTGGCCACATATTCTTTTCCCTTATTGATGCCATTGATCTTCCGAAAAGATCTAGACCAGCTATAGAAAATACTTCCTGAAAAATCACCGATACGCTGATTGACGGATAATTCTAAGCCGTATGCCCGTCCCTTGCCTTGCCGCAATTGCGTTTCGATAAAAGGGTTGAGTATTAATTGGGCATGATCAATTAGTTCGACCTGATTTTCCATTTTTTTCCAATACCCCTCCAGTCCGATATTTCCATGATACAGCAGTCTGTTTATTCTAAAAGAAATTGCATCAACATATTGTGGTTTAATATTCAGCCCTGCTGGCACCCAGGCTTCCAGAGAGGAGAAAGCCAGTTCGTCGTTCTGCAGCAGCTGCAAATATTGATAGTTCCGATTGTAAGCCAATCGAAAGGCATAATCGGTTCCCATTTTATATTGTAAAGATAACCGCGGTTCTAGACCATAGTACGACTTTTTCTTGTCAGCATCGTTAGACAATGGCTTATATGAGCTACCATCCAGTAAATAGTAGCGTCCGAAGGAGGCATTAAAAAAGGCATTGCCGCGTATTCCCGCAACAATCCGGAAGGCTGAATCGATCTTCCAGTTAAAAGAAACATACCCCGTATAATCATAAGCTTGCGCCCTAAAAATATTATCTTCCGTGTTTGAATTTATCGGCGATATCTCCCCGGGATTAAAACGATGCAGGGTTCCCTGAAGACCAAAATCCAAGGTACGGTCCAGTCCCATAAAATAAGTGAAATCCGATTTTAAACTAAAATCACGTATACGTGTCAACCAGGTTTGATTATCGCTCGATTCAGGTTTACTGACATCCAATTTGTTATGATAATCACTGAATATAGCCGAAAGATTCAAAAATAACCGGTCACTATGCACATGGTTCCATCGCAAGGTAGATGTCCAGTTACCCCAGCGATTTGTGTTCTTATTTGGTGAAATCACCTTATCTTGCCCATAATACCCCGAAAGGTAGACCCGGTTTTTTTCATCAAATGTATAGTTGAACTTCACATTGTAATCGCTGTACTTGCCTTTGACATTGAACAGGCGATAATCCGTATTAAAAGCATTTAATATGCTTCCCCGGGCGGTGGCAATAAAAGCACCTTTCCCCTTTTTAATAAAAGGGCCTTCTGCACCCACTCTAGTAATTAATAGGCTAGACCCCCCAAAAACATGAAAAGTATTGGCATCGCCGTCTCTGGTACTCATATCCATAATGGAAGAAAGACGTCCGCCTAGATTAGCCGGAATAGCATCTTTATAAAGCTGCGTATTTTTCAATATGTCCGAATTAAATACGGAAGTTAAACCGAATAGATGGGATGGATTATAGACAACAGCTTCATCAAGCAAAATAAGATTCTGGTCCTTACCGCTTCCCCGGACGAAAAGGTTGCTCCCCCCTTCCGTTAATCCATTAATCCCATTTTGCATCTGTAAGACCTTCATGATATCAACTTCGCCCTTATAAAAGGCATTTCTTCGCGCTTGGGTCCAATTGATCTTGTCTGTGAAACTTCCCATATGCTGTGCTGTCAGGGTTGAATCAACATTCACCACCACCTCACTCAGGTTAAAATCAACCGGAGCAAGTTTTATGATCAGATAATTATCTTCTAATCCCGGATTCAATGTTACTGCCCTTGTCTTATAGCCAAGATAACTGACGTAGCAACTATATTCACCCCGCGGCAATGTCAGTGAATAAAACCCATATTTATTACTTGAGCTACTTTTACTTTTCTCTGCAATCAACAAAGTAGCGCCGATCAGGTTTTCACCACTTAGACTATCTACAACTCGCCCCTTAATGGTAAAAGTTTTATCCTCTTCGTAGAAGATCAACGCCCTATTGATAATCGTAAATCCAACATTTGAATCTTTCAGCAAATAATTAAGAATCTCTTCTAAACTCGATCTATTAAATGATCGACTATAAATGATGTCCTTGTTAAAAATCTGCTCATCATAGGACATGGATATATCGTATGTTTTATGAATTTCGGCAAGTATCTGAATGATCTGTTTGTTATGTGTGTCAATTGAAATTCGCCAATCCACAGGGGAATTCTGCCCCATGGATTTCGAACACATGACTATAACCAACCAGCAGAAAAAGAGCAGACGATACAGGACCCTATCTTTCATATCAGCAATGCGAAAAGTCTATTCGTAGATACTATATCCTTTTTTACCTGATTTCCATTTCACATTTAGCGTCTTGGAGAGAATCTGAACAATCTCATTGAGCGTTTGTCCATCAAAATACATGCTCAGCTTCCGTGCTTTTAGACTATCTCCAACGACAGTAATATTCGCCCGGAAATGCTTTTCCAGATCCGCGCAGATACTGTCCAATCGAACGTTCGAGTAGCTTAGCTTTTGTGCTACATCAGTCTCATTGTCCGCCGACAGATCAATTTTGGATAGGGATGCTGTCTGCCTTTTATACAAACCTTTTTGATTTTTTTGCAGAATAAGTTCTTCCGCATGATCTCCCTTTCCGCTGCTCAAGGCAACAATTCCTTCCTTAACAAGTACCTCAACATCTTCTGCCAATAAATTCACTTCAAAGGTAGTTCCGATATCGCGCACATAATTGTTTTCAAGATCCACGACAAAAGAGTTCCCCGTTTTGTGCTTTACATCAAATAGCGCTTTTCCCTTTTTGAGCTCGACAGTTCTTTGCTGTGAAAATGTCCGTTTGTTGAAAATCGCCTCTGCTCCGGCCTGTAGTGTCATGATCGAACCATCGGGAAGTACGGTAGGCTGCTGTGCTACTGATCCATATACGCGGATTTCGTTGCCCATCCATCGGTCAAAGTTCAGATAGCAGGCAAAACCAACTATCAACAATACGGCTGCAGCCACAAATTTCATCCAGGGTTTCCAAAGCGTTCTGATTGGTATCGTCATCTCTTGGTCCTGAACAATGGCTTCTTTATCCAGTTGTAGTTTAAACCTGTCCCATTGACTATTGGTATCTACATTTTTATAGAGTTCCAATGCAATAAAGTCATCGGATATCGTTCTGATTTCATCATATAATCGATGGTTCTCCGTATCTTCAGAAATCCAACGTTCAAGTAACACCCCTTCCCTTTCGGAAATAGTCCCATCCAGCTCTTTCTGAATCAAGTCATAAGGAATAAATCTTGAAGTATTGTTTTCTTCCATATCTATAAGATAATAAACTGAACAAAAAGTCCTAATGAAAAAAATAAAAAGCCGATTAGCAGCAACAGAAATGTCTTTTGCTTGGCCAAAGCCACCCGAATTTTATCGTAAGCGATAGTCAGATGATTTTTTACGGTTTTAATGGAAATTCCCAATTGATCCGCAATTTCCTGTTGTTTCATCTTATCATACTTACTCATGATAACAATTTTCCGACATTGCGGCGGCAATCCTTCCAATAAGCTTTCGATCATCAATAATTTGGATTCGTAAAGTGCTGCGCTATCGGTCTGATCTTCTTCATCTGTCAGGTCCACTTCCTTGCTATAATCATTATTCCGTTCCAACAAACGCTGGTTCTTTTTGAGGTAAGTAAGTGAGAGATTGATAACACTTCGGGATAGGTAGGCTCCAAGTGATTGATTAATGGTCAATTTTCCTGCATTTTCCCATAACATCATAAATACATCATTGGTAAGCTCTTCAGCGATTGATTCATCTCGCACGTACCGAAAAGATAAGATATACAATTTACGGAAATGGGCTTTATAGATAGCCTCAAAAGCATCACGATCTTTTTGGACTATCTTTTTAAGCAGGTCAACGTCATTTGACATAGGACTTCGGTAAAGCTAATAATAAACGTATGTAAAAATAATCAAATTCATCGGACATTTTATAACATCTAATTAATTTCCAAGCCAATGAAGTTACTTTAACACGACGTAGAAATAGAAAAAAATGCTACAGCAAGGTTTATGTCGTGTATATCTTTCACTAGGCTCGTTAATAATTACTTTTTCACTACCTTCGTCTTATGGCGAATCAATTGCAATTTGAACATTCACCGTACCTTAAGCAGCACGCGCACAATCCAGTAGATTGGATGCCCTGGGGACCGGAAGCTTTAAAAAAAGCAAAAGACGAAAATAAACTGATCATTGTAAGCATTGGCTACTCGGCTTGCCATTGGTGCCATGTGATGGAGCGTGAAAGTTTTGAAAATTCTGCTATCGCGCAAACCATGAATAAGTTTTTCGTATCGATCAAAATTGACCGCGAAGAACGCCCCGATATTGATCAGGTTTATATGCTCGCTGTACAACTGATGACCAATGCCGGCGGCTGGCCTTTGAATTGTATTTGCCTGCCCGACGGAAGACCAATTTATGGCGGTACCTATTTCAAACCGCACGACTGGCAGAATATCTTATTGCAAATTGCTCAAATGTGGGCGGAGAAACCCGAAGTCGCATTTGACTATGCCGAAAAGCTAAACAACAGTATTCAACGGGCCGAGAAACTACCCATTAATCCTATTCCCGAACAATATACAATCGATGATTTAAGCGCAATTGTTGAGCCCTGGACAGAAACCTTCGACAATAAGGAAGGCGGCTATCAAAGAGCCCCGAAATTTCCGCTTCCAAACAACTGGTTGTTCTTGCTAAAATACGCGGTGCTTGCTGACGATCAGAAACTATTGGATCATGTCCATTTTACGTTAAAAAAGATCGGATCAGGTGGCATATACGACCAGATCGGTGGCGGTTTTGCGCGCTATGCTGTGGATCATTATTGGCATATTCCACATTTCGAAAAAATGCTCTATGATAATGGACAACTACTTTCCCTATATTCCGAAGCCTATCAACAAAGTCGGGATCCATTCTATAAGCGGATTATCGAAGAAACCATTATTTGGGCCGAACGTGAAATGCTTGCTCCAAACCATGGTTTCTATAGTGCTTTAGATGCAGATAGTGAGGGAATCGAAGGAAAATATTATTCATTCTCCAAAGCTGAATTTGACAGGGTATTGGGCGATGATGCTACCCTCCTTGGACAATATTTTAACATCACCGAATTAGGCAACTGGGCGGAAGAGAAAACCAACATCCCTATTTGCGCCATAAATGCAGACCAGCTAGCGGCAGAGGTCAATATGTCAGCTGACGAATGGTCAGATTTTCTAAAAATTTCAAAGAAAAAATTATACGACTACCGTGAACAGCGGGTACGTCCAGGACTCGACCACAAACAGCTCACCAGCTGGAATGCCCTCTTTTTAAAAGGGCTTATCGATGCTTATCAAAGTCTTGGAAACAGTCATTTTCTTGAACTCGCTTTAAACAATGCCCAGTTTATCTGTACGTATCTTATTCAGGACGATGCCCAGTTATTGCACCAGCCAAAAGATAACAACAGGGCGATCACAGGATTCCTAGATGACTATGCATTCACTATTGAAGCCTTTATAGCATTATATGAGGCTACATTTGACCTCAATTGGCTCACCAAAGCAAGACAGCTTGCTGATAAGGCCATAGCATTGTTTTATGATGGATCACAAAAAACATTCTATTATACTTCGTCGGAGGCAGAGGAACTCATCGCACGGAAAAGCGAAATTATGGACAACGTAATCCCGTCCTCTTCGTCGACAATGGTTCGTCAGCTGAAACGATTAGGATTGCTTTTTGACGACGAAAATTACATCGCCATTACAGACCAATTGCTGGCGAATGTATTCCCGCAAATCAAGACTTATGGATCGGCCTATTCAAATTGGGCAATATTATTGCTAGAAGAAATATATGGAATCAATGAAATTGCATTGACGGGGGATAAAGCAATGGCTTTAAAAAAAGAACTCGACCAATATTATATTCCTAATAAAATTGTCCTCGGTGGTACGGAAGAGAATCTCCCACTCCTGGAACATAGGGTCGGAAAGGAGACAAAAGCATATCTTTGTAAAAACAAGACCTGCAGTCTACCACAGGATTCAATACAAGCGTTAATAAATTATATTTAATAAACGGTAGCCTCGGCTTCCAAAAATCAAAATCAGATGGCTATAAAAGCAAACGACGTCGTAGCATTGACGTACAGACTTCACACAGTAGAAAACGGTGAAAAAGTTTTCGTTGAAGAAACAACTGCAGAAC
>JAIRVH010000205.1 GCA_031253985.1 Sphingobacterium sp.
TATGTATTGATGTTCTGGGAACAAAATATCCGTCAATTCTGGATCGATACGGAATACATTCCATCAAAAGATATCGATAGCTGGAAACGTATCAGCCCAGAAATGAAAGATGCGTATAAGAAAGCTTTAGGCGGATTGACCTTATTGGATACCCTTCAAAGCCATACAGGGATGCCTAAAATCATCGATCATATCGACACCTTACAGAATAAAGCCGTATTGTCGTATATGTGTATGATGGAAGCTATTCATGCAAAATCGTATTCCACTATTTTCACGACAGTTTCTACAACCGCTGAAATAAACGACATTTTCGAATGGGTTCAGCAAAATAAATATCTTCAATACAAAGCCGAAACAATCGATGGTTATTATCGCGCGATTGATAAAGAAGATGCTTCCGACGAAGAGATTTATATGGCGATGGCTGCTTCCGTATTATTGGAGTCATTCCTATTCTATTCTGGATTCTTCTTACCATTGTGGTTATGCGGACAAGGTGAAATGGTTGCTTCCGCCGATATCATTAAGAAAATTATTGCTGACGAATCCATTCACGGGGTATTCGTTGGATTAATAGCGCAAGATCAATTCAAAAAATTGAAAAATCAGGATCAGGTAAAAGCTCGTTTCTTGGCCTTGCTTTATAATTTATATGAAAATGAGCTGAAATATACAGAAGAGATCTATACTGAAGTTGGTCTAACAGCTGAAGTAAAAGAATATGTTCGCTATAATGCCAACAAAGCGTTAATGAACCTGGGCTTCGATCCGATCTTTGAAGTAAAACAAGTCAATCCAATCGTATTGAATGGTTTGAATACCGAAACGACACAGCACGACTTCTTCTCCAAGAAATCAACCAACTACGAAAAAGCAACTGAGATTGTCCATCTAAAAGATGATGACTTCAAAATGGATGCGGTCGTAGATATATAATATTGACGATCCCGTCAAAGAAAAAGCCCCAAAGAAAATTTCTTTGGGGCTTTTTCTTTGACCGATAGCTACTATTGTTGAAATGCTTTAATCGCCTGTCCGCGCCATGCGGCATCAAGCGGTGCACCCAGTAACCAGGTTAATGTAGGTGCGATATCATAAATCATCAACGTCTCCTTAATTTCTTTCCCTTTTGGTACACCAGGTCCAGTCATTACCCAAGGAATCTCTACCTCAGTCAGCGATTTACCGCCATGTCCTTTTCCTGTACCCCCATGATCGGCAGCGATAACGAAAATAGTTTCATCCACGATTCCCGCGTCTTTTACAGCCTGTTGCAAGGTGCCTATGCGTCTGTCAACCTGCTTTAACTCAGCATAGTATTCCGGCGTATTGTGTCCAATATTATGCCCTACACCATCAGGTTGGTCAAAGTGCACAAACATAATCGTCGGTTTCTCTTTCTTTATGATATCCACAGTCGTATTTAAAGCGGCTTCGTCATCATCTTTGGTATTAATGACTTTCTGGACAACTTTGTTATCGATCAAATAACCTATACCAGGCCAGCTATGTACCACGGCAAACTGCGCTTTAGGATTTTTGCTTGCCACGGCATTAAACAACGAAGGGAACATTCCATTGGCTGTTTTAGCCGTAGACGGGATCTCGGGGACTTTGCTATCCCACTCGGTATATCCATGAGCTGTAGGACCGGCCCCCATAATCATAGAAGCCCAATTCACCGCACTTGAAGAAGGCAGGACTGTGCGCACATGGGTACTATAAGTTCCCTCCTGCATCATTTTTTTAAGATTTGGCATTTCCGCCTTTGGTAAAGCATAAGCACCAAAACCGTCAAAGCCAACGAGAACAACATGTTTGATTTTTTTACTCTGCGCCAATACGGTACTCGTGGAAAGTCCCAGCAAAATCAATGGCAATAATAGATTTTTAATTTTCATAATAAAAATAACTTGGTATCTAATCAAAATTCGACCTCCTTCCAATTTTGACTCATCTGGACAGGTAATCCTAAACCCTATGTGTTAAACAAAATCATTCAGAATATATTATTAACCCTTTATCTATAAATCCTATTTACAAATCGTTTGAAACTGGAAGTTGATCATCTCAAAAATAGAAATTTTACACTATATATTATGTTAAGTAAACATTATTTAATCTTTCTAACCAACATGTTACAAGAACAAAAAAATCCGCTAAAATACTATTAGCAGATTTTTTTAGAATCCTACGATGAGGTGCTCTAAAGTTGTTCTAATATCCGGCTTTGGCCAGCCGTGCATACATTTCGACAAAAGCACACTGATCAAGGAGCCATTTCGATTGATGTTGATCCTTCAAGGTCCAATCTGGGCTAAAAAGCCCTTCTTTATCGCGCATATGCTTCCAAGCAAATTCAAGGTTTTTCGCAAAAACTGCAAGATACTTTTGGTTGCCATTCACCGCAGCGAGCTCCGTGTACCCACGCATCATTACCGCATGGAACCATAAATTGCTATTTTTCAGTTTTGGAAAATCTAGATCTCCACTTTTCTCAAAAAAATATCCTAGGCAAGCCTCAGCTAGCTGCTGCGCATCCTCGAGGTATTGCTTATTTTTTGTTAACTTATAGAGTAAGGCTGCTGCTTGCAACATTTGTCCGGAGTTGTACGAAAACTTAGCTTTTCCAATCTTTCCATTGAGCTGAATATTGTCCCAGTATAATTTGTCTTCGGGATCCTGAAGATTTCTTTTTGTCCACGCATAAAGGCGTTCCCCTTCCTGCAGATAGGATTTATCGTTGGTCGCCATAAATAATTTAAGTGCAAACACACTTGCAGGGGCATTCGAACAGGTATTTTTAGATTCCTTTTTTTGCTCACACCAATATACACCACCACCTAATTTATCATCCTCTCCGCTCATCACAAAATTCCAGATCTCTTTGGCCGAACTCAGGTAGTTTGCTTTTTTTGTATGGACAAAGCTATCTGTAAAATCAATACCAAGCCAGATATTATCGTCATAAAAACGGTCTGAAGGAGGAGCCGTATTTAAATAAGAGGCATAGCCAACAGGCAATCTACTTTCGTCCCTGTATTCCTGTAACCCCACTAGGACTTTTTTGTCAAGTATAAATTGAAAAGCCTTTTTTGTTTTTGGTAATTCCATTAAAGCATTAACTGCCGAGAAGCTACCCGAGAAAGGCCAGAGGTAAGCATATTTCTTTTGCTGCTCTGCCTGTTGATTATTATTCAGGTAATCCGCTTTAAAGTTTTCATCAAAGGGATATTTTTCAGCCAAGAGCTGATTTTTAGGATTGCCAAACTTGGTATAGATGCTGTCCAAGGTTTGGGTCGCAAAGTTCTGAAAATTACCTTTCTGTGCGAATAACGCTGCACCGATAAAGTTCAAAAGAAACAAGGTAAAATATCTTTTCATATATTTTAGGTAAAGAAGAATAGTAGATACCCCTGCGGGCATCTACTATTCCTGAATATTAATAACCAGGATTTTGTTTCAAGTTGGGATTGATTGACAATTGATTTGAAGGAACAGGATATAACTCTCTGTTTACATCATTTGAAGGTTTGTGGTCCCACCAAGCAGAAGAGGTGTATTTTCCAAAACGAATGAGATCTGCCCTCCTTTTTCCTTCAAAGATAAATTCGCGTCCTCGTTCGGCTAACAACTCATTCATTGTAAGCGATGATGTTGTATATTTACTTGCTCCCCAATCGGCGTCCTTAAATGCTCTCTTACGAGAAGCATTAATCAGGTCTACGGCTTCTTGTGTTGCAGTTCCCCCATTTTTGCGCATCAGCGCTTCTGCCTTATCAAAGTAAATCTCTGTGAGGCGATAAATAATATAATCATTCTCCCAATAATTCGGATCATCCAAGGTCCCAGATTTGTATTTATTAAAACGTGCCCCCGAATTTTCTTCTCCTTTCGTCATACCACCTTCCGAAGTCTTATCACCTTCGCTTTCTCTTCGGATCGAATTCACAAATACCAAAGGCTTTCCATTGTATTCCTCTGTTCCCAAAACCGGCGTGGTTGTACCATATCGATATTGCGGTCCAAATAAAAACCATTCTTTCTTCCGCAGGTCATTTTCAGCATAAGCATCAAAAGCCGTAGGGATAACCACAAAAGCATTCCACCCACCATAACCGACTTTGAGTACTTCCTTCATATAGTCATAGCCCATATAAAAACCGCCCCAATCAAATGTCAATCCAGCTTTACGACTATATTGGAATTGAAAAAGAGATTCCGGGTTTGCGCTATTATTGTTACTATAAAGCGCTATAAGATCATTGGACAACGCTGGCGTCCCCCCTACTCCACCTGCCTGGCCAGAGATAATTTTATCACAGACCTGAATACACTGATCATACATTTGTTTACCACCCCATTTTTCAGCATTTAAATAAAGCTCCGCCAGCATCGCGTAACCCGCTGCCATAGACACTTCCCCTACATTACTATTCGAAGTTTTGGGCAGTTTAGGAACATACTGTTCTAACTCGGATTGAATAAATGCAAATACTTCGGTTCGCGGCTTAGTTTCCGGATTTAAAGGTTTATCTACAATCTCGGTAGAAATGGGAACATTGCCCCACAAGTCCATAATCTTGATATAGTGAAATGCGCGCATAACTTTCAATTGAGTGAGTACAGTATCCTTTTCCTCTTGCGTCATTCCAACTTTTGCGATATCTGTCGCTTCAATATCATGAATTGCATTATTCACAAAGCCCAAGCCTGTCCACATTCCTTCCCAGGCACTCCGTGTTCGACTTTCAGTACTTGTCCAAGTATGATAATGTTGTCTGATATGATCGCCACTATCATAACCATGCCTCCCCTTCTGCGGCCAGGCAACCTGATCCGCACTTAGTTCGGAATGATAATAGTAACCACTCCCCCCTGTTGGTGCCAACCAAGATTGCATATGGGTGAAAGGCCGCATCGCAGCTTGCATAACCTCCCGTTTATCTTTATAAAAATCATCTTTTGGAATTGAGCTGTAAACATTTTCATCCAATTTTGTACACGATTGAAATATTCCGGCACAACCTACTGTCACTAAGACAGAAAACATATAACGATTTATCTTTTTCATCTCTGATTCTCCATTAAAATCCAACATTTAAACCAATTGTCCAAGATCTTGTCCTCGGATAAAATCCACGGCTATCGATACCCGCATCAAACCCTGTATCTTTCAATTCCGGATCCAATCCCGAATACTTCGTGATCGTCGCAATATTCCTTCCCGTTACGTATACATACAGGTTTCTGATATAATCAGTCTTCAATTTAAAATTATAACCAAGGGTAATATTATCCAGCTTTACGAAGCTTCCGTTTTCTAAATAATAGTCTGAATATTGAGGGTCATCCTTGATATTGGCATGCTTGGTAAAAGCACTTTCAAACACGTTATTGGGGAGCCATTTTTGGTTACCGAAAAACATGTCAGCAGTATTGAGGATATCATATTTGAATTTTCCCCGGAAAAATACAGTTAGGTCAAATCCTTTATAGGCGAATCTATTTCCCAGCGAAGCCTGAAATTTAGGCACACCATTTCCAATATAGGATAGGTCATCGTTGGTCATCTCCGCAGCTGTTCCTTTTGTTCCATCAGCTTTATAAAACAGCCATTTGCCATCATCTGTAAATCCAGCAAAACGTTTCCCATAAAAAGAGCCTATTTCCCCACCTTCCTCCAATCGGATAGCGTTACCAAGGTTTCCAGGAGAAGGTAACCCTCCATATTCAAGGTAATCACTTTTAAAAACATCACTGGACATCTTTACCAATTTGTTCTTTTGATAATTTCCTGTAAAATCAATCGTCCATTTGAAGTCATTCTTTTGAATAGCAACTCCTGTTAATTGAAGCTCCATGCCTTTATTAGAGACCTCCCCTACATTATACCAAATCTTAGATTGTGTATAAGAAGGTTGCTGGGCCTGGTATTCGTATAATAAATCTTTGGTTTTCCGGTTATACAGATCAATGGATCCCGTCAAACGGTTGTTCCACAAGCCGAAGTCTACTCCAAAATTGATCTCAGCTTTCTGTTCCCATCGTAGGTCTGGGTTGTAATTGGAGTTAGGTCCATAAGTCTCATAATAGGATCCAAATATAGGATAAGCTCCTCCACCTCCCAATAAGTAGAGTGATTTGTAGTTAGGAAATCCCTGGTTACCTGTAACACCGTAACCTAAACGCAATTTCAAATTATTAACGACATCTTTATTGGTAAAAAAGTCCTCGTTAGTTACGGTCCAGCCGGCAGAGATCGCCGGAAAATTCCCCCATTTATGATTCTTGCCAAAACGAGAGGATCCCTCCCGTCTCAAAATAGCACTCACAAAGTATTTGTCTGCATAATTATAATTTACACGTCCAAAGAATGCAATCAGCCTATTGTCTTCCTTGAATGATCCCATTGTTGGCCGCGGAAGTTTATCATTTTTCAAGGCTGTCCCGGACCCCATATCCCAATCCTGTGTTGCATTGGTCGTAAATCCATTATTCGCCATCTCAAAACGCTCATAGCCAGTATATTGAAAACTATAACCCAAAAGTCCTGTAACAGTATGTTTTTCATTGAACGTTTGATTATAATCAATTGTTGACTCAAATGTTTTGGACCAGTTTAATTCGTTTCTCTTCCAAGCATAGCCCATTCCCTGATATTCCGAATCTTGGCGTTGATCCCAATCCAAACTAGAGCGGAATTGTCGATCATTCCAGTTATCTCGAACATAGGATCCAAAGGCAGAAATACTGAGCGGATCGATGATTTTTAACTTCAGCCTTGCATCTCCTGAAAACGTCTGCTGATTTCGATCATCCACCCGATGTGCCAATCTATCAAGAGGATTAAAGTTGTTATAGCCTTGTGTCTGGTAAAAGCTGCCATCCGGGTTATATAACGGAGCAGTTGGATTACGCTGTACGGCTTGTTCAAAATCGGGTACGCTTTCGCTATTATCATCTTTTTTCCCACCGAGCAAATTGGCTTTATTAAAATTTGCCGCAAGATTCCCCGTAAAAGTTAGCCGGTCTTTTAATCCGGTCTGTGAAAAATTGATGCGGCCACCAAACTGTTGTCTACCATTGGATTTGGCAATTCCCTCCGCGTTCTCATAGTTAATTGATGCCCGATAATTGGACTTATCACCACCGCCACTTGCAACAAAATTATGGAAATTAGAAAAGTTCTTTTTATTAATCAATTCATCATAAAGATCTGTTGAAGCTCCGAGGTCAAGATCGGGTTTATTCTGTCCCTTGATGACATAGTCGCGGAATTGCTGGGCACTGAGCATCGGCGGTCTGCGAGCAACCGACTCGTGTTGTCCATAGGTATAATATTCGAATCGAGGTTCGCCCGATTTACCCTTCTTTGTTGTTACTAAAATAACCCCACCATTACCACGTGTACCATAAATAGCGGCTGCCGATCCATCCTTTAATACATCAATAGATTCGATATCTCCTTGTTTTACCAAATCAAGATTCCCACCCGGGATTCCATCTATAACAACCAATGGTACATTACCACCTTTTATAGAAGCCATACCACGAAGCTGGATACTGGTGCCTGAATTGGGGTTGCTTCCTTGTGTCCTTGTGACGTTTAGGCCAGCAACTTTACCCTGCACGAGATCCATGGGATTACGCATGCCACCTTGATTGAAATCCTTTTCTTTCACTGAGGCCACTGCTGAAGTGACTTCGCTTTTCTTTTGTGTACCATAACCAACAACAATGACCTCTTCCAATTGGTCTTCCGTCGCCGAAAGTCGAATATCGATCGGTGCATTACCCGTTACTTTGACTTCATTTGTTCGATAACCGATGGACGACACGACCAAGACATCCCCTGCCTTGGCCTGTAGGGCAAAATTACCCTGTCCATCTGATGTTGTACCTTTTGCTGACCCTTTTACAGTCACTGAAACACCGGAGATCCCTGCTCCCGTCTTCGCATCCTGGATCGTTCCCTTAATTAAATCCTGAAACTTAGCGACCTGATGCGTAGAGGTGGCCTTTGGGTCTTCACCCTTGGTAATGACATGTGCATTTGCCTGATGTATCGTCCCAGCGATAATCGCCAACGAAAAACACAATTTTGTATTTTTCGTTAAACGGGCAAATGATTCTAAATCGATTCTGCTCATATAACTAGTGATTTTGGTTTATAAAACGTTTTAGCTTTTCGAATCCTAAAACGATCATGTTTAAGTAGTATCATCTTCAATAACTAATACGAATACATAAGTGTACATCTATCTTAATAGATTAAACCTTACGGACTAATAATTATTTATTTTTAAAAAAAACGTAAAAATGTACCTCAGCAGGAACAACTAGCATATAATCAGTGTAAAAAAACAAAGCAAAATCGGTTTTGCTATTTAAGGAAAAAAAAGAATGTGATTTTATCTATATTATATGTTTTGTTGATTTTTCTCTTTTTGGTTATTGTTTTTAGTTTAAGTGTTTGATTATGGATTCAAGATAGGATTTTAATTTTAAAGGGGAAAGTATTTTTTTAAATTTTAAATACAATCACTGTATATGTTACTTACGGCAACCATTTGACAATTTATGGTCGTTTGAATCCATTTCGACGGACGTTGTTTGTAAAAAAAATGGCCATCGATTGATGGCCATTTTAAAATCAGAATGTAAAGACTATTGGTATCCAGCATTCTGGGTCAATTTTTTGTTGCGTTGAATTTCATCAGGCGAAATTGGCCACAGTAAATCAGTTTCCTTAAATGTCGCCCCAGAAGCATTTTTAGCGCCGATCAATGGCACAAAATCTACTTTACCGGCTTCTGTTGTGGAAATTACAGGGAACATCTTTGTACGTACGATATCATCCCACATTTTAAATTCCAATGGGAATTCACGTAAACGTTCTTTCCAGCATTCTTTAACAAAATTATCTGCTGATAAGGTTTGCAATTCAGCTGTATAAGCAGCAACTGATTTCCCTTCTGTATTCGCACGTGCTTTAACCTGAGCTAAATAGCCTGCAGCCTCAGCACTCACGCCAGATGTTTTGGCGATTCCTTCTGCAGCAATAAGCAATGCTTCAGGATAGCGATAGAAGTTCCAGTCTTTGGTTGCTTTACCTGTCGTTAATAAAGCTTCCTCATCAACAAAATACCATATTCCTGCATCCGTTGATTCCCATACCTTCCCATTTTTTGGATTTGTATATTTCCAATGATAGAATTGATTCGGTTGCACACGCAAATCCTTACTATCGTACACATTCAAAAATTGCTTGGTTGGTCCATAGATTCTTTCAAAGATCGAATAGGATGTAAATAACGATACGGCTGACGAATTGAAAGCATAAGTCGGCCACCAGCTACCATCGCGGATAGTCGCATTATACTCCTGTGCATAAATTACTTCATCCAGATCATCTGTAGTCCGTAGCTTATTATAAGCACTATTCATCCCAAGATTGGTATTTGTGGTCATACTATGACCTGAACCGATGACAAGTTTTGCCGCTGCCACAGCATCAGCATACTTACCCTGTTGCAAGTAGACATTGGCCAAGGTCATGGCCGCTGCATATTTGGTTATCCGGTGTCCATTTGCCGCAAACGTTGCAGCAGGAAGAACTTCCACCGCAGACTTCAAATCAGATTCTATTAATTCATACACTTTTGCCGCATCTGTACGTTCTAGATAAAGATCATCTTTTAATGATTCATTTGCGTTTGTATAAAAGGGAATAGCGCCAAAAGTCTTTACCAAATAGAAGTAATTAAATGCCCGAAAGAACTTTGCCTCGGCAACTAACGTATTCTTGACCCCATCTGGCATCGTGATTTGGGGAATATATTGAATAGCAGCGTTGGACGTGTTGATTGCTTTATAGCCCTCATCCCAAATGGTATTCATTGTATTGGAGATGATGCTCGTATTGCTTTGACGGGTCAATTCTCTGGCAAATAAACAGATCCGCTCCTGTCCTTCATAGCTGCTTGTAAAATAGCCGGTCAGCATCGAATTGATAGAGGCTGTAGGACCTAGATAAGCACTTGAGGCATAGGAGTAGCGCTGAGGAGCTCCATTACGGTACAAATAATTAACATTTTCCCGAGCCTGAGACTCTGTTTTATAGAAACTCGCCAAAATAATTCCTGACTTGGGATCCTCCTCCAAAAATTTATTACAAGAAGTTGTTAATGCCAGCCCGGCTAATAACAACATACATAATTTATTCTTCATTTTATTAAGTTCTAAGAGTTAAAAGGTAACATTCACACCAACAGAAAAGGTTTTTGCTCTTGGATAAGAGAAAAAAGTAATATTCTGACCAAATTTATTCTCTCCCTGAGAAGTACTTTCAGGATCATAGCCTAAGAAATCTTTCGATGTAAATAAGAATGGATTATTTGCTGATGCATAAACACGTAATCTAGACATACCGACACGTTTCAGCACATCGGGATTAAAAGTATAGCCCAACTGGATCAAATTAACACGAAGGTAAGATCCATCAGCCACCCAAGCATCATCTACGTTTGTATCTTGTCCGGCATGTCCACCATTCGTTAGATAAATAGCCTGTTGCATGGTATTTGGATTAGATCCATTGTACGCGTCTGTCAGGATATTTTTCAAACCATTGGTAATACCAAAGCGGTCGTAGGTTGAGTGGAAGAACTGCTGCATCACATCTACACCTTTTACAAACTGCAGATCCAACGTAAAATCAAAGTTCTTGTAACGTAAATTGTTGATAAAACTACCGGTCCAATCTGGCAACCCTTTTCCAATGACCTCCTTTTCCGCCGTTCTCTTCGCCCGTCCAATTTGATTCACTGTAGCATTTCCAGCATCCACATCAGCCTGCGTGTAGACACCCAATCGACGGTAGCCGTAGAAGCTGTTTAGATTCTCGCCTACACGAACAATACTATTGGCACCCCCAACCCAGCTATTCATCAGGATATCTTCATTATTATCACCTAGTTTTACGACTTTATTCTGGTTATAGTTAGCATTTAAGGAAGCTTTCCAACTAAAATCCTCGTGATTGAAGATCGTTCCATTGATCATCAAATCCAGACCTTGGTTCTTTACAGATCCAATATTTTTATAGACGGAACTAAAACCAGAAGAGGTTGGTAGCGGTGCATCCAATAAGAGATCATTGGTCTTTTTATGGTAATAAGAGACATCAAAATTCAATCGGTTCTGAAATAAGCCTAATTCGACTCCGACGTCATATTGGGCAGTTTTCTCCCATTTTAGATCCGGGTTTGCAATAGATGCTACATAAGACCAAGAAGCGCGTTGCCCGTTTAATAGCGTTGTTCCCGTCTCGACATTCGCCAGTGAGCTATACGGATCAATTTCCGAGTTACCTGTTAGACCGTAACTTGTATGTAATTTCAGATTACTGATCTTTTCGTTCCCTTTCAAGAAATCTTCATTACTCACGTTCCACGCTAAACCGGCAGATGGGAAGAAGGCGTACTTCTTATCCAAACCAAATTTGGACGCACCATCATAACGGCTTGTAAATACCACCGAATAACGGTCATCATAAGAATAGTTGGCGCGTAAGAAATAGGAGTTCATCGCCCATTTGTCGTACGCTGAATACGGTGGATCAGGGATTGTTCCGGCGCCCATATTATTGTATTCAAAGAAATCGTCAGAAAATCCTGTCGTACGGCTTCCATCATAATCATTGGTTCGTGCCTGCCATGAAAGACCTGCCATCGCATTGATCCGATGCTTGTCAATTTTTTTGTTATACGTCAAGTATGTTTCTTCTTGCCAATAAAGCGTATTGCGGTGATTAATTTCCGCCCATCCATTTGGTCGTGAAATATTATTCAATGTTATAGAAGAATAGCCTCGGTATGTTTTCTGATGATTATCAATACCCAATTGGGTTTTCAAGTCCAAACCTTCTGCCAAGTGAAAGGTCAATGCAGCATTTCCAAAAATCTGGGTATTATAACGCATGCGTTTTTGCTTGTCCAAAATAGCAACCGGATTAGACATGCCCTCAAAACCCAATGTTTCTGCTACTTTTGAAGAAGAGGAATTGGTGTAGGTACCGTCCTTTTCGTAGACTGGATACCAAGGAATCATTTCGATCATGGTACGGCGTGCTTCCTGTCCACCACCATCTTCTGGCGTATAACGCCCCCAAGTATGGTTTACAGTCAAATTAATAGCTGTAGAAAGCCATGATGTTGGTTTAGCGTCATAAGCTAGCTTTCCATTGACACGCTTATTCCAGGTATTATTAACGACGCCTTGCTGATCGGTATAATTCAAAAATGCACCCACAGACGATTTGTCATCGCCTTGTTGAACATTCAACTGATGATTATGCGAAATAGCTGTACGTGTTGCTTCACGCTGCCAATCTGTATTATAAAGCGGGTTACCATTGGCATCGAAATAATTGGAATCATTAAACCAAGTTTTTTTATCCAAAGACCAAGATTTCCCTTGATACTTATTTTCATTTTGTAAACCGATCATAAAGGCATCTACCCATTCCTGCGCATTCAATACATCCATGTAGCGTTGAACTGAGCTCACTCCCGCAGACCCTTGATAACTAATTGTTTTGGACCCATCTTTGTTTCCACGTTTTGTCGTTACTAAGATAACCCCATTAGCCCCACGAGCACCGTAGATCGCTGCCGAAGATGCATCTTTTAAGACCTCAATATTCTCGATATCATTCGGATTCAACAACTGAAAATCTTCCATCACGACCCCGTCCACAACATAGAGTGGATTAGACGACGAATTGATCGTGGCCACACCACGAATGACCACACGGTTTGCGTAAGCTCCAGGTTGGCTCGAGTTAGAAAAGATATTAACCCCCGAAGCTTTTCCTCTCAAGTTATCCAAGGGGCTAAAGTTCTGATCTTTGATCATGTCGGCCCCTTTGACCATCGCAATAGAACCTGTTACATCCGATTTACGCATGGTACCATAACCAACAACGACAACTTCGTCCAGCTGGCTCTGGTCATCGTCCAATTGTACGGAAACAGTTGACCCGGAAACAGGAACTTCTTTCGCTTTGTAGCCAATGGAAGAAACCACCAATACATCGCCTGATTTAGCATCCAAGGTGAAATTACCCAAGGCATCCGATTGTGTGCCCTTCGAAGTTCCTTTTACAGCGATGTTAACTCCTGAAATTGGTTTTCCAGCAGCATCCAATACTTTTCCTTTAACTTGCTGCTGCAAATGGTTTACTTCTTTTACGAAAGATTTGCCTTCGTAATTGGCTGAAGTTCCGACAGCGGCATTGACTTGTTGGAAAGTACCAGCAATGACAGCTAATGAGAAAAATAACTTTGATTTTTTCCCAAGCTGCGCAAATGATTTTACGTCAACTTTGCTCATTTTAATAGTGATTTGGTTTATAAAAACGTTTTAGCAAAAAATGCTTAGAACGTTTAGTTTAATTTAGTTTCCCTTAATTGATGTTTTTTCGCGACCTGCCCCCTGTAAAATTTGCCGTCCTCCTGCTCATGCCTCTTTCTTCCATTTAACATAAAAGACAAAACAGTAGGTTTAGCATACCTATGAGCTATTTCTACATAAGACTTATATTAAAATGAGCTAAATCGCTTTTGCTTTTCTTATAAAATTTTTTGGTTTCCCTATTTTGGTTTTTTAATTGTCTTTTTTACTTATTGGTTCTTTAATTGTTTATTCGTTATTATTTTCCCTTTTGGTTATTATTTCTTGGTTTAGTGTGCTATTAAGTTGGAAAGATAGCATTTTAATTTTACAGGGTAAAGGTTTTTTTTCAAAACCTTTACCCTGTAAAATTAGATATTTCCTTTCTTCATTTCGCTAATCGCATAATCGACAGATCGCGCCGAAAATGCCATATAGGTCAATGAAGGATTTTGTGTTGATGTTGAGGTCATACTTGCCCCATCGGTGACAAAAACGTTTTTCACCGTATGCATCTGGTTCCATTTATTCAATACCGAAGTCTTTGGATCGTGCCCCATACGTGCGCCACCCATTTCATGGATATCCAGACCTGGAGCCTGCCAGTGTGTATCTGGACGAATATTGGTAAAACCAGCATCCGTAAACATTTCCGTCATGACAGAAATGTAATCCTTTTTCATTTTTTCATCGTTCTCATCATAATCGACAGCAATTTTCAACAAAGGAATACCCCAGTCATCTTTTTTACTGCTATCCAATGAAACCATCCCTGATTCTTTTGGTATTGTTTCACCCATCATGTGAGATCCAACCTGCCAAACACCTAATTTAGGATTTAACAAATTGTTTTTCAGATCTAGCCCTAAACCCGAACGATCGGACTCTTTGCTACGCGAAGCACCGAAGCCGGCTGCATAACCTCTTAAAAAGTCCGTTTCCTGCTGATGCAAGTTTCTGAAACGTGGAATATATCCCCCCCCTGCCGGATTTCGTCCTTCGGCCGTAAAATCCAACAGTCCTTCGTATTCTGCATAAATGCGGGCACTATAGTTATGGAAGGCTACATATTTCCCTAATACACCACTATCATTGCCCAAACCGTTTGGAAAACGGTTGGATTTAGAATTCAATAAAATCAAATTGGTATTGATTGCCGCCGCATTGACAAAAATCAGCTTGGCATAAAAATCAATTTCCTCTTTTGTATTGGTGTCAATTACACGTACACCGACTGCTTTTCCTTTTTGTTCATCGTATAAGATTGAATGGACAACTGAAAATGGACGTAAGGTCATATTTCCAGTCTTGGCAGCCCAAGGGATTGTCGTTGCATTGGAGCTGAAATATCCACCAAAAGGACATCCTCGTTGACAGAGCACCCGATTCTGGCATTGCACACGTCCTTGTTCGATATGAATCTGATTTGGTTTGGATAAGTGTGCACAGCGCGCTGAAATCACTTTGCGCTCCGGAAATTTCTTCTGGACGCTTTCTTTAAAATATTTCTCGACAATATTTAAGGGGTATCCTGGCAGAAACTCGCCATCTGGCAATTCAGGAAGTCCATCATGGTTTCCAGCAATACCAGCAAATTTCTCGACATAGGCATACCAAGGTGCTAAATCAGCATAACGTATCGGCCAATCAACTGCAAAACCATCTCTTGCTGGTCCTTCGAAATCAAAGTCGGACCAACGTTGCGTCTGTCTCGCCCACAACAGCGACTTACCGCCAACCTGATATCCTCTGATCCAGTCGAAGGGTTTTTCCTGAATATAAGGGTGCTCCTTATCCTTCACAAAAAAATGCGCTGCATCTTCATGAAATGCATAACATTTGCTGACAATCGGATTTTCCTCCTTCACTTTGAAAGGCATTTCGTTCCGATGTTCAAACTCCCAAGGCATCATATTGGTGGTTGGGTAATCCTTGATATGCTGTACATCGCGTCCACGTTCCAAAACCAATGTTTTCAAACCCTTCTCGCACAACTCTTTTGCGGACCAACCGCCACTAATTCCCGAACCGATCACGATCGCGTCGTAGGTTCTGTTTTTTTCACTGTCAATATTTAGATTCGCCATCTGCTATTTATGCCTTTACTTTTACCGCACCATTATACGGACCTGGAATAAGTTTATAAATCACCTTATTCTTCATCACATATTCTGAGTTCATATAACCCTGAACTGCACGCGATTTGAAAATCTCAAAAAAAGCTTTCTCGTCGGTTTGGTCTTTCAATCCAGCCAATGCGGTCTCCGTCTCTTTACTATTTGCTAAATTCAGCTGTTTTCTCAACTTGTTGAAACCAGCGACAAATTTAGCCTGATTTTCGGGCGACTCACAGTCATCGACCATTTTGATGACGAAAAGATGCAAGTTCAGATCCTTTCCCCCTGGTGTATCCGATTTCGGAATCAGGATGTTGGCCAGATCGCCCAAAAATTGCTCATCCTCCGCCGAAATCTTCAGCTTATTCAATACAATTGATGCACCTCCATCATTCAGACAGGACGACAAAATAGTCAGTCCTCCAGCTATAATGAAAAATTGCTTTATTGCGGTTCTACGGTTCATAGTCAGAGTTCCCTTAACAATTCGGTAATATTACATATATCCGAATAAAAATACAAATGCTAAAACGATTAAATTATTTTACACCCCTTAAATCCACTGCGCCAACAGGGCTTTTGCCTCAGATAAGTTTTCCACAATGTTATCAACAGCTGTTAGTCTAGCGCGTTCCACTTCCTGTTTCGTAACTGCAATCAACTGCATATCTGCGCCCAAAGCTGATTTACTACCAGTAATAGTGTCCTCGATAGCGACACAGCATTCGGCTGGCAAATCCAGCATTGTCAAAGCCAGACGATAGGGTTCGGGGTCGGGTTTTGGAACTTCCACACGTTCGCGGGTGACAAAAAATTCAAAATAATCCAAGAGCCCATGTTTTCCCAAAACCGTGTCTACCGTACTGCGATAACTCGATGTGACAAGTACGATACGGATACCTTGGGCTTTCAAAAAAGCTAAAATTTCTTGTGCTCCAGGCATCAATTCAATATCGCTCATGTTAGAATCGGCATAAGCCGCACGTGTTCGCTTCCACATATGTTCTTCCGTCACGTCATAGCCATAGTCCTCGGTAAGACGCTTGACATTATGCGCTAAGGTATGTCCTGCAAAATCGCGAATCCAATCTTCATAACTGATCAATAAGTTAAATTCCTGCTTTAATATTGGAGCCCAGTTTTTGAAATAGAAATACTCCGAATCAATTAAGGTACCGTCCAGATCGAACAGTACCGCCTGTATTTTATTCATAGTGTTAAAGATACACAAGTAGGCTGAAAAATCCTATTAAATGACACCACAATAGGTCGAATTTGAGAATGTACCATGATAGGTATCCCAAAAACCGATGTAGACGTGATAATCAAACTTTTCACGTTCAAAGATCGGGATATTTACCGCACATTCCCCCTCCGCTGCATCCGCAATTGCCATTCGGAGATCCACCTCCCTATCCAGACTGACCAAGGCTAGATTTAACTTAAACAAGCTATCCTTGTATTTTGGATTCGGTATCCAGGATAATTTCAGCAGACCTTCTTCCCAACGGGCCTGAACACCTTCGGGCGACATAAGCTCCCCCACAAACACCTGCACTTTTTCTAAATTAATAAATGGTTTATTTGTAGCATCCACATCAATCGCATTTTTGAAAACACGCTGCTGTGCAAGCTGAAATTTCCCCCGCCCTGAGTTTTTAGTTTCTTCAAATTGATACCCAAAGTTAACAATAGGCTTGATCCATCGGCAGAAAACGCTACTCAGTTTTATTTTCTCGCGATGCGCCAATTGGGCCGCTGTTGGCGGTTTTGTGCTCTTTCGTCGCGCACCTCGTATAACACATTTTCCATTGAGGTTATAGCCAAATACTGAACCTACTTTACCTCGAAAACCACCATTTGGACCGTCTTCTAATATTCCCATTTTTTAAGCTTTTTATTTTAATTCAATGATCTACTCTACCCCTTAACAAATAATAAACATTAATGTTTTTGTTAGTTTAGCCATAAATTAGAATTAGGTTAGATTTTAGTTAGAGTTTTATTAGCTATTACCTAAACAATCCCTAACTAAACCCTAAACAAACCCTAATTAAACACTATATAAACGGTTATTTTGGTAATGTGCATAAATGTTGTTGTGTTCCTTCATTTTTGGATAAGCTTTGGACATTTATTAAGTTTGTTGGAGCAAGCTAAAAAGAAGGAATACCGCTTAAAAGATATATGCGATGAAAATCGAGCTAAAGCGCTTGCTAAGAAATCTGAAAGCTCAATCGCCTTAAAAATTTATATCATGAAAATAATTGCAATCGGTCGCAATTACATCGACCACGCTAAAGAACTCAATAATCCTGTCCCTGAGAATCCCATTATATTTTTAAAACCCGATACTGCGGTATTAAAGGACAACAAAGATTTCTATTATCCAGAGTTCTCCAAAAATATTCAGTTTGAAACCGAGGTTGTCCTCCGGATCTGTAAAGAAGGAAAACATGTCACTCAAAAATTTGCATCAACTTACTTTGATGCCGTCGGCTTGGGAATTGATTTCACCGCAAGGGATGTACAGCAAGAACTAAAAGCTAAAAGTCTTCCCTGGGAATTGGCAAAAGCATTTGACCATTCGGCAGTAATCAGCAACTTGATTCCAAAGGAGGAACTAGCAGACGTGAATTCGATTGATTTCTCCCTGCAACAAAATGGACAAACGGTACAACAAGGAAATACCAAGGATATGATTTTCTCCTACGAAGATCTGATTGTGTATACCTCCAAGTTTATTACACTCCGCAAAGGGGACTTGATTTACACAGGCACTCCCGTCGGTGTCGGCCCGGTAGCTATTGGCGATTTATTGGAAGGTTTCATTGGTGAACAAAAGATGTTTAGTTGCAAAATCAAATAGTGGGGAAATAGCATGATAAAAAACACGACAGCATTGCTTGCCTTGTTAGCTTGCATGACAGGCTTAAGCCAGGGACAAGATATTATTAAAAGCCGTAATTATCCGCAGAACTATTTTGTACGCCCCATGGATATTGCTCCCCAGGCCTCAGGATCATTTGGCGAACTACGGGCAACACATTTTCATGGTGGGGACGACTATCGGACCCAACAACGCATCAATATACCCGTTCATGCAGCAGCCGAAGGATTTGTATCGCGCGTGCGAGTGCAAATAGGCGGTGGCGGCAATTATGTTTATATCGACCATCCAAATGGCTATACCTCAGTATACATGCATTTGGAAAGTTTCAATTCGGATCTGGCCCAAATTATCAAGGACGAACAGTACAAACAGAAACGTTTTGATGTGGATGTATTTCTCAAGCCGAATCAGGTTAGGGTAAGAAAAGGGGAATTTATCGCTAATTCAGGTAATACCGGTGGCTCCGCAGGCCCGCATCTGCATTTTGAAATCCGCGATACCAAGGCACAGCTTCCACTCAATCCACAATTGTTCGGATTACTCTTTCCGGACGGCGTCAAACCCATCATCCGCGGCATCACAGTCTATGACTTGGGCGCTGAATTATTTGATGAAAATACGCCGCGCAGGCATCAAACCATCAAATCTGTTGGCAATGGCACCTACAGCTTAGCGAGCACTGCTCCAATACCGGTGAATGGTACTTTTGGACTGGGGATCAATACTGTCGACAAACGTAGTGGTATTTCATTTACTTATGGTGTCTATTCCATTGAACTCTTTTTGGACAACAAAAACATCAGCACTGTTCTATTCGAATCCATTCCATTTGATCAGACACGTGCAATCCAGTCTTATGTCGACTATCCCTACTTAAAAAAGTCTGGCGTACGCGTTCAAAAAAGTTTCAAGGATCCAAACAATCCGATCAACATCTATAAACACCTAGACAACTTGGGTAAAATCGAATTGAAGGACAATGAGGTTCATGACGTAAAATATGTTGTCAAAGATGTGCAAGGGAATAGGAGCGAGTTGAATTTTAAGGTACAGAACAATCCTTCACTTTCCATCAGCCGCACAAGTGCTTCGGGCCTCAAAATGTTCCACTATGCAGACGAAAACAAATATGAAGCGGAAAATGCCCGTGTTTACATGGGTAAAAATATATTGTACGACGACCTTTACTTCAATTATTCGCAAGGAGCAAAACCAGCAAGAGGCTACTCGGCGATGCACTATATTCACAATGCTTATACACCGGTCTTCGGATATTATAAACTTATGATCAAACCGGACTATACCTTGTCTGAAAATCTCTATGACAAGGCTTTGATTGTTTCTTCCGATGGTGGAGCACAGGGTGGCAAATATGAGAATGGTTGGGTAGTCGCCAATGTTCGCGAATTTGGTGGTTTTTATGTTGCAGTTGACACGATCGCTCCAACCATCGTGGCACGCAATCTAACGGACGGCAAGAATGTTGCTGCACAGCGATCAATCGACTTTACCATTAGCGACAATCTCTCTGGAATAGATACTTTTGATGCCTATATCGACGGGAAATGGGCTTTAATGAAATATGATCCCAAAACGAGACATATCTGGCACGACTTTGAACCCGATTTAAACAGTGGAAGGCATGAATTTAAACTCGAAGTAAAAGACAATAAGGGAAATGTAAAAACGTACGAAACCTCTTTTGTGAGATAGCCGCATGATTTTGGATAATAAATCAGTGGTTTCAAGAGATTAATCGTATCTTAATAGACTAAATAACACGTAATATGGCAACACTAGAAATAGGACAGAAAGCACCGGATTTCAGTGCAAAAAATCAAAATGGTGAAACAGTCCATCTTTCCGATTTTAAAGGGAAAAAAGTTATTCTATATTTTTATCCCAAAGACAATACACCGGGATGCACGACAGAAGCTTGCAATTTCAGGGACAATTATCAGTCTTTGAAAAAAGATGGGTTTGAAATCATCGGTGTAAGTGTAGACGGAGAGGCATCGCACCAAAAATTCATCAGTAAACATGAACTTCCTTTTCAGTTGCTTGTGGATGAAGACAAGAGCCTTGTCGAGGCCTATGGTGTATGGGTTGAGAAGAACATGTATGGCAAAAAGTATATGGGTACAGCACGTACTACTTTTGTAATTGATGCAGATGGTATTATACAGCATATTATCAAAAAAGTGGACAATAAAAATGCGTCCCAACAGATCCGTGATTTAGGCGTTTAAAATCTAAATACTAATATCTATATTTGCCACTTATGAGCAAACAGACAGACGACTTTTTCAAAAGTGTAGTATCACACGCGAAGGAATACGGTTTTGTATTTCAATCGAGCGAAATATATGACGGATTA
>JAIRVH010000227.1 GCA_031253985.1 Sphingobacterium sp.
GCATCGTCTGTTGAAATACTATTTAAATAGCCTGTAAACTCCGTTGCAAAAGGAGGGTCGCCGTAGCCAAATTTTATTACAACAAAATCACCTTCTTTTATTTTATCTTCTATCTGCAATGATTGATTGATATGCGTACCAGGAATAACAATCGTAGCCGTATCAGCCAAATTTTCGACCGATTTTACAACCGTTACGCTGTCTAAGGTTTTCAGCGTATAGTCTCCGATTTTTATGTTATAATTCATTGTGTACATATCTTTTTTATTCTTTAATTAGTAAATCGTGCATATCGTCTGAATAGGCTTTTATGCTGTACATTTGGTTTTCAATGCCTTTGGTAAAAGGAATGGAATAATCCTCTATGGCAATTTTTTTGATATTGAACAAGGTGAATAAATTACCAAGCACCATGAGCGTTTTTCGACCTTCTACATATTTTCTGAGTTTTGCAATTTCATGCTCTGGAAATTGTCCATCATCTCGCTTGAACACACCTGCAATTTGTATTTCGTAGTCGTCCTGACTCCACAGTTCTTTGATAGTACCGCGTCTGTCGCCATCTGCATTGTTTACCTTTAATACATTGCGTCTGATGAGCGTATTTTTCCCCGAAATAGATATTACCGCGTCCAATGGAAGTTTCCACCAATTTTTGTCACCTTCTTCTTCCCATCGTATGCTTAGCGAATCTTGATATAGTTTTCCCTTTGCCTCTTCCTGCGTAACATTGTCTGAAATACGCTCAATGGTTACTGAGTGGTTTTTCCAGTAAGGAGGCAAATTAAAACCTAATGCAAAATCTATATATAATCCGTTCATATTTATGCTAATTGTGTTTCAGCCATTCTTAACATTCTTGCAAAAATGGCAGTAACTTCTCTTTCAAATTCGCCTTTCTTTTCTGAAAAATCTCCTTGAAAAATCATACTACCCACCATATCGTTAAATTTAATATTCACTGTACTATTTCGTGTTCCGCCGGTAGCGATTGCATCGTTGGTTGCTTTTCCGTCTCCGAGTTTGGTTGCATCGTTTCCGCCACCGACCATATTCTGTAATTGGTCATTTGTTCCGATACCGAGTTTTGCTTTCAACCCACCAACCATATCGCCCAATGACCTTTCGCTATTCCACGATAACTCCCATTTTAGTGAGTCCTTTGCTTTTTGTGCATACTCTGCGACTTTTTCCGCCCCCCCGACAATGGCGTTTTTTCTGTCCTCAATATCCTGATTTAGTTGGTTTATAAAGGCTTTATTTTCTTCACTATCTCCCATGCCAACGGCTTCTTTGAATTTGTACCAACCGAGTTTGATTTTATCAATACCCATCATAATGCCATTTACAAGGGTAGAAAAATAGAGTTTTACGCTTTCTACATACGCCATAAAGGTATATTTCATAAAGTTTACAATAGATTCCCATTGTTTTCCCCAGCCGTCTGTCTTATATGCAACATAACCAATAACAGCAATTAGGGCAATGATGGTAGCAATAACAAGCCCTATTGGGTTCATCGTTAATGCTGCATTGAGTAGCCATTGCGCCCCAGTCCATATAGTTGTTGCAAGCGTAATACCTTTTGTTATTATTGCAAAAGCAGCCGTTTTTATAGCAGCCCAGTGAATAACCAAATTATAAGCCGCAACGGCAGCAGCAAGTACCCCTATAACAGGCAATGAATCTATTATAAAATTTATCAAACCAGAAAAAATGTTCCAAACAAATTTTATTGTTTTCCAAAGCCTCTCAAAAGAATACGTTACTACTTTTGAGATTATTCCCATTATTTTGGTTATTTTTTCTCTATTTTTCTCAAAAAAGGATATAATTATGTCCATAAACTCGCCAATTTTGGCTATTATAGGCGAAAGCGCTGCTTGTACCACTGTAACTAATGAGCCTACACGAGCCTGTAAGTCTGCCATATTGTTTGCCTGTTGTTTCAGTTTCCCTTCAGGAGTATTTGCAAGTGCTTCGTTCACGCCGCCAACAGATGTCGTTACCACATCAAACAATACGGCTGCCCGCTGTGCCTCTGTTCCCGTTTTTAAAATCTTTTCTTGTGCTTCATCAAATTTATACCCGGCTCGTGACAATGCTCCAACTTGTCCATCCATAACTTTACCCATCATGGAGGCTATTTGTGCTGCCTGTTCCTGAGAGGCATTTAGCCCATATTGTTGTGCCAGCATATCGTTCATCGCCGGCATTAGTTTTTCCAAACTTTCGGCTTTGCTTACATACGTAGCCAATTCCTTTGCACCTGCCATTTGTACGCTGCTGCTGATTATCCCTAATTTTTGCTGTGCATCTGTAAGCCGTTTTATGCTTTCAAATTCTTCCGAACTTGCGCCGATGGTGTTACGCATAACAGCAGCAAGTTGTGTTTGAGCAATCGACTGTTGTTCGTAAACTTGTTTTGACTGACCTACAAATTGATTTAGTTTATACACACCATACGCAGCAAAAGTTAGTGGATTAGCAAGCATTCTTACAGCAGGAACAGATGTTTTTAAATCCTCAAACCATTTTTTGAGCCGTCCACCGTTTAGACTTTCTAATTTTTCTACCTCACTGCTAAGTTTTTTGATTTCCAAATTGCTTTGTCGGATAGCCTCTTTGTTGCTTGCAGGTATCCATTCCTTTTGGGCTTTCAATGCTGCAATACGCTCATTCATAGAACCTATGCTTTTACCCATATCATTCATGGTTTTATTGGCAGAAACAACAGCTGTTTGAACTTTTGCCCAAGTACCTAATTGTTTATCGTTGTTTATTCCGATTGATTTCAACTTTTCGTCTAAGTTTCCGCTCAAATTTAAAATATATTCTGCTATATCTGCCATGGGTATTGTTTTTTTTAGTATCTTTGCATTTTTAATTCAAAACATATAATATATGGGTACATTGATTTTCATTTACTGTGTTATTTTCGGATTTATTCCTGTTACATACGTGCTACTAAAGCCTTTACTTAAGTGGGTCGTTGTCGTTGCCTTTCTTCCTTTCGTACCGTTTTTTGTCGCATATACTATTAGAAAAGAAAAGCCTGCTATTTCAAAACTCCTGTATGTTCTTTATTCACTTCTATTTATGGTTGTTACCTTTATCTATTTTGTAAATTAAAACTTATTTGCCTTTGCTTCCTCGTCCCGTATCCACTGTAACTCTTTCCACCGCATTGCCCACTCTTCATCGCTCAGGCTGTCGGGGTCGGTGATACCCAAATAATACCTCAAATTTGCATTAGCAATACGCAAGGTGTCCATCTTATCGACTTCGGCAGCCTCTACAACTTTTCCAATTCTGCTTGCCGAGTCTCTATGATTTCGGGTATTTTTCCAGATGCAGATAAAAACAGCGTATCGTCTGTTTTTATGTCCTCATCGCCACCAAGCCAGCACTCTCGGATAACAGTTTCATTGAATTTTATAGGGTTGTCTTTCCCCGCAACCGTTGCCATACCTAATACCTTACGGCTTGGCTTTTTCAGGTAACAAACCTTATCGCCACTCTCATCCTCTACTTTGATTTTAAATACACCCCCGTATTTTTCTTTCCATTCTGCAATTTGCTCTTTTGTTGCTTTATACATATCTTTTTTATTTTAAAAATTAAAAACTATGATTGTCTTTCAATATCCAAACAGATGAAAGGCAAGGTAATGTCCATAGACTTGTCGCCTTGTTTGAATTCTTTTGCC
>JAIRVH010000034.1 GCA_031253985.1 Sphingobacterium sp.
ACATTAAAATTAATACAATTATAACAGACGATGCAAGGTAAAGGGCTGATTAAACTTTTAGTGATAGTGGTGTCATTAGCGTGTCTATACTCCCTATCATTTACTTGGGTGACCCGCAATGTGGAGCGAGATGCTGAGAATTTTGCCAAAGGAGACTTGGCAAAAGAGAAGAGCTATCTAGACTCAATGGCAGGTGAAGTAGTGTACAATTTAGGTTTTGCAAAATACACCTATCGGGAAGCCAAAGCAAATGAACTCGCTTTGGGACTAGATTTGAAAGGTGGTATGAACGTGACCATGGAAATCTCATTGGACGAATTGATCCGTAATTTGGCCAACAATCCAAAAGATGAGAAATTCAACAAAGCATTGGAGCAAGCCGTAGCAAAAAGCAAAACGAGTGCAAAAACAGTTGTTGCTTTATTTATGGAAGAATACAAATCCATCGGTGCTACAACCCCACTTTCGACATTCTTTTCAACAAAAGATAATGCAGCTCTAATTAAACCGGGTGATTCCGACTCAAAAGTTGAGTCATTCCTTCAAAAAGAAGCAGACAACGCCATCCAAAACTCCTACAAAGTACTCCGTACGCGTATCGATAAATTTGGTGTCGCATCTCCAAACATTCAGATCCAACAAGGTACAAACCGTATTTTGATCGAGCTACCTGGTGTAAAAGATGAAAGCCGTGTTCGTAACCTACTCCAAGGTTCTGCTAAATTGGAATTCTATGAGACGTATACGAACCAGGAAGTTTATCCAGTTTTAGAAAATATCGACAAAACTTTAGCTGCAACGTTAAAAGCTGCTCCAGCAGCGACAGCAAATGCAGCAGCAGATACAAGCAAAAAATCAGATGATTTATTGTCCAATCTAACAGGTGGCAAAAAAGATGCGAAAAAAGACAGTGCTGCTGTTAATCTAGGTCAAAAAAATCCACTATTTGAAGTATTGCGCCCTGCAGTTTATATGGGTGAAAACCAACAAATGGCGCTTATGCCAGGTTCGATGGTGGGAATTGCTTCGTTAAAAGATACAGCAAAAGTAAACGCATATTTACAACGTCCTGAAGTAAAATCAATCCTTCCTGGAAATCTGAAACTTTTATGGGCTGTTAAACCTGAGCAAAAGACACCTGAGCAACTATCTTTATATGCAATTAAAGGGGCTGGACAAGATAATGGTGCTGTATTGACAGGAGATGTCATTACGGATGCAACAGCTAACTTTGATGAGAAAAATCAACCTGTGGTTGGTATGCAAATGAATAGCGAAGGGGCACGTGAATGGAAGAAAATTACCGCAAAAGCGGCTCAAAACAGAGATGCAATTGCGATCGTTCTTGATAATGTGGTTTATTCTGCTCCTTCGGTAAATGGTGAAATCCCAAATGGTAGTTCATCAATCTCTGGATCCTTTACGGTAGAAGACACCAAAGATTTAGCAAACGTATTGAAGGCAGGTCGTCTTCCAACGACTGCTAAAATTGTTGAAGAAGCTATTGTGGGACCTACTTTGGGTCAGGCTGCCATTGATGCCGGTGTTAACTCGGCTGTTATCGGTATCATTGTGGTCATGATCTTTATGATTGCTTACTACAATACAGCAGGTATCGTGGCAAACATCGCGGTATTGTTAAACGTATTTATCATCATGGGGGTATTGGCGTCCTTAAATGCTGTACTGACCTTACCTGGTATTGCGGGTATCGTATTAACAATGGGTACTGCGGTCGATGCGAACGTCTTGATCTACGAACGTATCCGTGAAGAACTGGGCTTAGGTAAATCGATCCGTCAGGCTGTTGCAGATGGTTACAAACATGCTTTACCTTCCATCCTGGATTCACAGATCACGACATTCTTAATTGGTATTATCCTATTCTTATTCGGAAGTGGCCCAATCCTAGGTTTCGCAACAACATTAATGGTGGGTATCATTACTTCATTATTTACTGCGATCTTAGTTACGCGTGTTATCTTCGAATGGATGTTGGCAAAAGACTTCAAAATCAAAGTTTCTTTCCCTTGGTCTGCAAATACCTTGCATAACGCAAACTTTAAATTCGTTCAGAAACGTAAAATCTTTTACGCGATCTCGATCGTTGCCGTGTTAATTTCTGCTGCATCAATTTTCACCAAAGGATTTAGCTTAGGTGTGGATTTCCAAGGTGGACGCACCTATACCGTTCGTTATGACAAACCAGTAGATTTAGAAGCAGTACGTACAAACTTGGATGATATCTTCAAGAAAACAACAGAGGTAAAAGTATTTGGAGCATCCAACCAGCTTCGGATCACAACGACTTACCATATCGAAGAAACTTCGGATGCTGCCGATAAAGAAGTATTGGACAAATTAAATCAAGGTCTGTCAAAAGTAGATGCTTCCAATAAACATGAGATCCTTTCATCTCAAAAAGTTGGCCCAAGTATCGCTACAGACATCAAATCTAGAGCAACCAGCTCAGCAATTTTCTCGATCATTATTGTTGCAGCTTACATCTTAATCCGTTTCCATAAATGGGAATATTCAGTTGGAGCAGCTATTGCAACAATCCACGATGCGATTATTTTATTGGGATTATTCTCTATCTTGGATGGCATCGTACCATTCTCGCTTGATATCGATCAGCACTTTGTGGCAGCGATATTAACGGTAATCGCTTACTCGGTGAATGATACAGTAGTTGTATTCGACCGCTTGAGAGAATTCGTATCGAAACCAAATGCACATAACGAAGATCTTGGCGATGTCGTAAACCATGCGATCAACTCTACGTTAAGTAGAACGATCATTACTTCATTAACAATCGTATTCGTTCTTGCAGTATTGTTTATTTTCGGTGGTGAGGTTATCCGTGGATTCTCATTCGCGATCTTAATCGGTGTTATCGTAGGTACATATTCGTCGATTATCTTAGCTGCACCTTCGGTATATGACTTACGTAAAGGAAAGCACTTAGCAGAAGGTAACACGGCTAAAAAAGCCGAGGTTGTGAGACCGTAACAGCTTCTATTAATACATAAAAAAGGCGTTCGAACGAACGCCTTTTTTATTGCATTCAAATTACTTGTCACACTAAATATTTTAAATATATTTGTTGTACTAAATATTTGTATGCTAAACGAAAAATTCGACCGCTACTCTTTTATCTTGGATCAGACAGCCAAGAAGGTAAAACAGTTCGCCCAGTCTTCTTTTGCGGAGAAAGGATTTGATATCACTGTGGATCAATGGACTGTCTTGAAGGCCTTATACGAAACAGATCAACTCTCACAAAAAGAACTGGCGAAGCGCTGCGGAAAAGACCAGCCCACACTGACACGGATCGTTGATATTCTTCTTAAAAAAAATCTGGCTGAACGGGTTATTGATGAAACAGACCGACGTAGCCTCTACCTGCACTTAACGGACGAAGGCAAATTAAAAGTAGCATCACTTTCACCGATTGTTGCGGAGATTCGCATGCAGGCCTGGGAAAATCTAGCAGACGATGATTTTGAAGCTTTTACAAGGATTTTGAATACGATATATAACAATTTAAACATCGAATAGCTATGATAAATACTGATATCTGTATCATCGGCGCAGGACCTGTTGGCTTATTCGCGGTTTTCGAAGCAGGACTTTTGAAAATGCGCTGCCATCTGATTGATGTGCTGCCCCAGGTGGGCGGTCAGCTTTCGGAGATCTATCCCCACAAGCCTATCTACGACATTCCTGGTTATCCAAGTATCACTGCACAGGAATTGATCGATAAACAGCTTGAACAGATTAAACCCTTCGACCCCACATTCACCTTAGGTGAGCGTGTGGAACATATAACAAAACAGGACGACGGCTCTTTTATTGTAAGAACCAATGATAATACGGTTGTTCACACGCAAGTCATTGTCATCGCTGGAGGCTTAGGCTGTTTTGAACCACGCAAGCCCGAAATCCCAAATCTTCATCTCTTTGAAGGAAAAGGTGTGGACTATATGGTAAAGGATCCCGCCAAGTACCGGGATAAAAAAATCGTCATTGCCGGTGGCGGAGACTCGGCTCTCGACTGGACCTTTCATCTTGCAGATATTGCGCAGCAGGTTACCTTAATCCACAGAAGTGACTCCTTCAGGGGCGCTCCAGACTCTGCGGAGAAAGTATTCAAATTGGCCCAACAGGGCAAGATCAATCTATTGCTGTCCCACAGTCTGACCAATGTTCATGGCAATGGCCGTTTGTCGCATGTTGAAACAACAAATAAAGACAAGGAAGTCGTCGCGACAGATGCGGACTATTTTATCCCCTTATATGGCCTTACGCCTAAGCTCGGTCCCATTGCAGATTGGGGATTGCAAATTGATAAAAACGCCATAGAGGTCAACACTTTTGATTACTCGACCAATATAGAACGCATTTATGCCATAGGTGACATTAATACTTATCCCGGCAAATTGAAGCTCATCCTTTGCGGTTATCATGAAGCGGCCTTAATGTGTCAAAGCGCGTTCAAATTTGTTTATCCAGATCAAAAACTGACGTTCAAGTACACCACTGTAAACGGTATAAATACATTTTAGCCATGGAAGATAATCTAATTCACGTTACTGTTATTGATCGGGATGGTACCGAAAATGTACTGGAGGTACCCACCGATATCAATCTTTCGCTTATGGAAATTCTAAAGGCATCCGAATACGAGATATTGGCGACATGTGGTGGTATGGCCTTATGTGCGACCTGTCATGTCGAAGTCGTCGAAGGCTTAGAGACACTTCCCTCGCCTAGTGATCAGGAGCTCGATATGCTGGACACGCTTCCGGATGCCGATGACCAAAGTCGGCTTGCCTGTCAGCTTCATCTGCAAAACGGCAACAACGGCATGAAAATCAAGATCAAAGGGGCGCTGCAATAGTCTCATCATTGTGTATTTTATACACAATGATGAGACCGCAAATAGATTTTTTTTTGATTGCCTCACATGAAGCATAAAAGACTAAAAATCAAAAGACTACAAAACATGTTATTGAAAGAATCGGCCTTTTAACAATAAAATTCACAACATATCGGCACAATAAATAAATATTTTTTAGCTTTTTGAGTCAAAATTTAAGATATTTGCAGCTTAATTCGATTGTACCGAATTTTTACAACAAACTATTAAAAATATGCCAAGCAATAGTTCAAATAAAAAATTCCCAAGAGTAATCATTATTGGTGCTGGATTTGGAGGAATTGAAGTTGCTAAAAAGCTTAAAAATAAGGAGGTTGACGTTCTGTTGCTGGACAGAAACAACTTTCATACTTTTCAACCATTGATGTACCAAGTTGCCACGGGTACTCTTTCAGCGGACTCTATTTCCTTCCCTGTCCGCAAAATGTTCAAAGGCCAAGACAATTTTCATTTTAGACTTGCCGACGTAAAAAGCGTAGACAACGAGGCTAAAATTGTAAGAACGGATGTTGGTGATTTTGACTACGATTATTTAATTGTTGCAACAGGTGCTACCACGAACTTCTTTGGGAATCAGCAAATCACGAAATATGCTTTGCCGATGAAAAACATACAAGAAGCATTGAATATTCGAAGCTATGTTTTACAGAACCTTGAAGAGGCTGTACGAATAGAAAACCCGGCTGACCGCAAAGCTAATTTGAACTTTGTCATTGTTGGTGGTGGTCCAACTGGTGTAGAACTTTCTGGTGCAATCGCAGAAATCAAAAACAATGTTCTTGAAAAAGATTATCCAGAACTGAAAAAATCTGAGATGTCGGTTTACCTGGTCGAAGGACTTCCAAAAGTGCTTGCCAACTTATCCGAAAAATCTTCTAAAGATTCCGAAAAATATCTAAAAGATCTGGGCGTAGAAGTATTACTGAATGTTCAGGTAACAGGTTATGATGGTAATTCGATCACATTCGCCGATGGCAGAAGTATCGAAACAAAGACAGTTATCTGGGGAGCAGGTGTTGCTGGCCAATATCCGAACGGTTTCAAAAAGGAGATTATCCAACGTGGTAACCGTATACAGACAGACGATCAATGTCGTGTTATCGATATGCCAGGTGTCTATGCAATTGGTGATGTGTCGGCATTTATCACAGAGGATCTTCCGCGCGGCTTGCCAGGTGTTGCACCAGTGGCTCAGCAACAAGGAGCTTATGTTGCCAAACACATTCTTCAGACAATGTCTAATCAGCCAACAGAAAAATTCAATTATTTTGACAAAGGCTCCATGGCTACTGTAGGTCGTAACAAAGCTGTTGTTGATATGGGAAAAATCCATTTTAATGGCTTCTTTGGTTGGATGACATGGATGTTTGTACACTTGATGTCCATTTATGGATTCAGAAATAAATTGATCACCTTCGTCAACTGGTCGATCAAATTCTTCACCAAAAATAGTGGTGTACGTTTGATTTTCCACAAATATGATGAGCCGACTCCGGAAGAGGAGCAGGCAGAAACAGCCCAATAATTTGCTATTGGGTTTAACTAAGATATCTCAACAACCCGTGCAGCGCCATGATCCCAAAAGGATTATGGCGCTGTTCTTTTTATCGTTATTTAACTGTGTTAATACATTTTGTCAAAGGATATGATGGGATAGTACAAAATCTCTTTACAACCATAGCTCCCATTAATAGTTATCAAAACCACTATTTAGTGAAAATGTTTATTTTCCCTATCTCCAATGCGATCAGAAAGACAGGCTTAATTCTTATTTGACAATGCATCCAATTAAAAATAACTTCACTTAGGACGTAAGAATTACAGATTATATTCGTTAAATTTAAAGACAGTTTTTTCCAGATCGAATTTACTTTCAGAATGTAGTTTTTTTTGATGTATAACCTCAAAAAGATTAATTTTTTTTGTGTAGGTTTGCATATTATTTTAAAATAGCTTAAGGATTAGCAGATGGGCTTATTTAA
>JAIRVH010000041.1 GCA_031253985.1 Sphingobacterium sp.
TTCTTAATATTTTCCCGTAGTAGGTTGTTTAAGTTGAATGGATTATCCATTATAAAAAAATTAGAGCCGTAAACTTAGATAAATTGTTCATCATATGCAATATAATAAGCAATTATTCACTACTGATCTATTGGACCTTCGATTGCATTTATCAACTGGTCTGGAAATTTGCTTATATCTCTTCCTTTCCACCATTGGGAACCTCTCTCATAGCTGTATTTCCATGCTCTAGCAAAGCTGTCGTGGAGAAATAAGTGAAAATTCACACAAAACTATACCGAAAACCATCGACCTTCAACAGAGAGTTCCGTATTTGGGAATACGGTTCTCGCCTCCTCCAATAGGGGTTGTAAATCTCGGTATCGTGCCGAATAATGGCCTAACAGTAGCTTCTTGGCCTGAGTCTCCTGGGCGATCTCTCCAGCTTCCAAAGCTGTTGTATGAAACGTTTCTTTTGCCCGATCGACCATATCATGCAGGAATGTGGACTCATGGTACATCAGATTCGCCTTTTGAACATAAGGCAGATATTCTGCGGTACGTACCGTGTCGGAACAATATACATAGCTGCGCGATAAGGGAGCAGGAAGGCTCAGCTCATCCGCTGTATACACGTTGCCACTTTCATCGACGTAATCAAATCCTTTCTTAATCATCGGAAAATACACTGTAGGTATATTCAGTTCCTGGACCACATCACCAAGTAGTGTTCGAGCGCGAGGCCCTTCGTCAAAGCGAAAACCAGTACAAGCGATGCGATGTTTTAATGGAAATGCACTTACTTTTAACGTTCTATTTTCAAAAATAACGCCCGGCTGCTCCGGTGAAATCGGATGGAAAACAAGATTATAGCGTAAAACAGTCTCAGAATGCAAAAACTGCACATCCAGAATCTCCTTTAAAGCAGGAGGGCCATACAGATGGAGATCACTTTTTCGACCGACAAGGTGCATCGATGAGAGCAGCCCGACGAGACCCAAATAATGATCTCCATGTAAATGGCTAATAAATATATGTCCTATGCGATTGCTTTTGATACCGTATCGGCTGAGCTGCATTTGCGTCCCCTCTCCGCAGTCGATCAAAAACAATTGCTCATTAAAGTTCAGCACTTGGCTAGTCGGGTGACGATCAAACATGGGTGTCGCCGAGCTATTTCCTAATATCAGAACTTCAAACTTCATATTAATCTTCAATTGTCCCCCGATACTCAGATTCCAGTTCGTGTGCAAAGATTAAATCCTCGGCAACCTTTAAAGATGGTGCAATTTTCAACGATTTATCCAAATGCGACACCCGAACCATATCCATCAATGTTGGACAAAGATTAACCAGAATGAATATGCCACCCACAGACTGACACAAACGATGAGCAAGCACCCCTAAACGGATACCCACCTCGTCCGTTTGCTGAACGTGGATCATGTCCAAAACAATATTCCGTTGTCCAATCGTATTCCGCAACAAAAACTCCCCTTTGAGTTTAGCGGCATTATCCGCGTCAATCACATCGACATGAGGTTCTATGACAATATAGCGATCGTGTTTATCAATGGTATACTTCATTAGTCTATCTCCTTTGTTTGAGGATACAATGTACTAATAATTTAGCGTTTTCAAGGCGTTTGCGACATTTCTTTCCACACGCTCCAATACATTTTCTTGATCAGGATACACAAATTTCTCTCCAACAATGTGCTCATACAACTCAATATAACGCTCGGAAATCGATGCAACAATCTCATCAGTCATCTCCGGAACGACCTGACCATCTTTCCCTTGGAAGCCGTTTTCGATCAACCATTTGCGCACAAACTCTTTCGACAATTGCTTTTGTGCCTCACCTTTTTCCTGACGATCCTGATAGCCTTCCGCATAAAAATAACGGGAAGAATCCGGTGTATGAATCTCATCAATCAACACAATTTTCCCATCTTTTTTTCCAAACTCATATTTTGTATCCACTAAAATTAATCCCCGCTGTGCGGCAATTTCAGTACCTCTTTGGAACAAAGCTTTGGTATATTGCTCCAATTGAGCATAGTCTTCTTCACTTACGATACCTTTTTTCAAAATATCGGCACGGGAGATATCTTCATCATGACCAACTGCCGCCTTTGTTGTCGGCGTAATAATCGGTTCTGGCAATTTGTCATTTTCCTTCAGTCCTTCTGGCAATGACTCCCCGCATACTTCGCGTTTACCTGCAGCATACTCACGCCATGCATGCCCCGATAAGTAGCCACGGATAACCATTTCTACTTTAAACGGCTCACATAGCTGACCGATAGTTACACTTGGGTCCGGAACAGATACCACCCAATTTGGAATAATATCAGCAGTAGCCTTTAAAAATTTGGCTGCAATTTGATTAAGTACCTGCCCTTTATACGGAATTGGACGTGGGAGTACCACATCAAATGCCGAAATACGGTCTGAGGCTACCATCGCTAAGTAAGTATCAGCAATCGTATACACATCACGTACTTTTCCTCGGTAAAAAGCAGTCTGATTTTCGAAATTGAAATTTGTTTCTTTTATAGCGTTCATGTTTAAAGTAAAATTCAAATGTAAGTAATTGTTCATTTACGTCTGCGTTCAAGGGCATTCATAAATGTAGTAGCTTTATTTTACGAGCTTGCTGTGCTCGATTCGCATAGTCCCAAATCATTCGCTTTGAGCATAGACCAATTAAATATCGCCGTATGCTTCCAAGATACGACGTACCAGTTTATGGCGAACTACGTCTCCCCCGCTCAGGTGGATAATGTCAATCCCTTCGATATTCTCCAATAAGCGAATCGCCGTAGACAATCCAGATTGGTTTTTCTTTGGTAAATCCACCTGTGTCATATCACCGGTAACGATAAACTTTGCTGTGGGGCCCATACGTGTCAAAAACATCTTCAGTTGCATATCCGTTGCATTTTGAGCCTCGTCCAGAATCACAAAGCAGTTGTCCAATGTTCGTCCACGCATAAATGCCAATGGTGCAACCTCAATGGTCCGATTTTCCAGGTAACCTTTCAGTTTTTCAGCTGGAATCATATCGTCCAAAGCGTCATACAGTGGTCGCAAATAAGGATCTACCTTCTCCTTCAGATCACCCGGTAAAAAACCAAGATTCTCACCAGCTTCCACGGCCGGTCTTGTAAGAATAATCCTTTTGATTTCTTTATTTCGAAGCGCCCTGACAGCTAAGGCAACTGCCGTATAGGTCTTTCCTGTACCCGCAGGCCCTATCGCAAATAAGATGTCACTCTTCGAAATACTATCCACCATTTTTCGCTGGTTGGCGGTACGTGCACGTACGATCAGACCGTTAGGTCCATAAACGATTGGCTCGGATCCGAAGGCAGCATGTTTGGCAGCAAGTTCCTTTTCCTGTTGGGCTGCAGAACCTGCATTTGCCCCCAGGAGATTTTCAAAATCCAATAAAGTAATGTTGTTAAATTTTTCCAGATGAGCCATGACTTCCTTAAACGATTGCTCAAACAGATCTAATTCCTTCGCGTCGCCCAACACCTTCATTTCACTTCCGCGAGCTACAATCCGCAGTTTTGGGAATTGCTTCTTCAAATAATCGAAGTGCTCATTGTCTGCTCCCCATAATATGGGCAAATTCAGACCATCTAA
>JAIRVH010000050.1 GCA_031253985.1 Sphingobacterium sp.
GGCATCTTAATGAAATGAATAAAACAGTAACCGCATAATATGGCAGCACATCAGCGTAAAACAGGACTGGGAAGAGGCTTAGGTGCGCTATTAAACGATAGTGTAGAAGTTCCTGCTAAGAGCAATCAACAAGTGGAGGAGGCTCCTTTGGTGAATCCAACTACTGTAAAGACAACAAAAGAGAATGGCAGTATTAGCCATGTTCGTGTAGAAGAAATATCTGTCAACCCTTTTCAACCGCGTACAGAATTTGATCCGGTTGCCCTACAGGAGCTGTCGGAATCCATTATTTTACAGGGTTTAATTCAGCCGATTACCGTACGTAAAATTTCGGACGGCAATTATCAGCTGATCTCCGGGGAGCGGCGTCTCCGTGCTTCACGTCTGGCTGGAATCAACGAAATTCCGGCGTATATCCGTACAGCCAATGATCAGCAGATGCTGGAAATGGCCTTGATTGAGAATATTCAGCGGGAGAACTTAAATGCGATTGAAGTTGCCTTGAGTTTTCAGCGCATGATTGAGGAATGTAATTTAAAACAGGAAGAATTGGGTGAGCGTGTCAGCAAAAACCGATCTACCGTTACAAATTATCTTCGTTTATTAAAACTTCCACCGGTCATTCAAGCGGCAATACGTGATGGAGCATTAACCATGGGACATGCGCGCGCATTGATTAACATTCCTGAAGTCGACAAGCAGCTTTATATCTTTAAGTTGATTATTGATCAGGGACTATCGGTACGTAAGGCGGAGGAATTGGTTCGAGAGTTACAAAAAGGTGGCAAGAAAAAAGCGGGCAAAGATAAGGCTCCGATGTCCTTTCAACTACAGAAAATTGAAGATGATCTGGCATCGAAATTTTCTTCCCGTGTCAAATTGAATCTGAAGAGCACAAAAGGAAAGGGCGCCATTGAGATCCCTTTTGAATCGGAAGATGATTTAAGTCGCATTCTTGAATTGTTAGATTGGTAATATGGCCAAGTTAATAAGCTTGATATTTGCGGTGTGTATGTTGGCGGTGGTACATGGGCAGACAGTGGATACAATTCCTAAGAAGCAGGTAGCGCCAGTCAAAATAGATAGCATTAAGCAAAAAGCGGCACAGGATACCGTAAAGAAAGAATCTCGGAAAGCGCGTAAAAAACGGGAGAAGGAGGAGGCTAAAGCGAAAGAGAAGGTTGTGTTCAAAGATTCGACCCGTTTGGCAATTGAAGCAAAAAATAAGCAAGCCTGGAAACGTTCCTTGGTCCTTCCTGGATGGGGGCAATATACAAATGGTGGCGTTTGGTGGATAAAGGTGCCTGCAATCTATGGTGGGTTAATAACGACCGTGCTTGTTTTTGATTTTAATAACCGTTATTACAAAGAACTGTTAGGCGTATTGCAGGACAAAGCCCTTGGTAGACCAATTGACCCTTATTATAATGGTATTTCAGAACAATCTATCATACGTGCGAAGGATAACGCGCGTCGAGATCGAGATCTCATGGTACTACTTACACTTGGAGTCTATGGCCTTAATGTTGCAGAAGCCTATATTGACTCCATGCTTAAATATCGCTGGAGTATTGGTGACGACAAACCCAAAAAGACCGCTTTCTTGATTGGACCGACCCTAATGGACGCCAGTCTCGCGTCGGGAACTTATTCATTTAAACCTACGGTAGGACTTAAATTGTCAATGAAATTCAATTAAAATTTCGTGTTCCTAAGGATACATTTCGATTGGAAATGAGTGTTGATCATGGTTTATATAATTTGTCTTTCAGTGATTATTGTGCATATCTTCGCTTATTAGGATCGATGTTTGTGGTTTTTAAACATGGGTATTTCATTGAAATTTTTTAATTTTAAAAATAAACTATACTTTTTTCTAAATATATGAACATCATTCTCTTGGGATATGGCAAAATGGGGCAGATTATTGAAAGATATGCACTGAAAAGAGGCCATCAAATTTTTTTAGTTGTCGATGAACATAATCGTCCTAACCTGACCGCTGATGATATGAAAGGAGCTGATGTCGCCATAGACTTTAGTGTACCTTCTGCAGCATTGGATAATATGAATCTTTGCCTCGAGGCGGGGGTGCCTATTGTAGTTGGAACAACGGGTTGGTATGACCAACTGGAGGATGTTAAAGCGAAGTGCTTAGCGGCTGATGGTTCCATTTTGTATGGATCTAACTTTTCCATCGGTGTGAATGTATTTTTCCATATCAATAGAATGTTGGCGAAGGCATTACAACCGTACAAACAATATGATGTTCAGGTGGAGGAAATTCACCATATCCACAAATTGGATGCACCAAGCGGTACAGCAATTACCATCGCTGAAGGGATATTGGATAATAGCGATGTAAAGACCAACTGGGTGAATACGGTTGTCGGTGAGCAAGATGAAATTATTCCAAAACCACAGGAGCTTTTAATAGAAAGTCATCGTATCGAAGAGGTTCCGGGAACACATACTGTCCTGTACAGTTCTGAGGTTGACCAGATAGAATTTAAACATACTGCACATAGCCGTGATGGGTTTGCTTTAGGTGCTGTCGTTGCTGCTGAATGGTTGAATGGCAAAAAAGGGTTCTATCAAGTTACCGAAATTTTTGATTTTAATAAATAGTACTAATAAGTAGATTATGGGCTTAATTATATTTGCGGTTTTAACAGCAATATCGGGATATGGATTGTGGCAATTGTTTGTTAAAGCTGGCAGAAATGGCTGGGAAGCGATCGTGCCTTTTTATAGCCAGTATATTCAGGCAAAATTGACGGGAAGACCGACATGGTGGGTCATTTTATTGCTAATTCCAATTGTCAATGTCTTTGTTTTCTATAATCTTTATCTTGATTTTATCCATTGTTTTGGAAAACGTCGTTTTTGGGAAAATGCAGCTGCAGTTTTAGTCCCTTTTATTGTGTTGCCTATGTGGGCAAAGGACAATAATGTGCGTTTTTTGAATGGTTTATATGCAAAAAATTTAAAGGCTGCTAGCCAAGAAGGTATTGAACTGACGGAGGAGAAACGTGCCGAAATTGCACTTGAATCTTATAAAGATTATAAAATTAAATATCCGTACAAGAAATCCATGGTACGCGAATGGGCAGATGCCATTGTATTTGCAACTGTAGCGGCTTCGCTTATTCGTGGCTTTTTGATCGAGGCTTATATGATTCCTACAGGGTCAATGGAACGTACCTTGTTGATTGGGGATTTCTTATTTGTCAGCAAGTTGAATTATGGACCACGTGTTCCTAATACGCCGATTGCGTTTCCTTTTGCACATCATACAATGCCTATCACTGGAGGGAAAGCATATTCTGAACTGATCGAACTACCTTATAAACGTCTGCCGGGATTTCAAAAGATTGAACGCAATGATGTTGTTGTTTTCAATTTTCCTGCTGGTGACACTGTCGCGCTGGAGAACCAAAATGCAAGTTATTATGATCTTGTTCGGGCTTATGGCTGGCAAACTGTCAACTCGCAGTTTACGATCCAGGCGCGGCCGATTGATAAACGGGAGAACTATATTAAACGTTGTGTGGGACTGCCGGGTGATAAGATTTTCATGAAGGATGCCAAACTTTTTGTGAATGATCAGGCGGGATTTGATCCTCCTGAAAGCCAGTTGGACTATCTCGTATTAACGGATGGTACGCCATTAAATATGGATAGGTTAAGAGAGTTGAGAATTGAGGCAGTGGGTGGCGATCAGCAACCTGGTGTTTATCAGTTGTTCATGACAAAAGATGAATTGGCTATTGTAAAATCTTGGTCGAACGTCAAAGAAATCAGGAGAAGTCCTGTTGGCGAAGGGGCTTACCCGTACGATCCACAATACAAGTGGGATTTTGATAATTTTGGACCGATTTTAATCCCGAAGAAGGGGTGGACAGTAGCGTTAAATGCGCAGACTCTACCGATTTATGAAAGGGCTATCCGTGTTTACGAGAATAATAAGCTCGAAAAGCGATCGGATGGTATCTATATCAATGATATTAAAGCAGACCATTATACATTTAAAATGGATTATTTTTGGATGATGGGTGATAATCGCCATAATTCGCTTGATTCAAGAGGCTGGGGCTTTGTTCCCGAAGACCATGTGGTCGGAAAGGCCTTATTTACTTGGATGAGCTGGGATGAGATTGGTACAGGGCTTTCGAAAATTCGCTGGAACCGTATCTTTAAAGGAATTCATTAGTCATTGTTAATCATCAATGGCGCCTCCTTATCTGGAGGCAATAAAAAGGGCTTTCTCAATGAAAGCCCTTTTTTCTGGAAGTGTGTTGTTTCTATTTGCAAGAGAAAATCTTCATGATCTTGCTTTTAGAGCTGCTAGTAGCTGCGAAAGCACGAAGGTTTTAATTGATGTTTTTTGCCTTTCTCTAAATAACAGGCTGTTGACTGATTAAACCCAGTCTTGCCTCAAAGTTGTACTACTTCAAACAAGCTAGGTAACGTTTGATTGTTTCCTCTAATCCTAGGTACAGTGCATCTGAAATGAGGGCATGGCCTATGCTTACTTCCAAAAGCTCAGGAATATGCTGGTTGAAATATTGCAAATTATTGAGATCAAGGTCATGGCCCGCATTTAAACCTAATCCGACTTCGCGTGCTTTTAATGCGGCTTTGAAATAGGGTTTTATCGCAAGTTCCTTGTCGAAGCCATATTCTGAGGCAAATCCTTCTGTATAGAGCTCAATACGATCTGTTCCTGTTTCCGCAGCGGCTTCTACCATTTCTTCAACTGGATCAACAAAAATTGAGACGCGTATACCTGCATCTTTGAACAATTTGCACATATCTTGTAGATAGGCTTTATTTTTTATGGTATCCCAGCCATGGTTAGAGGTTAACTGTCCTTCGACGTCGGGTACCAATGTCACCTGTGCGGGTTTATTGGCCAGTACAAGATCAACGAATTTTTGCTCTTGGCAGTTTCCTTCGATATTGAGCTCAGTCTGAATGTTCGTCTTAAGATCAAAAACATCCTGATAGCGGATATGTCGTTCGTCTGGTCTCGGGTGTACAGTGATGCCTTGAGCGCCAAAACGTTCGCATGCTAATGCTGCCGATAGAAGATTTGGATTGTTACCACCTCTTGAATTTCGCAGCGTAGCGATTTTATTGATATTTACTGAAAGTCTAGTCATTTTCCTGTATGTTATGCAGTAAAAATACAAATAATATCTATTTTTTTTTAACTTGCATATATGGATGGAATCGATTATAGCCTCTTTAGCGGCTTTCGCTTATTGGACGTTATTGATATCATATTGGTAGCGATCATTATCTACTATATCTACAGTTTGATCAGAGGAACTATTGCCGTAAATATCCTGATTGGTGTTGCGCTGTTTTATGGCGTCTATATTGTTGTCAAGCAGATGCACATGCGTTTGCTGACCGAGATATTTGGTGGTTTTATATCCGTGGGGTCTATTGCATTGATTGTCGTGTTCCAACAGGAAATCAGGCGGTTTTTGCTGCATGTTGGGAAGAATATCTCCATGAAGCGGAAAAAAGTTTTTTGGTCGTTTATCGGAAATAAGAAAGCTATACAAAAGGATTTAACAGAAGACTTGAAACCAGTTATCGAAGCGTGTAGAAGCATGTCGCGTACACGTACTGGGGCTTTATTGGTCTTCTCAAAATATTTTGATGAGGAATATTATCAGAGTAGTGGCGAGTATATCGATGCACATATTTCCAAGCGTTTGATTGAAAGTATCTTTCATAAAAATAGCCCATTACACGATGGTGCTGTCGTTATTGTTGATTTTAAGATTATGACGGCTTCCTGTGTATTGCCATTGTCCGATAGCGAGGATTTACCGTTGCAGTTCGGTCTCCGGCATCGTGCCGCAATTGGAGTGACGGAAATATCGGATGCGATCGCTGTTATTGTCTCCGAAGAAACTGGCGAAATATCTTTTGCGAAAGATGGAAACGTTAATATGAATGTTTCACCGGAAGAACTTGAGCAATTGCTAAAAGATGAGCTATAAAAAGAGGTTGTCTAAAAAGTAAGATTAAACTCTCTGAGAATTGGATATTTGAAAAGTTCCCGTATAGGTATACGTTAAAATATCAAGAAAAACGGGGCTGTCCAAAAAGGTTGGATAGCCCCGTTTTTATGTCTAGATAACCTATTTTTTTGCGGCGTTAATCACTTGTGTATTTAATTTGATGTATTCACCATTTTTATCTGCTGTGGCAATTTCAAGACCTTTCGTTGCTGTTTCTATTGCGCCTTTTTTATCGCCAGCTTTTAATTGCGCTTTTGCTTTCCAGTAAAGGACATGAGCAGCTTTGGGTTGTGCTTTGGCAGCTTCGTCAAACCAGTTTAGGGCTTTGTTCAGATCTAAATTATTATTAAAGTAATATTGAGCTGCGGCAAAATAAGGTTTTTTCTCTCCTTTCATCGCTTCATCAATAGAAGCTAATATTTTAGCCTGCTGATTGACTTTGAGGTCAACCTTTATCGATGTCTTTTCCCAGGCAAGATTCAAGACAGCACCTGTAGGAGTAACGTTGTCAAATGAGACTGTAAAAGTTTCGATTGGGCTTGTTAGGGCTTGAGGTTTAACATTGAAACGTAAGGCATCTTCGGCCTCCTTATAGGTATATGCACCCCATTGTTTTGTGTTTTTACTGATGATGATGGTCCATTCCGATTTGTTTGGAATCGTGAAAAGAGCATAGGTTCCAGCAGAAAGCTTATGTCCATTCAACGTAACATCACCTTCGAAGGTTAATGTGGTATTTGTATTTGCGCCTGTGCGCCATACTTCGTTATAAGGAACAAGATCCCCAAAAATCTTACGACCGTTCATACTCGGTCTGCTGTAATTAAGGGTTACGTTTTCAATACCTAATCCCTGCGTAACGGTTTGGGCACTGCTTGCTGCAGGAAGCTTAAGCTGAGCAAAAGATTCGTTGGCCGTAAACATCATTGTTGCGGCAATGGCAATTGCAAAAAGATTCTTTTTCATCTGTATCATTGTTTGTTTTATATTCAGTTTGACCAGCTTAATATGATAATTATAAGCCCTTGACCCGGGCTATGTTGTGCAAGAAAAATATAAAGCCTGATTAAAATAGTGTTATATCTACTAGCTGATGCGTAATATGTTTGTGCTATAGCATCTATCTTCTAAAAATAGGAAGAATTTTAAGAAAAAAAGGCATCTATTTTTTTAGATGCCCTTTTTTCTTAAGCTATAAACGCTATTTTATTAGTTCGTTTTGCCAACTTTATGTCCTGCTATAGAGAAATACATAATGTATAGATAGCCTGGAACCATTGCATAAAGAAACGCGTGTTGAAAATCAATATGTAAATGATCTTTTAACAAGCCATAAATCAATGGCCAAACAGCTCCACCGGCAATACCCATAATCATGATTGCTGATCCTGTTTTTGTGAATTTGCCAAGGCCTTTGATTCCTAGTGGAAATATCGCTGGCCACATGAGGGAATTGGCAATTCCTAATAGGGCAACAAATATAAAAGATGTTGTACCGGTCGTGAAAACAGAAATAACGGTGAATGTGATACCAATAATTGTGCAAATGCGCAGAGCCATTTGTTGTGATACAAATCTTGGGATAGAGATGATACCGATAATATAACCGATCAACATACATGATAGAGTAAATGCCGTCGCATAGGTTGTGAAAAATGGATCAACTTTGAGTTCGCGCGCATAAACACCAATGATATCTCCTGCCATAACTTCAACGGCTACGCAGAAGAAAATTGCTAAGGCACCTAAGAATAAATGTGGATATTGAAAGATGGATGTTTTCTTTACTGCAACGATCCCGTTTTCTTCACTAGTTTCTTCTTCAGCGTCAACATCAACCTCAGGCAAGTGTGTGAACTTTAAGAAAATTGCGAAAGCAACAAAGATAATTGCAAGCGAGATATATGGTGTATGTACGCGTTGAAGAAGGTCGTCCAAGATCGCATTCTTTTGCACAAGATCAGTCGTTGCTTCTAATTTTGCAGTTACCTTTTGGGCATCTTTTAAGAAGAGCGTTCCGAATAGGATAGGCACAATAATACCAGCAGATTTATTGAAAAATCCAGCGATAGAAATACGTTGTGCAGCACTATCGATAGGGCCGATAATACTTAAATAGGGGTTAACGGCTGTCTGTAATAATGCCATACCTGAACCTTGGATAAAGATTCCTGTTAAAAATAGACCGTAACTTCTATTATCTGCCGCAGGAATAAAGATTAAAGATCCCAAACCTAATATAATAAGACTGACGACCAGACCGTTTTGAAAGCCTATTTTTTTAATGATGACCGAGCTTGGTAGCGCCAAAAAGAAGTAGGCGATGTAAGAAGCAAAGGTTACGAAGAAAGCCTGTAAATCAGTTTCGAGGTTACAAGCAATTTTTAAGAACGGAATTAAGGTCCCGTTTGCCCAGGTAATAAAACCGAGGATAAAAAATAAACCACAGCAGATGGCCATAGGGCGAAAGGCTGTTTTACCAACGTTAGGATTAGTGGTCATGTTTTGTTTTATTATATTTAGTTAAGTTATCGTTCGAGGATTGGTAAATCAGTAGGTATAAGGAGAGAACAAACGATTGCGCTTTATATTTACTGATTTTTAGAGTATCCATCCTACAAGACTACTTAAATTTCTTGAATATTGGAAATAAATAAAGGCATATTTTTGGAGGGTTTCGATAATTAATTGGCAAAAAAAAGAAGGATAAATTGTGAAATTTATCCTTCGTTGCTTATAAACGTTGTTGAATTTTAATTCGAAGGAGATGGTAAATCGAGTTAGCAAGAATCATACAGTTCATATTATTTTGGAACGATAGCTACTGTAAGTCTTGAGATACAATTTAATTTATTGAAACGATCATACATTTTTATTTCCCAAATGTGTGTAGATCGACCGATATGTATCGGACTGCATTTTGCAGTGATGATTCCACTACTGACCGGGCGTATATGATTGGCATTCACTTCAAGGCCAACACCCCGGTATTTGTCTGGATCAACAACTAGGTTGGATGCGATACTTCCTAGGGACTCTGCCAATACGACGGAGGCCCCACCATGTAAAATACCATGAGGTTGCTTGACATTATCTGTTACAGGCATAGTCGCTGTAATGGAGTTGTCATCTATTTCTGTCGCTTGAATCTCCAGGAGTCCTGATAGGTATTTGTTGAAAAATACGTTTATTTCCTCAATGCTGTAATGCTGAAACCAAATTTTTGACATCGTCTGAGTTTAAATAACGTTCCTGGATAATAATACGGTGATGATTAAGATGGCCCGCAATGACATACAATAATGCTTTTACACTTATCAGTCGCTCCGATGCCATACCCTTACGTTCCAACTCAGCGTCATTGAAACTATTGAAAAGCATCATATTGGCTTTGCGAAGAAAGGTGAATTCTTTGCTTAGACTTTCGAGGGTTCGGTCGTTGTAACGGGAATACTGAATAAGGTAGTCTTGGTCATATCCAGTAAGTTCTTTAAGGTCGTTACGTGAAAAACGCAATGCACGGTAAGCCATAATACGTTCATTATCGATGACGTGGCCAACAACTTCTTTGATGGTCCACTTATCCTCGGCGTATTTAAAATTACCTCTTTCCTCAGGAATCGTGTCCAGAAATGCTGGAAAGGAGAGCGTTTGTTCTTCTAGTGCATCAAACACGTTATCGACGACAGTCTCAATATAAGGTGCGTAGACTGCTGGATATTCGTCAGATTTGAGTGGCTTCATATTTTAAATTGCTTTTTAATATTATTCGAAATGTTGTTCCTTTGCCTACTTCAGATTCTTTTACAAAGATTTGTCCTTGGTGGTACCGTACCATTCTTTTTGTCAGACTAAGGCCAAGCCCCCAGCCTCTTTTTCTCGTTGTAAAACCAGGTTGGAAAACAGATTCAAAATTAGATCTCGGAATTCCTTTACCGGTATCACTAATGTCTATAAAAATTTCTTCTTTCGCAATATTTTCTGAAATATTAACAGTTATCTTTCCTTCTGTGCCAATGGCATTTACGCCGTTTTTCAATAAATTTTCGATGATCCAGTCGAATAATGGAATATTGAGCTGTGCCTCAAGATGTCTGTCACCCTTTAATTCGAAAGTAATTTTATTACTGGTTCGTATTCGAAAATAATCCATGTAATTTTTGATGACATCGTAGAGGTTATGATTGGTCAGTACGGGAGTAGATCCTATTTTTGAAAAACGGTCAGCGACGATTTCAAGGCGCTTAATGTCGTTTTCCATCTCATTTAGGGTATCATCTTCTTCGGCATCAAATTTTATACGAATCAATTCGAGCCAACCCATTAATGATGAAATCGGTGTGCCTAATTGATGGGCCGCTTCTTTGGTTAGCCCTACCCAAACGAGATTTTGTTCAGATTTTCGGATGGAGTTGAAAACTGTATAAGCAATAATGAGAAAGAGTGCAATCAGCGATAACTGTACATAAGGAAACACCCTTAATTGTTGCAAAAACCAAGAATCTTTATAGTAAACATGCCATTTTTGCCCATTTTCCAATTCCAACGTAATGGGCGGATGGCTTTTCTTCATAAACGCAAGTTGTTTTTGAAAATAAGCTGGGTCATAATCCAGATGTTTTGTAACAGAATCATTATGTCCAGGCTTAATATTTGTCTTTGTGGAATCAAGGTTACGCCAGAAAATAATGTCTTCTTTGTCGTCGGTAATAATTGCGGGTAAATTTAGACTGTCTCTTACGGCGTAAATAAATGTAATGAACTCATCATCAACGTCGGGCATGGTCATGATATTTTTAGTGCTCATGGCCCAGACCTCAGCTTTTGAACGTTCGGCGTGAGCGAGATTTCGAACGAGGTAATTGGTGTAAACCAAGGAGGCGACAGCAATGATCGCTGCAAAGATAAGTAAGATAAATTTCCAGCGTTGCTGGCTAATCTGATAGGGTTTCATGATTCCGTATTCGTGTCCTTCATTTGCAAATTACTGAATAAATGTCTGTTTTCTGCACTTTTATTTCAATGAAGAAGTTATCGTGCCGCCCAAATCAAAAATTTTGTGGTAATTTTGCGGCATGAGTTCAGAAAGAAAAGTAAGAGTGCGTTTTGCACCGAGCCCGACAGGTGGTCTTCACCTTGGTGGGGTACGTACAGCTTTGTTTAATTTTCTCTATGCGCGTCAGCATCAGGG
>JAIRVH010000063.1 GCA_031253985.1 Sphingobacterium sp.
ATAGTCTCCGATAAAGGCTCCGCATTTTAACAGACCTGTATCCCGAACACCATCCAACGCATAATCGTAAATTGAAACAGTCTTTAAGTTATTCTTCAAATTGGAATTAGAGGTACCGGCTCCTAAGTTACACCAATCACCTATCACCGAGCAACCTAGATAACCATGGTGCCCTTTGGCCGAAAAATCCCCAATGATCGAATTTCCAATCTCTCCCCCAATGACACTCTGCTTCCCAATCGAAACATTGCCATAAATCGTAGCGCCCATTTTTACAACGGCTCCTTTACCAAGGTATAATGGACCACGCAAATGCGCCCCTTCCATAATTGTAACATCTTCATCGATATATATGGGACCTTGTAGGGTATTAAGCGTAGCACATTCCATGCTAACACGATCAGCTACATAAAGGTCACTACCCAACAGTTGATTTGTCACAGATATACTGGACGACTGAACACCTTGAATCAGAAGATTGAAATCACGTGTTATTTCAGTCCCTGTAAGCACAAACAGATCTTCTACACCTTTTAATAGATCTACGGGTATATCGGCCTCTTGCACATGATATGAACCCTTACGCGTATAACAACAAGCTAAAACATGTCCGTCTTGTACAAGGACCTCTCCTATACGCAAGCGCTGTATAAGCTGCAATAAGGCTACGGACGGAATAACGTTCTCAGACAGCCAAACAAGCCCCTCCTCATCCGCATGGGTGACAACATAGTGGACATCAAATTTTAAAGCTAATTTTTGCCATTTCTCCCGTAAAGTCAGTATACCGACCCGAAGGTCTAAACAAGATTTCAGGAAAGTAAATGGATAAAGGCTCTTACTATCAAAAGTAGTTAATGGGGAGCTAAGCTTATCCAACAATTGGATCGAATCAAAGCAATCTGTAAAGAAGATTTTCACAAATTAAAAATAACAAAAAAAACCCGACAAATTATATTTATCGAGTTCTTAATATTGTAATATACAGATCTGCTACAATTATTTTTTGTTGTAACGGTTGCGGAATTTGTCGATACGACCAGCAGTATCAACCAATTTCATTTTACCTGTATAGAAAGGGTGTGATGTATGAGAAATCTCTAATTTTACAACTGGATACTCATTTCCGTCTTCCCATGTAATAGTCTCTTTTGTATCAACACAAGATTTTGTAATAAAAGCATAGTCATTTGACATATCTTTAAATACAACTAATCTGTAATTTGAAGGATGCAAATCTTTTTTCATTATTATTATGATTACGTATATTCAATTATTGAGGTGCAAAGATAACTTATAAAAATGTAACTTACAACAATTACAAAGAATAATTAGTTGAATTTTTCCACATTTTAGTTAACGGCACTTATCAAGCTCACAAATGTAACAATCTTTATCCTTACACAAAGAATAATTTTGTTTATCGACTTTTTTACCTAACTTAACTTACTACAATTAAATCACTTACATAATTATGAGCAAATTAGATGAAAAAATTGCTGCATATGTTGCAGAATCAAAAAAGCTAGGCTTATCATTAGATGAAGCATTTATTGCAAAAGTAACAAAAGGAATAGGACCTTCCATTTACAATGCAGACTCCGAGACAATCGCTGCATCAGATCCTGAAGAACTTAAACGCGTCAAACAAAATTTCCTGATCAAAAAACTGGGACTAAAAGACGGCCCCGATTTAGACAAAGCATTGGAGGAGGTTATTACTGCTATTGGTAAATCCAATAAAAATAAATACCGTGTATTAGTCTATGCATTATTGGCAAAAAAATTCAAAAAAGAATCTGTTTACCAATAAGCATCAACTTTTCTAATCCAACTCCTAACCAAAGACCATTTCTCCAAAAAATTGGGGGAGATGAAAATTAGGAGTTGGATTTTCTATTTTATTCCATGATATAAAATGCGGTTGTTTAAGATGATCACCACATTTGTAGAAATTGCCATGGATCAGTTTCCCTTTCAGATCGACAAGATCGTCAAATTTAAATACTGAAAGTGGAATGACCTCAATCATACTCCATCGTTTATCGCTACCATGACGTGCTATTAAAGAGAAAGTACGAACCTTTTCTATCTCAGCTATATCCAATCGATTTCTAGAGGACTTCTCGGCCGGACCATAGCCAATCAAACCTGTTCCGATTAAATTAAACTCAAGATTGTAATAATGTTTACAACCATCAAACGAAATAAAAAACTCCACACAGCTATCCTCCCACACGTTTTGATTGGTTTCTGAATATTGACCACGCAGTTGTTCTTCAACGACATCATATTGTAATACAAGATATTCTTGGGTATAGCCAATTTTAAATTGTACCTCGGGTTTATACGGGAAAGATTCACTCCAGTTATTAAACTCCAATGAGTGCGATTCGAAATTCCCCATGAGCTTTGACAGGGAATTATAATCGAGTGTATCGGTCAGTTCCGCTACGATAGGCAAAATGGTTAGTTTTTTCATTCAAATATATTTTTGTATAGAAAAAAAGAAGCTTCATCTACTTGATGGAAGCTTCTCAATAGTATTAAAGGTATAAAATTGTTAAATACAATCAAAAACTACCTTCCGCATAAATGCTTCATTCTTTTCCATCTCTTCAACCAATTTCAACTGCGTATTTGTACGTACTAGATTGTGGTCTTCATATTTGGTTTTATAATAATGATCGCCCTCCAAATAATCCGTTAAGAAACGTACACCTTGCATATATGGCAATAAGAAAGCACCATCTACTAATGTTTCTTTTTCTAAAGTTGTCAAAAAGTCATTAGCTTCTTCCAAATAACCTTCCGCATATGCCTTATATAAAGCGAGATTTAAGATAATTTTTGAAACATCCTTCTCATCTTCAGCAACAGGGTTAATAATCGTCCGGATAGCATCCCCAAAATCGTACGCCACATACCCGGGCATCACTGTATCTAAGTCGATTACACATTGCATCTTATCGTGACGATCCAGGAGCACATTATTGAACTTTGTGTCATTATGCGTTATACGTAAAGGGAGCTCACCTTTATTTCCCAAAGCAAGTATGGTTTTCATACGATCTTCACGAGTAAAGATAAAATCTAATTTATCCTTTACAGATTCTACGCGGTGACAGACATCTTTAGCAATTGCCTTACGAAGATTTTCAAGTCGAAACTCTATATTATGGAAGTTGGGAATTACTTCTACGATCAATGTCGCATCTAAATCCGATAGTTGCTTTTGAAACAGGCCAAAAGCACGACCACCTTCAGCGGCTTGCACTTCGGTTTCCACAATATCATAGCTTTTGGTATCCTCTATGAGGATAAACATGCGCCAGTAATTACCCTGAGTATCCTTTATATATAATTTCCCTTCTTTAGTAGGAACAATTGTCAACACATGATCGCTGATTCGCTTTCCTTCAGCGACTTTAACTTTCTTATTAAGATGCTTGGTGACAATCTCGATGTTATGCATCAACCCATCCACGTTAGGAAAAACATGGTGATTAATACGTTGTAATAAATGCGATATACCGCTATTTATGGTAGTAACTACACGATAAGTATCATTGATATGACCAGAACCAAATGGTTGCACTGAAATGATATCTCCTTCTAATGTAAATTGTTTTGCTGCGCTCTCTACTACTAATTGGTTAAAATCAGACATTAAACTATGTTTTTTAAATCATCAATGTGCTTGCAATATCACAAATTGAATTAATAAATGATAATTTTTATTTCAATCAAACGTTTGCATGAAATTTAATAAAATTAAGCAAACGTTTGCACTTTCATTTATCCCAAATGAAATAATATATTTGTTAATAGTAGCCAGTCT